>NZ_VCCH02000040.1 GCF_005938675.2 Mycobacterium sp. KBS0706
GCTCTGGCCGCCCCTGGATGTCCGGGTCAAGCCCGGGCATGACAGAAGGGGGAAGGTTCGTAGGTTGGGTTCGCGGATGCGAACCCAACATGCCGGTGACGCAACCCGAGTGTTGGGTTCGCCTTTGGCGAACCCAACCTACGCTGCGGTTCGAGGCCGGCCATGAAGCGCTTCACCGCCGTCGTGCCGGCCGGGGGTTTCGACCCCGCCGCCGTCTTCGACCGGGTCGTGCTCGACTACGATTCCCGCCACCGCCGCCGCATCGTTCTCTACGGCGAGGCCGGGACCGTGGTGCTGCTCGACCTGTCCGAGGCGGCGCATCTGCGCCATGGCGACGCACTCAAGGGCGAGGAGGGCGGTCTGATCCTGGTCTCGGCGGCGCCGGAGCGGCTGGTCGAGATCCGCGCCGGCAGCCAGGCGGAGCTGATCCGCATCGCCTGGCATCTCGGCAACCGGCATCTGCCGACCCAACTGCTGCCCGACGCGCTGCGCATCCGCACCGACCATGTAGTCGAGGAGATGGTGCGCGGCCTCGGCGGCACGGTCACCGCCATCGAGGCGCCGTTCGATCCCGAGGGCGGTGCCTACGGCCATGGTGCGGTCCATGGGCACCACCATGGCTGACGGGGCGCTGTACCGGCTGATGGCCTGGCTGTCGCCGTCCTATCCGGTCGGTGCCTTCAGCCATTCCAGCGGCCTGGAATGGGCGAACGAGGCGGGCTGGGTGGTCGACCGGCCGGGGCTGATCGTCTGGATCGAGGATGCGCTGGCTTCCGGCGCCGGCTGGAATGACGCCGTGCTGTTCGCCCACGCCCACCGCGCCGCCGCGTCCGGCGACGACGACCGGCTGGTGGAGGTCACCGACCTCGCCGCGGCCCTGGCGGCCTCGCGCGAGCGGCAGGTCGAGACGATGGCCCAGGGCACCGCCTTCCTGACGATCTCCCGCGCCGCCTGGCCGGTGCCGGGGCTGGAGCGGCTGGCTGCGCGCGTCGGCGAGACCGTCGCCTATCCGGTCGCGGTCGCCGCCTGTGCCGCCAGCCACGGCATCGCCCTGACGCCGTCGCTGACCGCCTTCCTGCACGCCGTCGCTGCCAACCTGGTGTCGGCTGCGCAGCGCCTGGTGCCGCTGGGCCAGACCGACGGCCAGCGCGCCATCGCCGCGCTGATGTCGGCGGTGGAGACGGCCGCGGCCCGGGCGGCGGCCCTGCCGGACGGTGACCCCTTCAGCCAGTGCGGCGGCTTGGCCGTCGCCGCCGACATCGCATCGATGCAGCACGAGACCCAGTATACGAGGTTGTTCCGCACATGACCCGAACCCAGAACGGTCCGCTCCGCGTCGGCATCGGCGGCCCCGTCGGCTCCGGCAAGACGGCGCTGATGGACGCGCTCTGCAAGGCCTTCCGCGACCGCTACGACATCGCGGCCATCACCAACGACATCTACACCAAGGAGGATGCGGAGTTCCTGAACCGCGCCGGGTCGCTGTCCTCGGACCGCATCCTGGGGGTGGAGACCGGCGGCTGCCCGCACACCGCGATCCGCGAGGACGCCTCGATCAACCTGGCGGCGGTGGCCGAGATGCGGCGCCGCTTCCCGGGCCTCGACCTGGTGCTGATCGAATCCGGCGGCGACAACCTGGCCGCCACTTTCAGCCCGGAGCTGGCGGACATCACCATCTACGTCATCGACGTTTCGGCCGGCGACAAGATCCCGCGCAAGGGCGGCCCGGGCATCACCCGGTCGGACCTGCTGGTGATCAACAAGACCGACCTGGCGCCCCTGGTCGGCGCTTCGCTCGAGGTGATGGACCGGGATTCCCGCAAGATGCGCGGCGACCGCCCCTTCGTCTTCGCCCGGGTGCGCAGCGGCGACGGCGTGGCCGAGATCGCCGCGTTCATCGAGAGGGCCGGCGGGCTGGTTCCGCACTGATGCGAGACAGGCGGGGCCGGAGCCACCCCCTCACCCGAAATCGCAGACGCGATTTCGACCTCTCCCCAAGGAGAGGTGAATGAGCCCAGCTCCATTTTTCCCCTCTCCTCGGGGAGAGGGAGGGGCCCATTCGCGCTGGCGAATGGGAGGGTGAGGGGGCCGGGAACCGACCCTACCGCACGACCGCCTTCAGCGCCTCCAGCCAGACCAGGACGGCGGCGGCGCCGGCGTCGGGGAGGCCGATGGCGCGTTCTCCGAGATAACTCGCCCGGCCCAACCGCGGCAACATCCGCGCCGTGGCGTCGGTGCCGGCGGCCGCCGCGGCGACGCAGACGCCCCAGGCCTCGGCCGGGGACTTGCCGCTGGCCACCGCCGCTGAGAACGCCTCCGTCGCCGGATGCAGCGCGTCCAGCATGGTCCGGTCGCCCGGCTTGGCGCCGCCCAGCTCGCCGATCGCCTGCACCGCGACCGTGAAGGCCTCGGCCCAGGCGGCCGGGGCCGGGGTGGCATCGCCGGCCAGCCGCCGCGATGCGCGCAGCAGGGCGGTGGCGTAGAACGGGCCGGAGCTGCCGCCGATCGCCCGGCGCAGCGCGTCGCCGACCGATGCCAGCGCCCGTGACGGGTCGGCCCAGGCGGCGTCGGGCAGGGCCCGGATCGCCTCCGCCGCCCGCACCATGCTGGCGCCGAGATCGCCGTCGCCGGCGCGGGCATCGAGGTCGGTCAGATGCGGCTCGGCCTTGACCAGCGCGTCGGCCACCACCAGCCCGGCTTCCTGCAGCGCCGGGGCAAGCGGCGAGGGAGGGGCGTCGTCCTGCGCTACCGGTGCCGGCTCCGGCGCGCGGATCCGCCGCTTCGGCCCGATCTTGCCGCCGCCCGGCCAGGCCGGGGCCTGGGCTGGCGCGTCGAGCAGGGCGATCCGCTCGTCGTCCAGCTTCAGCAGGCTCAGCGAGCAGCCGGGCATGTCCAGCGCGGTCAGGAAATTGCCGGCCCAGGCCCGCTCCACCGCGATGCCGCGCACCGCCAGGTCGGCCAGGGCGGCGCGGGCGACGATCGACAGCTCCATCGGCGGCGTGGCGCCGAGGCCGTTGATCAGCAGCGCCACCCGGTCGCCGCGGGCGAGGCCGCGGTCGGACACGATCGCCTGCAGCATCTCGGCCACCAGCTCGTCGGCCGGCTGCAGCGGTCCGCGCCGCACCCCGGCCTCGCCATGGATGCCGAGGCCCAGCTCGATCTCGCTGTCGCCCAGCGTGAAGCCGGGCTTGCCGGCGGTCGGCACGATACAGGCGCCCAGCGCCACCCCCATGGTGCCCAGGTCGGCGGCGGCGGCGCGGACGATGGCGGCGACCTCGGCCAGCGTCCTGCCGGCGGCAATCGTGGCACCGGCCAGCTTGTGGATCAGCACGGTGCCGGCGATGCCGCGGCGGCGCGCCGGCTCGACCGTATCGCGCAGCGCCACGTCGTCGGCCACCACCACGATCTCGACCGGGATGCCCTCCTCCTGCGCCAGCTCGGCGGCCAGGCCGAAGTTCAGCCGGTCGCCGGTGTAGTTCTTGACCACCAGCACCGCGCCCAGCGGGCCGGCGGCGGCGCGGATGCCGGCCAGCACGGCATCGACGCTGGGCGAGGTGAAGACGTCGCCGGCGATGGCGCCCGCCAGCAGGCCGGGGCCGACATAGCCGGCATGGGCCGGCTCGTGCCCGCTGCCGCCGCCGGACAGCAGGGCGATGGGGCGCGAGGCCGGCACCGGCAGGTCGGCCCGGACCACCACGGCCTCCTCCTCCAGGAGGGCCAGGCCGGAATGCAGGTCGACGAACCCTTCCAGCATCTCGCGCAGGACATGGCGGGGATTGTTGATCAGCTTCTTCACGTCATGGCCCTCGCTCGAAAGAGTCGGGATCGGGGGGAACGGATCAGCCTTCGTTTCGTTGCCAGACTTCGGCCAGCTCCGGCTCGGCGCGCAACCGGCTGGCGATCGCCGACAGCTTGGGGCATTCGGCGGCGAACCACTCGCTGCGCGGCCGCCAGTGGTTCATCACCGCGACGTAGATGTCGAGGGCGGAGCGGGTCTGGCCCAGGAACCAGGGGGCGCCCGCCGCGGCCTCCATCTGCCGCCACAGCACCTTGCGGTGCTCGTCGGTCGACGCGCGCAGCTCGGCCTTCGCCTGGTCGCCGGTAACCCAGCGGCCGGGGTCGTCGCCATAGGCCCAGGTCGGGTACAGCGCGGCGACGATGAACACCAGGCGGCGCAGGAAGGCCGGCCGGTCCGGATGGTCGGCCGGCGGGGCCAGCCCGGCCTGCGGCGCCACATCGGCCAGATGCAGGGTGATCGCGCCGCTCTCAGTCATCACCGTGCCGTCGGGCAGGATCAGCACCGGCACCTGGGTCAGCGGGTTCAGGCGCTGCAGCATCTCGCGGTCGGCCGGGTTGTCGAAGATGTCGACCGACTTGATGGCGAAGGGCACGCCGGCGAGGGTCAGCATGATCTCGCTGAGCGTCGAGCCGGTGCTGGGCTGGGCGTAGAGCGTGTACATCGGTCCTCCCCTTCGTCGCGCTCCGCAGTCCTAACACGGCGCGGCGGCGCGTGACATCCGGCCTGAACGGGGTTGCGGCAGCAAGGCCGACGCTGCTCAAATGCCGTCACGAAATTGTAACAAACGGAGGCTTCGGATGATGCGATTCGGTTGGGCTTCGGGCCTGGCGATGATGGCTGCCGCGAGCGCGGCCCAGGCGCAGCAGGGCCCCGGCCCGGACGACAACCTCAACGCGGTGCTGTGGGACCAGACCTCGGTCGAGGCGCAGGCCAACGCGATCGGCGCCTATGCCCTGGCCCGGCTGCGTCTGGACGAAGCGCTGGCCGACCCGTCCCGCACCGCGGCGCCGGCCGAGCAGACCGGCGACTTCAAGTCTTTCCCGCCGGCGGTGGTGCTGGACGTCGACGACACGCTCCTGAACACCTCGGCGTACCAGGCCCGCAACGTGGCCGAGGGTTCCGGCTTCGACCCCAAGACCTGGACCAAATACGTCAACGCCAAGATCGACACCGCGATCCCCGGCGCGGTCGAGTTCACCCAATATGCCGCCTCCAAGGGCGTGAAGGTGTTCTACGTCACCAACCGCACCAAGGAGGAGGAGGGGCCGACGGTCGAGCACATGAAGGCGCTCGGCTTCCCGATGGGCGACAATGTCGACACCTTCCTCAGCGCCAAGGAGCAGCCGGACTGGGGCTCGGCCAAGGGCACACGCCGCGCCGTGATCGCCAAGGACTATCGGATCCTGCTGCTGGTCGGCGACAATTTCGGCGACTTCAGCGATGCCTATAAGGGCACGCTGGAGGAGCGGCAGAAGGCGTTCGAGGCGGCCAAGGACCATTGGGGCCGCGACTGGATCGCGATCGCCAACCCGACCTACGGCTCCTTCGAATCGGCGCCGTACAAGGGCGACTACAAGCTGCCGGCGGCGGAGCAGCGCAAGCTGAAGATCGAGGCGCTGACGCCCTGGAACGGGCAGTAGCCGTCTTTCCGGGGTCGCGGCGGATCAGAACCCGCTGCGGCCCTGGAACGGCTGGCCGGTGAGCAGCGAGACGAGATGCGCCAGCATCAGGATCACCACCAGCGCCGCCACCATCATCACCGGGATCACCGGGAACAGCCGCACCTCGCCCGGCGGCGGCTTGCGGCGGTCCATCACCAGCATGGCCGCCGTCACCGCCAGGGCGACGGCGAGGATGATCGAGGTGTTGGTCAGGTCGAGCTGCATCGTGGCTTCGCGGTAGCATTCCCGCGGCGGCGACGGAAGCTGCGGGTTGCATCCGCGGCCACGATTGCCGATATCGGCGCGGGCGGAGAGCAACGGGGCCGGATGATGAAGCGCTTCTACAAGGTGGTGGGTGTGGTGCCGGCGGGCGACGGATTTGCCGTCGTCCTCGACGGCAAGCCGATCAAGAGCCCGGCCAAGGCCGCTCTGGTCCTGCCCAGCCGCGCCTTGGCCGAGGCGGTGGCGGCGGAGTGGCGGGCGCAGGCTGGGGAGGTGGTGCCGTCCGCCATGCCGCTGATGCAGCTGGCGGCGACGGCGATCGACAAGGTGGCGCCGAATCGGCAGATGATCATCGACACCATCGCCCCCTATGGCGGCACCGACCTGCTGTGCTACCGGGCCGAGGCGCCGGCGGCGCTGGTCGAGCGGCAGGCCGCCAGCTGGCAGCCGCTGCTCGACTGGGCGATGACCGCCCATGACGCGCCGCTGACCGCGACTTCCGGCATCGTCCACCAGGCGCAGCCGGAGGCCAGCCTGGCGGCGCTGCGCGCGGCGGTAGCGGCGCAGGACGACTGGCGGCTGACGGCGCTGCACCAGGCGACGGCGCTGACCGGATCGCTGGTGCTCGGCCTGGCCCTCCTGGCCGGCCGGATCGACGCCGACGAAGCCTTCGAGCTGGCCGAGCTCGACGCCAGCTTCCAGATCGAGCGCTGGGGCGAGGATGCCGAGGCCACGGCCCGGCGCACGGCGCTCAAGGCCGAGCTGCAGGCCGCGGCCCGGCTGGCCGAACTGGCCGGGGCTTGATCACCCCGCCTTCTTCAGCCGTGTCTCCACCAGCCGGGACCACAGCGTGGCGCCGACCGGCAGGATCTCGTCGTTGAAATCGTAGCGCGGGTTGTGCACCGGCACGCTGCCGCGGCCGTTGCCGATGAACAGGAAGGCGCCCGGCTTCTCTGCCAGCATGTAGGCGAAATCCTCCGACGCCATGACGATGGCGCCGTTGCCATCGACCGCATCGGCGCCCATCGCTTCCGCCGCGGCCTCGGTGACCCAGGCCGTCTCGGAGTCGTCGTTGATCACCGGGATGACCTTGATCTGCACCTTCGGCTCGGCCCGGCCGCCGAAGGCGGCGGCGACGTCGCGGGCGAGCGCCTCGATCCGGGCCTTCAGCGCCTCCAGCACCTCCATCCGCAGCGCGCGGAAGGTGCCGCGCAGCACGGCGGTGTCGGGGATCACGTTGTAAGCGTCGCCGGCATGGATCTGGGTGACGCTGACCACGGCCGCATCGAGGGCGGCGACGTTGCGGGCCACCACGCTCTGCAGTGCCGTCACCACATGCGCCGCGATCAGCACCGGGTCGATTCCCGTCTCCGGCAGCGCGCCATGGGCACCGCGGCCGGTGATCTCGATGTCGAAGATGCCGCCGCCGGACATGGTCGGGCCGGGGCGGACCATGACCCGGCCGGCGTCCAGCGTGTGGAAATTGTGCATGCCGAACACGGCCTCGCAGGGGAACTGCTGGAACAGCCCGTCGGCGATCATCGCCTGCGCCCCGCCGCGGCCCTCCTCGGCCGGCTGGAAGATGAAATGCACCGTGCCGTCGAAGTTCCGCGTCGCGGCCAGGTAGCGGGCGGCGCCCAGCAGCATGGTGGTGTGGCCGTCATGGCCGCAGGCATGCATGGTGTTGGCGGTCTGCGACCGGTGGCCGAAGCCGTTCGCCTCCTGCATCGGCAGTGCGTCCATATCGGCGCGCAGCGCGATCGCCCGCGGATTGTTGCCGACCCTGAGCGTGCCGACCACGCCGGTCTTGCCGACCCCGGTCGCCACTTCGCAGCCAAAGGCGCGCAGCCGCTCCGCCACCAGGGAGCTGGTGCGATGCTCCTCGAAGCCCAGCTCGGGATGGGCGTGGATGTCCCGGCGCCATTCGGTCAGCTCGTCGGCGAAGCCGGCGATCATCGGGTCGATCTTCATGGCTGGTCCTTCGCGGGAACGTCAGACGATATCAGGACCTAAGGCCTAGCGGCTGGCAAGGCCCGATCTCGCCCATCCTCCCGCCGCGTGCTATTGCAGGCGGATGACGCTTTGCGGACATCCGCGGGGGGAGAATGCGCGAGATCCTTGAGGTGCTCGAGACCAAGCGAGCGGCGGCGCGCCTCGGCGGCGGCAGGAAGCGGGTCGAGGCCCAGCATTCGAAGGGCAAGCTGACGGCGCGCGAGCGGCTCGAGGTCTTCCTCGACCCCGGCTCCTTCGAGGAATGGGACATGTTCGTCGAGCACCGCTCGGCGGATTTCGGCATGGACGAGCAGAAGGTGCCGGGCGACGGCGTGGTCACCGGCTTCGGCACGGTCGATGGCAAGCTGGTCTTCGTCTTCAGCCAGGACTTCACGGTGTTCGGCGGCTCGCTGTCCGAGGCGCATGCCGAGAAGATCTGCAAGGTCATGAACCAGGCGATGAAGGTCGGCGCCCCGGTGATCGGCCTGAACGATTCGGGCGGCGCCCGGATCCAGGAGGGCGTGGCCTCGCTCGGCGGCTATGCCGAGGTGTTCCAGCGCAACGTCCTGGCCTCCGGCGTGGTGCCGCAGATCTCGCTGATCATGGGGCCCTGCGCCGGCGGCGCCGTCTATTCGCCGGCGATGACCGACTTCATCTTCATGGTGAAGGACAGCTCCTACATGTTCGTCACCGGCCCGGACGTGGTGAAGACGGTGACGCATGAGGTGGTGTCGGCCGAGGATCTCGGCGGCGCCGTTACCCACACCGCCAAGTCGGGCGTCGCCGACCTGGCCTTCGAGGACGATGTCGAGGCGCTGCTGCGCCTGCGCGACTTCGTCGGCTTCCTGCCATCCTCGAACCGGGCCCCGGCGCCGATCCGCCCGACCGAGGACCCGGCCGACCGGCCGGAGATGTCGCTGGACACGCTGATCCCGGCCAACCCGAACAAGCCCTACGACATGAAGGAGCTGATCGGGAAGGTGGTGGACGAGGGCGATTTCTTCGAGCTGCAGCCCGCCTTCGCCGGCAACATCATCATCGGCATGGCGCGGATGCAAGGCCGCACCGTCGGCATCGTCGCCAACCAGCCGATGGTGCTGGCCGGCTGTCTGGACATCGATTCCAGCCGCAAGGCGGCCCGCTTCGTCCGCTTCTGCGATGCCTTCAACATCCCGATCGTCACCTTCGTCGACGTGCCGGGATTCCTGCCCGGCACCAGCCAGGAGTACGGCGGCATCATCAAGCACGGCGCCAAGCTGTTGTTCGCCTATGCCGAGGCGACGGTACCGAAGGTCACGGTGATCACCCGCAAGGCCTATGGCGGGGCCTATGACGTGATGGCGTCGAAACATTTGCGCGGCGACGTCAACTACGCCTGGCCGACCGCGGAGATCGCGGTGATGGGCCCGAAGGGCGCTGTCGAGATCATCTTCCGGGCCGATCTCGGCGACGCCGAGAAGATCGCGACGCGGACCGAGGAATACCGCCAGAAATTCGCCAACCCCTTCGTCGCCGCGGCGCGCGGCTATGTTGACGACGTGATCATGCCGCACAACACCCGCCGGCGGATCTGCAAGGCCCTGGCGATGCTGGCCGACAAGAAGCTCGAGAACCCCTGGAAGAAGCACGACAACCTGCCGCTGTGACCCCGGCCGCCTTTGCCTCCGTCCTGCCATGCCGGGGTGGTGCGATGGACCGACACAGACGTCAGAGACCGGGATGATCGCGCGCTTCCGCACCCTGAAGATGCTCGTAGCCGGCGCCGCGCTGCTCGCCGCCTGCGCCACCGAAGCCGGGTTCCGCAAGGGGCTCGACCAGCTGAAAGGCCAGCCGAAGGACCAGCTGATCGTCCGCTACGGCCCGCCGATCTATGAGGGTCGGACCGAGGATGGGCGGCGCTACGCCCAGTTCAACCTGTCCTGGGTGGAGCGGGGCGGCGGCTACGTCAACAGCGTGCCGCGCACCGAGGTCGTCCGCGGCACCTATCGCGACGATGACGGCGACAAGCACCGCTACAAGGAGACGCGGACGGTCTATGACGACCAGTACGTGCCGCCCTATGCGGTCGACCGGCGCTGCCTGACCACCTTCTACTTCGATCCAGCCGGCCGCGTTGCCAGCTACGCCTATGCCGGCGACGGCTGCGTCGCGCCGGAGTAGCGAAGTTTTCTCTTTTTGATTGTGCAGATTTTCATGTTGCAATTTTTCATAATCAATTTATAGAGGTGACTGTCGGGTCAGCTCCACTCAGGATCGATAGAGATGCCTCGCCTCCGACCGGGCCTTGCCTTCCTCGGCGTGTCGTTGCTCGCCGCCTGTGCCGCGAGCAAGGACGATCTGGTCAGCGAAAAGCTGGACGGCTTCATCGGCATGCCCCGGGAGTCGCTGGTCGGCCTGTTCGGCAAACCGGCCAGGGACTCCATCCGCCAGGACGGGCTACGTCACGTCACGTTCGTGCAGTCCCGGCAGACGGAGAGCCCCGGCTTTTACACGCCGACGTTGCAAACGCAGACTGTCAACGGCTCGTTTTTCGGCCGTGGCGGATGGCTGCACAGCTACAACGAGACCATCACCACCCCGGCCGACGGCAGCTGGAATCCGGCCAGGACTGACCATTGGTTCTGCACTCTCGACTTCGCCCTCGACGCCGGAGGACGTGCCATCTCACACACCTACGACGACCCGTTCGGCTGCTTCTATGCCTTGAGGCTGGATCTGTATCGGTAGCTTACAGCAGCGGCCGCAGCGCCAGGTCGAGGCCGAGCAGAAAGAGGCCGAGGAAGAACCAGCGCCGGAACACCTCCGGCCGCACCCTGAGCCGCAACCACTGGCCGGCGGCCATGCCCAGCAGCGCCGGGGCCAGCGCCAGCAGCGAAGTGCCGGCGACGGTCAGCGGGAAGGCGCCGTCGCGCGCCAGCCCGGCGGCCAGCGCCAGGGTCGAGACGGTGAAGGACAGGCCCAGCGCCTGCACCAGATCCTCCTTCTCCAGGCCGAGCGCCTGCAGGAACGGCACCGCCGGGATCACGAAGACCCCGGTGGCGGCGGTGACCAGGCCGGTGGCGGCGCCGACCGGGGCGGACCACCAGCGCTCCGCCCGGGCCGGGACGGAGAAGCGCAGCCCGGCCAGGCCGATCGCGGCATAGAGCACCAGCGCCGCGCCGAGCGCGATGGTGGCGCTTTCGGCGCCGGCTCCGGTCAGCAGGCCGGCCCCGGCCCAGGTGCCGAGAGAGATCCCGGCCATCATCGGCCACAGCCGGCGCAGCAGCCCGCCGAAGCGCGGCCCGGCGAAAAGCTGCCAGAGATTGGTCGCCAGCGACGGCACCACCAGCAGCGCCGCCGCCTGGGCCGGCGCCATGGCCAGGCCGAGCAGCCCCATCGCCACGGTTGGCAGGCCGAGCCCGACCATGCCCTTGACGAAGCCGGCGAGCAGGAAGGTGGAAGCGACGAGGAGAAGCAGCGGATCGGTCATGGCCGGAGCTTGCCCGGACCGCGCTTCAGCGACAATGTGGGACTCCCTGACCCAGCCTTCGGCCAGGACGAAGGCTGGCCGAGCCCGGGAGGCCGTCAATGCGCTTCGATCTGACCGATCTGCGCCTGTTCCTGCATGTCGCCGAAGCCGGCAGTATCACCGCCGGGGCGGAGCGGGCGGCCTTGGCCCTGGCCTCGGCCAGCGCCCGCATCCGCGGCATGGAGGCGGCGGTCGGCACGGCGCTGCTGCACCGCGGCCGGCGCGGCGTGGTCCCGACCCCGGCGGGCGAGGCGGTGCTGCACCACGCCCGGCTGGTGCTGCAGCAGATGGAGCGGATGCGCGGCGAGCTCGGCGACTACGCCGGCGGCCTCAAGGGCCATGTTCGCATCCTCGGCAACACCGCGGCGGTGACCGAGTTCCTGCCGGAGCCGCTGGCCGAGTGGCTGGCCGCCCATCCGCGCATCGACATCGACCTGGAGGAGCGGCCGAGCCACGCCATCGTCGAGGCGGTGGCCTCCGGGCTGGCCGATCTTGGCATCGTCGCGGACATGGCCGAGGGCGGCGGGCTCGAGGGGCTTGAACGGATCCCGTTCCGGATCGACCGGCTGGTGCTGGCGGTGCCGCGTGGCCACCCGCTGGCGGTCCGGCGTCGGATCGCCTTCGCCGAGGTGCTGGGCGAGGATTTCGTCGGCTTGAGCCCCGGCAGCGCGCTGCAGGACCATCTCGTCCGCCACGCTGCCCGGGCCGGCCGGCCACTCAAGCTGCGGGTCCGGCTCGGCGGCTTCGATGCGGTGTGCCGGATGGTGGAGCAGGGCGTCGGCCTGGCGGTGGTGCCGGAGACCGCGGCGCGGCGCTGCCGCCGCAGCATGGCGATCCGGGCGGTGCCGCTGTCCGATCCCTGGGCGCTGCGCCGCCTGTCGATCTGCGTCCGGTCCCTAGACGCGCTGCCGGTGCATGCGAGGCGGCTGGTGGAGCATCTGGCGCAGGATTCGCCTGGGACGTAGGTCGGGGAGCCGCACGATGTTGGGTTCACGGCGAGCGAACCCAACACGGCCGAGGCGCGCTCACCTTTCCGGCAGCGGCAACCTCTCCGTCTCGTCCGGGATGGTGCCGAAGCGGCCCTCGCGCCAGTCTTCCTTGGCTTGCTCGATACGCTCGCGGCTGCGGGCGACGAAGTTCCACCACAGCTTGCGCGGGCCGTCGAGCGGCTCGCCGCCGAACACCAGCAGGCGGGTCTCCTCCAGCGCCTCGACCTCGACCATGTCGCCGGGCCGCAGCACCAGCAGGCGCTGCGGCGGGAAGTCGTCGTCGCCGATCCGAACCCGGCCGGAAACGACATAGACCGCGCGCTCCTCATGCTCCGCCGGCAGCGGCAGCACCGCGCCGGCCTGCAGCGCCGCATCGAGATACAGCGTCTCAGAGAAGGTCGCGACGGGCGAGCGGGCGCCATAGGCCGAGCCGACGATCAGCCGCACGGATTTGCCGGCGTCCTCGATCACCGGCAGGTCATCGACGCCGTGATGGGCGAAACTGGGCGCCACCTCTTCATAGGGGGCCGGCAGGGCGACCCAGGTCTGCACTCCGAACAGGGTCGACCCGGTGGCGCGCAGGGCCGGCGGCGTGCGCTCGGAATGGGCGATGCCGCTGCCGGCCGTCATCCAGTTGACGTCGCCGGGGCGGATCAACTGGCGGGTGCCCAGGCTGTCGAGATGGGTCTGCTCGCCGGCGAACAGATAGGTCACGGTGGCCAGGCCGATATGCGGGTGGGGCGGCACGTCGACGCCCTCGCCGGCACCGAACAGCGTCGGGCCCATCTCGTCGACGAAGACAAAGGGGCCGACCGAGCGTTTCTGCATCGACGGCACGGCCCGCCGCACCTCGAAGCCGCCGATATCGGCGGTGCGCGGGATCACCACGGTCTCGATGAAGGGGCAGGGCGTCTCGCCGACGGCGGGGTCGCGGGTCGGTTGCCAGCTCATCGTCTCTCCTGTGCCGGCGGACGCGGATGGACGGCCGTGCCGTTCGACCGTACCCTTCGCTCCGGCATCAGCCAAGGGGGACCGAAGATGGCCGACACCACCCAGGACGCCGCGGCGGGGGCCGCCGGCGAGACCGTGATCTGGAAGATCCGCACCGCGTTGCGCGCGTCGTTTTACGTCTGGGTGATCGCCATCGTGCTGGCGGTGCTGCTCGGCATGGTCGGCGGGCCGGTGCCGGCCGCAGCGCCGGTCATCCTGGCGGTCGTCTGGACCGGCTGGCGCTGGCTGACCAGCTACGAGCTCACGAGCGAGCGGCTGATCATCCGCTCCGGCCTGCTGGTGCGGAAGCGCGAGGAGGTGGAGCTGTTCCGGGTGCGCGACTTCTCGCTGTCACGGCCGCTGCAATGGCTGGTGCTGGGGCTGGGCACGGTCGGGCTGACCACGCGCGACCAATCGGCCCCGAACATCCTGATCGGGCCGATCGCGATGCCGGAGACCCGGCTGGACGAGCTGCGCCGGGCCACCGTGGCGCGCCAGAACCGGGTCCGGTTCCGCGAGGTCGAGGTGTCCTCGGCCGGCGACGAGCAGCATGGCGGGCATGGGCATGACGCCGGGGGGCTGCCGGGGTAGGGAAGGCGCCTGACTGGAGGGGCCGGCGCCGCCCCCTCACCCGAAATCGCTCCGCGATTTCGAGCTCTCCCCGGGGGAGAGGTGAAAGCCCCTCTCCCCGGGGAGAGGGAGGGGCCCGGCCCGCTTGGGCCGGGAGGGTGAGGGGGATGCCGCCGGAGGCGAGGCTTACTCGTCGTTGAACGGCCCGATCATCAGCGGTTCGAGCTTGAACCAGTTGCCGAGCTGGCTGTAGGTCAGCTTCACCGGCTTCAGGTCCCAATACACCTCCGACTTGGTCGGGCCGATGCATTCCAGCTGGCCGGATTCGTTCTTCTCGCGGCGGCAGCCATCCTCGCTGTCGAGGTAGTAGACACGGCCATAGATGCCGGCTTGGTCTTGCTCCACCGTGCCGAAGAAGGCGTCGACATCGGCGTCGTTGTTCTCCCCGCCGAAGAAGGCTTCCTCGGGCTTCACCACCGGCTCGTTGAACCGCAGGTTGTAGTCGTAATAGCCGGTGTAGTTGCGGCTCTGGCCCTTGGCATCGGTGAAGTTGCCCTCTTCCTCGACATAGCGGATCGAGCCGGTGACCTTGTCGGTGTAGGCCTGGTTGCCGATGGCGTACTGGAAGTTGATGCCGTTGTTGTCGGTCAGCCAGTTGCCGAGCTCGTAGTCATAGTCGAGGTTGCCGGAGACCCGGGTCTGCGGCAGGAACGAGAACGGGCCCGGCGCCAGCACCAGCCCCTGGAAGGCCAGCGGATCCGGGTTCTTGACCTGAATCGTCACCACTTTGCCGTTGACGGTGCGGGAATACAGCTTGTCCGCCGCCTTGGAGGCACGGTTGATCTGCTCGCCCAGCTCCCACCAGCGGGTGACCTCGCGGCCCTGGATGACGCCGCCGAACTTGCCGCTGGACTGCTGGCCCTTGACGATGTCGAGCCGCAGATTGCCGGATTCCGGCTGGTAGCGCCCGCCCTCGTCGATCGGCGTCTCACCGCGCAGGATCGCCACTTCCTTGGCGATCTGGCTTGGGTTCGCCGGGTTGTTGACGTCGATCCGCAGGCTGTAGGTGATCGTGTCCTCCGGCTTGCGCTGGGCCGAGCCGGCATAGGCCATCAGGTCCGCCACCGTCAGGGCCTCGATGGTGTAGACGTCGAGGCCGTTGGTGTTCCGGACGCTGCGCGAGTTGAAGTCGATGGTCATGTGGCCGGTGACCTTGGCGCCGTCGGTCACGGTCTGCAGGCCGCGATTGCTGCTCTGGGCCCAGGCCGGCGTCGCCGCAAGCAGTGCGGCCAAGGTCGCGACGCCCGCTGTCATGCGATGAGTCATGGTCTCCCCCTTCGAGTCTGCCGTGGGCGGGACTGTCTCCGCCGGCTGCATTCTGGCACTGCATAATGGGGCAGGCGACTCGGGGCTTTTCCATGGCGAAGACAGGGCAGGGCGGCGGCTGGGCCGTGACAGTCCGGCCGATGCGCGGCGACCCGGCCGAGATCGCGGCGGTGGTGGCGCTGATCCGCGGCGCCTTCGCGGACTATCTCGACCGGCTCGACCCGCCGCCCAGCGCGGTGAACGAGACGGCCGAGAGCATCGGCGCGCTGCTGGGCCGCGAGCACGGGCTGGTGGCCGAAGCTGGTGACGCCCTGGTCGGCTGCCTGTTCCTGCAGCGGCGCGAGGGCGGCGACATCTATGTCGGCCGGGTCGCGGTGGCCCACGAGCACCGCCGCGACGGCGTCGGCCGGGCGCTGATGGCGGCGGCCGAGGCGCAGGCGCGGCGGCTGGGCGGCGCGCGGCTGACGCTCGGCGTCCGCCTGGCGCTGGACGGCAACCGCCGCTTCTTCGCGTCGCTCGGCTTCACCGAGGGCGCGTTGCACGCCCATCCCGGCTACGACAAGCCGACCTGGGTCGAGATGACGAAGACGATCGGGTGAGAGGCGGCTGCGTTCGCCCCCTGGGCAGGCTGTTGCAGATGTGACGCGTCGAGCTTTGAGGACAGCCTCGTGCGCGTTGGCCCGCTACTCGAAGGCGAACACCCGCTTCCAGTCCTTCTTCATGCTGATCACGGTCCAGCCACGCGTCTTCGCCTCGCTCATCAACGAGTCGGAGAAGCCGCCGACCCTGGTCCCTTGCAGGCCGCCGGCGGGTCCGTACGCATATTCGCGATCCTCGTCGTCATGATGGACCAGCATCTTCAGCCGGGCGCCGCTGCCGGCACCGGTCCATTCGAGCATCTCGCGGTCGCCGTCGGAATTGCCGAAGGCCGCAATGGGCCTCCTGCCGATGAACAGGTTGATCCCGATCGCCTTGCCGTCGCCGTCGTCGATGAAGAACGGCTTCGGCATCCGCATCAGCACGGGCACGCCGCCCTGGGTCTCATACCTGGTGACGATGCTTGATCCGATGACCTGCTCCGGCGGGATGCCATAGACGCGCTGCGCATAGGCGCGGACGAATTCCTGCCCTCCGCCCGTCACGATATAGGTGCGGAACCCATTGGCGCGCAGATGGTCCATCAGCTCGAGCATCGGCTGGTAGACGAGTTCGGTGTAGGGCCGGTTGAAGCGGGGGTGCCTTGCCGCCTGCAGCCACCGCGCCACGATCTCCGAGAACGCGTCGCTGCTCATGCCGGCATGGGTGACGCCGATGATCTCGGTCCAATCCTTTTCTGTGAGCGAACCCAGTTCGGCATCGCGGGACAGGATCGACCTGAACGGCTCCTGCGTCTCCCATGGCGGATGATCTGCGGCCAGGATCCGGAGCCGGTCGAGCGCGAACATCGCCTGCGCATACAGGGGATGCTCGGTCCACAGGGTGCCGTCCTGGTCGAAGGTGGCGATCCGGTCCGCGGCCGGCACGTGGTCCGGGCCGGCCGAGTCCGTAGCGGCACGCACGAAGTCGAGAATCGCCTGTTTCGCCGGCCCATCGTTCCAGGACGGGAGCGCGCCGGCCGCCGCCTGCGCCCGCGCCGCCGTCGTGGAGAGCAAGGCAGGCAGGCATGCAAGCGCCGCCGTCGTGGAGAGCAGGGCCCGACGGCTGACGGCGGCTGAAGCAAGCGACGACTTCACGGCCTTCCTCCTTAACCTCCCGGCGGCCTGCTCGCTGCGCCACACCGGTTGTCGAGACTCACGATACGGGCCCTCATTGGGCAGTCAGGCTTGAAAACCCCTGCACTCGTGTCACCGGCGGCGGATTCCATTTGCCGGTAAGAGCCTCGGACTTTGGGGCATAGAGGCGCATGGTCAGGTTGAATTGTCCCTTCGGTGCGGGAAGCCAGTTGGCTTCGCCGTCCTTGCCGGGGCTCTCGTTCTGGATATAGAGGGTCAGCGACCCGTCCGGATTGGTTTGAAACGGCATCCAGCTGCTGACGGCGAAACGATTGAGACTGTTCGCAACCTGGAAGCCTTCCGGATCGTAGAGCGTGATGGACCAGAAGGCGTTGACCGGCGGCACAGAGTTCTCGTCGAACGTGACCGTGTATTTGTTCGAACCCTCAAGTGGCCTGCCGTCTTCGTCGCCGAGGTTCAGCGGGTAGATCGCGTCCTCCGGCAGGTTGGCTCCCAGGCCCAGCTGCGAGACGATGGCACGCTTGAGATAGTAGTTGCCGTAGACGCCCATCGTATCGGTGTTGACCGACCAATGGTTCGCCACCCGAGCGAGGGTCGGGACCTTCCAGGCCATCAGTTGTTGCGCTGCCTTCGGCGCTGCTTCGAGCGCCGACTTCACCGCCGGAGAGGCATTGTCGAAATCGAAGCTCTTCCCGGGTTCGATGCCCATGCGCCTCATCTGGGCAATGATCGGCTCGTCGGTGATATGCGGCGGGTGCAGCTTGAGCAACTCGGTCGCATAGGTGAAGTACTTGTCCGCCGGCATGGTGTCGACCTGGATCTTCGGCGGCGTCTTCATGTCGATGCTCGGATCGGGCGTGAACTCGACCGTCTTCGCCGGCTTGCCCCATCCGGAGAGCGGCGTGATCTCGTAGCCCGCCTGGATCTTGTGGACAGCGTCGTAGTCCGGCGGCCCGTCCGTCTTGGTGCGACCGATGATCCAGACATAGGGGGTCGGCGCGTCGATGCGCTGCGTGCCCTCCGGCAGTCCTAACTCCTGGGCGAGCGTATCGCGCAGATCGTCCCGCCAGCCGGGCGGCGCCACGAGGTAGGTGGCGGCCTGCGTTCCCGTGGTGCGCCAGCCGGGCGACGCGAAGACGTCGGTCCACATGTCGAGCATGGGCAGCAGGTAGTAGCGCCCCCCTGTGTCCGGCACCGAGACGACCATCGGCTCCGTCGTGAGATCAAGCCAGCCGGAGGAATAGAGCGTATCGAAGTTGGGCCGAACCACCGCCTTCATGTCGGCGGTCGGAAATGCGGGGATGTTGTTGAACTGGTTCATCGGACCACCGATCGACGCAGCTCCCGGCTTGACATTGGTGAGCTGCTTTCGGGTCACGTCCATCGTCACCAGCGGGTAAAAGTAGATATACGCATCGACCGCGATGCTCTGGACCTCCTGTGCGGAGAACGGCTGCGCGGCATTCTGGGCCATGACCGGCGAGGCGCCGATCGCCACAAGAACCGCAACAGAAGACAATGCATGCGCCCATGACCTGATAAGCAGCATCGAAGATCTCCCTTTATTGAAAGCTTTGTCTGTCCGTGATCCCGGGTGCGCGCCGGACTGCGTGGCACGGCCGCCGGCGATGTCGCCCGCGCCACCGGCGCGGCGCCCACGGCCTCAGCCGGGATGAAGAAAATCATCTGGGAAACAATTGCAGCGTCATGTCCCGGATGAGGGCCGTAAACTTTGGGTCCGCGGGGCCGGTCGCCTGATCGAGATACCCGGATACCGCCGAGGCCTCCCCGCCTGCCGCGCAGAATGCCGCCCTGGCCACGATCGGCCGCTTCGTCGCCGCGGTTGGAAGCGACTGAACGTTGCAGAGATCGACCGCCAGGATGTCGGGTGAGGGATTGAAGACAACGGTGACGGAATAGTCGCGGTTCGCGGAGGGGCCTGGGGTGGTCGTAAAGCGGGTCTTCGGTCCGACCGGGGTGCCCGTCATGAGTGCGGTCACCGCTTGATCGAAGCCGGGGGTTCCGAACGGATTTCCCAGGACCGTGGTCCGTAGATCTCGCCCGTCCGCAGCGGCGAAGAATTCAGCACTCGAGTAAAGCGGATTGATGTCCTCGACGACAACACGGTCGCTCGAGCATCCGCCCACGATGAAGACGCCGGCGACAACAACAACTGTTCGGAACAGGACTGCCATGTTCTGCCTCCCAATACCAGATACATCCAGAGAGGAATTCGTCGCGACCAGAAAGGGATGGGCAGCCTGATGACTACCCGTCGTTTCGTGGCCGGCTAGTTGCCGGGCATGCTCTTGATCGCCGCGTCGACCTGCTTCTTGACGGCATCCAGGTTGAAGGAGGCCGGGTCCTGCATCGGGGGGTAGTCGATCGCCGTGAGGGCGAGGTTCTTGACCACCTCCTGAACCGAGACGAAGCGCCAGAACTCGCGGGCATAGAAGTCGTTCATATAGCCACCGCCGAGATCGTTGAGGGTCTGGCCACTGATCGACGGCGTCCGTTCGAACGGATCCTGGCGAATGTTGACCATCGTCGGCATGTCCGTCGTCACCTTCGGACCGGGCCATCCTTCGGGCTGCTGATAGAACTGGAATTTGAAGTCGTCGATGCGCACGGCACCCAGCTGCGGGCCGCCGAAATAGAAGAACTCACGGCGCGCGGACGGCGCCTTGCCCAGCAGCAGGTCCAGCTGGTTGTAGCCGTCCAGGTGGTTCTTGTAGCTCCGGTCACCGAGCTGCACGCCTTTCAGGAGCTGGTCGGTGATGTCGGGATTCCCGGCGGCCGCCACGAGGGTGGGGAACCAGTCGAGGGCGGAGAAGATGCCGTTCTCAACCGTGCCAGGCTTGACCTTGCCCGGCCAGCGGATGATCGCCGGAGCGCGGAAGCCGCCCTCCATCACGGTTCCCTTGGTGCCCTTGAACGGTGTCATGCCGCCATCGGGCCAGGTGAACACCTCCGCCCCGTTGTCGGTGGTGAAGATGACGATGGTGTTGTCGGCCTCGCCGATATCCTCCAGGTGCTTCAGGATGGCGCCGACGCTGTCATCCAGCTGCGCCATGCCGGCTTCCTCGAGGCCGAAGTTGCTCTCGCTGTTCATGAGGGCCTGATACTTCGGCGACAGGAACGTCCACACATGCATGCGTGTCGTGTTGTGCCAAACGAAGAACGGCTTGCCGTCCGCCTTGGCCTTGTCGATGAAGTCGGTCGAAGCCTTGACCAGCACTTCATCGATGGTCCCCATGTCGTATTTGGCCTTGGGCGTGATGTCGTGCATGTTCGGCACGTTCGACATATCCGGGTATGGGGCCAGCGGACCTTCATCGACGATCCTCTGCTTGCCGATCTTGCCCCAGCGCGGCTGCTCGGTCGTATCGTCGGTGTCCGTCGCCCAGCAGTGCAGCAAGTTGCGCGGGCCGACCTTGTCGCGATAGGCCTGATCATTCGGGAACGAGTACCAGTAGGGATCCGACATCGCGTCGAGGTGGTACAGGTATCCGAAGAACTCATCAAATCCGTGCAGCGTCGGCAGATACTTGTTCAGATCGCCGAGATGGTTCTTGCCGAACTGGCCGGTGGCATACCCCTGGACCTTGAGGGCGGCGGCGATGGTTGCGGCCTTGTCCGGCATGCCGACATCCGCGCCGGCCTGGCCCACGGTGGTCAGGCCCGTGCGCAACGGGATCTCACCGGTGATGAAGCTCGCCCGACCTGCGGTGCAACTCGCCTCCGCATAATAGTCGGTGAACATCATGCCCTCGGATGCCAGCTTGTCGAGGTTGGGCGTCTTCCCGGACATCATGCCTCGATGGTAGGCGCCGATGTTGAACCAGCCGATGTCGTCGCCCATGATGACGACGATGTTGGGCTTCGCGCCCGGGGCCGCCGGCGTCGGCGCGTTCTGGGCCTCGGCCGCCGCGAAAGGCATTGTCACCCCGGCCGCCGCAGCCAGCGCCGTGCCCGAAAGCAGCAGCTCCCGCCGGCTGACTCCGGCTACCGATGTCGATCCCTGCGGGTGCTTGCCGTCGATGTCGACCGTCTCGGGCGTCCTATCGATCGGATCCATGGGTTGGTTCCTCCTGTTCGACAGATCAAGGGGCGGGTGAGGCGCTCCCTCGTTTCACGCAGCGGAAGCCGATATGGCTCATGGAAGTGTCGACCGGCTGGGCATGGCGCGCGGCCGGGCGATAGCGCCGGCAGTAGTTCGGGGCGCAGAGATGGGATCCGCCCTTGACGACACGGCGCGGAATCCGGAAGTGCGCCGTGGCGTGGTCGTAGCTCGCCTCCAGCTTGCCGCCGCGCGGGTTCTGCGACACGCAGCACGCCTTCGGCGCATCGGGCTGGTGGCGGTCGGCCCAGAAGTCGCTCGTCCACTCCCAGACATTGCCGATCATGTCGTGCAGGCCGTAGCCGTTCGCGGGGAACGCCTCAACCGGCGATGTCCGGGGATAGCCATCGGCCTCCAGGTTCTCGTGGGGAAACGCGCCCTGCCAGGTGTTCGCCATGTGGCGGCCGCCGGGCGTGAACGCGTCGCCCCAGGCGAACTCCGCGCCGTCGAGGCCGCCGCGGGCCGCGAACTCCCACTCGGCTTCGGTGGGGAGGTCCTTGCCGGCCCAGGCCGCATAGGCGACGACGTCCTGGTAGGCCACATGAACCACCGGCTGGTCGTCGAGGCCCTCGATGCCGCTGCCGGGCCCACGGGGGTGACGCCAATCCGCGCCGCTGCGGAAGTCCCACCACTGCGAACAGTTGCGCAGGTCGACCGGACGCGCCGGAGGCGTGAAGACGAGCGAAGCGGCCTTCAGCATCTCGGGCTTTGCGCCGGGGTAGTCCCTCGGATCCGGCGGGATCTCGGCGAAGGTCACGTAGCGGGTCGCATCGACAAAGGCGCGGAACCGCCGGTTGGTGACGGGTGTCCGGTCGATCCAGAAGTCGTCGACCCGAACGGCGTGCGCAGGCGCCTCCTCAGGGTAGTGACGATCGGAGCCCATCCGGAAACTGCCGCCGGCGATCCAGATCATGTCCGGCTGTTCGAGATCCGCCTTTGCGCTTGAAATGGATGGATTCGAAATCATCGAAGATGCCAATGCGTTGCGCTCGCTGAGCCGCGGTCAGAAGCGGATGGTGACGCCGAGAACCGGCCCGTAGAGCGCGAGGTCGTCGAGGGGGGCGTGGTCGCCGAAATCGTAGCCGAGGTAGCGGTAGCCGACCGCACCTGAGACCGAGTTGTTGAAGCGGTACTCGACGGCGCCGAGCACCTGCCAGGTGAGGTCGGAGTTGCCGGCGCCGATGTCGGCGTAGCCGATCAGCGAGAAACCGTCGCCGAGCTCCGCGCTGGCGCGGACACCGACGAGGCCATCGATGATGGTGTCGCTTTTGCTGAAGCCGCGCGACAGGCCGAGCCGGCCCTGTCCCTTGAAGTCGGTGTCCAGCCACAGCCCCACAATCCGGGCGCCGACCAGGAGATCGACGCTGTATCTCGGGTCGTCGACCACCCTGGCGGTGGCGCCGATGGTGGCCAGAAGCGCTTCCAGGTTGGTGTGATATCGGGTCCTGAAGGCGCCTGGCAGGTTGCCGTCGACGCTGAGGGACACGTAGTCGAGGTCGACAAGCAGGCCGATCCGCTCGTAGCGGACCGTGCCGACGATCATGCCGGCGAAATCGAGATCGCTCAGGATGTCCGAGAAGTCCTTGTCGATCGACAACGACGGGATGCCGCGTTCTCCGCGGGGCCTGAAGTCGCGGGTGCTGCCACTGACCGAGGGCAGCCAGGCATAGGGTGTGATCCGGACAAACCACGGCCCGGCCTCCGTACCGGCGGGTGGCGGTGCGGCCGTGTCCTGGGCCATGGCGGGGGGTGCGGAGGCCACGCAGCACAGGGCCGCGAGGGCCGCGCCGATGGCCCTTGCCCGCTGGGTGGCGTCCGCGAAGGCCGTCACCATTTCGGCTTTCCTCCCTGTTGTCGGCCCGCCGTTGAACCAGCGGATCACGCTTCGGCCCCGCGTCAGGCCGCCGCCGTCATGCCGTTCCCATCATTGGCCCATGGTGATTTCGATCGCGTCGGCGCCGAGGCTCAGCATCAGCCCTTCGCGCTTGGCGACGAGATGCATGACGACGCCGCTGTCGTTCTTGAGCCAGAGATCGCCGCCGCTCGCGGTGCCGATGGCAAAGCCGTAGCGGCCCTGGGCGTAGGTCCCGGGGAACTGCTCGATGCTCTGCAACTGATAGACCTCGCCACGGGCTTCGATCGTCGACAGTCCGATGCCGCCGATGCCGACGCCGCCGACCTTGAACGGATAGGTCCGGCCGCGGAAATTCAGGGTCCCGCCGCCAGCGCTGCCGCTGCCGATATAGGCTGCCTGGACCTCATGCATCTCCACGGTGCCGTCGGGCGCCTGGCCTTGGACCGTCGCGGGACCGGCCCCGGACTGCTGGCCGGAGCAAGCCGCAAGCAGCAACGCCGGGAGTGCATATAATATGATGCGCCCTCTATGTCTTGTACTAGGCCGGTGATCCTCAATCAATTGCGCGCTGGTCATGATTGTCCTCTCCCTTCAACAATCACCCACGCCTTCTTATTTTAGAACTAACGTCCCATTTTTTTGAGTTATACCAAGTTTTTCCGAAACTTTCCACCAGTAACTTGTGGATCGTTGTTCTTGAGGCTTCATCATATGGCTCCGGAAGCCCTCGATAGGCCCCTGAGGTCGGGATCGACTGATGAATTCCGGAGCGGGCGCTTGACATATTTGAGCGGCGCCAGTGCCCTCAGAGCCACGGCGAGAGGCGGTCACGTCCGCTCTGGGCGATCACTTCAAACTGGCGACCGAAAGTCGGCGTCCAGACGGTGGCTGAAGGTCCGGAATGGTGCGATCCGGTCGCCGCGGCCAACCGGCGCGATCGACCGCTTCCCGCCCTCCGCGGACAATTGGTGTCTTCCGGATAATCCGCCCGTCCACGCCGGTCTGGCCTCACCCCCGGAAGCTTCGCCGGAAGTCGCGAGGCGTCATCGCCTTCAGCGCCCGGAACTGGCGGTTGAAATTGGCGATGTTCTGGTAGCCGACCTCGTCTGCGACATGGGCGATCGGCCGGTCGCTGTTGATCAGCAGCGAGCAGGCCTGGCCGATGCGCAGCTGCGCCACGTAGCGTGACACGGTCAGCCGGGTGTGCCGGCGGAAGAAGCGGTGGAAGGCCGAAGGGCTGAGGCAGGCCAGGCCGGTCAGCGCCGCGATCGGGATCTCGTCGCGGTAGTGGGCATGGATGTGGTTCAGCACCCGGTCGATCCGCGCCTGCTCCGGCGCCGCCACGGCGGCCGGCAGCGGCGCCGGGGCGGCCAGCGGCGCGCGGCCCTCGTCCCGTGCCAGGGCGGTCAGCACCTCGATCAGCCGCAGCAGGCGGCCGGCGGGGTCGAGATCCGGCATCGCCTCGATCGCCGGCCGCACCGCAGCGGCGGCACCGGCGGAGAAGGCGAGGCCGCGCCCGGCCTCGTCGAGGATGCGCCCGACCGGCCGCAGCTCGGCCAGCGACCCGACCAGCCGCGCCGCCCAGTCCGGCGAGAACCACATCACCAGGGCGATGTGCGGCCGGGCCGGGTCGATCCGCTCTCGCGAGCACCAGGTGTGCGGCAGGTTCGGGCCGACCAGCACCAGGTCGCCGTCATCGTATTGGCCGAGATGGTCGCCGACATGGCGCTGGCCGCGACTGTTCAGCGTCAGCGTCAGCTCGAATTCCGGGTGGTAGTGCCATTCGAACGGGATGGCGTCGTCCAGCCGCCGGTTCAGCAGCGTCCAGGACGCATCCCCTGGTACCGTCACCTTCTCGAAGATCGGCTGCATCGCGGAAACTGATACGCAAGGACGGCCCCGGCGCCATCCGACGCGACTCCAGTATCAGTTTTCGGCAGGCGACGCCAACACGGCAGGTCCGGACGGCGCTACAGTTGCGGATATGGACGGCCGAACGCCGCACCGCTCAGGGGAGACGCCGATGGACCGCTATCAGTATGGGGACAACCGACCGGGCAATGCCTCGGTCTCCTACACCTACGACACCCAGCTCAAGGACATCGACAAGACGCTGCCGCTGCGCGTCCTGTCCGAGGCGGACTGGAAGCACTGGATCACCTGGGGCTATGTCGTGGTCCCCAACGCCGTGCCGGCCGAGCATGTCCAGCGCACCCGCGATCTGCTGTGGGAGTTCCAGGAGATGGATCCGAAGGATCCGGAGAGCTGGGTCAAGCCGCAGCTGCGCGACCATGCGATGAAGGAGCTGAACAACAGCGGCATGGTCGAGATCTACAACCACCAGCTGCTGTGGGAGAACCGCCAGCACCAGCGGATTTACGACGCCTTCGTCGACATCTGGGACACCGAGCGGCTGTGGGTCACCATCGACCGCGCCAACCTGAACCCGCCGAACCGGCAGGCCCGCGGCTTCAACGGCTTCATCCACTGGGACGCCGACACCTCGCTGACGCCGCTGCCGGTGAACTGCCAGGGCGTGCTGTCGCTGGTCGACACCGACCCGGAGATGGGCGGCTTCCAATGCGTGCCGGAGCTGTTCCGGACGCTGGAGGCTTGGCGCGAGAGCCAGCCGGCCGACCGCAACCCCTGGGCGCCGGACACCACAGGCTTCGAGATCCGGAACATCACCATGAAGGCCGGCGACCTGCTGATTTTCAACAGTCTGCTGGCCCACGGCATCCGGCCGAACCGGTCGCAGGACCGGGTGCGGATGGCGCAGTACATCTCGATGACCCCGGCCGATGAGGGCAACGCCCAGCTGCGCGAGTGGCGCGTCCAGTCCTGGCGCGACCGCGAGCCGCCGCAGGGCTACGCCTTCCCCGGCGATCCGCGCGAGTGGGAGAAGACCCGCTACGAGCGTGCCAGGCTGACCCCGCTGGGCGAGAAGCTGCTCGGCCTCGCCTCCTGGGACGAATAGTCGACGGTTTGCGCCGGTTCTGTCCGATCCTCCCTTTCGCCCCCATCTCCTTGGGAACGAAAGGGAGGAGTCCGCACCATGGATCTGCACGGCAAGACCATCCTGATCACCGGCTCGACCGACGGAGTCGGCGTCTGGGTCGCCCGCCGGCTGGCGGCAGACGGCGCCCATGTCCTGCTGCACGGCCGGAGCGAGGCCCGCGGCCGGGCGGTGCTGGAGGCGATCCGGGCGGAGGGCGGCAGCGCCGAGTTCCTACCGGCCGATCTGTCCGCGCTGGCCGAGGTGCGGCGGCTGGCCGAGGCCGTATTGGCGCGGCACGACCGGATCGACGTCCTGATCAACAATGCCGGAATCGGCCTCGGGCTGGATCAGACCCGGCGCGAGACCAGCGCCGACGGGTATGAGCTGCGCTTCGCCGTGAACTACCTCGCCGGCTTCCTGCTGACCCGGCTGCTGCTGCCGGTGCTGCGGCGCAGCGCTCCGGCGCGGATCGTCAACGTCGCTTCGGCCGGACAGCAGGAGATCGATTTCGACGACGTCATGCTGACCCACGGCTACAGCGGCATGCGCGCCTATTGCCAGAGCAAGCTGGCGCAGATCCTGTTCACCTTCGACCTCGCGGAGGAGTTGCGTGGTAGCGGCGTCACTGCAACCTGCCTGCACCCCGCGACCCATATGGACACGACCATGGTGCGGCAAGGCGGCTTCCAGCCGACCAGCACCGTTGAGGAGGGCGGCGAGGCGATCCTGGCGCTTGCGGTCTCACTCGGGCGGGAGGGCGAGAGCGGGGTCTATTTCAGCGGCCAGCACCCGGCCCGGCCGCTGGCCCAGGCCGAGGACCCGGCGGCGCGGGATCAACTGCGGCGCCTCAGCACCCGCCTCGCCGGCCTCGAACCGGGCTGAACCGCCGGCGCCTGGCCGGATCATGTCCCATTCGTAACTTGTCCGGGGCGAGGCGCGGCGCGAAGGTCGCGGCCTTGGAGGTGCGCGATGGCGACCGACACGGCATCGAGAAGTGGTGGAACCGCCCGGCGCTGGCTGCGCGGCGCCGGTGAGTTGGCAGTGCTGCTGCTGGTGATCGCGGCCGGCAAGACCGCCATCGCCGAGCCCTTCTACGTCCCCTCCGGCTCGATGGAGCCGACGCTGCAGATCGGCGACGAGCTGGTGGCCGCCAAGTTCAGCTACGGCTACAGCGCCGCTTCGCTGCCCTTCGGCCTGACCGTGCCTGCGAGCGGTCGAGTGTTGGGACGGATGCCGGAACGCGGCGACGTCGTCGTCTTCCGCTGGCCCGGCGACCCGTCGCAGACCTGGGTCAAGCGGGTGATCGGGCTGCCGGGCGACCGCGTGGCGATGCGCGACGGGCGGCTGTGGCTCAATGGCGAGCCGGTCGCGCTGCAGCCGGACGGCGAGGGCAGGGTGGAGCACGGCAACGGCTCGACCGTGCCGGCCGTCCGCGCGATCGAGACCCTGCCGGGCGGTGTGAGCCACCCGATCTTCAAGCTCTACGCCCGCGGACCGCTGGACGAGATGGCGGAGGTGACGGTGCCGCCCGGCGATCTCTTCGTCATGGGCGACAATCGCGACAACTCGGCCGACAGCCGCCTGCCGGTCAGCGCGGGCGGCGTCGGACTGCTGCCGGTCGGCGACCTTGTCGGCAAGGCCGAGGTCATCGTCGCGTCCTGGGATCTCGGCCGCGCCTCGCAGCCGGTCTGGACCTGGCCCGCCGGCCTGCGGCTGGGCCGCTTCCTGTCCGCAATCGAATAAGGGTGCTCGCCCCTCGCCGTCATTGCGAGGAGGCGAAGCCGACGAAGCAATCCAGGGGCCACGTCAAACGGCCCTGGATTGCTTCGCTGCGCTCGCAATGACGGTCCTTTGAAGGACGCCGCGGGATCAGATCGCCGCGGTAACCTGGATCTCGACTCGGTATTCCGGGCCGGCCAGCTTGCTCTCGACCGTGGCGCGGGCCGGGGTGTTGCCGGGCGAGACCCACTTGTCCCAAGCCGCGTTCATCGCCGCGAAGTCGGCGATGTCGGCCAGCCAGATGTTGGCGGTCAGCATCTTGGTCTTGTCGGTGCCGGCCTCGGCCAGCAGGGCGTCGATCGTCGCCAGGATCTGGCGGGTCTGCTCGGTCACGTCCGGGGTCGGGTTCTCGGCGACCTGGCCGGCCAGGAATACGCGATCGCCATGGATGACGGCCCCGCTCATGCGCGGGCCGACGCCGATGCGCTTGATGGTCATGGGTGTCCTCTTTCTTTCTTCGGGTGGGATCAGGAGTCGAGCTTAGCCAGCAGCTTGGCCCGGGTGGGGTCGTCGACGAAGGCGGCCTGCAGCGCGGTGCGGGTCATCTGCCGCAGGGCAGCCTCGTCGAGGCCGAAATGCCGTTCCGCCACATCATATTCATGGCCGATGGTGGTGGCGAAATAGGGCGGGTCGTCGCTGTTCAGCGTCACCTTCACCCCGGCCTCCAGCAGCTTGCGCAGCGGATGGGCACGATAGTCCGGATAGACCTTGGTGGCGATGTTGCTGGTCGGGCAGACCTCCAGCACCGTGCCGCGGTCGGCCAGCTCGCGCACCAGGGCCGGGTCCTCGATCGACCGCACGCCGTGGCCGATGCGGGCCACCGGCAGGCGCAGGGCGGCCCACACGCTCTCCGGCCCCGCCGCCTCGCCGGCATGGACGTTGCAGGCCAGGCCGGCCTCGTCATGGGCGATGTCGAAAGCCTGGGCGAACAGGCGCGGCGGGAAGCCGGCCTCGTCGCCGCCCATGCCGAAGCCGGTGACCAGCGGATGTGGGTGCTTCGCCGCCAGCTTCGCCACCTCGACCCCGCGCTCGGCCCCCAGATGGCGGACGCAGGTGACGATGATGCGGGATTCGATGCCGGTCTCGGCCCGCGCATCCTCGATGCCCTGGACGATGCCGTCGAGGTGGCCCTGGTATGACAGGCCGGCCGCCGCGGCATGGTCGGGCGAGGACATCAGCTCGACATAGATCGCGCCCTCGGCGGCGCAGGCCTTCAGGTATTCATAGGTGACGTCGCGATAGTCCCGGTCGGTCCTGATCACCGTGCTGGCGGCGTCATAGACCTTGAGGAAGTGCAGGAAATTGGCCCAGGCGAACTCGCCCCGGGCGTCGAACAGGTCGGCCGGCAGGGTCATGCCATGCCGGGCCGCCAGGCGGCGGACCAGGTCCGGGCTGGCCGCGCCCTCCAGATGCAGGTGAAGCTCCGCCTTCGGCAGCATCGCCGCCCCCTCCGTCATGATACTGGGACCCCGCTCTCGCCGGCCGGGTCGGTCGCCCCGCCGGGCGGCGAGACAGGCGATTTGGTCCGCGTCTCGCGGTGCAGGATGTACAGGCCGCTGGCGACGACCACCGCCGAGCCGACCCAGATCCACAGATCGGGCACGTCACCCCACAGCATGAAGCCGAGGCCAACGCCCCAGATCATGCCGGTGTATTCGAACGGCACCACGATCGACGGCGTCGCCACGCGATAGGCCTGCGCCATCATGATCGCGCCGATGCCGCCGAGCAGGCCGAGCACGGCGAGCAGCCCGGCATCCTTCCAGGTCGGCGTCACCCAGATGAAGGGCATCTGCACCCCGGCGACGGCGACGATGACAATGGTGGCGTAGAAGATCATCGAGGCGTTGGTCTCGGTGCGGCTGTACAGGCGCATCAGCACCATCGACAGCGCATAGGCCGCGGTGGCCAGCAGCGCGATGGCGGCGCCGCCGCCGAAGCTGCTGCCCTCGCCGCCCGGCCGGATCATGATCAGCACCCCGGCGAAGCCGACCAGCACGGCCAGCCAGCGCCGCATCCCCACCTTCTCGCCCAGGATCGGCACCGACAGGGCGGTGATGAACATCGGCGCGGCGAAGCCGATGGCGTAGGCGTCGGCCAGCGGCATCACCGCGAAGGCCCAGAAGAAGCCGAAGGTGCCGACGACGCCGACCAGGCCGCGCAGCAGATGCGCCCCGACCCGCCGGGTCCGCAGCGCTTTGAGCCCGGGTGGCCGATACAGCAGCATCAGGGTCGGGATCAGCCCGATCGAGGCGCGGAAGAACACGATCTGGGCGATCGGATAGTCGGCCGACAGCCATTTGATCATGGCGTCCATGACGCACAGGACGAAGACGCCGCCGGCATAGAGCGCAATGCCCTGCGCCGCCGACTGCTTCGCCTGCGGCGGCGCGGCCACAGCCTGCGCGGCCATGCTCAGGCGATCCGTTCGGCGACCAGCGCCAGCTGGGCCGGGGCGGTGTCGGCCACCGTCACGGCGGCGCGGATCGCGGCTTCGGCCGCGGCGGCCGAGGCCTCGTCGCGGGCGTGCAGCAGGGCCAGCGGCCGGCCCTTGGGGCCGACGGCCTCGCCGATCGCGGTGATCTCGGTCAGGCCGACGGCATGGTCGACGCCGTCCTCCGGCCGGGTGCGCCCGCCGCCCAGCGCGACAATGGCGACGCCGATCGCCCGGGCATCGACCGCGGCGACGACGCCGTCACGCTGCGCCGCGATCGGCCGCACCACCGGTGCCGTCGGCAGGTGGTCCTTCTCCAGGATGTCGGCCGGGCCGCCCAGGTCCCGGACCATACGGGCGAAGCGCTCGGCCGCGGCGCCGCTGGCGAGCGCGTGCTCGACCTTGACCCGGCCGGCCCCGGCGTCGGCGGCCAGGCCGCCGATCACCAGCAGCTCGGCGGTCAGCCGGGCGGTGACCTCCCACAGCCGCTCGTCCTTCGGCCCGCCGGTCAGCAGGTCGATCGATTCCCGAACCTCGACGGCGTTGCCGGCGGTGCGGCCCAGCGGCTGGTTCATGTCGGTCAGCAACGCGACCGTCGGCAGCCCCCCACCGTTCGCCACGTCGACGATCGACCGGGCCAGGGCTCGAGCGTCATCGATGTCGCTCATGAAGGCGCCGGTGCCGAACTTGACGTCCATGACCAGCCCGCCCAGGCCGGCGGCCATCTTCTTCGACAGGATCGACGCGGTGATCAGGTCGATGGATTCGACCGTGCCGGTGGTGTCGCGGATGGCGTAGATGCGGCGGTCGGCCGGGGCGATGTCGCGGGTGGCTCCGACCACGGCGCAGCCGGCCGATCGCACTACCCGGTCCAGCACATCCGTCTCCGGCTGACTGACATAGCCGGGAATCGAATCCATCTTGTCCAGCGTGCCACCGGTGTGGCCCAGGCCGCGGCCGGAGATCATCGGCACGAAGCCGCCGCAGGCGGCGACGATCGGGGCCAGGATCAGGCTGGTCTTGTCGCCGATGCCGCCGGTCGAATGCTTGTCCAGCACCGGGCCGGGCAGGTTGGCGGCCGACCAGTCCAGCACCCGGCCGGACCGGGCCATGGCGCGGGTGAAGGCCACCCGCTCGGGCATGGTCATGCCGCGAAAGAACACCGCCATGGCGAAGGCGGCGATCTGGGCGTCGGTGACGCTGGCATCGACCGCGCCGCGCACCACCGCCTCGATCTCGGCGACGTCCAGCACGGCCCCGTCGCGCTTGCGGCGGATGATCTCCTGCGGCAGCAGCGCCATCTCAGCGGCGCTCGGCCGACGCGGCGACGAACTCGGACATGGCGACCCTCGGGCGAATCCGTTTGGACACGGTTGGTTCTTACTAGGACGGGAAACGGACGGACGCCAGAGCGCTTCTGCCGGGTCAGTCCCGCAGGTTCTCCGGCCCGAAGGAATGCGGCAGCAGGGCGTCGAGCGTCGTGGTCAGGCGCAGCCCCTCCGGCCCGCAGACATGGACCTTCGTGTCCCCCCGGGCGAATTCCCGGATGCGCTGGCGGCAGCCGCCGCAGGGCGTGCACAGCAGGGTGTCGCCGGCCTCGCCGCCGATCACCACGATCTCCTCGATCGCCTTGCCGCCGGCCGCGACCATGATTCCGATCGCCGTCGCCTCGGCGCATTGGCTCTGCGGATAGGCGGCGTTCTCGACATTGCAGCCGGCATGGATGGCCCCGTCCGGCGTGCGGATCGCGGCGCCGACCGGGAAGTGCGAATAGGGCACATGGGCATGCATCCGGGCGGCGCTGGCGGCCTGGAACAGCGCCTCGAAAGCCGTGTTCGCCATGAGCTTATCGTTCCTTGACGTAGGGCACGCCGCTGGCCTTCGGCGCGGTCGCGCGGCCGATGAAGCCGGCCAGCAGGACCACGGTCAGGATGTAGGGCAACGCCTGGATCAGCTGGACCGGGACCTCGCCGAAGCCAGGGATGATCGTGCCCTGCAGCCGCGCCTCCAGTGCATCGAGCAGGCCGAACAGCAGGCAGGTCAGCATCACCGGCCAGGGCTTCCACTTGGCGAAGATCAGCGCGGCCAGGGCCAGATAGCCCTTGCCGGCGGTCATGTCGCGGCCGAAGGAGGCGTTCTGCGCCACCGACAGATAGGTGCCGGCGAGGCCGCACAGCACCCCGGTCAGCACCATCGCCTGGTAGCGCAGCGCCGTCACCGAGATGCCGGCGGTGTCGACCGCCGCGGGATTCTCGCCGACCGCGCGCAGCCGCAGGCCGAAGCGGGTGCGGTAGACGATCCACGCCGTCAGCGGCACCGCCAGGAAGGCGGCATAGACCAGCACCGAATGGCCGGAGATCAGCTCGGACCAGATCGGCCCGACCACCGGCACGTCGCGCAGCGTGTCGGCCAGCGGCAGCGCGATCTGCTGGAACCGGGCGTCGCCCTCCAGCGGCGGGGTCTGGCCGCCGCGCTGGTACCAGGCGATGCCGAGCGTGACCGTCAGGCCCGAGGCCAGGATATTGATGGCGAGGCCGGAGACCACCTGGTTGCCGCGATGGGTGATCGAGGCGTAGCCGTGCAGCAGCGCCAGCACCACCGACACCACCACGCCCATGCCCAGCCCGGCCCAGGCCGAGCCGGTGCCGGCGGCCATGGCGGCGGAGGCGAAGGCGGCGGCCAGCATCTTGCCCTCGAGCCCGATATCGACGAGCCCGGCCCGCTCGGCGAACAGGCCAGCCAGCGCCGCCAGCACCAGCGGCGTCGAGGTGCGGATGGTGGCGTCGAGCAGGGCGATGACGTCGAGCAGGGTCATGAGCTTGCCCCCTTCGCCACCTGCAGCGCCGGCGCGCGGCGCCGGAACAGCGCCTCGATCCGCGGCCGGAACAGGTTCTCCAGCGCGCCGGCGAACAGGATCACCAGACCCTGGATCACCACCACCATGTCGCGGGTGATCTCGGGCATGTCGAAGTTCAGCTCGGCCCCGCCCTGATACAGCGCGCCGAACAGCAGCGCTGCGAAGATGATGCCGAAGGGATGGTTGCGGCCCATCAGCGACACGGCGATGCCGACGAAGCCGGCGCCGGCGACGAAGTTCAGCAGGATGCGCCGCTGCACGCCCATGATCTCGTTCAGGGCGATGAAGCCGGACAGGGCGCCGGAGATGCACATCGCCAGCAGGATGATGCCGGCCACCGAGATGCCGCCATAGACCGCCGCGCGGGGATTCAGCCCCACGGTCCGCAGCGCATAGCCCCAGCGGGTGCGCCAGATGAAGATCCAGACGAAGACGCAGCAGGCCAGGGCCCACAGGAAGGACAGGTTCAGCGGCAGCCGCCGCATCTTGATGCCGAACCAGGACAGCACCTCGCTGATGGTCGGCAGCACGGTGTTGGCGGCGAAGGCCCGGCTTTCCGGCGATTGCTGGCCCGGCGCGATCAGCACATGGACCATCAGATAGACCATCAGCGACGAGGCGATGAAGTTGAACATGATCGTCGTGATGACGATGTGGCTGCCGCGCTTGGCCTGCAGGTAGGCCGGGATGAAGGCCCAGGCGGCGCCGAACAGCGCGGCCGCGATGATCGCCAGCGGCAGCACCAGGATGAAGGGCAGGAAGTCGAGATAGAGGCAGACCAGCCCGACGCCGAGCCCGGCGATATAGGCCTGGCCCTCGGCGCCGATGTTGAACAGCCCGGCATGGAAGGCCACTGCCACGGCGAGGCCGGCGAAGATGAAGTTGGTGGTGTAGTAGAGCGTGTAGCTCCAGTTCGGGAAGGTGCCGAAGGCGCCCTTCAGCAGCAGCCCTGCCGCCCGCACCGGGGTGTAGAGATAGTCCGCGCCCGGCAGCGTGCCGTCGGCATACTGGCCCCAATAGATCAGCAGCACCACCAGCCCGGCGGCGATGAAGGCCAGCACCAGATTGACCGCCGGGATCAGCCCGATCGACACCCAGCGCGGCACATCGGCCGGACGGCCGAAGGCGCTCATTCCGCCGCCTCCTGCTGGACGCCGGCCATCATCAGGCCCAGCGACTGCTCGCTGGCGCCGTCGGCCGCGACCTCGCCGACGATCATGCCGTCGAACATCACCAGGATGCGATCGGCCAGCGAGCGGATCTCGTCGAGCTCGACCGAGACCAAGAGGATCGCCTTGCCGCTGTCGCGCAGCGCCACCAGGCGGCGGTGGATCGCCTCGATCGCGCCGATGTCGACGCCGCGGGTCGGCTGGCCGACCAGCAGCACCTTCGGGTCGCGCTCGACCTCGCGGCCGACGATGATCTTCTGCTGGTTGCCGCCGGAGAAGTTGGCGGCCTTGAGATAGGGGTTGGGCGGGCGGACGTCGTAGTCGCGCATCAGCCGCTCGCAATGGGCCAGCACCTTGCGGCCGTCGGTCATCACCGCGCCGTTATAGGCCGGGTCGGCATGGTGGCCGAGGATGGCGCATTCGGCGGCGGTGAAGGCGGTGACCAGCCCCTCGCGGTGGCGGTCCTCCGGCACATGGCCGACGCCCAGCGAACGCATCGTCCCGGCATCGACATGGGGCAGGGACGACAGGGCGGTGCCGCCGATCGCGATGTCGCCCTTGGCCGGCCGGACCATGCCGGCCAGGGCGGCCAGGAGCTCCGACTGGCCGTTGCCGGACACGCCGGCGATGCCGACGATCTCGCCAGCCCTGAGTGCGAAGGACACGTCCTTGACCCGGCGCACGCCCTGGCCGTCGACGACGTCGAGGTCGCGGATTTCCATCAGCGTCGCGCCCGGCCGGGCCGGGGTCTTGTCGACGCGCAGCAGCACCTTGCGGCCGACCATCAGCTCGGCCAGCTGCTCGCGGCTGGTCTCTCTGGTCGCGACATTGGCGACAACGCGGCCCTGCCGCATCACCGTCACCGCATCGGTGATCGCCATGATCTCGCGCAGCTTGTGGGTGATCAGGATCACCGTCTTGCCCTGGGCGCGCAGCGCCGCGAGGATGCGGAACAGGTGGTCGGCCTCCTGCGGCGTCAGCACGCCGGTCGGCTCGTCCAGGATCAGGATGTCGGCGCCGCGGTACAGCGCCTTCAGGATCTCGACCCGCTGCTGCAGCCCGACCGGCAGGTCGCCGACCACGGCGTCGACCGGCACCTCCAGGGTGTATTCGCGCTCCAGCCGCTGCAGCTCCGCCCGCGCCTTGGCCTTGCCGCCGGCCAAGAGCGCGCCGCCCTCGGCGCCCAGGATCACGTTCTCCAGCACCGTGAAGGGCTCCACCAGCATGAAGTGCTGGTGCACCATGCCGATGCCGGCCGCAATCGCGTCGCTGGAAGAGGTGATGCGCCGCGGCTGGCCATCGACCAGGATCTCGCCGCTGTCGGCCTCGTAGAAGCCGTACAGGATCGACATCAGGGTCGACTTGCCGGCGCCGTTCTCGCCGATGATGCCATGGATCGTGCCGGGGGCGATCGTCAGCGACACGTCCTGGTTAGCCTTGACCGGGCCGAAGCTCTTGTTGATGCCGCGCAGTTCGATGGCCGGCGGCGCCCCTGTCGGGGCACCGCCAACCGTCGCGGCGCGGGTCACGCCATCATTGTCCATTGCGGATCGGACGCCGCTGTTACATCGGGCAGGAGTTGTTGGTGCGGTAGTCCACCACCTGGATCGAGCCGTCGATGATGCCCTTGGCCGCCGCGTCGACCTTGGTCTTCATCTCCGGCGTGACCAGCTTGGCGTTGTTGTCGTCCAGCGCCCAGCCCACGCCGTCCTCCTTGAGGCCGAGCACGTTGACGCCGGGCTTGAACTTGCCGTCCTGGGCCGATTTGAAGACGTTGTAGGCGGCGACGTCGACGCGCTTCAGCATCGAGGTCAGGACCGAGCCGGGATGCAGGTGGTTCTGGTTGCTGTCGACGCCGATCGACAGCTTCTTGGCGTCGGCCGCGGCCTGCAGCACGCCGAGGCCGGTGGCGCCCGCCGCGGCATAGACCACGTCGGCGCCGCGGTCGAACTGGCTGCGCGCCAGCTCGCCGCCCTTGGTCGGGTCGTTCCAGGCGGCCGGGGTGGTGCCGGTCATGTTCTCCAGCACCTTGGCGCTGGAATTGGCGTAGTGCACGCCCTGGACATAGCCGCAGCCGAAGGCGCGGATCAGCGGGATGTCCATGCCGCCGACGAAGCCGACCGTGCCGGTCTTCGAGGCCAGCGCCGCCAGCACGCCGACCAGGAAGGAGCCTTCCTGCTCCTTGAACACGATCGACTGCACGTTCGGCTTCTCGACCACCGCGTCGATGATCGCGAACTTCACGTCCGGGAACTCGTCGGCGACGATCTCCAGCGCCGGGGCCTGGGCGAAGCCGACCGCGATCACGACATTGGCGCCGTTCTCGGCCATGCGGCGCAGCGCCTGCTCGCGCTGGGACTCGTTGGTGACCTCGAACTCGGCGATCTTGACGCCGGACTCCTCGGACCACTTCTTCGAGCCGTTGTAGATGCCTTCGTTGAAGGAGCGGTCGAACTTGCCGCCCATGTCGAAGACCACTGCCGGCTTCACCTCGTCGGCGAAGGCAGCCCCGGCCACGAGCGCCGTGGAGAGGGCGAGGGCGGAAAGAAGGTTTTTCATTGTTGGAAGACGCTCCCTGTCGAACCAAGAGTCAGAACATATCTGCCATGCGCATGGGGCGCCAGCGCCGCGAGGGGCCGGAGGCATGGGCGGAGGATATGGAGCAGGCCGGCCGCGCCGGTGTCGGATGCCGTCGTCATCATCTCTCCCAGGGGCTCGATCCCGGACGTCCAGCCGGGAGACGACGAACCGAAAGCTTCGCGTGGCGCCGCGGCCGGATTTCCCGTGCCCTCGGCGCCGCCTCTCCTGAAGTCGAACCGTAACGAAATCCTGACCAAACGGTCAAAGCAAATTTTGCGTTGAAAATCAGTATTAATATCGGACAAAAGGCCTATCGCTGATCTCGCGGGCTGCAGGATCTGTCCAGCACGCACCATCATCACCTGGATATTGAGGGCGTCTGCGAGGGGTGGGGCGCGCTTTGCGATAACGCACTGCGTCGGGCGGCGGCGATCCCTAGTGTGTCTGGGGCATGTCCATCTGCCGAGCCTCACCGATCGGCGCGGGCATGCCCGGACCAGGCCGGGATTGCGGCTCCACTGAGACGAGGGAGGCATTGTCGATGACATGGATCAAGTTCGACACCATTCGCCCCGATCGGCCGCTCGATCAGGCCCTGGTCGCTTTCATGGAGATTTCTGCCAATCAAGGCGCCCAGTTGCGCTCCACGCATGGCGCTCTTATCGCGATGGTCCGCGCCCTGGCGGCGGAAACCCATTCGCAGGCGATTTCCGAGGCCCTGGCCCGGCTCGCCGAGGCCGAAGTGAGGATGGCGGAGTACGAGTCCAAGAGCCTTGATGCCATCGAGCGCCTTGCCAGCAAGCTCCAGGCCGCCGTGGGGTCGCAGCCGCCGGGTTAATCGCCGAGGCGGCGAGGGGCCAGGCGATGTGGCACTGGACCAAGGGAACTGGAAGGCCGAGCCGGACGTAGCCGGCGCTCGCCGCCCACAACGGGCCGCTGGCGGTCTCCGGCGTCTGTCCGGGGTCGACTATTTCCCCAGGGCGGCGCGGTCGGCCGCCGTCGTGACGAGCCAGTCGCGGAAGGCGCGGACCGCCGGACGGTCGATGGCGTCGGTCCGGCACAGGAAATGATAGGCGTAGTCAGCCACCTGGATGTCCGGGAACGGGCGGATCAGCCGGCCGCGCACCAGGTCGTCGGCCATGATCGAGCTGCGGCCGAGCGCCACGCCTTCGCCGACCACGGCCGCCTCCAGCATCATGTGGCTGTCGCTGTAGCGCGGCCCGCGGCGATGGTCGATGTCGTCGAGCCCGAAATGCAGCAGCCAGTGCTGCCAGGTGACCCAGGGCTCGTCATCCCCGGTCAAGACGTCGTGGATCAGCGTGTGGTGGCGCAGATCCTCCGGCCGCAGCAGCGGGTGTGGCCCGTCGAGCAGCTTCGGGCTGCACACCGGGAACACCGCGTCGTCCAGGAAGCGCTCGACATGCAGGCCGGGCCAGCCGCCGCGACCGTAGCGCAGGGCGACGTCGACCCGCTCGCCGCGGAAATCCACTGCCTGGTGCTGGGCTCGGACCTCGATCTCGAGGCCGGGGTTGAGCCGGCGGAAATCGGCCAGCCGCGGCAGCAGCCAGCGCACGGCGAAGGACGGCAGCACGGTGACCGACAGCACGGTCTGGACCTCGTCGACCCGGATCCGCGCCACCGCCTCGGCCAGCCGGTCGAAGCCGCGGGTCAACTGCGGCGCCAGGATCCGGGCCTGCTCGGTCAGCGCCAGCCCGCGCGGCAGCCGCTGGAACAAGGCGACGCCAAGATGCGCCTCCAGCGCCTTGACCTGATGGCTGATCGCGGCGGGCGTGACCGCGAGTTCGTCGGCCGCATCGACGAAGCTGAGATGCCGGGCGGCAGCCTCGAAGGCGCGGAGGGCGTTGAGCGGAGGCAGGCGGCGCGCCATCGGATCGGCCCGGTCGAGCGATAGATTTTCTAAGCCGTAGCACGAGAAAGCCTCGTTTGTCGAAACCGGAACGAAGGCGCAACTAATAGGGCGAGGCGGATGCTTCCCCACGGGGCCAGCCGACCTCGAAGGCAAGGAGAACCGTCATGTCCGCCACTGGAATCCAGCTCACCGCCTCTCGTGCCGACCTCGCCTCCCGCGGCCTGGTCCTGCGCTTGGTCGACCGGCTTCTGGACTGGCAGGACCGCGAGCGGCAGCGCCGCCACCTGTCCAGCCTCGACGATCATGTCCTCGCCGATGTCGGCCTGAGTCATGGTGATGTCGAGGAAGAGATCCGCAAGCCGTTCTGGCGCGCCTGATCCCGATCAACCGGCCCTGGGTGCTTCGTACCCCAGGGCCGGTCACGCCGGACGGCAAGCCTTTCCCGCGGCCCGTCAGAGCTTGATGATCTGCATCCCGCCCGTGCCTGTGAACACGAACAGGCGACGGCCCGGCATCACCCGCAGCCGACGGGCCTCCGCCGGCAGGTGATATCGATTCAACAGGGTTGGCTGGCGCGGATTGCGGACATCGACTTCCTCGACATCCCCATCCGTCGCGACGAACACCGTTTCGGAGCCGAGTGCGATCGCCCGCCCAGCTTGGCTGGCCGCGTAGAATCCGACGCGAACCGGCCGGCTCGGCTGGGTCACATCCACGATATGGAGGCCGGTCGAGCAGCGCAGGTGGATGGTCCTGGCGTCGTCACTGAGGGCCAGGTCGCTCGCGAATTCGCAATCGTCGCTGTAGCGTCCGATCTCGCTGATCTGCGAAGGGTTGCCGACATCGAAGATGCGCAGTCCCCCCGCAGGACCGCCCGCGACGTCCGGCGCGGTGGCGGCGAAGAGGAACCGTCCGGCCAGTTGCAGCCGCTCGACCCGGGTGTCCACCGGAACCGCGTCCCGCACCACCGGACGAGCCGGGTTCGACACGTCGACTGACGTCACTGAGCCCCCGTTCGTGGCCGTGCCGAGATAGACATGCCGGCCCTTCCCTGCGATTGCGGAGGAGAATTCGGCGGGCAGGCGCCCCAGCTCGCGTGGCGACGTCGGATTGCTGAGATCGACGACGATCAGCCCATAGCCCCAGGCCGCCAGATAGGCCCGCCTGCCATCAACCGCCATGTCCTCGAACGCGCGGGCCTGCTTGGCCTTCGGCAGGTCGGCGTAGAACTTGCCGGTCGGCGTCAGGTCATCGTCGGTGGCCGCGCTCAGCCCATAGACGTTCTGGAGCAGGACCAGGCTGCGGTCGATGTGGGTTGCGTCCATGACATCGGCGCCGCCAAGGGTATCGACGACGCTGGCCAGGCGGGGTGACGCCGCCTTGCCGGTGTCGAAGAGCGCCAGCTGATCAGTGGTGGTGGCCACCCATCCCAGCCGGCCCTGCACAGTGGTCGTTTCCGCGGCGAAGGCATTGTCGAAGTCGGCGCGGCCGACCCGGCGGACCGGCAGGCGCAGGCTCCAGACGCTGACGCCGGATGTGCCAAAGCCGTAGGCTTTGTCGCCAGCGATGAAGCCGTTGAAGAGCGCCTCGCCCGGCGCTGCGCTTCCCCACAGCAGTGGCGGACCGCCCCAGGGCGGCAGGTAATACAGGTTGACGCTCAACCCGAACCCCACCGCCAGCGGCCAGGCAAACTGCAGGCGGAAATTCTCGAACCCGTCCAGATTTTGACTGGTCACCTGCTTGGGAAAAGTCTTCCGGCTGTTGTCGAACACCTGCAGCAAGGTATCGCCCAGCCAGGTCCGGGCGGACGTGAAGATGCGGTTGCCGGCCACGCCGACCACATCGGCGGGGCCGCCCTCGACCACCCGGATGGCTCTGGGGTAGAGCGGATCGGCCAGGGAGTGGACGACCACGCCTCTTTCGCTGTCGAACGCGTAGAGAAAATCCCCGTCGATCGAGATCGCCGTGACGTTTTCGGGCGATGCGCTTATCCGCAGAAGGCGGCCGTCGATCAGCCTTGGCCGGCCCGGATCGAGGAGGGAATAGATGGCCAGGCCGGAGGAACTGCCGCCCCGTTGCCAGCTGGCGTAAAGATACCGGCCGCGCGATGCGATCGCGGTGATGACGCCGGCGAGCGGCTGCCGGCGCGTGTCGCCGGCCAGCCGGGGTGCCTCCGGGGTCCGGTAGTCCCATGCCGTGACGGTGGAACCGGTCGGAAGATAGACGAAGTCACCCCGCTTGAGGGGGACGCCGATCTGGCCGCCATAGGATGTTTGATTGGTCCGTGCCGCCAGGTCCTGCGCATGGGCCAGGCCCGCGCTGGAGATCGCGAGGGCCAGCGCCAGCGCGATCTGTCTTGAATACCGAAACGCCGTTTGCCGCACATGCGCCGATAATCTTGTCGTTACAGATGCTCTCACGACCGACTCCTTTTTGATTGGGTTGGTTGTTCGGCACGTCGCAATGTTTGGTGTTGATCCGTCATGGCGAGCCCCGCAGGGGCGTGGCCATCCAGGGCCGCTCGCTCCGGCTCCTGGATGGCCACGTCGGCTTCGCCTCCTCGCCATGACGGGGAACGGGGAGAGCCGCTCTCAGGACGGAACCGACGAGAACTCAACGGGAAGCGGGCGAACTCACGAAGGACATGCTGCACGATCGACGCAGGCATGGGTGCAAGTTCGCCTCCCTGGGACTATTCGGTCTCGGAAACATCGAAATCTATGGATCCGGAAGTGGAGCGCCGGTCCTCAGATTCGAATCTGGATTTCACCATTACAAATGAAACGAAATCTGACAAGCGGTTTTGCTGGATCAAAAAACGGTCACCGAAGATCTATTCAATATTGTTCAAAATTAGATTGGTATATTGTCGATCGTCATTTTTGTTTTGGCTTGTCCGGCAACCTGCCGAGGGGGCGGGGGCTCGCGGTGACGATCGATGTCCCCATCGAGGATCGCGCCGGCTGGTGGCCGCCGGATCCGATGCTAGAGTGATGCCATGACCGATGGGATCGCCGACCACACCGAGACCCTGGCCGAAGAGATCGCCAACGCCGTCACCCATGGCATCGGCGCCGCCCTCGCCATGGCCGGGCTGGTCGTGCTCATGGTCCTGGCCGGCCTGCATGGCGGCGCGCTCGAGATCGTCAGCCTGGCGATCTACGGCGCGACGCTGGTGCTGACCTATGTGGCGTCCACCCTGCTGCACGCGGCGCGCACGGCCCGGTTCAAGCGCGTCTGCAACCTGCTCGACCATGCCTCGATCTACCTGCTGATCGCCGGCACCTATACGCCGTTCCTGCTGCTCGGCCTGCGCGGCACCTGGGGCTGGACGCTGTTCGCGGTGATCTGGGGCCTGGCGATCACCGGCGTGGTGCTGCGCCTGGGCCTGCGCCGCTACGGCCGGCACATCGCGCTGCCGCTCTATCTCGGCATGGGCTGGCTGATCCTGGTCGCGATCGGCCCGGTCTGGTCGTCGCTCGGCGGCGCCGCGGTCGGCTGGATCGTGGCCGGCGGCCTCGCCTACACCGCCGGCGTCGCCTTCTATGTCTGGGAGCGGCTGCCCTTCAACCACATGATCTGGCACCTGTTCGTGCTGGCCGGCAGCGGTCTGCACTTCGCCGGCATCATGGTCACCGTCGTGCCGTTCGGCTGAGCCTTACAGGGTATAGACGCTCGCAGCCGTGTCGCACATCAGCTGGCGTTTCTCCGCAGGGCTGCAGCCGTCGATCACCTCGAGATAGGCGCCATAGAGCTGCCGGAAGGTGCAGGACAATCTGCAGATCGGCATATGGCTTGCGAACATGCAGCGGCGCGGGCCGAAAGCTTCGATCGCGTCCAGGATCCATGGGCGGATCTGGGCCACCGTCCAGCGGATGCCGAAGATGCACTCCATCCCGAAGATCTTGAGCGCAACATTGGGCCGGCCGGCGACAGCGGCGATGCCGCGCTTCCAGGCCGACCGGCCGTCGTTCGTCAGGTCGAGAGGCCAGCCCATGACCGGCAGGACGAACTGGATGTCGGGGCAGGCGGCGGCCACGGCGGCGAGATCGAACAGCTGGGGACCGAAGACCTCGATTTCGCAGACGAGGTCGCGGCCGCGGAGCGATGCCACCCCGCGTCGCCAGGCGGCATCGGAGAGGAGGTCCGGCCCAGGCGCGAAGCGCAGCCGCGGGTCTGTCGGGTGCCAGCCCAGATGCTGGCGAACGCACCGGATGGGGCCTGCCGCGACGTGGGTATCCAGCATGCGCTCCAGATCGGGGCTTCGGAAGTCGACGAGCCCGATCATGCCGTTCGGCCGGCCGGTCGCCCGCGCCAGTTTCCCAGCCCAGCGTACCTCGCCCACCGGATCGTCCGAGATGAACTCGGCCCAGATCGTCTTGACGACGTTCAGCCCCGCCGTGTCCCGCCCGTAATCCTCGGGCCGGTAGACCCTCGGCAATGCGCTGTAGTCGCCGACAAGGACCTCGAAGCCGGCGCTGCGTTGCGCGAACACCGGATAGCGCAGATGCCTCGCATCGTAGAAGTGCTGATGGCAATCAAGAATGGGGAGGGCTTCGTCGTCCATGAATCAGACCCCTCGATCGACAAAAGGCCGGGTGAGCAGCCGCAGCGGAAACGGGCGGCCTCTCGGTTGGAAAAGCAGCGTCAGTCCGAATCTTCTGCTGCCGGAAGCCAGCGTCGGACGAACCCGCGGTCATCGTAGGCGGCCTCGAAAATCGACGATGCGAGCACGGCATGCATATGAAGCGTGCCCGATCCGGCATTTCGGAAGCCGTGCTTGCACCCGGCCGGAACGATGAGGTCTGGCCGCTGGTCAGAATGGCAGCCTCGTCATGGACCCAGATTTCGGCCTCGCCTGAAACGACTGTCAGAACCTCTTCGACCGCGTGGCTGTGTGTCGGAGCGCCCATGGATGGGGCGATCCATTGTTCGAATATGCAAAATTGACCGGCGCCGTTGCCGGCTGATGCAAGCATTCGCGTTTCCACTCCTGCCCGCCACTCCTCGCGTGCCTGCTCGCTGTGCGAGACGATCTTCATATGGATGCCTCCCATGCGCAGAACCTCTCTCCCTTCAGGCCGGGCCTCGGGGCGCACAAGACCGCGCGGTCCCGCGATGGCGCGACCACGGTCATTCCGATCCGACGTCGATTGGCCGCCGATTCCACCATCCGCGCTCCCGTGCCCGGCGCCAAGGTCCGATTCCGGTGTAGCCGCCGGACTTCCACCGCGACCTCGCCGATATCCTCGCACGGCCGTCCACTGATTCCTCGCCTGAAGCGGGCTCATCTGGCGTGGCCCTCGACAACGTCAGAAACGAGTGCGGAAATCTCCTGGTTCGGATCACTCATTCGCAACTTCGATTTGCCAAATTGTGGATTTCAAAAGGGGGGACGCATGCGCGCACCGGTTATGCAAGGTCGCGGCTTTTATAATCAGCACTCGGAAGTGCAGGCGCGCTCCGCCTTGGAAGCCGATGGCGTTCTGGAACGGGCGCTCGCCTCAGTCGCGATTTCGCCCGGTCCGCTCACCATTGCGGATTTCGGCTCGTCGCAGGGCCGCAATTCGATGCGCCACGCGCCGTTCGACAATGGTGACGTACCGGGATTGGCGCTGGAGGAGCCGGTGATCGCGGAGACACCGAACGCGGCCGTGCTGCGTTGGCGACAGACGGGTGACGCCGCGACATTCGCCGCCGACACAACCGCCTTCTTCATCGCCGCCTTCACGCCGTCGCTGTTCGGCGACGATGCCGCGCTGCGCGACCTGTTTGCCAGCCGCTTTGCCGAAGCCGTCGCGCTGGCTCCCGCCGAGGTGGCGCGGCCGCTGCTGACGGCGACGCTGCGGATCGTTCGCCGCTAGGGACAGGCCGGCCGGACAGTGCCACGCCGACGCGACGGGGCTGGCACCGGGACGCCGCCATCGCCATTCTGTGCCTCGGGACCACCAGCGGGCGAGGGGCAGGTGAGCGAACGGCCGGACGACATCTTCCAAGAGGACCTCGGTCCGGCCCGTCGCGGCTGGGGCGCGCGGCTGGGCGGCCTGTTCCGGCGCAGGACAAAGGCCGACTCCCCACCGCCGGCCGCACCGCCGCCGGCCGGAGGCCGGCGCTGGTCCCGCGCGGTCGCCTGGGGCATCGGCGGGCTGGTGGTGCTGTTCGTACTCTACATGGCGGTCGGCGCCTTCGTCGTGCACGCGGTCGACGACGACCCGGACTTCGCCGTGGCCGCGCCGGTGGCCAATGGCAGCCAGGCGGTCGAGATCGCCGCGGCGCTGATCGAGCGTGAGACCGGCGGCACCCATCGCTGGACCGCGAACGACCCGTTCTTCCTGCCGGGCTGGCTGCTCGACAACATGCCGAACTACCAGCAGGGCATCATCTACGCCCTGTCGCGCTTCACCGCCGAGATGGGCGACCAGATCGGCCGGTCGCGCGGCTCGTCGCAGGTGGATCCGGATCTCGACCGCGCCACCGGCCTGCTGCGCTATCCCGGCACGATCTGGCTGTTCGACCTCAGCACCTCCTGGGCGCCGACGGCGTCGTCGGAATCGCAGTACCGCGCCGCCGCGCGGGCGCTGCGCAGCTACAACGACCGGGTCGCGGCCGGCACCGCGCCGTTCGAGCGGCGGGCCGACAACCTGCTGCAGACGATCGACCGCTTCGCCGCCGATCTCGGCTCGCAATCCTCGGTGATCGCCGACCACATCGAGGCCAGCCGCGGCTGGATCATCGACACCCAGGCCGACGACATCTTCTATGCCACCAAGGGCCGACTCTACGCCTATTTCCTGGTGTTGCGCGCCCTCGGCCGCGACTTCGACGGGGTGATCGCCCAGTCCGGCGCGACCAAGATCTGGGACGAGATGGTCGACAATCTGCGCGAGGCGGCGGAGCTGCGGCCGCTGGTGGTGATGAACGGCCGCGCCGACGCCATGTTCCAGCCCAACCACCTGGCGGTGCAGGGCTTCTTCCTGCTGCGCGCCCGCACCCAGATGCGTGAGCTGTCGAACGTGCTGCGGAACTGACGGTCGGCCCACTTTTCCTCGTCATGACGGTCAATATTGCGGGCCGCCAGGATCAGGCTTTGGGAGCCCGTTCGAGAATGGGCGTGGCGTGAGTCGGCTGGTGGTGGTTTCGAGAACCGGAGCGCAGCGCACATTTGGTGCGTGAGCACCGGAAGCGGAGAAACCGCCGTCAGACGGCCGCGCCGGGTCCGTTATCGGACGGGCTCCGGCCGAACGGCCCCAGCGCCGCGGCGTGCCGCGCCACCAGGTCGAGGCCGAATTCGGTCGGGCGCAGCGCCGGCGCCCGGTCGTGCACCGCTAGGCCGGCCCGGGCGGCGAACAGGCGCTTGCCATAGCAGATCAGCGTCTCGATCGACTGCATGACGAAGACGATCGACGGCGCCACCCGGGCATAGGAAGCGGCGGCCGCCACCTCGTCGCCGGCTTGGTGCAGACGCTGGATCGCCACCGCGTGGTCGACCGCGTCCGGTGCCAGCAGGAAGCCGCTGCAGCCGGCGCGCAGGCTGTCGATCATCTCAAGCCCGCCGCGGCCGTTGAACACCCGCAGCTTTCCCTCGGTCGTGGCGATCAGCCGCTCGATCTCGACGGCCGAGCCCTCCGCCTTGATCAGGGTCATGTTGGCGCGCCGCCGCATCAGCCGGGCGACATCGTCGGCGGCCAGGCCGCGGCCGAGATATTGCGGCGCGTTCTGGATCGCCACCGGCAGCGCCGTCGCCTCCATCACCCGGCCGAAGAAATCGAGATACTCGCCCGCGCCATAGCTGCCGGCCGCCGGCGGCTGCAGGATCAGCCAGCCGGCCCCGGCCGCCTCGGCGGCGCGGACCATCGCCACCTGCTCGGCCACCGACGAACCGAAGATGGTGAATCCGACCGGCACCCGGCCGCCGACATCCTCGGCCACCCAGTCCATCAGCGCCCGCCGCTCGTCGAAGCCCAGCTTCGCCACCTCCGTGGCCAGGCCGAGGGCAGCGATGCCGGCGACCCCGGCCTGCAGGCACGTCTCCACCTGCCGGCGCATGGCGGCGCGGTCGAGCCGTTCCTCGGCGTCGAAGAAGGCGTAGAGGATGGCGTGGATCCCGGATGCGGTCATGGCGCTCTCCCGATGTCAGTCCGCCGTCAGCGGCGCCGTCGCCTCGCCCGCCTGCTCGTGCAGCCGCTCAGTCAGGTCGGCGAGGTTGTCGCGGAGTTGGGCGAAGGTGAAGGCCAGGGCGAAGGCCTGGCCGAATTCGCGGCCGTCCAGCCCGTCCCCGCCGGCGCCTCGCAGGGCGTCGACGCTGCTCTGCAGCGCCGCCACGGCCAGGTCGAGGGCGCTGCCGTCGCCCGGCGCGGCCTGCGCTTCCAGCGCCGCGGCCAGCGCTGTCATCCGCTTCTTCGCCGCCGTCACCGCCTGCTCCAGCGTCGCCCCCAGCGCCGCCTGCAGCGCCGGCGACAGTGGGGTGTGGGCCGCCCGGTTGAGGATGATCTCGCTGTACCACAGGCGGCGGATCGTGCGGATGATCGGGGCGGGGTCGAGATGCTCGGGGATCGCGCCGGGCCGCTCGCGCCGCGCCTCGTCCAGCTGGCCCTCGGCCTTGCGCATCAGAGTGCGGATGCGCTGGTTGATCGCGGTCGCGTCCCCCTCCGCCCCGCCCAGGCGCCCGGCGACCAGGGCCAGCAGGCCGGCGCATTGGCCGAGCAGCTCGGCGGCGGTCTCGCGCAGATGGTCGCGGGCGCGGACCGGCAGGATCAGCAGGGCGGCCAGCACCCCGACGACCGTGCCCAGGCTGATCTCCGCCACCCGCTGGAAGGCCGCGCCCAGTGGATCGGCATGGCTCGGGTCGGACAGCATGACGATCGCCGCGGTGACCGCGCCCAGGCGCAGATTGGGCCGCCGGGCGGCGATGTAGACCGTGGCCAGCATCACCAGCAGCAGCACCGTGCCGGTGCCCAGGGAAGAAGGGCCGGACAGCACCGCGCCGATCACCCCGAACACGGCGCCGATCAGGGTGCCGAGCAGCCGGTCGATGGTAGCGCCCAGCGTGGCGCCGAGCGTGGCCTGCAGCACGATCACCGCGGTCAGCACCGACCAATAGCCCTTGGGCAGGCCGAAGGCCTCGGCCAGGGCATAGGCGGCGACGGCGGCGATCGCGCCCCGCACCGCCTGGCGGACATGGATCGGATCCAGACGAGGCAGGGTCGGGCGGATCATCGCGACTCCGGGGCTGCAACGACAGCATGCCAGAGAGCGCAGGTGCGCTGCAGCATCGGCGATCGAGATTGAAAAGCACTCGCAATCGCAACATTCGCATGCTACCCAGCCCCGTTCACGACGGGGGTGCGTATGGGCGCGATGATGCGGATCCTGGCGGTGGCGGCGCTGGGCCTCTGGGCCGGCACGGCCGTTGCGGCGGACGACAAGATTGCGGTCACCGACCTGGCCGGGCGCACGGTCGAGGTGCCGAAGCATGTCGAGCGCATCCTGCTCGGCGAGGGGCGGCAGATCTACATCGTCGCCGCGCTGGATCGCGAGAACCCGATCGGCCGCATCGCCGGCTGGAAGGACGAGTTCGAGCGCTCCGACCTCGACACCTATCGGCTGTACCAGGCGAAGTTCCCCGGCATCGACGCCATCCCCGACATCGGCGACCCGGAGGAGGGCACGTTCAACGCCGAGCAGGCGATCGCGCTGAAGCCCGACGTGCTGTTCCTGCTGCTGGGCCAGAAGCAGGCGGCGGAGGAATCCGGGCTGGTCAAGACGCTGGAGGGCGCCGGCATCGCCACCGTCTTCATCGACTTCCGCGACGAGCCCTTCACCAACACCGAGCCCAGCGTGCGGCTGTTCGGCCAGATCCTCGGCCGGCAGGACCGGGCCGAGGACTTCATCGCCTTCTACCGCCAGAAGCTGGACCTGGTGCTGGGCCGGTTGTCCAAGGCGGATGCGCCGAGGCCGAAGGTGATGTTCGAGCGCGCGGCCGGTACCGGCTGGGGCGCGGAATGCTGCGCCTCCTTCGGCGACGAGAATTTCGGCCGCATGGTGCGGATGGCGGGCGGCACCAACATCGCCGCCGGCCTGATCCCCGGCGCCTTCGGCGTGCTGAACCCGGAGCAGGTGACGGTCGCCAACCCGGACGTGGTGATCGCCACCGGCGCCAACTGGTCGCAATTCGTGCCGGACGGCGGCTGGGTCGGCCTCGGCCCCGATGCCGACCAGGCGGCGGCGAAGGACCGGCTGGCGGCGCTGGTGCGGCGCCCGGCCTATACCGGCGTCAAGGCGGTGGCCGATGGCCGCGTCCACGCCATCTGGCACCAGTTCTACGATAGCCCCTACCAGTTTGTCGGGGTGCAGCAGATCGCCAAATGGCTGCACCCCGATCTGTTCGCCGATCTCGACCCGGAGGCGACGTTCCGCACCCTGCACGAGCGCTTCCTGCCGATCCCGTACCGGCCGGGCTACTGGGTCTCGCTGTCTCCCGCGGGCTGAAGGTCTCATGGTCGACCACACCTCTCCGATCCCGATCGACACCCATCTGCGCGCCGGCCGTGCCGCTTATCGCGGCCTGGCCCGGCGCAAGCTGCTGCTGCTCGCGGCCCTGGCCGCGGCGCTGCTGGTCAGCCTGGTGCTCGACATCGGCATCGGCCCGGCGCGCTACGGCGTTGGCGAGGTGGTGTCGGCCCTGGTCTCGCCCTCCGACGTGCCGGCGACGCTGCGGGTGGTGATCTGGGACATCCGCCTGCCGGTGGCGCTGATGGCCGTGGTGGTCGGCGCCGCTTTGGCCGTGGCCGGGGCGCAGATGCAGACGGTGCTGAACAACCCGCTGGCCGACCCCTTCACCCTCGGCATCTCGGCCGCCGCCAGCTTCGGCGCGGCGCTGGCGATCGTGCTCGGCGTGGCGCTGATCCCCGCCCTGACCGACATCATGGTGCCGGTCAACGCCTTCCTGATGGCGCTGGTGGCGTCGCTGGGGCTGCACGCGCTGAGCCAGCGCCGCGGCGTGACCATGGAGACGGTGGTGCTGCTGGGCATCGCCATCGTCTTCACCTTCAACGCCCTGTTGTCGCTGCTGCAATATGTGGCGTCGGAACAGGCGCTGGCGGCGGTGGTGTTCTGGACCATGGGCAGCCTGGGCAAGGCCAGTTGGGGCAAGCTGGCAGTCACGGCGATCGTCCTGGTCGTGCTGCTGCCCTTGATGGCGCGCCGGGCCTGGCAGCTGACGGCGCTGCGCCTGGGCGAGGACAAGGCCTGCAGCTTCGGCATCGATGTCCGCCGGCTGCGGCTGGAGACGATCCTGGCCGTTAGTCTGCTGGCCGCGGTGCCGGTCGCCTTCGTCGGCACCATCGGTTTCGTCGGGCTGGTCGGGCCGCACATCGCCCGCATGCTGATCGGCGAGGACCAGCGCTTCTTCCTGCCGGCCTCGGCCCTGGCCGGGGCGCTGATGCTGTCCGCCACCTCGATCGTGTCGAAGTCGATCGTGCCGGGCGTGATCTTGCCCGTAGGCGTGATCACCGCGCTGGTCGGCGTGCCGTTCTTCTTCAGCCTGATCCTGGCCAGCCGGCGCCGCGCATGGCAATGACCCCCGTGACCCTGGAGTTGCGCGACGTCTCGGTCGCCTACGGCCGCCGGGCGGTGCTGCACGGCATCACCACCCCGGTGATGGCGGGCGGCGAGGTCACCGCCGTGATCGGCCCGAACGCGGTCGGCAAGTCCAGCCTGTTCCGCCGCATCGCCGGGCTGATCGGCGGCCCGGGCGAGGTGCTGGTCGACGGCCGCCCCGCCGGCAACTGGGACCAGGGCGACGCGAACCGGCCCTGCCACCTGCCGCAAGAGGCAGTGGTGAACGCCGTCCTCACCGTGCTCGAATCCGTGCTGCTGGCGCGCAAGAGCAGCGCCGGCTGGCGCGTCGACGACAGCGATCTCGACGCTGTCACCCGCACCCTGGCGCTGCTCGAGATCGACGACCTCGCCATGCGCAGCCTGGGCGAGCTCAGCGGTGGCCAGAAGCAGCTGGTGTCGATCGCCCAGGCGCTGGTGCGCGACCCGCGCATCCTGTTGATGGACGAGCCGACCAGCGCGCTCGACCTGCAGCGCCAGGTCGAGGTGCTGACCCTGATCCGCGACCTCGCTCGCAGCCGGGGCCTCTGCGTGCTGATCGCGCTGCACGACCTGAACCAGGCGGTGCGCTTCACCGACCGGGTGCTGGTGCTGCGGGAGGGCCGCGTCGCCGCCTGCGGCGAGCCGCGCGAAGTGGTCACCGCCGCGATGCTGCGCGAGGTCTACGGCGTCGAGGCGCGGATCGAGACCTGCTCCGACGGCATGCCGATGGTGCTGGCCGACCGCTCCACCCGCCGGCGCCGCATCCCGCTCGACCGGCTGGCGGCGGAATAGGCCGGGACCGGTCAATCAGCATCATCGATCAAAATCACAAGCTCAATCTGTTGGATCGATTGACGCTTTCGTGAAACCGTTCGAAGCTCCTCATGACCGCGGGCCCGGCGATCGGATCTCACCGGCCTGGCACGCGCCGCACCAGGGACTTCGAAGATGGCTTCAGCGTTCGAGACCGATCCGCACCGCAACGCGATGACGCGCCGGCGCCTGCTCGGCATGGCGGGGTTGGGCGGCCTGGCCACGATCTCGGCTCCGGCCTGGGCGCAGTCGATGGTCGATCTGCCTTTGCCGGGCGGTCCGACGGCGCGGCCGATCGCCACCGACTTCCCGGAAAAGGGGGCGATGATCGTGCAGCGAACGCGCCCGCCGATGCTGGAGACGCCCTGGGAGGTCTTTGACAAGGGCGTGTTCACGCCGAACGACCAGTTCTATGTGCGCTGGCACTGGGCGGTCATTCCGACCGAGATCGATGTCGACAGCTTCCGGCTCGCCGTGCACGGGCATGTCGGCCAGCCCCTGTCCCTGTCGCTCGATGACATCCTGCACGGCCTGCCGCGGGTCGAGCTCGCCGCCGTCAATCAGTGCTCCGGCAATTCGCGCGGCTTCTTCGAGCCGCGGGTCCCCGGGGGGCAATGGGCGAATGGCGCCATGGGCAACGCGGTATGGGCCGGGGTGCGGCTGAGGGACGTGCTGGACCGGGCGGGGGTCAAGCCCGGCGCGGTCCAGGTGCGCCTGCGCGGCCTGGACGAGCCGGTGGTGGACGACGCGCCGCGGTTTATCAAGTCGCTCGACATCGACCATGCCCGGGACGGCGAGGTGATGATCGCCTACGCCATGAACGGCGCGCAGTTGCCGCTGCTGAACGGCTTCCCGCTGCGGCTGGTCGTGCCCGGCTGGTACGCGACCTACTGGGTGAAGATGCTCAGCGACATCGAGGTGCTGGATCAGCCCGACACGAACTACTGGATGAAGACCGCCTACACCATCCCGGACACGCCGCATGCCGACATCAGGCCGGGCCAGACGGGCGTGCCCACGGTCCCGATCAACCGGATGGTGCCGCGGTCCTTTGTCACGAATGTCGCGACGGGAGGCTCGCTGCCTGCCGGCAAGCCGGCCGCGCTGCGCGGCCTCGCCTTCGGCGGGGACTGCGGGGTCACCGCCGTGGACATCTCGGTCGACGGTGGCACCTGGCAGCCGGCCCGGCTGGATGCCGACCATGGCCAATACAGCTTCCGGGCCTGGACTGCCGAGACCGTGTCGCTGCCCCCGGGCAGGCATGCCGTGGCGGTCCGCTGCACCAACAGCAAGGGCCAGGCCCAGCCCGACAGGCCCAACTGGAACCCGGCGGGCTTCATGCGCAACGTCATCGAGACCATCGACATCACGGCGGCCTGAGGAGGGTCCGATGCTTCGCAACTTGTGGATCGCCGGCCTGCTGTGCGCCGTGCCGATGGCCTGGACGGTCCGGGCTGCCACGCCGTTCGAGCTCAAATCGGTCTCGGTCGACCTTCCCGACAGCGATCGGACGTTTCCGGGAGGAGCCGAGGCTGAGGCGATCAACAACAACTGCCTGGCCTGCCACTCGGCCGGCATGGTGCTGAACCAGCCCGCCCTGTCGAAGGACGCCTGGACGGCTGTGGTCAACAAGATGGTCAAGACGTACAAGGCCCCGGTCGCGCCGGAGGATGTCGCCCCGATCATCGAGTATCTGGCGACGCTTCCGGCCGGCAAATAGCGGGAAACGAAAAGGCCCGCCGGAGGCGGGCCTTGCGTCGAGCCGGAGCCGGAAGCCTTCAGGCGGCCAGCTTCTCCTCGGCGTCCAGGGTGGCGGCCACGGCGTGGATCACCGCGGCGATCCGGATCACGGCCTGGACCACGTCCTTGCCGACGCCCTTCTTGGCGACGACCTGCTCATGGCTGTCCATGCACATGCCGCAGCCGTTGATCGCCGACACGGCCAGCGAATACAGCTCGAAATCCACCTGGTCGACGCCGGGATTGGCGATCGCGTTCATGCGCAGCCGCGCCGGCATGGTCGCATAGTCCTTCTCGGACACGAGGTGGGTGAAGCGGTAGTAGATGTTGTTCATGCCCATGATCGCCGCCGCGGTCTTGGCGGCGCCCTGCGCCTCGGGCGACAGGTGCTGCGCCGCCTCGGCCGCGATCGCCTTGATCACGGTGGCGTTGCGCGAGGCATAGGCGCTGGCCAGGGCCGAGCCCCAGATCTGCTGGGCGGTCACGCCGGGCGGGGTCAGAATCGAGGACAGGTTGAGCTTCAGATCCTTGGCGTAGTCGGGAAGGCTGGCCTTCAGCGTGTCGATCGACATGGGGGCTCCGGCGGGACTGGGACAAGACGGTGGCCGGCCCGCTTGGGGCCGGCCGGAGAGACAGGACGCCGGATCAGGCGGCCTGCAGGGTCTCCTCGCCCTTCTGCCAGTTGCAGGGGCACAGCTCGTCGGTCTGCAGCGCGTCGAGCACGCGCAGAACCTCGTGCGGGTTGCGGCCGACCGACATGTCGTTGACCGAGACGAAGCGGATGATGTTGTCCGGGTCGACGATGAAGGTGGCGCGCAGGCAGACTTCCTCGTTCTTCTCGAGGATGCCGAGCGAGCGGCTGAGATCCTTGCGGATGTCGGCCAGCATCGGGATCGGCAGGTCCTTCAGGTCGGCGTGGTTCTGGCGCCAGGCCAGATGCACGAACTCGCTGTCGGTCGAGACGCCGTAGGTCAGCGCGTCACGGTCGGCGAAGTCGCCGGCCAGCTTGCCGAACGCGGCGATCTCGGTCGGGCAGACGAAGGTGAAGTCCTTCGGCCAGAAGAACACGATCTTCCACTTGCCCTTGCTGGCGGCGCGGTCGATCTGCGTGAAGGCGTCCTTCGGATTGGTCGAGACAACGGCCTGGAGCGAGAAATCCGGGAAGGTGTCGCCAATGGTCAGCATGGGCATCGAGAGGCTCCGTGGGATCTGCGTTCGTTGGGTTTTGTGTGCGGCGCAACAGCGTTGGTGCCGCAGTGCAGCAAGGGGATAGCAAGCCGGAGTCCCACAATCAAATCGATTGTTCCGACAATTATGATAGCCTGAGCCTATGAACCAACCGATCACCCTGCGGCAGCTCCGCTATGTCGTCGCCGTCGCCGACACGCGCCATTTCGGCCGCGCCGCGGCCGCCTGCCATGTCAGCCAGCCCTCGCTCAGCGCCCAGGTCCAGGCGCTGGAGGAGATGCTGGGCGGGCCGCTGTTCGAGCGGTCGAAGCGCCGGATCATCCTGACCCCGTTGGGCGAAACCATCGTTGCCCGGGCGCGGCGCATTCTGGCCGAGACCCAGGACCTGCTGCTGGCCGCCCGCGACCAGGCGGCGCCGCTGGCCGGCGACTTCCGGCTCGGCGTGATCCCGACGCTCGGGCCCTATCTGCTGCCGCGGCTGATGCGCACGCTGCGCCGCACCTATCCCGACCTGCGCCTGTATCTGCGCGAGGACCTGACCGACCGGCTGGTCGAGCGGCTGCGCCGCGGCGAGCTGGAGGCGGCGTTGCTGGCCCTGCCGGTCGAAGATGCCAAGCTGGACTCGCTGCCGGTGTTCGACGAGCCCTTCCTGCTGGCCGTGCCGACCGGCCACCGGCTGGCCCGGGCCAACCGGGTGACGCCGGCCGACCTGTCGGGCGAGCATCTGCTGCTACTGGAGGACGGGCATTGCCTGCGCGACCAGGCGCTGGAGGTGTGCCGCAGCGCGGCGCGGACCGAGGAGGATTCGTTCGGCGCCACCAGCCTGTCCACCCTGCGTGAGATGGTGGCCGGGCGGATCGGCATCACCCTGCTGCCGGCCCTGGCCTGCACCGCGCCGACCACGGCCGACAGCGAGGTCGCGCTCAGGCCCTTCGACGCGCCGCAGCCGTCGCGGCGGATCGGGCTGGTATGGCGTCGGGGGGCGGCGCGGCGGGGCGAGATCGAGATGCTGGCCGAGTTTCTGCGCCAGCACCTGCCGGAAGGCGCGGTGGCGGTCCCGCGGGACGGCGAGGAGCCGGGCCGGAGAGCCGCCGGCTGACGGCGGCGGTCAGTAGTCCCACTCCATGGTCACGCCGACGCCGCCGCCGCTGTCGCCGCCGGCCTCGGCCTTGCCCTTGATGTTGTCGGTGATGTCGATGGTGACCGTCGCCCGGGTGCTGCCGGCGTCGATGCCCTGCTCCACCCCGACCCGCACGCCCTTGGTGAGGTAACGGCCGAGGCCGATCGCCGAGCCGCCGGAGGCGTCGGTGTTGAAGTCGAGCTGGTCGAGGCCGAGCGACTTCTGGATGCCGCCGAGCAGCCCGGTGCCGCCGCCGCCGACGCCTGCCATTTCCGCCGCCGCCTGGGCCAGCTGGATCGCCTGAACCGGGCTGAGCTGGCCGGTGGCCTTGCCGAACAGCAGGCGCGACAGCACCTCGTCCTGCGGCAACTCCGGCGACGAGCTCAGCGTCAGCTCCGGTTTCGAGGCATAGCCGCCGACCTGGATATAGGCGGTGACGTCGCCGGTCCGGGTCGAGGCCAGGAAGTCCAGCCGCGGATCCAGCGCCCCGCCGTCGAAGCTGAGATTGCCGTGCTCGAAGTCCAGGCGCTGGCCGAATTTCGAGATCTGGCCGCGCCGCATCTTGAAGTCGCCTTCAATGTCGGGGGTGGAGGTCGTGCCGGTGATATGGAGCTGGCCCTGCATTTCGGCGTCGATGCCCTGGCCGCGGACATAGAACTGGTTCGGCGAATCGACGTTGATGTCGAGCCGGATCTGCGACGGCGGCTTCTGCGGCTGGTTCCGCTCCCGATTCCGGTTCCGGCTCTGCGGCGTCGCCGTGTTGAGGGCAACGCCCTCCGCCTTCATTCGGGCCGCATATTCCGGCGGCACGTTGATCTGGCGCACCGGGATCGGCGTCACCGAGACCGGGAAGCTGTCGGGGATCTGGATGACGGCGTTGCGAATCTTGATCGAGCCCTGGAACACCGCGTCGGCCGACAGGTCCCCAGACAGGGACAGGTCGCTGTCGGCATGGGCCGTCGCCAGCTCGCTGGACACCAGCAGCGCGTTGCTGGTCTGGATCTTCAGGTCGACCGGCAGGCTGCCGCGTGGGCCCAGGGTGACGCTGCCGCTGCCGCTGATGGTTCCGCCGCCCGGCGTCTTGGCGGACAGGCTGGTCAGGCGGAAGCTGTCGCCGGCGCCGGTCACGGTGGCGTCGATGTTCTGTAGCCGGACGCCGTATTCCGAGTTCTGATAGCTGCCGTTGCGCAGCGTGACGGTGCCGGAGGCCTGCGGCTTGTCCGGCGTGCCCTCGATCCTGACATCGAGCGACAGCGGGCCGCCGATGCGGTCGGCGCCCGCGCCCAGGAAGTCGTTGAACATCGCCAGGTCGACCTGGCCCTTGGCCGAGCCCGAAAGCGCCCCGCCGCCCAGCGGCACCGCGGCCTGCAGGTCCAACCGGGCGCGGCCGGCGGTGACCCGGCTGGTGACGGTGATGCGCTGCCCGCCGAGCGTGCCGTCAGCGGTGGCGTCGACCGCGGGCAGGCCGGCGGTGTCGAGGCCGCCCATCTTGGCGCCGGAGACCTTCAGCGAGAACTTGCCGCCAGGGTCGGCGGCGCTGCCGGTGATGGTGGCGTCGCCGTTCAGCTGCCCCTGCAGCTGGAGGCCCGGGCTGGCGATCGAAGCCAGGCCGAGCGGCAGCCGGGCGATGCGGGCGCGCAGGTCCAGCGCGTCGCCGGCCTTGCCCGACAGGCTGACGCTGCCGCCGCCGCTGACCGCGAGGTCGATGGTGCCGAGATCGACGCCGGCGGCGCCGGCGCGGATGGTGGCCGGCTTCGACAGGGTGAGCGACTGGCCGGACTGGCGGATCGCCAGGCTCTTCAGCCCGACCACCGTCTCGGCTCCGTTCAGGCCGATATCGGCGGCCATGTCGGCGGTGCCGTAGCCGGTCGCGGCCTGCAGCTTCAGCGCCAGCTGCTGCATCGTGCCGGCGACGGTCAGCTCGGCCCGGCTGATCGGGGTGCCGCTGGCGGTGGCGTTGGTCACCAGCAGCTTGCCGTCCTGGATGCGCCTTCCGTCGGCCATCGGGTCGAGCACGGTGCCGGTCAGCCGGATCTCGCCGAGCTGGGCCTGGTCGGCATAGGCGACGCGCCGGGCGGTCAGGTCGATCTTGGCGCCGGCTGTGGGGTCGAGCGTCAGGGTGGCGTCCAGCTCGCCGCGCAGCGCCTGGCCGATGAAGGCGCCGACCACGCCGAGATCGGCGACCGTCAGGCGGATGGTGCCGCCGACCGGCTTGCCGTCCGCCGCCACCGCTGCGTTGCCGTCGGTCTTGATGCCGGCGACGTCCAGCACCAGCCTGCTGACATCGATGCCGCCATCCGGCTTCCGGGCCAGCGCGATGTCGCCGGTGGCCGGCTTGCCGTCGACCGTGCCGGCCAGCTTGACCGTGCCGGCGGGGGCGGCGGGCAGGCCGGCGGCGTCGATGTCGACGATCAGGTGCTCGACCGTATGGCCGGCGGTCTTCACCCCCTCGGCCACGACCTGGCCCTTGACGCCGAGCGCGCCGATGCTGCCGGACAGGGCGGCGTCGACCGACACCGCGCCCTCGACGCCGGGCGAGACCGCGGCGATCGAGCCGAGCGCCGCCTTGACCGTGCCCTGGATTGCGTCGCCATCCAGCGTCCCGGCAGCGTCGAGCGAGGCCTTCTCGCCCTTCACGCTGATGCCGGACACGGTGATCTTGCCGCCGGCGTCGCGCTCGATCCGGCCGGTCAGCGTCGCCTCCCGGCCGAGCACCGCGGCGGTCGGTGTCGCCTCGGCCTTCGGCTCGGCGATGGTGCCGGTCCATTCCAGGGTGGCGGCGCCGTCGGCGGCCAGCGTCGGCTTCACCGTGAGGTCGAGCGCGCCGGAGATCGGCTGGCCAACGAGGGCGGACAGACGGCCGAGATCGGCATAGGTCAGGTGCAGCGCGCCGGCGCCGGAGGGTGCCAGCGCATCGCCCTGGCCGCTCGCGGTCACCACCGCGCCGTCCAGCCGGGTCTCCAGCCGGTCGATCACCGTCTTGCCCGACTGGGTGGCGCTGCCGTCAAGGCTGAGCTGCAGGGTGTGGCCGGCCGCCGTCTCCAGCACCGGATCGCCGAGCGCCAGGCCGTCGGCGGCGGCGGTGACGTGCAGGCCGATCGGCGCCTCGGGGTCGGAGAACGGGCCGTGTGGCGTCGCCGTCAGGTCGACCGCCAGCGTGCCGGCCCCATAGGGGGCCTGGCGCAGCCCGGCACCGCGGATCGCGGCCACGATCACCGGTGCATCCAGCGCACCCTTGGCGGTGCCGTCGACCGCGAGCGATTCCCAGCCAGTGTCCGGCGGCAGCAGCGTGGCGAAGCCGGCGGCGGCGCCGGCCCGGAGCGTGTAGGCGAGAGCGACCTGGTTGCCGGTCGGGTTCACGCTGCCGGTGACCGAGACGCTGCCGGCGGCGGCCGCGGCGTCGAGCTGGCGGATGGTGATCGGGCCGGTATCGGCGATCTCGGCCTCGGCCTTCAGCGTCGTCCGGCCCTGCAGCAGCGGGGCGGCGGTGGCGGCGAGCGCGGCCGGGACCAGCCGGGCCGCGTCGGCGCTCAGATCGACGGTCAGGCGCCGGCGACCTTCGCCCGGCTCGATCCGGACCTGGCCCTCGACGCTCCCCAGGTCGCCGACCTTGCCGGCCAGGGTGGCGCGCCAGTCGCGCAAGGTGCCGGTGCCGTTGAGCTTGAGGTCGACCGGCGGCTGCCCGGGAAACTGGGCCATGCCGGCGATCAGGCCGCCCGGCGGCTCCTGCACCGACACGGCGACGTCGAGCTGCTCGGTCGACGGGATGAAGGCCAGCCTGGCGGTGATGTCGCCGGCGGCGCCGTCCAGCCGGCGGACGGCGAGGTTGGCGGCCAGCCCCTGCGACGGGTCGCCCAGCTGGGCGTCGCCGGCCACGCTCAGCGTTGCCGCCAGCCCGGCGACGGCCGGGCCGACCGCGATCCGCTCGACATTCAGCCGGTCGAGCCGGATGTCGACCGGCAACCGCGGCAGCGAGAAGCCGGTGGAGTTCGGCTCCGGCTCCGGCTCGGCGCCGCCGGCAGGCAGGCGGTCGACCGTGACCGTGCCGGCCTCCACCGCGTCGACCCGCAGGGTGCGGCGCAGCAGCGCCGCCGGGCTCCAGGCCAGGCGGGCCCAGTCGACCGTCACCATCTTGCCGGCGGGGTCGGATACGGCGACATCGCGCACCGTCATGTCGAAGGGCACGAAGCCCTCGATCGCGCCGACCGAGACCTGCATCTCCGGCGAGCTCGCCAGGCTGCCGGCCTGCTCGGCGATCAGGCGCTTGCCGGGGCCGGTCTGCGCCGCCGCGAAGACGATCAGCAGCAGCGCCACCGGCAGGCCGATGACGACCGCGAGGATGATCAGGAGAATCCGCAGCGCGCGCATCAGAAGGCCTGCCCGATGCTGATGTAGAGCTGGAAGCTGTCGTCGCTCTTGCGCTTGTTCAGCGGGACGGCGATGTCGGCGCGGATCGGCCCGATGCCGGTGTAGTAGCGGGCGCCTAGCCCGGCGGCGTACTGGATGTCACTGCCGAAATCCGGGACGCTCTTCTCATAGACGCCGCCGGCGTCGAAGAACGGCACGATGCCGATCGTGTCGGTGATCTTGTAGCGCAGTTCCAGGCTGCCGATGATCGAGCTGAGGCCCCCGGTCGGATTGTCGTTCTTATCCAGCGGGCCGATGCTCTGGTACTTGTAGCCGCGCACGCTGCCGCCGCCGCCGGCATAGAGCCGCTTGTCGGGCGGCACGTCGGCGATGTCCGGCCCGGCGATGCTGCTGATGCCCAGCTGCCCGGCCAGGATGATGTCGCCGTCGCCACCCGACAGGTCGATATAGGTCGACCCCAGCGCCTTGGCCACGATCATGTCGACCGAGGAGCCGAGGAAGCTGGGATAGGGGGTCAGCGACAGCTGCGCCCGGTAGCCCTTGGTCGGGTTCAACAGGTTGTCGGTGGTGTCGATCTTGGCGCCGAGCGGGATGCCGACGAAGGTGTAGTCCCACTCGCCCTCGTCATTCTCGACATGGCCGATTTCGAAGCTGAGCCCGGCCAGCAGGTCGATCTCCTTCGAGTATTTGTAGGTGGCGATGCCCTGCACCAGGCCGCGGGTGCTGGTGTAGGCGTCCAGCACCTCGCGCACCGCCTCGGCCTTGGCGTCGAGCGTGGTGTCGCGGTCGAGGAAGCCCGGCACCTTGAGGGAAACGCCGAACTTGAAGTTCGGCTCGGCGGCGTCGTTGTAGCCGAGGCCGCTGACCTCGCCGTCGATCCGCAGTTGCTCGGCCCCGCCCCACAGGTTGCGGTGGCCCCAATAGGCGTTCACGCCAGCGCCGTAATTGGTCTCGTATTTGGCCCCGAAGCCGATGAAGCGCAGCGGCCGCTCCTGCACCGCGATGGTGACCGGCACGTTGCCCTGAGCGTCGATCTGGTCCGCGGTGGTGACGCGGACGCTGCTGAATACGCCCAGATCGGCCAGGTCCTTGCGCAGATCCTGGACCTGCTGCGGCGAATAGGTCTGGCCGACCTCGAAGGGCACGCGGCTGCGGATGAAGCTTTCCCGGACCGTCTCCTCGCCTTCCACCGTCACCGGGCCGAAGCCGGCCTTGGGCCCTGGGTCGAGAAACTCGGTCAGGTCCATGCTCTGGTCGGCATGGTCGACCACCGCGTCGCGCGACGGCACTTTGGCCAGCGGATAGCCCTGGTCGTTCATCTGCGCCACCATGGCGCCCTCGGCGCTCAGGATCGTCGCCGACAGCGCGGGCTTGCCGGGATCGAGGCCGAGCGGCTCCCGGTCGATCACCAGCGGCAGCTGGTCCGACCCGTTGGTGTCGGCCAGCCGCACGGTCTTGAATTTATAAGATGGACCGAGATCGATCTTGATCGAGACCTTGACCGGATCCTTGCCCTGCCGCGCCGTCAGCCGGTCGATCAGCCCGGGATCGTCCAGGGCCACGCCGTCGATGGTGATGTTGATCTGGCCGCCGTAATACGACAGCGCCCCCAGCGCACCGTACAGCCGGTCGCGGTCGGCCAGCGCCCGGCGGACCAGCCCGACCGGGCCGGCAGGCGGGCTGGACTGCAGCTTCAGCAGGTTCGAGGCGCCGGTCAGCGCCGCCGTCGCGTTCTCGTCCGCGACCGGTTCCAGCGTCGCCGTGTAGGGCAGCGCGTCGGGCAGTGGCGCCGCCTCGGCCGCCGCGTCACCGTCCGTCACGGGCTCGTCCTGGGCCAGCAGCGCTGCCGAAGGAACCAATGCAGCGAGGAGGCCGAGCCACCCGAACCTGCCCAGTCTTGCCCGCAATCCCGCGCTCCCCCTATCGCTGCGCGCCCGTGGCTGCCCGCCGCTCGCGCTCCGGTTGTGCCGTGATGGGAACACATACCATGCAACTTTCGTTGCCTTGGTTGCCTTAAATTCTCTCTCGACTTTTCAACGATTTGGCGCCTCGACTTGCGTTCGGCGCCGATCTGCCTATATTGCGCTGCAGCGGCGGCTGGGGCGTTGGCAAGACGACCCGTCCGCCGTCCTTTGTTTTGCCCGCACGCTTCCCGCCCTCCCGCCCCTTGGACGGACCATGGATATCCGGAACATCGCCATCATCGCCCATGTCGATCATGGCAAGACCACGCTGATCGACGTGCTGCTGCGCCAGTCGGGGGCCTTCCGCGAGAACCAACAGGTCGCCGAGCGGGTGATGGACTCGAACGACCTCGAGCGCGAGCGTGGCATCACCATCCTGGCGAAATGCACCTCGCTGGTGTGGAAGGATGTCCGCATCAACATCGTCGACACGCCGGGCCACGCCGATTTCGGCGGCGAGGTCGAGCGCATCCTGAACATGGTCGACGGCGTGGTGGTGCTGGTCGACGCGGCCGAAGGGCCGCTGCCGCAGACCAAGTTCGTCACCGGCAAGGCGCTGAAGCTGGGCCTGCGGCCGATCGTGCTGATCAACAAATGCGACCGGCCGGACGCCCGCGCCCATCAGGTGCATGACGAGGTGTTCGACCTGTTCGCGGCGCTCGACGCCAATGACGACCAGCTCGACTTCCCGACCCTGTTCTCCTCGGCCAAGCAGGGCTGGGCGGCGGACAGCCTGGAGGCGGAGCGGACCGATATGGCGCCGCTGTTCGACCTGGTGCTCAAGCACGTCCCGGCGCCGAAGATCGAGGAGGACCAGTCTTTCCGCATGCTGGCGACCACGGTCGAGGCCAACCCCTATCTCGGCCGGGTGCTGACCGGCCGCATCCGGTCCGGCACGGTCAAGCCGAACATGACGGTCAAGGCGCTGTCGCGCGACGGGTCGACCATCGAGACCGGCCGCATCAGCCGGGTGCTGGCCTTCCGCGGCATCGAGCGCCAGCCGATCGACATCGGCGAGGCCGGCGACATCGTCGCCATCGCCGGGCTGGAGACCGCGACCGTCGCCGACACCATCTGCGACCCGTCGGTGACCGAGCCCTTCGCGGCCCAGCCGATCGACCCGCCGACCATCGCCATGACCTTCTCGGTCAATGACAGCCCGCTGGCCGGCACCGAAGGCGACAAGGTGACCAGCCGCGTCATCCGCGCCCGGCTGCTGCGCGAGGCCGAGGGCAATGTCGCGCTGAAGATCACCGAGACCGCCGAGAAGGATGCCTTCGAGGTCGCCGGCCGCGGTGAGTTGCAGCTCGGCATCCTGATCGAGACCATGCGCCGCGAAGGCTTCGAGCTGTCGATCAGCCGGCCGCGCGTGGTGTATCAGAACGACGATGCCGGCCAGCTGCTGGAGCCGATCGAAGAAGTCACGATCGACGTCGACGAGGAGCATTCCGGCGTCGTCGTGCAGAAGCTGTCCGAGCGCAAGGGTGAGCTGCTGGAGATGCGGCCTTCGGGCGGCGGCAAGCAGCGCCTGGTCATGCTGGTGCCGACCCGCGGCCTGATCGGCTACCAGGGCGAGTTCCTGACCGACACCCGAGGCACCGGCGTGATGAACCGGATCTTCCACGACTACGCCCCGCACAAGGGCGCCATCGCCTCGCGCCACACCGGCGTGCTGATCTCGAACGCCCAGGGCGAGGCGGTGGCCTATGCGCTGTGGAATCTCGAGGATCGCGGCCCGATGCTGATCGAGCCGCAGGCGAAGGTCTACCAGGGCATGATCATCGGCGAGCACACCCGCGGCAACGACCTCGAGGTCAATGTGCTGAAGGGCAAGCAGCTGACCAACATCCGCACCACCAGCAAGGATGAGGCGGTGCGCCTGACCCCGCCGATCCAGATGACGCTGGAGCGGGCGCTGACCTACATCAACGACGACGAGCTTGTCGAGGTCACGCCGAAGACGGTTCGCCTGCGCAAGACCGTGCTGGACCCGAACGAGCGCAAGAAGATCGAGCGGCAGAAGAAAGAGGCCTGAGACTCAGGCCGAGGCGATGCCGGACGGCTCCGGCATCGCCTCGCGCCCTGTCTCTCCGCCGCCGTTTCCGGCCGGCTTCGGCGTCCATTGCGTCACGGCCGCGACGATGGCGCTGAAGCCGCGGACGACCACCGTGTGCGCCTCCAGCCCGTCCGGCATCTCCCCGGACAGCTCCCGCGGCCCCAGCAGGCCGACCACCAGCATGGCGTCCGGCCCGATGCGCCGGCGCAGTCGCCGGATCAGCCGGCCCAGCTGATGCTCGGTCACGATGCCGGCATGGGCCGCCATCACCACCGGCACGTCGATCGCCTCCGGCACGGCCCCGCCACGGTCGCCATAGCGGCACGCGATGCCCTTTTCGGCCAGGATCTGGCCGGTCATCAGCGCGGCGGCCTGGTCCAGCTCGTCTCGCGCGCCGAGGCACAGCACCGCGGGCGGCGTGTCCTGCCCGTCCTCGTCGAGATCCGCGACCGCCGTCAGAATCCCGCCCCAGACCGCGGCGCGCTGAGGGCCGTCCAGCGCTCCCCGCTGCCGGTCGGCCTGGGCCAGGTGGATGGCCGGCAGGATCATGCTCTCGAACAGCGCCTGCCGGGACTGGCCCTGCAGCCCTCGCTCGGCCAGCTCCGACGCCTCCAGCGGATCGCCGGCCAGGATGCGCTGATAGAAATGCGCCTCGGGCGTCAGCGCCGGCGTGCTGCCCAGGAGCACGTCCAGGAAGCCGAACTGCGGCACGTGCCGGCCCAGCACGGCCAGGCAGACCGTCAGCGGCACCGCCAGCAGCAGCCCCGGAATGCCCCACAGGGTCAGCCAGAAGATGGTGGCGAACAGCACGGCGAAGGGCGAAAGGCCGGTGCTGCCGCCATACAGCAGCGGCTCCCCGACATTGACCGTGATCAGGTCCAGCACCACGAACAGCGCGATCGTCGCCAGCGGCATCAGCCAGCCGGGATCGACGGCGAAGGCCAGGATGGTCGGCAGCAGCGCGGCGGAGACGGTCCCGACCAGCGGGATGAAGCGCAGCACCGCCGACAGCAGACCCCACAGCACCGGGTTGGGCACGCCGATGACCCAGAGGCCGGCGCCGAAGGCCGCGCCGTAGCAGAAGTTCAGCAGCGCCTGCGCCAGCAGGAAGCGGCTCAGCCGCTGCGCCGCGTCGTCCATCGCCGCGGTGGCGCGGGTCAGGTCCTTGGACCCGAGCAGCCAGATCAGCCGGTTCCGCAGATCCTCCCGCTCCAGCAGCATGAACACCGAGAAGACCAGGACCACGCCGATAATGGCGAAGGGCTCGAGCAGCGGGGCGCCGACCTCCCAGGCCAGCTGCAACGGCGTCAGCGCCGGCGGCACCAGCTGCACCGGGACCGGCTTGCCCTGCGCGGCCTCCACGCCCATCGGCGCCGCCGCCGCGACCGCCCGTTCGGTCGCCTCCTCCGACAGGCGGGCCACCATGGCCGTCAGCCGGTCGATCAGCCCGCCGCCAGGCGCGACCTCCTTGATCGACTGGATCTTCGCCTCGAGGTTGCTCTGGTATCGCGGCAGGTTGCCGGCCAGGTCGATCGCCTGGCTGGCGACCAGCACGATGAAGACCACCGCCGCGATCGACAGGGCGACGATCACGACCAGCACCGCCGGGGTCCGCGGCAGCCCCAGCTTGCGCAGCTGCAGCACCACCGGGGCCATGGCGAAGCTGATCAGCAGCGCCAGCGAGAACGGGATCAGGATATCGCGGCCGAAATACAGCGCCGCGGTGGCCGCCAGGATCAGCAGGATGCCATTGGTCGAGGACAGGGCGCCGATCTTGTCGGTCAGCGGGGTCAGGCTGCGGGGGGATCGGCCGGGTTCGGACAGCATCTGGGCAAGGGCGGAAGCCTGGGGCGGAGAGGGAACGCGGCAGCCCAACCGGCGGTTCCCGGCGGATTGCCGGGATCGCTCCGGCTTCCTCTATCCGGATGAGCGCCGGTGAGGCGGTCCGCGGAAGAGACCAGGCGATCGCCCCTCAAGCCGACTGGCCGGCCGGGCCCGGCGGCTGCGACGACCGCTCCGGAGCGGCCGGCCTCGCCCGTGCGGATCGTTCCGCCGCGATGATGGTGCCGCGCAGAAGCTCGGATACCGCCTGCCGCAACTGCGTCCGGCCATGGGCTTCCGCCTGCAGGCCGACGCTGACGCCGACCGCCATCAGGGTATGGTCGCCGGTCATGCTCATGCCGACCACGGCCTGGGAACGGCGGAGCAGGCTTGCAGGCCCGGTCGGCGTCAGTGCGAAGCCGTTGTAGACGCCGAAATCATCCGCGCCGAGATACTGGAATCCCCCTGGGTCCATGCGGAACTGCCGGGACGACGAATCCGGCCCCGGGTCCAGCGCTCGTTCGCTCATCAGCGCCGACACCTTGGGGTTGGCCATCATCGTCAGGAACATCCGCCGGTCCATGATCGCCGCCTCTTTGGCCGATGCCGGCGGCAGGGCGGAGGCGACGAGCGCCAGCCGATCCACCACGGCGCTGGCGGATGGAGATGATGGTTCGGCACAGGGCCGGAACACACCCAGCACCGTGTCGTCGGGCTCCAGATTCTTGATCAGCGCTTGTATCGCCCGCGCCCCGAGGACGTCGGATTCGTCCGACAGGCAATAGCCGGCCGGCGCCACCGCCTCGAACGGCACGGCGGCGTGATGCGCCGCCGGGGCAGCCGCCATCGTCGGCACGATCGATCGCGGCGCCTGGGCAGCGCAGGCCGAGAGCGCCGTCAGAACAACGGCCAGTCCAAACAATCGCATCCTGAAATCTCCCCTCGCAATGGGGAAGCGTAACGCGGCGGCGGCATGACGGCGAGCGGGATTCCGCTCAGCCCGGCAGCGGCTCCAGCCGCCAGGCGCCACCCTGGCGGGCCAGCTTCGGCTGCAGCCAGGCCAGGGCCTCGCGCAGCGCCTCCTCGACGCCCCAGGGCAGGTTGACCAGTACAAGTCCGGAGCCGTTGAGGCGGGCCGGGAACAGCGTGTCGAACACGGTCAGCTCGGCCACGCGGGCGCGGGGCAGGGGCGGCAGCGCCGCGAGCATCGCATCGACCGGCGGCCGGTCCTTGATCGGGTACCAGGCGGCGATCACGCCCTCCGGCCAGCGGCGCTGCGCCGTGGCGATGCCGCGCGCCAGCCGCGCCAGCTCGTCCGGCTGCTCGAAGGACGGGTCGAGCAGCAGCAGGCCGCGCCGCGGCTGCGGCGGCAGCAGGCCACGCAGCGCCTCCCAGGAATCGCGGAGGTGGATCGCGACCTGGCCGTCGCCGGCGAATTCGGCGCGCAGCCTGGCATTGTCCTCCGGATGCAGCTCGACCAGGGTCAGCCGGTCCTCCGGCCGCATCAGCGCCCGGATCAGCCGCGGCGATCCCGGATAGATCTCGAGCCGGCCGGACGGGTTGACGCCGCGCACCAGCTCGAGATAGCGCGCCACCGCGGCCGGGGCGTCGGTCGCGCTGTCGATCCGGCCGATGCCGTCAATGTATTCCCCGGTCTTGGCGGCCTCGGCGGCCAGGGCGTAGCGGCCGACCCCGGCATGCAGGTCCAGGGCGGAGAACGGCTTGTCCTTGCCGCGCAGCGCCTCGACCAGCGCCACCAGCACCACATGCTTCAGGACGTCGGCCTGGTTGCCGGCGTGGAAGGCGTGGCGGTAGTTCATGCCGCCCGCAGCACCGCCACCCAGCCGGGCAGCGGCGTCCCGTTCTCGGTGCGGGCCCAGGCGGCCTCGACCTCGGTCACGGCGAAGCCGGTGGCCGCGGCGACCGCCGCCAGATAGCTGGGCGAATGCAGGTAGCGGTGGCGGTCGCCCAGCAACCAGCCTTCGCCCTCATGCGATTCCGCGGTCAGGGCGAACCACCCGCCCGGCCGCAGCACGGCCCGGACAGCGGCGAAGAGCGGCGCCAGATCGCCGATATAGACCGCGACGTCGGCGGCCAGCACCAGGTCGTACCGCTCCGGCCAGCCCGCCAGGGCGGCGACGACCTCGCCCGGCTCCAGCCGATCGTACAGGTTGCGCGCCATTGCCTGCAGGATCATGCCGGGCGAGAGGTCGATCCCGTCCAGCCGGCGGCGGCGGTCGGCAAAGGCGGCGCCGGCCAGCCCGGTGCCGCAGCCGAGATCGAGGATATCGAGACGGCCCTCGGGCACGATCCGGTCGACGGCGCGGCGCAGCAGCGCCGGGCCGCGATAATGCAGGGCGTCGACCAGCGACGCCTCGAAGTGCTGTGCGTACTGGTCGAACAGGGTGCGGACATGCGCCTCGGGCAGCTGTGCCGGCGCCGGGGCGGCGCCGATCAGCGCCAGCCGGACGGCGGCGCCCATCCGGTCCTCCGGGTCCAGCTCCAGCGCCGCCCGGTAGGCCGCGGCGGCGTCGCCGCCGGCCGCCTCGAGCGCCTGGCCCAGGGCATAGTGACTTTCGACGTCGCCCGGCGTGATCTCGATCGCGGCGCGGATGGCGTCGACGGCCTCGGCCGGCTGGCCGTCGGCGAGCAGGGCAAGGCCGATCTCCAGGCGCCGACGCGCCCGCGGGTCCGGCGTGGGAAGGGGGAGGGTCATGGTCTGCGTCCACTGCGCCGCAGCCGTGCCGCAGTCGCGCGCGGGCTTATAGCCGAAGCGCCATGCCGGCGTCGAGGGACTCGCTGTCCGGGTCAGGCGCTGGTGGGGTAGACGAAGCCGTCCGACTCGTAGACGCCGCCATAGGCGCCGGTGTCGGGGTTCCAGAACCGCACCGCGGTCCAGTCGTTGTCGGAGGAGACGTCGATCACCGACTGCTCGCGGTAGATCCGGCGCCGGGTCGGCCCGTCATTGCCCCAGTTGGTGTGCGACACGGTGATCTCGCGCGAGTTGCGCACCGACACCACCACCGAGATGTGGCCGGAGCTCAGCCGGTCCGACCGGCCCAGCACCAGCACGGCGCCGGAGCGCGGCGCGCTGCCCTTGCCATAGACGCCGTCGGCCTGGTCCCACCAAGTCCAGGCGTCGCCCTTGATCTGGATGCCGGAGACGGCGCGGGCATAGGGCACGCACTCCTCTGGCGCGTTGGCGGTGACATACCGGGCAACGCCGCTGCCGGTCGGGTTGCGCACGATCTCGCGCCCGCCGCCACAGGCAGCCAAGGCCAGCGCGACAGACAGCATCCACGCATGTCGCAGCATCGCTTTCAACCGATAATTCAGAAATCCACCCCAATGCATTGTAATGTAGATGTTTTTAGGAATCCGGTCAAGATCGAGACGAGGCGGCGGGCCGGCGACGTTCCGAGAACGCTATGTTCGCACCATCTGGCAGCCGCCGCTTGACATCCCCTCCCGGCGCGCGCTCTGATCGGGGCGTTCCGAGGGGAGCTCCGGTAAGGAGCTGAGACACCACACCATTCGCGACGTGGGAACCCTTCGAACCTGATCCGGGTCGTGCCGGCGTAGGGAATGGAACCACATGCGCGCTCAGCCGCTTTTTCCGCTTTCCGTCTTTGGCACGCCCTCAATCCGTCCGATCGAGGAGGCCGTGGATGCCCAAGGACGTCATCCCCACAACCGTCACCACCGGCCCGCTGCCGGCGTCGCGCAAGATCCATGTCGCGGGCGAGCGCAACCCGGACCTGCGAGTCGCCATGCGCGAGATCGTGCTGTCGCCCGAATCCGGCGAGCCGTCGCTCCGGGTCTATGACGCTTCCGGCCCCTACACCGACCCGGCGGCGCTGATCGACATCGGCGCCGGCCTGCCGGCGCTGCGGGCCGGCTGGATCGCCGCCCGCGGCGATGTCGAGGCCTATGACGGCCGCACCGTGAGGCCCGAGGATGACGGCCGCCGCCCCGGCGAGGCCGCCAACCTGTTCGAGTTCCCGCGCGGCGAACGCCGTGCCCTGAGGGCCCGCGGCGGCACCGCGGTGACGCAGATGGCCTATGCCCGCGCCGGCATCGTCACGCCGGAGATGGAGTATGTCGCGATCCGCGAGAATCTCGGCCGCGAGCGGGCGCGGGAGCAGGCGGCGCGCGACGGCGAGAGCTTCGGCGCCGCGATCCCGGACTATGTGACGCCGGAATTCGTGCGCGACGAGGTGGCGCGGGGCCGGGCGATCATCCCGTCCAACATCAACCACCCGGAATCCGAGCCGATGGCGATCGGCCGCAACTTCCTGGTCAAGATCAACGCCAATATCGGCAACTCGGCCGTCACCTCCTCGATCGCGGAGGAGGTGGAGAAGATGGTCTGGGCGATCCGCTGGGGCGGCGACACGGTGATGGACCTGTCGACCGGCCGCAACATCCACACCACCCGCGAATGGATCCTGCGCAACTCCCCGGTGCCGATCGGCACGGTGCCGATCTACCAGGCGCTGGAGAAGGTCGGCGGCGTGGCCGAGGACCTGACCTGGGAGATCTTCCGCGATACGCTGATCGAGCAGGCGGAGCAGGGGGTCGACTACTTCACCATCCATGCCGGGGTGCGGCTGCCCTACATCCACCTCACGGCGAAGCGGGTCACCGGCATCGTCAGCCGCGGCGGCTCGATCATGGCCAAGTGGTGCCTGGCGCATCACCGCGAAAGCTTCCTCTACACCCATTTCCGCGAGATCTGCGCGATCATGCGGGCCTATGACGTCGCCTTCTCGCTGGGTGACGGGCTGCGCCCCGGCTCGATCGCCGACGCCAATGACGCGGCCCAGTTCGCCGAGCTGGAAACGCTGGGCGAGCTGACCAGGATCGCCTGGGAGCACGACGTCCAGGTCATGATCGAAGGCCCCGGCCATGTGCCGATGCACAAGATCAAGGCCAATATGGACAAGCAGCTGGAGGTCTGCGGCGAGGCGCCGTTCTACACGCTCGGGCCCCTCACCACCGACATCGCGCCGGGCTACGACCACATCACCTCCGGCATCGGTGCTGCGATGATCGGCTGGTTCGGCACCGCCATGCTCTGCTACGTCACGCCGAAGGAGCATCTCGGGCTGCCGGACCGCGACGACGTCAAGACCGGCGTGGTCACCTACAAGATCGCGGCCCATGCCGCCGACCTGGCCAAGGGGCACCCGGCGGCGCAGCTGCGCGACGACGCCCTGTCCCGCGCCCGCTTCGAATTCCGCTGGCGCGACCAGTTCCACCTGTCGCTCGACCCCGACACGGCGCTGGCCTATCACGACCAGACGCTGCCGGCGGAAGGCGCCAAGACGGCGCATTTCTGCTCGATGTGCGGCCCGAAATTCTGCTCGATGAAGATCACGCAGGAGATCCGGGCCTCGGCCGAGGCGGGGATGGAGGAGATGTCGGCGCGGTTCCGCGAGGGCGGCGGCGAGATCTACCGCGCGGCGGAGTGACCGGGGGCGGCCAGTCCGCGCTTGCCGGGATGAAAATCATTCTTGGTCCGCGCGGAGACGGCCGGTATAGGACTCGCAGCGGAATTTGACCGCTGGCGGCCCGGGGCGGGCGTCTGCCCCGGGCTGTCGTCGACGGCGGCGCTCGGCGCGAGGAGATTTCGATGGCAGCCCTTTCCGAACATGCGGCCAAGGCCGGGCTGATGACCCGGTTCCTGCTGCAGCGCCGGTTCCAGCGTGTCGCCTGGCGGGACTGGGTGGCGGACCGGATCGCCGGCCAGGTCGGACGCGCCCCGGTGTCCGGCTCGCCCGAAGCCACGGGGGCCGCCTCCGCCCTGGCATCGGACGGCTTCGCCATGACGCCCTGGCTGATGACGGCCGACCGGATCGCGGACATGCGGCGCCACTTCGCCGGCCACCAATCCTTCAACCCCTACAAGCCCGAGCACGGCACCTTCCAGGCGCCGGAGCAGGCGCCGAAGGGCACCCATGTCGCCCATTTCCGGCCGGATGTGGTGCTGAACGCGCCGCATGCGCTGGCCATCGCCAACGACCCGGCGGTGCTGGAGGCGGTGCAGGCCGCGCTCGGCTGCAAGCCGACGATCAGCTACATGGCCGCCTGGTGGTCGATCGCCGGCGACGAGGAGGGGCAGCATGCCGAGCTGTTCCACCGCGACTATGATGACTGGCGCTTCATCAAGCTGTTCGTCTACCTCACCGATGTCGATGCCGGGGCCGGGCCGCACATCTATGTCCGCGGTTCGCACCGCGAGGACCGGCTGATGCCGATCCGGCGCTATTCCGACGCCGAGGTCGAGGGTGCCTTTGGCCGCGACCGCTTCGTCCGGTTCGAGGGGCCCGCCGGGACCAGCTTCCTGGAGAACACCTTCGGCTTCCATCGCGGCCAGCCGGCGCGGACCTCGGCGCGGCTGATCTTCCAGGTGGTCTATTGCCAGGGGCCGATCCTGTACGGCCCGCTGCGCCCGATCGTCGAGGCCGGCCGGGTGGCCCCGGGGCTCAGGCTGGATCCCCACGTCAACCGCGTCTACCTGCGGGCCTGACCCCGGCTGTGCCAATCGGATTCAGGCGCAACTCACCCCTGGAGTCCCCCCTCCCGTTGCG
>NZ_VCCH02000399.1 GCF_005938675.2 Mycobacterium sp. KBS0706
TTGTGGTCCTTGCTGTCGAGCAGCTTGCCGACCACCACCGACCCGTCGCTGCCGGAGTTCTCGACGATCTGCCGCACCGGCGCCTGCAGGGCCCGGCGGACGATGTCGATGCCGACCCTCTGGTCGGTATTCTCCGGCTTCAGCTTGTCGATGACGCGGCTGGCATACAGCAGCGTGACGCCGCCGCCGGCGACGATGCCCTCCGCGACCGCGGCGCGGGTGGCGTGCATCGCGTCCTCGACGCGGTCCTTGCGCTCCTTGACCTCGATCTCGCTGGCGCCGCCGACGCGGATGATGGCGACGCCGCCGGCCAGCTTGGCCAGGCGCT
>NZ_VCCH02000400.1 GCF_005938675.2 Mycobacterium sp. KBS0706
GCCAAGACCGTGGGCGGGATTATCATCCCAGACACCGCCCAGGAGAAGCCGCAGCAGGGCGAGGTCGTGGCCGTCGGCCTGGGCGCGCGGGACGCGCAAGGCGTGATCCAGACACTCGACGTCAGCGTCGGCGACCGCATCCTGTTCGGCAAATGGTCCGGCTCCGAGATCCGGCTCGAGGGTGTCGACTATCTCGTGATGAAGGAGAGCGACGTGATCGGCGTCGTCGCCTGATCCAGCCCGCCTCCCGCATCCCCCTCCCCTTTCAAGGACCAGCACCATGCCAGCCAAAGACGTCAAATTCAGCACCGATGCGCGTGACCGA
>NZ_VCCH02000401.1 GCF_005938675.2 Mycobacterium sp. KBS0706
TCGCCTCGCCTCGCGCACCACCCTCCGGCGAATCCGGTCGGCCCGCCACAGGACCGCGAGCGTGCGTGTGAGCGCGAGAGCCGTCTCAGCCACCCGTCCCGCGTAGAAGCCGATCGGATTGGGCCTGGGCAGGCCAGGCCGCCGGCTGGACCGGATCTTCCGCCGGACGTAACCGCCCTGCAGCGGATGGACCCCCTCGATCGCCGGAATGCTGCTGAACTGCACGATACTGAGCATCAGCCGCTTGGCGTCGATGCCGCCCGCCACCGCGCGCCGCAGCAGCGTCTCGATATGCGCCGGCGAATAGTACAGCGCCCAGGCCCG
>NZ_VCCH02000402.1 GCF_005938675.2 Mycobacterium sp. KBS0706
CGTGTTCCGGCCGGACAACCCGCTGGTGGCCGACATCCGGGTGCGGCAGGCGCTGCTGCACGCGACCGATGCGGACGAGATCGTCGGCACGCTGTTCTCCGAGAACTACCCGAAGGCGACCTCGATCATCGCCTCGACCGCGCTGGGCTATGTCGACCTGTCGGCCAAGCTGACCCATGACGAGGCCGCGGCGAAGCGGCTGCTCGACGAGGCCGGCTGGGCGCTGGGCTCCGACGGGCTGCGCCACAAGGACGGCAAGGCGCTCGAGCTGACCGCCTACGAATCCCTGCCGCAGCCGCAGAACAAGGAGACGCTGCAGCTGG
>NZ_VCCH02000403.1 GCF_005938675.2 Mycobacterium sp. KBS0706
TCAGCTGCAGCGTCTCCTTGTTCTGCGGCTGCGGCAGCGACTCGTAGGCGGTCAGCTCCAGCGCCTTGCCGTCCTTGTGGCGCAGCCCGTCGGCGCCCAGGGCCCAGCCGGCCTCGTCGAGCAGCCGCTTCGCCGCCGCCTCGTCATGGGTCAGCTTGGCCGACAGGTCGACATAGCCCAGCGCGGTCGAGGCGATGATCGATGTCGCCTTCGGGTAGTTGTCGGAGAACAGCGTGCCGACGATCTCGTCCGCATCGGTCGCGTGCAACAGCGCCTGCCGCACCCGGATGTCGGCCACCAGCGGGTTGTCGGGCCGGAACACC
>NZ_VCCH02000404.1 GCF_005938675.2 Mycobacterium sp. KBS0706
CATCGCCTCGACATCACGGCGGCAGGCCCGTTCCAGCCGACGCGACGAACGCACCTCGTTGAAGTAGCCCCAGACATAGAGCTTCAGGAGATCACGCGGATCGTAGCCGGGCCGTCCCGTCGCCGCAGGCACCGCCCGGCCGAAGCCCAGAACCGACAGGTCCAATCCATCAGCGAAGGCATCGATCACCCGAACCGCCGCATCGGCCGCGACATAGTCCTCCAGCCGAGTCGGCAGAAACGATGCCTGCGCCCGATCCTCGCCGACGATGTATCTCATGAATATGGCCGCCCCGTTCCCGAGGCGGCCAGTCTAAACAATC
>NZ_VCCH02000405.1 GCF_005938675.2 Mycobacterium sp. KBS0706
TTCGACCTGAAGCAGTCGCGGCTGTCGCGGTCGGTGCGGCTGTCGATCGCCATGACCGAGCGGATCCGCGCCCAGTACCTGATGCGCCGGGGAAAGCGCAAGGACTCGGGCGAGCAGGAGCGCCGCCGGCAGCGGCGGCAGCAGGCCGCGGACACCGTCGCCAAGGCGATCGCGCAGCCCGAGGACGTCGAATACATGCGGAACTGGGTCTGGGAGCATCTGGTCGAGGACGAGATCCTGGACGAGCAGCTCGACACCCTGTCGCCCGAGGACTTCATGCGCGAGGTCTGCCGCAAGATCGGCCGTTCGCCGCC
>NZ_VCCH02000406.1 GCF_005938675.2 Mycobacterium sp. KBS0706
GTCCTGCTCGCTCTCGTCGCGCAGCTCCTCGATCTCCTTGTGCCGGAACAGGGCGTTGTCGTCGAAGCCCATCTTGGCGTCGAGCGCGATCAGCTGACCGGCCCCGGTCACCACCAGCGGGTTGATCTCGACCAGCGCGGCGTCGAGCTCGTTGAACGCCTTGTACAGGCCCTTCAGGAAGCCGACCGCGGCATTGACCTGCTTGCCCTCGAGGCCGAGCCCGAAGGCGACCTTCCGGGCGTGGAAGTCCGACAGGCCGGTGGCCGGGTCGATGGCGATGGTCTGGATCTTCTCCGGCGTGGCCTCC
>NZ_VCCH02000407.1 GCF_005938675.2 Mycobacterium sp. KBS0706
ATCCTGCTCGCTCTCGTCGCGCAGCTCCTCGATCTCCTTGTGGCGGAACAGGGCGTTGTCGTCGAAGCCCATCTTGGCGTCGAGCGCGATCAGCTGCCCGGCCCCGGTCACCACCAGCGGGTTGATCTCGACCAGCGCGGCGTCGAGCTCGGTGAAGGCCTTGTACAGGCCCTTCAGGAAGCCGACCGCGGCATTGACCTGCTTGCCCTCCAGCCCCAGGCCGAAGGCGACCTTGCGGGCGTGGAAGTCCGACAGGCCGGTCGCCGGGTCGATGGCGACGGTCTGGATCTTCTCCGGCGTCGCCTCG
>NZ_VCCH02000408.1 GCF_005938675.2 Mycobacterium sp. KBS0706
AACTTGTGCTTGGCGCGCAACCACCGGCGCAACCGCACCGCAGTGGTACGCGTGATCCGTTGGCCACCTGTTGTCGCCGGGGCTGAGGCTTCAGAATTAGGTGTCCACCTATTTTTGGTGGACACCTAATTGAGGAGTGGGCGGTGTCGACGGGATTGGCGCGGCGGCGTTGGAGCCGGGACGAGAAGCGGTTGATCCTGGAGGAAGCGCGTGCCGCTGGGGCGTCGGTATCGGAGGTGGCGCGGCGGCACGGTGTGAACGCCAACCTGCTGTTCAAATGGCTGCGGATGGCGGCCCGGCGGGA
>NZ_VCCH02000041.1 GCF_005938675.2 Mycobacterium sp. KBS0706
TCGGCCTGGGCCGCCTTGCTCTGCGCCTCGCGGGCGCGGCCGACGGCGGCGACGGCATCCTGCTGGCCGCGCCGGGCCGCTCGGTCGGCATCCTGCGCCGCCTGGGCCGCCTGGCGCGCCGCATCCGCCGCCCGCCGCGCCGTCTCGGCGGCCTCGGCCGCGGTCGAGAGCTGCACCTCCAGCTGCTCCAGCCGGTTGCGCTGCTGCAGCCGTGCCGCGGCGGGGGAGGGGGCGCCCGGCCGGGCCACCAGCCCGTCCCAGCGCCAGCGGCCGCCGGCCCTGGTCACCAGCGCCTGGCCTGGCCGCAGCGCCGGCTGCAGCGCTTCGGCCGCCGCCGCGTCCGCGACCACGCCGATATGGGCCAGCCGGCGCGCCAGGGCCGCTGGGGCAGTGACATGCCCCGCGAGGGGCTCGGTCCCGGCCGGCAGCGGGGCCGCGTCGTCATAGAAGGGCAGCTCGGCCCAATGCAGCGGCGCCGAGCGGTCGGCCGGCACCGAGGCCTCGTCGCCGAGCGCGGCGCCCAGCGCCGCCTCCCAGCCGGGCGCGACCCGCAGCTGGTCCAGGATCGGCGCGCGGGCGGAATCGCCCTTGCCGCTGCCGAGCGCGGCGCGCAGGCCGTCGGCCTCGGCCTTCAGCCGGGTCGCGGCGCCCTCGGCGGACTGGGCGGTCTCGCGGGCGCCGGAAAAGGCCGAATCGGCGGCCTGGCGCCGGCTCTCCGCAGTCTCGACCGCCTCCTGCGCCGCCTCCAGCCGAGCCTCGGCCTCGGCCAGCACCAGGGCGGCGGCTTCGGCGCCGTCGGCGCCGGCCAGCTCGGTCTCGACCTGGGCGACCTGGCGCAGCGCATCCTCGTGCCGGCGGACCAAGTCCAGCAGGCGACCCTCCAGCTCGCGCTGGCGCTTGGCCAGGCTCTGGCGCCGAGCCTCGTCGCCGGCCGCGGCCTCGGTCAGCGCGGTCAGCTTGCCGTCCAGCCCGTCGACGATCTCGCGCTGGGTGTCGATCAACCGACGCGCGCCGTCCTCGGCATCGGCCTCGCCGGCGCTCTGGCGCTCGATCCGCTCGCGTTCGTCCTGCAGCTTGGCCAGGGCCTGGGCGGCGTCGGCGCCCAGCGAGCGCTCGCGCACCAGGTCGCCCGTGACCTGCTCCAGCCGCCGATTGGTGTCGAGTATCGACTGGCTCAGCCGGCCGGCCTCGGCCTCCAGCGTCTCGCGCTCGACCAGGTAGCGCTGCAGCGCCGCGGCGGATTCGGCGTCGGCTTTGCGCAGGGCCGGCAGGGCGGCGGCGGCCTCGGTCTGCTCGGTGGTGCCGCGGGTCGCCGCGATCATGCGCTCGCGCACCACCTGCTCATTGGCGTCATAGGCGCGCCGGGCCTCGGCGAGGGCGGTGCCCGCCGCGCTCCACTGCAGGTGCAGCAGCGTCGCCTCGACCTGGCGGATCTGCTCCGAGACGGTGCGGTAGCGCACCGCCTGCCGCGCCTGCTTGCGCAAGCCCCCGAGCTGGGCGTCGAGCTGCACCAGCACGTCGTCGAGGCGGACCAGGTTCTCGTCGGCCGAGCGCAGCCGCAGCTCGGCCTCGTGCCGGCGGCTGTGCAGGCCGGTGATGCCGGCCGCCTCCTCCAGGATCTGCCGCCGCTCCGCCGGGCGGGCGGAGATCATCGCCGCGATCCGGCCCTGGCTGACCAGGGCGGGGGAGGCGGGGCCCGAGGCGTTGTCCTGGAACAGCAGCTGCACGTCGCGGGCGCGCACCGGCTTGCCGTTGACCCGGTATTCAGAGCCGGTGCCGCGCTCGATCCGGCGGACGATCTCGATGCTGTCGGCGTGGTCCCAGCCGGGCGCGGTGCGGTCGCTGTTGTCCAGCGTGATCGTCACCTCGGCCAGGTTTCTCGCGGCGCGGCCGGTGGTGCCGCCGAAGATGACGTCGTCCATCTCCTGGCCGCGCATGCGCCGGGCGGAGTTCTCGCCCATCGCCCAGCGCAGCGCCTCGACCAGGTTCGACTTGCCGCAGCCATTCGGCCCGACCACGCCGGTCAGGCCGGGCTCGATGGCCACGTCCGTCGCATCGACGAAGGATTTGAAGCCCGACAGGCGGAGCCGGGCGAAATGCACGGCGGCGGCTCCTGCCCGTCAGTTGGTGGCGACGCCCTTCTCGGCGAGCTTCTTGTCGAAGAGCGCCTTGAAGGTGTCGAAGCTGGCCTCGCCCTCGAGCTTCTCGCCCTCGACGACGAAGGTCGGGGTGGCGTTGACCTTGTAGTCGGCCTGCGCCTCCTGGCCCAGCTTGATGATGGCGTCGGCGACGGCGTTGTCGGCCAGGCAGGCGTCGAACTTGTCCTTCGGCAGTCCGGCCATGCCGCCGATCTGCGCCAGGGCGCCGATCGGGTCGCCGGCGGTGGCCCAGCTCTGCTGGGTCTGGAACAGCACCTTGGCGATGTTGAAATACTGCTCGCGCGGGGCGCAGCGCGCCATCATCCCGGCCCGCAGGTCCAGCCCGTTCAGCGGGAACTGGCGGAACACGATCTTGACCTTGCCGGTGTCGACATAGGCCTTCTCGAGCTGCGGCAGCACGTCGTTGGTGAAGGCGGCGCAATGCGGGCAGGTGAAGGACGCGAATTCCAGCATCGTCACCGGCGCGTCGGCCTTGCCCATCACATAGTCGGTGTCGGTGATCTTCGGATCCCAGGCCTGGGCCGAGGCCGATCCGGCCATAAATGTCGCGGCGGCCAGGGCCAGGCCGGCGAGGAGGGTCTTCAGCATCCGATGGTCTCCATGGGTCCGGGCCTCGTGCCCAAGTGTCATCGCGGTGGCGTCCGGGCATAGAGCGCCCGGCCGAAGGCCGCAAGTCGGGATTTCCACTCGGGGTCGTCGACCGATTCGAGCGGCCCCTCCAGCATCGCCTCTTCCGCCGGGGTCAGGGAACGGCGGCTCGGTGTCGCGGTCCGGCGGGCCAGCGGCGCCTGCACCAGCTTGATCCGGATGATCGCGGCATAGCCGAAATGGCCGTTGATCCGCTCGATCAGCCGGTCCTGGTCATGCTGCAGCAGGATGGCGTCGGCCGGGTCAACCCTCAGCGCCAGCGTGCCGCCGTCGCGCTTGCCGGCCGGGAAGCTCAGCTTCTCCGGCACGGCCCGGTCGGCCCAGTGGTCGCCGACCACCGACGGCCAGTCGGCGAACAGGCTGCCGATGGCGCTGCGCCCGCCGCCCAGCGCCTTGCGGGCCAAAGCGGGAACCAAGGCGGCCATGGATCTCGGATAGCTCATCGGCGGGAACGCGACTGCATGATCGAATTGCGGGACTCGGGTCCCTATAGTGGCGCAACGCACCCCCGAGCGGCAACGCGAGCCATGCCCGATACAGCCACGTCCGCCGAATTTACCCCCGCCGACTTCGCCCCGGCGCTCCTGGCCTGGTACGACCGGCACCGCCGTGTCTTGCCATGGCGGGCGCCGGCGGGCAAGACGGCGGACCCGTACCGGGTCTGGCTCAGCGAGATCATGCTGCAGCAGACCACCGTGGCGGCGGTGAAGGACTATTTCCTCGACTTCACCCGGCGCTGGCCGACGGTGGCCGACCTGGCCGCGGCGCCGGTGGAGGAGGTGCTGCGCGCCTGGGCTGGGCTGGGCTACTACGCCCGGGCCCGGAACATGCATCGCTGCGCCGTCCTGGTGGTGGAACGCCATGGCGGAGTGTTCCCGTCGCAGGAGGCGGAATTGCGGCAGCTGCCGGGGATCGGCGACTACACCGCGGCGGCGATCGCGGCGATCGCCTTCGACCGGCCGGCCGCGGTGATGGACGGCAATGTCGAGCGGGTGATGGCCCGGATCTTCGCGGTCGAGATGCCGCTGCCGACCGCAAAGCCGATCCTGAAGACCCACGCCACCACCCTGACCCCGCGCCGGCGGCCGGGCGATTATGCCCAGGCGGTGATGGATCTCGGCGCCACCATCTGCACCCCGCGCAGCCCGAAATGCATCCTCTGCCCCTGGTCCGCCCCATGCCGGGCCCGGAAGCGCGGCATCGCCGAGGACCTGCCGGCCAAGCTGGCCAAGGCGGCGAAGCCGACCCGCCGGGCGGTGGCCTTCTGGCTGACCGATGCGCGCGGCCATGTGCTGCTGCGCCGCCGGCCGCCCAAGGGCATGCTGGGCGGGATGATGGAGTTCCCGTCCTCCGCCTGGATCGAGCAGCCGATGCCGGAGCTCGCCGCGGTGCTGGCCGAGGCGCCGGGCGGCAGCGGCTGGCGGCTGCTGCCTGGCCTGGTGCGGCACGGCTTCACCCATTTCGACTTCGAGCTGACGGTGGCGGCCGGCCGGCTCAAGGCGCCGGTCGAGGGCGGACTCCTGATGTCGCCGGACCAGCTGGGCGAGGCCGGGCTGCCGACGGCGATGTGGAAGATCGCCCGCCATGCCCTGCGGCATCTTGAATGACCGGGGCGGGCGCCACAAATCAGCCCTAATCACCGCCCTCTATCCGACCTCGTCGGGACGGTGAGGTTGCGCAGATAACCGGTCCGGGACGGTCAGCGGCGATTGGCGTGCGACTCTGTGGCGCCCGGTTTCGTCTTGATCTTCCGGGCCGTCGTCTTCACCCTGCCGGCGCCCGGCCACGAGGCCGGGCATATCGAAGGAACCGTGTCCATGTTCATCCAGACCGAGCAGACACCCAACCCGGCGAGCCTGAAGTTCCTGCCGGGCCGCGCGGTGATGGATGCGGGCACCGCCAACTTCCCGTCGCCGGACACGGCGGCGCGGTCGCCTTTGGCGCAGCGCCTGTTCGAGATCGAGGGCGTCACCGGCGTGTTTCTCGGCACCGATTTCGTGACCGTGAGCAAGGCCGACACCCTTGACTGGTACGTGCTGAAGCCTTCGATCCTCGGCGTGATTATGGAGCATTTCACCGCCGGCCGGCCGGTCATCGTGGCCGAGGCGGCGGCGGAGGGCTCCCAGTCGGCCGAGGAATCGGAGATCGAAGCCCAGATCCGGGAGCTGATCGACACCCGTGTCCGGCCCGCCGTGGCCCAGGACGGGGGCGACATCATCTTCCAGGGCTATGAGCACGGCGTGGTATATCTGCACATGCAGGGCTCCTGCTCAGGCTGTCCCAGCTCGACCATGACGCTGAAGGCCGGCATCGAGAACATGCTGCGCCACTACATCCCCGAAGTGACGGAGGTGCGCGCCGTCGCCTGACGGCGGGCTGCGCTCCCCCCGGCGGCGCCCCCTGTTGGCGGGGCGCCTGCGGACCCGGTCGTGCCGATAGGCGGGGCGCCCGGGATCGCTGGCCCGGGCGCAACCAAGAACGAGGTCCATGCAGTTTCGTGTGTTTCGACCGGCCGCCGCCTTGGCCGGCCTTTTGCTGATCGTGCCCCTTGCCGCCCTGGCTGAGCCGGCGGCCCCCACCGATCAACCCCCGGCTGAGCTGCAGGTCGCCGACCTGCCGCCGCAAGACCTGGCGCTGCCGGCCTCGGCGGTGCCGCCGATCGACAAGACCTCGGACCTCGTCCTCAAGGTCGACAGCGCCGGCAAGCTCAGCGAGATCTTCGACAGCGCCGACTACGCCCTCGCCGATGTGCGCGATGGCGAGGCCGATGTGCCGCGCCTGCTGGTCGAGGCGATGCCGTCCGATCTGCGCCGGCTCGATTCGACCGATCTGCGCAAGGACGTGTTCTTCAACGCCCTGCTGCCGCTGGTGCTGCGGGTCAACGAGGACATCGGCCACGACCGCGACCGGCTGCTGGCGCTGCAGGGGCTGCAGCATCTCGGCCTGGCGCCCTCGGCGGACTCGCGGGCTTGGCTGGCGGAGCTCGGCGAGCGCTACGGCGTCGCCGACGGCGACCTCGACGCGCTGCTGCTGCGGGTCGACGTTATCCCGGTCTCCCTGGCCCTGGCGCAGGCCGCGGTCGAATCGGGCTGGGGCACCTCGTACAGCGCCCAGCGCCGCAACGCGCTGTTCGGCCAGACCGCGGGGTCGGCGGCGCGCTACGCCGCCTTCGACCGGCTGATCGACGGGGTCGCCTCCTACGCCCGCAACCTCAACACCCATCCGGCCTATATCGGCTTCCGCGCCCGCCGCGCGGCGCTCCGAGCTGCGCGGCTGGAGCTTGACGGCTATGATCTGGCGTCGACCCTTCTGCGCTATTCGACGCGCGGAACGGCCTATATCCGCGATGTCCGGGCCATGATCCGCGGCAACGATCTCGTCGAGCTCGATTCCGCGCGGCTTGCCGCGGATCGCGGGTTGGGCTTACCTGCCGCGAGCTGAGACTTTCTGCGACAAATGGCCATGGCGCTCGACAAGATCGCGCTCGACACGCTGTTCCGCGAGGCGCGCGCCCGATGCGTGTTCCTCGACGAGGCGATCCCGGAGGCGACGCTCCGCGCGATCTACGATCTGATGAAGCGGGGGCCGACCAGCGCCAATTCCTGTCCGGCGCGGATCGTCTTCGTCACCTCCGAGGAGGGCAGGGTGGCGCTGCGCCCCTCGGTCGACCCCGAGGTGCTGGGCGCGACGCTGCAGGCGCCGGTGACCGCGATCGTGGCCTATGACTCGGCCTTCCACGAGCATCTGCCGAAGCTGCTGCCGGACGAGCCGGAGACGGCGATCCGCTTCGCCGCCCGGCCCGATCTGGCGTTGGAGACGGCGCATCGCGACGCGGCGATGCAGGCTGCCTATCTGATCATGGCGGCGCGCGGCCTGGGCCTCGGCTGCTGGCTGGTGGGCGAGTTCGACAGGGCCAAGGTCGACGCCGCCTTCCTCTCCGGCACCCGCTGGCGCTCAAGCCTCCTGGTCGATATCGGTTATGTCGACCGCAGCAAGGAATTCCCCCGCCGCCCGCGCCTGGCCTTCGAGGAAGCCTGCCGGATCGTGTGAGCGCGTGTACGCATCGGATGATCCCTGGTTCAGCAATGAGTAACATCGACCGCGACCGGGCGCCTGCTGCAGGGGCGGGAGCCGGCGCATGATCGTGCTCGGGCTCGATGCGGCCGGCGCCGGCTGCGGCGTGGCGGTGCGGCGCGACGGCAAGGTCGTGGCCGCACGGACCGAGGCAATGGCCCAGGGCCATGCCGTGCGGCTGATGCCGCTGGTGCTGGAGGTGCTGGCCGAGGCCGGGGTCGCGCCCGGCGATATCGACCTGTTCGGCGTCACCACCGGCCCCGGCTCCTTCACCGGGCTCAGGGTCGGGCTCGCCGCGGTCGGCGGGCTAGCGCTCGGCGCCGGCCGGAAGATCGTCGGCATCCCCAGCTTCGACGCCGTACTGGCCGATCTCGGACCGGTCGCCGCGGGCAGCATCCTGGTGGCGCTGGACGGACGACGGACCGAGCCCTTCGCCCGGCTGTTCGCCGCGAGCGGGAACCCCCTGGGCGAGCCGCTGTGCCTGCCGGCAGTCGAGCTGGCGGCATTGATCCCGTCCGGTCCCCTGACCGTCGCCGGCGACGGTGTGCATCTGCTGCTGCCGGCACTGGCCGGCCGGGCGGATGTGCACCATGCCGGCCAGTCGGCGATCGATCCCGCCACCGTGGCCCGGCTGGCCGAGGACCGGGCAGACCAGGCGCGCGAAGGCCCGCCACCGCCGCTCTATGTCCGGCCGCCCGACGCGGTGCCGCTGGCCGAGCGGGCGCCGAAGCCGTGATGCGCATCGTCGAGGCCGGCCCGGCCGAAGCGGCGGTGCTGTCGGCCCTGTACGAAACCGCCTTCACCGAGGCCTGGGCGCCGGACCGGCTGGCGCAGCTGCTCGCCGGCCCCGGCGTGTTCGCGCTGATCGCCCTCGACGATGCCGGAGAGCCGCTTGGCTATGCCTTGGGCCGGGTGGCGGCGGACGAGGCGGAGCTGCTGTCGATCGCGCTCTTGCCCGGCCAGCGCCGCCGCGGCGGCGGGCGCCTGCTGCTCGACGCCCTGACCGACCTCTGCGCGGCGGCCGGGGCGGAAACGCTGTTCCTCGAAGTTGCGACCGACAACGCGGCGGCGCTGGCGCTCTACCGCGGCGCCGGCTTCAGCGAGGCCGGCCGCCGCAAGGGCTACTACAAGGTCGGCCCGGCCGCAGTCGACGCCATCGTCATGAAGCGGGCGCTGGGCGCGGCGTAGGCGCCGGTTACTGCCGCACTGGCCGCTCCACCGTGCCCAGCGCCTCGGCCAGCGAGCGGTTGGCGCTGCCGCGTGGGCGCGGCTGCTGCTGGCTGTCATGCGGCGCCCAGCCGGCCAGGAACAGCACCTCGAAGCTGGCCGGGATGCGCCCGTCCGGCTCGGCGAAGCGCTCGGCGTAGCGGGCGGCGACAGTCGGCCAGAAGGCGCGCGGCGGCGGCGCGGGGTTGCGGTTCAGCCCGGCATTGGTCTCGCCCATGCCGCGCAGGTCGGCGACCAGGCGGAAGGCGTTCTCGTAGCTGACCGTCACCGTCTCGGCATCCGCCACCGGCAGGGCGAAGCCGGCGCGCTGCAGCAGGCCGGCGGCGTCGCGCAGATCGGCGAAAGGCGACAGGCGCGGGCTGGCGCCGCCGGTCAGCTCGGTCTCGGCCTCGACCAGGGCGGTGCGCAGCTCGGCCAGCGTGCCGGCACCCAGCATTGCCGCCAGGAACAACCCATTCGGCCGCAGCGCCCGGCGGATCTGCAGCAGCGCCCCGGGCAGGTCGTTGACCCAGTGCAGCGACAGGTTGCTCAGCACCAGGTCCAGCGTGCCCTCGCCGAAGGGCAGCAGCTCCTCGTCGCAGGCCAGCGTCGGCCGGCCATTCGCGGCTGCACTTCGGGCCAGGGCGGGCGACAGGTCGGCCTGGACCAGCGTGTCGATCCTGTCCGTATCCGCCAGCGCCCGGGCCACGGCGCCGTCATGGCAGCCGAGGTCGAGCGCCACCGGGAAGCGGTGGGTGACGTCGAGCAGCCGGTCGGCCAGCATCGCCGCCACATGCTCGAACAGGAAATTGTGCCCGGCCAGGCCTGGCGCCGCGCGGTCGCGCCGCCGGCGCACCAGCGCCCGGTCGAACACCATCATGCCGTCGGATTGCGTCATGGCGCGCACTATAGGGGTTGCGGAGGACCGCCGCACCGCTCTTTGGTGGCGCGAAGGGCCGACAGCGAAGGACACGGATCATGACCGCAGCGGACCGGCCGGCGGCGCTGGTGACGGGATCGACCTCGGGCATCGGCGCGGCCGTCGCCCGGCGGCTGGCCGCCGAAGGCTATGCCGTGGCGTTGCATTCTCGCGCCTCGGTCGCGGCCGGCGAGGCGCTGGCCGCGGAGCTCGGGGGCAGCTACACCGCCGCCGACCTGGCGACCGATGACGGGCCGCCGGCCCTGGTCCGGGCGGTGCTGGCGCGGCATGGCCGGATCGACGCGCTGGTCAACAGCGCCGGCATCACCGCCACGGTGCCGCACTCCGACCTCAAAGGGGCGACGCCCGAGCTCTGGCGCCGGCTGCACCAGGTCAACGTCATCGCCCCCTGGCTGCTGGTGGCCGAGGCCGAGGACGCATTGCGGCAATCGGCGGCGGTGCGGGGCCAGCCGGCGGCGGTGGTCAATATCGGCTCCCATGCCGGGGCACGGCCACGCGGCGCCTCGGTGCCCTATGCCGCCTCCAAGGCAGCGCTGCACCATGTCACCCGCCTGCTGGCCAAGTCGCTGGCGCCGGCGATCCGGGTCAACGCCGTCGCCCCCGGGTTGGTCGACACGCCGATGACCGCCGACTGGACCGAGGCGCAGCGTCTCTGGGCCACCACCGCGCCGATGCGCCGCCCGGCGCAGCCGGCGGATGTCGCCGAAGTGGTCTTCGGCCTGATCCGCTCGGACTACGTGACCGGCGAGATCGTGATGCTGGACGGCGGCCTCAGCCTGACCTGACCGGCCCTGCCCCACACGGGGATTGGGAACTGGCCGCCGTCGTGGAATACTCCCTTATGCGGATATGACGCGATCGGCGAGGGAGAGATGCGGCGGACCGGTTGGTGGGTCGTGTTTCTGTGCGGCGCGGTCGGCGCCGGCCTGCTGTTCGTTGCCGTCGACGCGCTCTGGCCGGAGCCGTCGCCGCCCCCCGGCGCGGCACCCGTCGTCGCGAGCCAGGATGTGGCCGCCGGCCCCGTGGAACCTGCGGTCCGGCCGGAGCCGTCGCCGCCGGGCGGACCGGCCCCCGTGGTCGCCAGCCCGGCTGCGGCCGTCCGTCCCGCCGAACCCGCGGTCCGCGCCAAGCGGTTCATGGTGGCGGCCGCCGATCCGGTGGCGGCCCGGGCCGGCTACGACGCGCTGGCGGAGAACGGCACCGCGGTCGACGCCATGATCGCGGTGCAGCTGGTGCTCAACCTGGTCGAGCCGCAATCGGGCGGCATCGGCGGTGGGGCGCTGCTGCTGTATTTCGACGGGCGGTCGGGCCGGCTGACCTCGCTCGACGGACTCGAAGCCGCGCCGCGGGGCGCGGATGCCAACATGTTCCTGGGCCCGGACGGCCAGCCGATCTCCTTGGCCGCTGCGGCGATCGGCGGCCGCTCGGTCGGCGCGCCCGGCACGCTGAAGCTGCTGCTCCAGGCGCATCAGCGCTGGGGCCGGCTGTCGCTGGCCCGGCTGTTCCGGCCGGCGATCGATCTGGCGGAGAAGGGCTTCACCGTGTCGCCGCGGCTGGCCGGCCTGCTGACCGGCGACACGGCCGAGCGGCTGAAGCGGGATCCGCGGGCGCGCGACTATTTCTTCCCCGGCGGCCAGGCGCTGCAGGCCGGCCAGACGCTGCGCAACCCGGCCTTCGCCGACACTCTGCGCTTCATCCTGGGCGCCGGTGACGGGCCCTTCTATCTCGGCCCGATCGGCGCCGACATCGTCGGCGCAGCCCAGGGCGCGCCCGGCAATGCCGGCCGGCTGGCGCCGATCGACCTCGAGGTCTACCGGGTGGTCGAACGCCAGCCCGTCTGCGTCCCCTATCGCGTCTGGCGGGTCTGCGGCATGGGGCCGCCGAGCGCCGGCGGCATCGGGGTCGGCCAGATCCTCGGCATGCTCGAACATTTGAGGATGCCCACGACCGGCCCCGGCTCGGGCGATGCCTGGCACCTGTTCGCCGAGGCCGGCAAGCTGGCCACGGCCGATCGCGACCGCTATGTCGCCGATCCGGATTTCATCCTGGTCCCGACATCGAGCCTGATCGACGGCACCTATACGACCGCGCGGGCGCGGATGATCTCCGCCGACAAGGCGGTGCCCGTGCCGGCGCCGCCGGGCAACCCGCCGCGGCGCGTGGGACAGGAGCGCAGCGTCGACACCTCGACCGAGCCGTCGAACACCAGCCACATCTCGTTCGTCGACGCGGACGGCAGCGTCGTCTCGCTGACCACCTCGATCGAGGGCGCCTTCGGCTCGCATCTGATGGTGCGCGGCTTCCTGCTCAACAACGGGCTGGCCGACTTCTCCTTCGCGCCCTATGCCGGCGGCCGCGCGGTGGCGAACCGGGTCGAGCCCGGCAAGCGGCCGCGCACCTCGATGGCCCCGACCATCGTGCTGGACCAGGCCGGCCGGCCGGTGCTGGTGATCGGGACGCCCGGCGGCGCCCGTATCATCCCCTATGTCGCCCAGGCTATCATCGGCGTGCTGGACTGGGGGCTGGACGTGCAGCAGGCGATCGATCTGGGCCATGTCGTCAATCTCAACGGCCGCACCGAGCTGGAGGCCGGAACCGCCGCCGCGGGGCTGAAGGACGTCCTGGCGGCGCGCGGCCACGACGTCGTGGTGATGGAGCAGCCCAGCGGGCTGCAGGGCATCCAGATCGGCCCGGACGGGCTGGTCGGCGGCTCCGACTCGCGGCGCGGGGGCGTCGCCGTCGGGCGGTAGCCGACTGCGATGCGCCTGGCCTTCACCCCCTGGCTCGGCCGCGCCGGCACCGCCCTGCTCGATGCCGTGCTGCCGCAGCGCTGCCTGTCCTGCGGCGCCGAGATCGTGGCGCCGGGGGCGCTGTGCGCCGCCTGCTGGGGGCAGCTCGCCTTCCTCGGCCCGCCGCAATGCCGGCGCTGCGGCCTGCCCTTCGACCATGCGGCGGCGGAGGGCGCGGGCGACGACCCTGTCTGCGGCAACTGCCTCGCCTTCCCGCCGCTGTGGGACCGGGCCCGTGCTGCCTTCCTCTACGACGATCTCAGCCGCAAGCTGATCCTGGCCTTCAAGCATGGCGACCAGACCCATGCGGCGCCGGCCTTCGGCCGCCTGCTGCAGCGGGCGGCGGCGCCGTTCCTGGCCGAGGCCGACGTGATCGCGCCGGTGCCGCTGCACCGCTGGCGGTTGCTGCGCCGGCGCTACAATCAGGCGGCGCTGCTGGCCCTGGCGCTCGGCCGCGAAGCCGGCCGGCCGGTGGCGCCGGACCTGCTGCTGCGGCGCCGGCCGACGCCCAGCCAGGGCGGCCAGGACCGCCGGGCGCGGCGGCGCAACGTCGCCGGCGCCTTCGCCGTACGGCCCGGCCGCGAGGCGCTGGTCGAGGGCCGCCGCGTGCTGCTGGTCGACGACGTGCTGACCACCGGCGCCACCATCGACGAATGCGCCCGGGCGCTGCGGCGCAAGGGGGCGGCCGGGGTCGATGTCGTCACCCTGGCCAGGGTCCCGCCGCCCGGAGGCTGAGGCGCGCCCAGGGCATGGGCGCCATTCTTCGGGCGCAGACCCCTGGCATCCTCGGCCGAATGACCTCATATTCGAGGAACTCTTCGGAGGATCTTCATGCCACCGGTTACCGTCTACTCCAGCCCGTTCTGCCCTTACTGCTACATGGCCAAGAAGCTGCTGACCCAGAAGGGCGTCAGCTTCGAGGAGATCGATGTGGTGGCCGAACCGTCGCGGCGGGACGAGATGCGGCAGCGCGCCAATGGCCGCCACACCGTGCCGCAGATCTTCATCGGCGCCACCCATGTCGGCGGCAATGACGACCTCCAGGCGCTGGAGCGCGCCGGCAGGCTCGACCCGCTCCTGGCCGAATCTGCGCCCGCCTGAGTCCGCTTCGAGGCGAAGGATGACCCGCTTCACCGCCGCCTGCGTCCAGCTCAATGTCGGCACCGAGATCGAGCCGAATCTGCAGGACGCGGGGGCGCTGATCCGACGGGCCCGCGACGCCGGGGCGACGCTGATCGCGACGCCGGAGAACACCGGCTTCATCGTCCAGGGCCGGGAGGCCGTGCTCGAGCGCTCTCTGCCGGAGGACCGGCATCCCGGCCTGCCCTTCTTCGCCGACCTGGCGCGCGAGACCGGGGCGACGCTGCTGATCGGGTCGCTCTCGATCGGGCTCCCGGACGGCAAGGCCGCCAACCGCTCCTACCTGTTCGCGCCGTCGGGCGAGATCCTGGCGCGCTACGACAAGATCCACATGTTCGACGTCGACCTGGCCGGCGGCGAACGCTACCGCGAGAGTGCCACCTTCGGCCCGGGCGACCGGGCGGTGGTGGCGCCGCTGCCCACCGGCGGCGTGTTGGGCCTGACCGTCTGCTACGATCTGCGCTTCGCCTATCTGTACCGGGCCCTGGCCCAAGCCGGCGCCGAAATCCTCAGCGTGCCGGCCGCCTTCACCCGCAAGACCGGCCAGGCGCATTGGCACGTGCTGTTGCGCGCCCGGGCGATCGAGACCGGCAGCTTCGTCATCGCCCCGGCCCAGACCGGCACCCATGACAGGGGCCGCCAGACCTACGGCCATTCGCTGATTGTGGCGCCCTGGGGCGAGATCCTGGCCGATGCCGGCGAGGAGGTCGGAATCGTCACTGCCGAGATCGACCTGGCGAAGGTGGCGGAGGCGCGCACCGCCGTGCCGGCGCTGCGCCACGACCGCCGCGTCGCCCCGCCCGGCCCGCCGCTGCGCGCGGCCGGGGAATAGCCGGCGGAGCATGGCGATCGAGCGCTACGCGGTGCTGAAGGGCCGCCCGACCGACCGCCGCCTCGCCGCCGAGAGGGCGACCCATTACCAGATCCGCGTCGATGACGGCGGCCGCGACCACCGGGTGGCGATCAATGTCCAGGGATCTGCCTGGCCCTCGGCGGTGGAGTATGTGCTCGACCCTGATTTCGACCATCCGGTGACCGCGCGGCTGGCGGCGCTGTCTCCGGGCCTGACCGCGATCCCCTGGGGCCAGGGGCTGGACTATGTCCGCGACGGGCTGTTCGACCGGTCTCACATGCGGCCGCTGCCGGCGACGCTGCCGGGGCCGGACAACGACCTGAGCGAGAAGATCGACCGCATCGTCGCCCGGGCGATCAATGAGCCGGACGCCATGCTCTACGCCTTCGGCGAGCCGTTCGGGCCGGACCCGGTGGCCGATCACGGCTTCGGCTTCGCCCCGTCGCGCGGCATGCACAACATCCACATGAACCAGGGCAGCCCGGAGGAGCGGTTCCGCGGCGACAACGGCGTCGGCCAGGACGGCGCCCTGCTGATCGCCTTCCCGCAGGGGCGCTGGGCGGCACTGTTCCTGAAGTTCCAGTCCCAGTCCTGGCAGACCGACGACGCCACCGGCCACCCCCGCCAGCCGGCGCAGGCCAGGCGGCGGCGCATGCAGGCCTGACCCTCGGCGGCCCGACGGGTTGCCTGAGAGGAGCGGCTGCTCTATGGTGCGCCGCCGACCGATCCCAGGAGAGCAAGATGACGACGTTCATGTCCCAGCAGAAAGGAGTTCCCGCCCCTCGCAAGGACATGACGCTTCATGTTGTCCCGAATTCGGAGGTCGCCGGCGCCTCGAGACGCCGCACCTAGCCGCCTCGCTCTCCGGCCGCGCAGCCCGGCTGCCGCCGCGGTCGATACCCCCAGCGTCCAGCCCGCCTCCCCGCAGGCCTCACGCGACGTGCCGCGCGCCGTGGCCCGGGCGCGGATGCGCAAATTCCTGTCCACCTACCGGCCACACCTCCCGCTGCTGGCGGCCGACCTGTTCTGCGCGGTCGTCGTCTCGGCCACGGCGCTGATCCTGCCGCTCGGCGCCAACATCGTCACCAAGCGGCTGATCGGCCTGGGCGACGCCCCCGGGGCGCTCGACGAGGTGTATGTCCTCGGCGCGGCCATGCTCGGCGTGGTGCTGCTGCAGGCGCTCGCCGACCTGTTCGTCGACTATCAGGGCCATGTCATGGGCGCGAAGATGGAAAGCGCCCTGCGCCGCGAGCTGTTCGAGCATCTGCAGAAGCTGTCCTTCGGCTTCTACGACCGCCAGCGCACCGGCCAGTTGATGAGCCGGATCACCAACGACCTGTTCTCCCTCGGCGAGCTCTACCATCACGGGCCCGAGGACCTGGCGATCGCGGTGCTGAAATTCGCCGGGGCGATCGCCATCCTGGCCTGGCTCGACCTGCCGCTGGCCCTGATGATCCTGGCGGTGCTGCCCTTCGCGGTCGCCTATGCGCTGCACTTCAACCGTCGCATGAACCGGGCGCTCCTGCTCAGCCGCGAGCGGATCGCCGCGGTCAATGAGCGGGTGGAGGATTCGCTCGCCGGCATCCGGGTGGTGCAGTCCTTCGCCAACGAGGCGGTCGAGACCCGCCGTTTCGAGGCGCAGAACGCGGCCTTCCTGGACAGCCGCCGCGCCGGCTACCGCAGCGAGGCCTTCTTCTCGATGGGGACGGAGACGTTTCCGCAGCTGATCACGGTGATCATCATCGTCGCCGGCGCGGTCCGGGTCGCGGAGGGACAGCTCGCCGTCGCCGACATGCTGACCTTCCTGCTCTGCGTCGCGGCGCTGGTCGACCCGGTGAAGCGGCTGGCGAACTTCGCCCGGCTCTGGCAGGAGGGCTACACCGGCTTCACCCGGATGATGGAGGTCCTGGAGGTCGAGCCGGACATCCGCGACCGGCCCGGCGCCGTCGACCTGGCCCGGCCGCGCGGCGCGATCGCCTTCCGCGACGTCGGCTTCCGCTACGAGGACGACCGGCCGCTGGTGTTCCGCAACCTGACGCTCGACATCCGCCCGGGGGAGTTCGTCGCCCTGGTCGGCGCCTCGGGCGGCGGCAAGAGCACGCTCTGCGCCCTGATCCCGCGCTTCTACGAGGCGACCGAGGGTCGGATCCTGATCGATGGCACCGACATCCGCGACGTCACCCTGGCCTCGCTGCGGCGGGCGGTCGGGGTGGTACAGCAGGATGTCTACCTGTTCGCCGGCACCGTGGCGGAGAATCTGCGCTATGGCCGGCCGGACGCGACCGAGGCGGAGATCGTCGCCGCGGCCCGGGCGGCCAATGCGCATGATTTCATCATGGCGCTGCCGGACGGCTACGACACCGATGTCGGCCAGCGCGGCGTCAAGCTGTCCGGCGGCCAGAAGCAGCGCCTGACCATTGCCCGGGCCTTCCTGAAGGACCCGGCGGTGTTGATCTTCGACGAGGCCACCAGCGCGCTCGACAACGAGAGCGAGCGGGCGGTGCAGGAAGCGCTCCTCGACCTGGCGCGGGACCGCACCACGCTGGTGATCGCCCACCGGCTGTCGACGGTGCGCCATGCCGACCGGATCCTGGTCCTGACCGACCAGGGCATCGCCGAGCAGGGGACGCATGAGGAGCTGCTGGCCGCCGGCGGCGCCTATGCCGCCCTCTACCGGGTGCAGGCCAGCTTCTAGAAGAGCATCGGGGCGCGACGATGCCGTCGCGCCCCGTTCCGCTGCAGATCGAGCTGCCGCCTGCGCTCAATCGAACGGGCGGAAACCCTGCCGGGCGAGGGAGAGGTCGTGCTCGTCGACCACGCCGTTGCCGTCGACATCCAGATTGGTCGATTCCCAGCCTCCGGTCGGGCCGGTGCCGGGCTTCACCGCCTCGATCCGTTCGGCGAGTTCGACCTCCAGGGCGTCGATGACGCGCTGATCAGTGGTCGGGTCCGCCTTGAGATCCGCGATCCGGTCCTCAAGGGCCCGGATGCCGGTCTCCTGCGGCGTGCCGAAATTGCCCTGCATGGCGCCGACACGGGCGCCGTAGCCCAGCTCCTTGGACAGCGCGACCGAGGTGGAAACCCGGGCGCCGTGATTCCGGAATGTTCCGTCATCGAGTTGACGCGCCCGGCCCGGGCCGCTCACGGCGACGTCGGTGTCGTCGTCGAGACTGGTGTCGGCCGGTGCGCCCGATGCCCGGTCGACGGAGCCTCGATCGGCGCTCTTGCCGCGGGTGTCGCCGGCATCGCTCTTGCCGCCGGAATTCCCACCGGCATTCCCGCCGCCGTTCCCGCCGCCGTTCCCACCGCCGTTACCGCCCCCGTGGCCGCCGCCATTCCCGTCCTTGACGGTGATGAACATCGGGTCCCCGGCCGACGGGCCGGCCAGGGTCCAGGTCGCCGCGGTCGCGCCGGATGCGTAGAGCAGGCCGAGGGCCAGGGCGAAGGGAAGCGTCGTGCGCGAGGAATGGCGCATGGGAATCTCCGGGTTGTGATGCGGGCGGCAGGCCGCCCGGCTCACTACCCAGGACGATCGAGACGCGCGAATATTCCCAATTCGTCCGGCGCGATGGTCACCACAGATACGGCACCAGCCGGGCGGTGGCGCGGCGATAGTCGGCATAGGCCGGGCCGAAGGCCTCGGCCATGAAGCGCTCCTCGATTGCGATCTTGCGCAGGAAGGCGGCGGCCACCAGCGCCAGGGCGACCAGCCCGCTCCAGCGGTCATTGGCGACGACGGTGCCGGTCACGGCCAGCAGCAGGCCGGCGTAGATCGGGTGGCGCACCAGGGTATAGGGACCGTTGCGGACCAGCTCGTGGTCCTGCTTCAGCGTCACCGTGCCGCTCCAGTTGCCGGCCAGGTGGATTCGGGCCCAGACGGCGAAGCCGAGGCCGGCAGCGACCAGCACGGCGCCGATGACGGAGAAGCCGGGTCGATACGGAATAATCGGTGCTTCCAGTGCGGGTCCGGCAATCCCCGGCCGGATGAGCAGCGCCACGGCCAGCACCAGCGGCAGGATGTGGGACAGGCGGGAAGCCGGCGATTCCCGGCGCCGCACCGGCTTGGTGCCGACGGCGGCGACATACCAGTAGACGATCCAGGCCCCCCACAGGCCGTTGATGACGAACGCCATGGAAATCTCCGCGTTCATCGCCTCCCGGCGGCCATTCTAGACCGGTCAGCCCAGCCCGAGCGCTGCGATGCGGCGCCGCAGCGCCTCCAGCCCGTGGTCGCGGATGCCGAGCGCCACCAGATGGTCGAGGGTCGAGCGGAAATACTCCTGGCAGGTGCCGAGCTGGCCGCAGGCCCGGGCCAGCACCTGCGCCGTCTCGTCCTCGCTCAGCCGGCCGGCATAGCGCTGGTGGCCGCGGTTGATGGTGAAGGCGATCGCCCGCACCGGGCCGTCCGGCGTCGCCGCCGTGACCCAGCGCGGGGTGTAGGACGCGGTCACCATCTCGCGCCGCCAGATCAGGTCCAGCTCCTCCTCCACCGCCGCGGCGGCGATGCGGAACACCACGCCGCGGCAGGTGCCGCCCCGGTCGAGGCCCAGCACCAGCCCCGGCCGGTCGGGCGTGCCGCGGCCCAGCGACGTCCACAGGCAGAAGCGGCGGTGCCAGCCATGGATCAGCCCGGTGCGCCGCTCGACGAAATGGAAGGCCGGGTTCCAGATCAGCGAGCCGTAGGCGAACACCCAGACGTCGCCGCCGGCCGCGCCCTCCGCCGCCAGCGTCGCTTGGCGCGAGGCCGCCAGCGCTGCGAAGGACAGCACCTCCGCGGTCGGATCGCCGACGGCGATCATGCGCTGCAGCACGCCGTTCTTCAGCGATTCGCGGGTGATGGCGGTCGGCTCGGCGACCGTCGGCACTTCGCTCACGGCGTCTCCCACCGGCCGGTGTGGGCGGAGCGGAAGACGGCGTCGATCACCTGCATGTTGGCCAGCGTGTTCTCCAGCGGCACCGGCTGCTCGCCGTGCTTCAGGATCGCCTCGGCGAAGGCGGCGGCGGCGACGCCGTACTGGTCGCAGGCCGGGATCTCGATCGGCTTGACGCCGTCCCCGAACAGGCTGGACCCGTCGTCCAGGAACAGGCGGCAGGGCTGGTCGGCCGGCGCGTTGAACGGGATCTCCACCTCGAGCCGCCCCTTGGTGCCCAGGAACTGCATGCGCTGGTAGCCGGGGATCTGGGTCGAGTAGACGAAGCTGGCCTGGATCCCATCATAGTCCAAGAGGACGCTGCCCAGTCGGTCGACCTTGAACACCGGGTCGCGGTCCAGCAGCGACACCACCCGGCGCGGCTCGCGCCCGGTGACGAAGCGTGAGGTGGTGATCGGATAGCAGCCGATGTCCAGCAGCCCGCCGCCGCCGACATCGGCCTTGTTGCGGATGTTGTTGGGGTCGATGTTGCGGTAGGTGAAGGCGCCGGTCACGGCGCGCAGCTCGCCGATCGCGCCCTCCTGCACCAGCTCCCGCACCTTCAGCCATTGCGGGTGGGTACGCACCATGAAGGCTTCCTGGATACGCCGGCCGCTCTTGTCGCGCGCCGCGATCAGCCGGCGCGCCTCCTCGGCGTTCAGCCCGATCGGCTTCTCGCACAGCACATGCTTGCCGGCCTCGACCGCCTTGATCGTCCATTCGACATGCAGGTGGTTCGGCAGCGGGATGTAGACAGCGTCGATCTCCGGGTCGGCCAGCAGCGCCTCGTAGCTGTCATAGGCCACCGGCAGCCCGTATTTCGCTGCCGCGGCCGCGGATTTCTCCGCCGAGCGCGAGGCGATCGCCTTGACCCGGCAGTGCCGGGCCGCGGTCATCGGCGGGACGACCTTGTCGTTGATCTTGGCGGCGCCCAGCACGCCCCAGACGATCGTTCCTTCGGCCACGCCTGTCTCCTCCTGACTGCAAATGCCCGACGTTTTCGCAAATCCAGGCGATCCTAGCGGTTCCGGATGGCGATGGGGAGCGCGCAGAGCGCGATCGTGTCAGGCGGAAAGCAGGTTGCCTTCCGCCTGACACGTGAATCGCGCTCTCACTTATCGACTGAGCCAGCCGGAGGCTGGCTCAGGGCGCGGGCAGGGGATGCGGTTCGGGCGACCCGTCCAGCGCCGGCACCGGCGCCCGGTCGGCAATGGCGCAGATCCGCTGCACCACCGCCGCGCGCGGCGAGGCGACCTCGCCATGCTCATAGGCCACGACCTGCAGCCGCCCGGCCACGGCGTCCAGCAGCTCTCCGGCCTTGAGCAGATAGGCGGCGGTGGACGGCCGGCCGAAGCGCTGGTTGCCCTGGGCGAAGGTCTCGTAGATCAGCACCCCGCCCGAGGCCAGCGCCTCGACGATCGCCGGCAGCAGCGGCCGGTGCAGGTAGTTGGCGACGACGATGCCGGCGAAGCGGCGCCCGGCAAAGGGCCACGGGCCGGCCTCGATGTCCGCGCGCAGGATCTCGACGCCCTCGGCGCCGGTCAGGTCCGCCACCCCCTGCAGATCGATGTCGACGCCGGCCACGGCGTGGCCGCGGTCCCGGAAATGCCGCAGATGGCGGCCGCTGCCGCAAGCGAGGTCCAGCACCGGCGCGGTCCTCGGCACCAGCGGCGCGAAGCGCGCGACCCAGGCGGACACAGGGGGGATATGCGGCATCGGCGGGATTTGAGACGTCATTTTCTTTGCGGCCCGGGACAGACCATCGTATGACAAAAGCGGAGCATGGAATGCGATGATCCTGTACGAATTGCGATGTGAGGGCGGCCACGGCTTCGAGGCGTGGTTCCGCAACAGCGACACCTATGACGCGCAGGTCGCGGCGGGGGAGGTCAACTGCCCGATCTGCGGCAGCGGCTCGGTCGAGAAGGCGCTGATGGCGCCGGCGATCGGCAAGCGGTCATCGGCCAAGCGCTCGCCGGAAGACGGGCACCGCACCCACACCACCATGGCCGAGGCCCGCCGCGAGCTGGAAAGCTTGCGCCGCCGGATCGAGGAAAACTGCGAGTATGTCGGCGACCGTTTCGCCGAGGAAGCGCGCAAGATCCATCATGAGGAATCGGAGCATCGCGACATCTACGGCGAGGCGACCGAGGCCGAGGCGCGCGAGCTGGAGGAAGAAGGAATCGGGGTCGCCCGTATTCCTTGGGTGTCGCGCACCGATTCCTGACCGGCACCGGCCCGAGCGGCCCGCCATCACCACTATGATTTGATCGGCAGGGCGATTCTTCTCGCGGTCCGTGAGTCGTCCCTTGTCACCGCCTTCGCTTACGGGTTAGTGGATTATGGGCCGGTGGTGTGCCCCTGATCCATGGCTCGGAATAATGAATATATGTCTTTTGTCTAACAATTACCGGACCATGTTCTTCGAGAGGATCGGGCGTGGCCTCGAGCGGAAGGGGGTCGGGGTCTTCTGGGTCGCGGCCAGCCGGCGTTGGGCCGATGCGCTGATCAAGCAAGGCTGGCGTCGCGACCGGATCCTCTGCCTCGCCGATTTCAGGGATGAATGGCGCACGGCCCCACCGTCGGACCCGGACGATCCCGGGCTGACCGAGCTGGAGACCGGCGGGCTGGCCGCCAATGAAATCGTCCTGATGGACCGCGAGCTGTGCAAGCGGCCCTATGGCAAGGCCTATCTGGCCGTGGTCGCGCGGGAAATCTCTCGCGTCCTGCGGGCCCACGACATCCGCGCCGCCTTCGGCGAGCAGACCTGGGCCTTCGAGCTGGCCACGGCGCGGCTGTGCAGGGCCCAGGGGCGGGGCTACTTCGTGCCGGCCACGGTGCGGGTGCCGTCCGACCGCTTCGGCTTCTTCACCGACCACAGCCAGACCGGGATCCACGAGGTCCGCAAGCCGGACCGGTCGGACCGCGAGGCCGCCGAGGCCATCGTCGAGGCGCTGCGCAGCCGCGCCTACCGGCCCTATTATTTTCACATCAACAACAAGATCCGGTTCTTCCGCAGCCACTGGCTCGGCGAATCCGTGGTGCAGGCCTTCTCCAAGGCCACCGACGGCGACGAGACCCTGCCGACCCTGGCGCACCGCTCACGCTGGCGCTTCAGCCGCATCGTCAACACCTACCGCGTCCGCTGGCAGAAGCCGTTCCAGCGCGACGGCATCCCGGGGACGCGCCCTTTCGTGCTGGTGACGCTGCACATGCAGCCGGAGGCGTCGATCGACGTCGTCGTCCACCGCAAGGCGAACCAGATCGAGAATATCCGGGCCCTGTCGCGGGTGATCCCGCATGGCTGGGAGATCTACGTCAAGGAGCATTCGAACGCGCTCGGCTTCCGCGCGCCGCGCTTCTATGACGAGTTGCGGGGGGTCCCGGGCGTCCGCCTGATCGATCCCCATGCCGACACCTTCCGGCTGATGGAGGCGGCGCAACTGGTGCTGTCGCCCTCGGGCACCGTCTGCCTCGAGGCCGGTCTGCTCGGCCTCAAGGCCGGGACCTTCGCGTCGATGTACTTCGCCCCGGTGATGTCGCCGGGTACGATCGACCTGTCGGCGTTGACCCGCGCCGGTTTCGAGCGCCTGCTGCAGCAGGACGATCGCGACGGCCGGCCCGAGCCGGTCGCCTTCCTGAGCTGGCTCTACGCCCAGTCCTTCCCCGGCCGGGTGGGCGACCCCGTCCACGACCCGGGCAGCATGACCGAGGAGAATGTGGCGATCGTGGTCGATGGCTTCATGACGCTGCTCAGGGGCGTGGAAGCGCGCCGGCAACCGAATGCGAGTGCGGCATGACCGTCGCCGCCGACCATCATCGCCTCGGCCCCGTACCGAAGGCGGCCGACGCCGCGCCCGACCGCGAGCCTGCCCGTTCGAGCGAAACCATCGCCCAGGAGCTGATCGGCTCGGCCTGGCGCCACAAATTGCTGGTGGCTGTCATAACGCTGGTGGCGATCGGCCTCGGGGTCGGCTGGATCCTGATCTCGCCGAAGCGCTACACCTCGCGGCTCGTCGTCATGCCGACCGAAGCGTCGCAGCAGCTGTCCGACCTGCTGCGCAACGCCGGCGCCTCGGCGATCGCCAATTCCCTCGGCGGCCTGACCGGCACCGAGCAGGTCACCTATTTCGACCGTTTCTCCAAGCAGCTGACCTCGGTGAACACGGCGTCGGCCCTGAAGGACCATGCCGGGCTGATCGAGAGCCTGATGAGCCTGCGCTGGAACGACCAGAAGAAGATCTGGGAAAGCGATTCGTTCCTGACCCCGGTCAAGGCCTATTTCGGCCTCGACACCGATGTCGACACCAGCGCCCAGGCGGTCGCCGAATTCCTGCGCAAGAATGTCAACCAGGAGCAGGACCGCGATTCGCCGATCACCACCCTGTCGCTCGACGCGACCGACGCCGAGGTGGCACGCCAGACCCTGCGCTATCTGCACCAGTACAGCGATGACCGGATCAAGCAGGCGATCTACCAGCAGACTCAGAGCAAGCTCGAATACCTGCAGCGGCGGCTGCAGAGCGTCACCGTCAACGACTATCGGCAGACCCTGATCGGCCTGATCCTGGACCAGGAGAAGATCCTGATGCTGATCCAGCCGAACCTGCCCTTCGCCGCCGAGGCGCTGGAGCCGCCGGAGGTGCTGTCGGAGCCGACCTCGCCGAAGAAGAGCCGCATCCTTGCCCTGGCCATGCTGCTCGGCCTCGCGGTGGGCACCTTCGTCGCCCACCGCATCGACCGCAGGCGGCGCCGGGCCTGAGAGCGGCGGCAGGCTTCGGGATCAGGCGATCTTGCTCAAGGGGCGCGGCTCGGATGCGACGGTCCTCCGCACCAGGTCGCGCAAGCCCTCCTCGAGCGACCATTTCGGAGTCCAGCCGAGCGCCGAGCGGATCTTGCCGGTGTCGGCGGAAAGCGACGGGCGGTCGAATTTCCGGAACTGCTTCTGGTCCTCGACCACCGGCCGGGGGTCGCCGACCAGGCGTCGGATGGTCTCGACCACGTCGCGCACCGGCGTCGGCGCCGCGGAGGCGACGTTGAACACCTCGAACCGCCCGGTGTCCTGGAACAGCGCGGCGATCGCGGCATCGGCGATGTCGGCGACATGGATGAAGTCGCGGGTGGCGCCGAGATAGCCCATGCGGATCTCCGGCTGGGACCGGTCGCGCATCCGGCTCAGGGCGTCGGGGATCAGATGCGGGTTGGTCTCGCCCGGGCCGAAGGCGTTGGCGAAGCGCAGGGCCACGCCGGACAGCCGGTCGCTGGTGCGGGTGGCGTAGGCCAGCAGGGTCTCGCCCAGCAGCTTCGACAGGCCGTAGGCGTTGACCGGGGCGGGCTGGTCGGTCTCGCGATGGACCCGGTCTTCCGCGGCGTAGACATCCATGGTCGAGGCGAAGACGACCTTGCGCGCCGGGGTCCGCTCCAGCGCCCGCAGCACCAGCTCGGTGCCTCGGACATTGGTTGCGAAGGTCTCGTCCGGATGGCTCATGCAATAGGGGATGAAGTGGATCGCGGCGAAATGGATGGCGCCGTCCGGCTGGAACCCCTCGACCGCCTCCATGAGCTCGGTGCTGCTGCATGCGGCGAGGTCGAGGCGCTTGAGCACCGCCTCCTCGGGCAGCGAGCTCTCCCGGCCGAAGGACAGATTGTCGACGGCCAGGATCTCGTGGCCGTCGCGCGCCAGGCGCCGGGTGATCTGGCTGCCGATGAATCCGGCCGCGCCCGTGATCAGAATGCGCATGAATCCTGAACCTTCACGTTTGAAATTCCGCCCACGGCCCGGGCCTCGAGCTGTTCCGCGAGCGCCTGCCAATCCAGCTCGTCGGCGCGGCTCAGGCCGCGCCATGACAGCTCCTCCCATCGGTCGGCGGCGGTGATCAGCCCGCCGGTGAAGGCTTCCATCTCCGGCTCGGTGACGATGCCGCAGCCGTAATGGTCGACGACGTCGCCGGTGCCGTTCTCCGCGAAGCGCGCGGTCACCGTCGGCAGGCCGCTGGCCATGGCCTCGGCGACGATGCGGGGAAAGCCCTCGCGCCGGCTCGGGATCGCCAGCAGCCTGGCCCCTCCCAGCAGGTCGATCTTCTGCTGCTCGCTGACCGGGCCCAGGATCCGGATCTGCCCCGCGGCCGGCGAGGCCGCCGCATGGGCGCGCAGCGCCGGCAGCGCCGGACCGTCCCCGGCGATCACCAGCTCGTCGTCGCCCAGCGACCCGGCCCGGTTGTGGCCGGCCGCCTTCAGCCGGGCGAAGGCGTCGATCAGGAAGGTCAGGTTCTTGTGCGCCGTGATGCGGCCGAGATACAGGATGTCGCGGCGCTCCGCGGCCGGCAGGCTGCGATAAGCTGACCGGCGGATGCCGCTCGGCAGGTAGAACACCGGCCGGCCCGATGCGGCGCCGATGCGGTCGCACACCGCCGGGCCGACGCCCATGTTCTGCCCGCTCAGGCGGGGCAGCATCCATTGCATGAAACGGTAGAAGCGGGCCTCGCGCACCTCGCACCAGTCGAGCACGGCGCCCTGCCGGGCGCGGCGCGGCGCGAGGGCGATATGGGCCAGGGGCCATTGGTTGAACAGGCTGAGGTCGAAGCTGCGCGCCTTCAGCACGCCGCGCACCCAGGTTGCATATTTTAGTATGGTTACCGGATTCCGAGGTAATAGGCGGGATTGCGGCCGTTGATAGTGCTCGTCCACGGGAAAGCGGTGGACCTCGACGCCGCTCAGGGTTTCCTGTTTCAGCAAATCGCGCCTATGCGCGATGCAATATACCGAGACGCTGTGGCCGCGCTCTCGAAACACTTGCGCGAGTTCGGCAAAGCGAATTTCCTGCCCGCCAATGCTCGGAGGATACAACTCGGTAAAAATCCCGATATTCATCCCAACTCACCAGCAGGTGCGCATAAAATATCATGCGCTAATGTTGTCGCAACCGTTAACGAGAATTAGATAGCACGGTCGGACCGCCGGCAAGAACAAATTCTACCGCAAACCGCCTGGCGGACCGGCCTTCAGCCCGCATCCGGCGTGGCTTCGGACCGGCGCGGCCAGGCGTCGAGCCAGAGCTGCTCGGCCAGAGCCTCACGGAAATTATGCTGCGGGGCATAGCCGATCGCCTGCCGCGCCGCGTCGATCGACGTGACGCGGTCGATCGTGGCCGGCAGTCGCCAGCCGAGCTGCCGGTAGGCGCCCTCGACGAAGGGGTGCTGCCGGCGCAGCGCCGGCAGCGGGTCCCGGCGCAGCCGCCCGCAATCCTCCGCCGTGAACGGGCTGGCGGCGGCGATGTTCAGCACCCGGGCGCCGCCACCCGGCCATTCCGCCGCCAGGATATGCGCCGCCGCGACATCCCGCGGGTCGACGCCGCGATACAGCCGGTCGTTCACCGTCTCGTTCGGCGGCGCCGGGAAGAACCGGCCGCAGCGCAGGATCAGGCAGCCGTCGGGGAACGACCCGGCGGCCGCCAGGACCAGAGCCTCGGCGGCGCGCTTGCTCTCCTCATACGGCGTCTCCGGCATCGCCGGCAGGTCCTCGGTCACCCAGACCGCGGCGTCGGCGGACCGGATCGCGCCGCCGTAGAGCGCGGTGGTGCTGGTCAGCACCAGCCGGCGCACCCCGGCCTCGCGCGCGGCCGCGATCACCGCCTCGGTGCCGCCGACATTGATCCGCTGGAACTCCCCGGCCACGGACGGCGCTGCCGGGCCGCCGTTCAGTCCGGCGGTGTGGATCACCGCCCGGGCGCCGCGGAAGGCCCGGCGCAGGGTGACGCCGTCCAGGATGTCGGCGCGATGAGTCACGGTCGGCGCCTCGACCCGGTCGACCCCGGCCACCGGCCCGCCGCACAGCAGCGATGCGGCGATGCGGGAGCCGAGATAGCCGGCGCTGCCGGTGACGACGATCATCCCGGCCTGGCCGCCGCCAGGATGTAGTTGACCCCCAGTCGGTGCGGCGCCAGCCGCCAGCCGCCGCGTGGGTCCGGCAGCATGCCGGCGATGTCCCCGACCTCCAGCCCGGCCCGGCGCAGCGCCGCCGCCAGCTCGTGCGGCTTCAGGAATTTGCGCCATTCATGGGTGCCGCGAGGGATGATCCGCAGCAGGTGCTCGGCGCCGAGGATGGCGACGGCCCAGCTCCTCCGGGTGCGGTTCAGGGTCGACATCACCAGCGTGCCGCCCGGCTGCAGCAGCGCCGCCAGAGCGCCGCAGAAGGCGTCGACATCGGCCACATGCTCGACGATCTCCAGCGCCAGCACCGCATCGAAGCGCGCGCCGGAGGCGGCGAGGTCCTCGGCGCTGCTGCAGCGGTAATCGATGGCCAGGCCCGATTCCGCCGCATGAGCGCGGGCGATGCCGATCGCCTCGGCCCCGGCATCGACCCCGGTGACCGCGGCGCCCAGCCGGGCCATCGGCTCGGACAGCAGGCCGCCGCCGCAGCCGATGTCGAGGATGCTGAGGCCGGACAGCGGCTTCGGCGCCAGCGGGTCGCGGCCCAGCCGGGCGCAGATCCGGTCGCGGATATAGCCGATGCGCAGCGGATTCATCCGGTGCAGCGGGCGGAACTTGCCGTCCGGGTCCCACCAGTCCGCCGCCATCGATTCGAAGCGGGCGATCTCGGCGGAATCGATCGTCGCCGCCGGGCTTTGCGCCATGAAGAAGGGTCCTCGTCTTTCGGTTGTGCCAAACCTCGGGCCGCGCGAGCGCCACGCAGCACGGGGGACGTTGCGTCGGTCTCGGCGACGCAGTATGGGTAGCGGGCCTCGTGGCCGCAATGCTGGCATTCCGGCCCGGGGCGCCCCTGTCACCACAAACCCGCGGCGGCCGATGGCGCGCATTGTTCAGAAGTTTGGCGGCACGTCGGTCGCCGATGTCGAGCGGATCAAGAACGTCGCCCGTCGGGTGCAGGCGGAGGTCGCGCGCGGCAACCAGGTCTCGGTCGTGGTGTCGGCGATGACCGGCGTCACCAACCAGCTGGTGAAGTACTGCAACGACATCGCGCCGCTGCATGATCCGCGCGAATACGATGCCGTGGTCGCCTCGGGCGAGCAGGTCACCTCCGGCCTCCTGGCGCTGGCGCTGCAGGAGATCGGCCTGCCGGCGCGGTCGTTCCAGGGCTGGCAGGTCGCGGTGCACACCGACGGCGCGCATGCCAAGGCCCGCATCCTCGACATCGACGCGGAGCAGCTCGAGGCGTCGCTGGCGCGCGGCGAGGTCGCGGTGGTGGCCGGCTTCCAGGGCGTGGCCGAATCCGGCCGCATCACCACGCTCGGCCGCGGCGGGTCCGACACCTCGGCGGTGGCGCTGGCCGCCGCGCTGAAGGCGGATCGCTGCGACATCTACACCGATGTCGACGGCGTCTATACCTGCGATCCGCGGATCGTGCGCAAGGCACGGAAGCTCGATAAGATCACTTACGAAGAGATGCTGGAGATGGCGTCGCTCGGCGCCAAGGTGCTGCAGACCCGCTCGGTCGAGATGGCGATGAACCATCGGGTCCGGGTCCAGGTGCTGTCCAGCTTCGAAGATGTGCCGGGAACCCTGGTGGTGGACGAGGACGAGATCGTGGAGAAAGAGGTCGTCAGCGGGATCGCGTACAGCCGGGACGAGGCGAAGATCACCGTGGTCCGCGTCCCGGACCGGCCGGGCGTGGCGGCGGCGATCTTCGGGCCGCTGACCGATGCCAACATCAATGTCGACATGATCGTCCAGAACATCTCCGAGGACGGCCAGGCGACGGATCTCACCTTCACCGTCGGCAAGGCGGATCTGGAGCGTGCGGTCAAGGTGCTGTCCCAGCACAAGGACTCACTGGGCTACAGCCACCTGATCCCGGACGAGAACGTGGTCAAGATCTCGGTCATCGGCGTCGGCATGCGCAGCCATGCCGGCGTGGCCCAGCGCATGTTCAAGGCGCTGGCCGAGAACGGCATCAACATCCAGGTGATCTCGACTTCGGAGATCAAGATCAGCGTCCTGGTGGCCGAGCAATACACCGAGCTGGCGGTCCGCGCGCTGCACACCGCCTACGGCCTGGACAAGGCCTGATGGAGCGGGCCTGATGACCCGGCCGGCGGGCGGGCCCGCCCCGGGCATCGGGCCGTCGCGTCGCCTCCTCGCCCGCCTGCGCGACGTCATGGCGGGGTCGGGGACCGCGCAGTCGCGCCTCGACAAGATCGTCACCCTGATCGCCGCCGAGGTGGTGGCCGAGGTCTGCTCCTGCTACGTCGCCCGTCCCGGCGACGTGCTGGAGCTGTTCTCCACCATCGGCCTCAACCCCGACGCGGTGCACCGCACCCGGCTGCGGGTCGGCGAAGGCCTGGTCGGCGAGATCGCGGCGACGGCGCGGCCGGTGGCCATTGCCAACGCGCCGACCCATCCGAAATTCGCCTATCGCCCGGAGACTGGCGAAGACCCCTACGAATCGCTGATGGGCGTGCCGATCCTGCGCGGCGGCAAGGTGCGCGGCGTGCTGGTCATCCAGAACCAGATGAAGCGCAACTACTCCGAGGACGAGGTCGAGACGCTCGAGACCATCGCCATGGTGGTGGCCGAGCTGATCGTCGGCGGCGAGATCGCGCGGCCGGGCGAGGTGGCCAGCCCGACCGCCGTGTCGCTGCCGGCCCGGCTGCATGGCGTCGCCCTCAGCGGCGGCCTGGCCCAGGGGCTGGCGGTGCTGCACCGGACCCAGATCACCGTTCGCCAGATGGTCGCCGACGACCCGGTGGTGGAGGCGGAGCGCTTCCGCGACGCGGTCGAGCACATGCACCGCTCGATCGACGACCTGGTGGCGGACCACCGGGCCGGCGGCATCGGCGAGGGCGGCGAGATCCTCGAGACATACCGCATGTTCGCCGAGGACCGCGGCTGGCTCAGCCGGATCCACGAGGCGATCGACACCGGCCTGTCGGCCGAGGCCGCGGTGCAGCGCGTCCAGAACGACATGGCGGCGCGCATGGCCCGGGTCACCGACCCCTATCTGCGCGAGCGCCTGGTCGATTTCGACGACCTCGCCAACCGCCTGCTGCTGCACCTCGCCGGCCGCACCTCGGCCGCGGCGCTGGGCACCCTGCCCGACGACATGGTGCTGGTGGCGCGCGCCATCGGCCCGGCCGAGCTGCTCGACTACGACCGGCGTAAGCTGCGCGGCCTGGTGCTGGAGGAGGGGTCGGCGACCAGCCATGTCGCGATCATCGCCCGCGCCCTCGACATCCCGGTGGTCGGCCGCTGCGTCGAGGCGATGCGGCTGATCGAGCCGCTCGACCCGATCGTGGTCGACGGCGACCACGGCAACGTCTTCGTCCGCCCGTCCGAGGACGTGATCGACACCATCACCAAGGCGATCCAGGTCCAGGCCGGACAGCGCAAGGTCTATGCCGAGGAGGCCCGGCTGCCGGCGGTGACGCGCGACGGCACCGCCGTGTCGCTGATGCTGAACGCCGGCCTGCTCTCCGACATGCCGCATCTCGACGCGGTCGGCGCCGACGGCATCGGCCTCTACCGCACCGAGATCCCGTTCATGGTGCGGTCGGAATATCCCAGCGTCGCCACCCAGACCGACCTCTACGCCCGGGTCATCGACCTGGCCGAGGGCCGGCCGGTGGTGTTCCGCACCCTCGATGTCGGCGGCGACAAGCGGCTGCCCTACTTCGCCGAGATCGACGAGGACAACCCGGCCCTCGGCTGGCGCGCCATCCGCATCGGCCTCGACCGGCCGGCGATGCTGCGCCAGCAGCTGCGGGCCCTGGTTCAGGGCGCCGCCGGGCGGCCTTTCGGGGTGATGTTCCCGATGGTGTCCGAGGTCACCGAGCTGGACGCCGCCCGGGCGCTGTTCGACCGCGAGGTGGCGCGCGCCGTGGCCCTGGGCGCGCCGGTGTCGGACGAGATCCGCGTCGGGGTGATGCTCGAGGTGCCGTCGCTGCTGTGGCAGCTCGACCAGGTGCTGCGCACCGCCGATTTCGTCTCCGTCGGCTCGAACGACCTGATGCAGTACCTCTATGCCGCCGACCGCACCAACACCCGGGTGGCGCAGCGCTTCGACACGCTGTCGCCCGGGCTGGTCGCGGCCCTGGCCGAGGTGGTGGCCCGCAGCGATGCCGCCGGCCGCCGAATCAGCCTGTGCGGCGAGATGGCGTCGCGGCCGATTGAGGCGATGACTCTTCTCGGGCTGGGATTTCGCACCTTGTCGATGCCGGCCACGGCGATCGGCGCCGTCAGGACTATGGTCCGCAGCCTGGATCTAGGCCATTTCTCGCGCTGGTTGTCTCAGGTCCGCGCCAATGCTCGCGGCTCGCTGCGTCCCGCCATCCGCGCCTATGCTCGCGATCATGACGTCGCGATATAGTGCGACGAGTCTCGGATTCGTTTTGCTGTGCCGCCGGAATCGTCTTAATAAAGATTGTCGTCTCGGTCGTGGGGGAGTGGGCCTCGACATCATGACAGGGCGACGTGCCAGCTTTCATCTGTAACACTTCGCTCAAGCACAAAGCGGCTCGAACGACATGGCCCAGAGCAATCGGAAACACCTCGCCGTGGTGCATGAGACCACGGACTCCCCAGACAACCCTGTCGATGCCGGGGCGGTGGATCACGTGATCGACATGAACGCACCGGTCGGCCGCATCCTCGCCCAGGCCCGCGAGATCGCCGGCTACAGCCTATACGACGTGGCCGCGGCGCTGCGGATCCGGCATGGGCTGCTGCAGGCGATCGAGGACGGGCGCCACCAGGACCTGCCCGGCCCGGTCTACGCCATCGGCTTCGTCCGCACCTATGCCGAGTTCCTCGGCTTCGACGGCGACCAGGTGGTGGCGCGCTTCAAGCGCGAATCCACCGCGGTCGAGAAGAAGCCCGATCTGATCTTCCCGGCGCCGGTGCCGGAAGGCAGCCGCATCCCCGGCGGTGCGATCCTGATGATCGCGGTGCTGATCGGCGGCCTAGCCTATGCCGGCTGGTACTATCTGTCCTCGGCCAACCGCGACGTGGCGGCCGAGATCGCGGCGCTGCCGGGGCGCTTCGCGGCGTTGCTCGACGGTGGCACGCAGACCGAGCCGAACCCCGGCCCGGTGGTGCAGCCGGCCGCCCCGAACAGCGGGCCCAGCCTGCAGGCGGCGGCCCCCACGGCCGAACCCGGCCCGGGCGAGCGGATGACCGCCGGCCCGATTGTGCCGGGCCCGACCGCCCCGGCCGGCACCCCGGCCCTGCCGCTGCCCGCGGCCCCGGTCGCGCCGCCCCAGACCGCGGCGGCGCCGCCCGCCGCTCCCGCCCCCGCCGCGCCGCAGATCGCGGCGGCGCCGCAATCCCAGCCCGCGCCGGCCCCCCAGCTGCCCGCCACCATGGCCCTGGCCGACCGCCCGCTCGGCGCCGCCCTGGCGAACGAGCCGCCGGCGTCGCAGGTGCCGGGCCCCGGCGACAGCCGGATCATGCTGCGCGCCAGCGCCGACAGCTGGGTCCAGATCCGCGACCGCCAGGGCGGTCTGGTGATGACCCGGGTGATGGCGGCGGGCGAGACCTATGCCGTGCCGTCGCAGGAGGGCCAGCGCCTGACCACCGGCAATGCCGGCGGGCTGCAGATCGAGGTCGACGGCCAGGCGGTGGCGGCGCTCGGCGGCCCCGGCCAGGTTGTGCGCAACATCGCGCTCGACCCGCAGAAGCTGCGGGGCGCGCCGGCCGCAACCAATTGAGCGTGAGCGGCGCCGGCTGCACATGGTCGCATTGCCGCCTGCCGGATTGCGGGATCGGCGCGAAAGGGCCATGTTGTCGCGCAACGAACGCCGCATCACCTAGGGTCCCGTCATGAGCGCCGTCCGCGCCTATCGCCAGATTCAACGCCGGAAGTCCCGCCTGATCCATGTCGGCAAGGTTCCGGTCGGCGGCGATTCGCCGATCACCGTGCAGTCGATGACCAACACCCGGACCACGGACATCCAGGGCACGATCGACCAGATCCGGGCGCTCGAGATCGCCGGCGCCGACATCGTCCGCGTCTCCTGCCCGGACGAGGAATCCAGCGCGGCGCTGAAGCACATCGTGCCGGAAGTGACCGTGCCGATCGTCGCGGACATCCATTTCCACTACAAGCGCGGCATCGAGGCGGCCCAGAACGGCGCCGCCTGCCTGCGCATCAACCCCGGCAACATCGGCTCGAAGGAGCGGGTGGCCGAGGTGGTGAAGGCGGCGAAGGACCACAATTGCTCGATGCGGATCGGCGTCAATGCCGGCTCGCTGGAGCGCGAGCTCTTGGAGAAGTACGGCGAGCCCTGCCCGGAGGCGATGGTCGAGTCGGCGCTCAACCACATCCGCATCCTCGAGGACCACGACTTCTTCAACTTCAAGATCTCGTGCAAGGCGTCGGACGTGTTCCTGGCCGTCGCCGCCTACCAGGCGCTGGCCGAGGCCTGCGACTACCCGCTGCATATCGGCGTCACCGAGGCCGGCGGCCTGCGCACCGGCACGGTGAAGTCGTCGATCGGCCTCGGCATGCTGCTGTGGTCCGGCATCGGCGACACCATCCGCGTCTCGCTCTCCGCCGATCCGGTGGAGGAGGTCAAGGTCGGCTTCGACATGCTGAAGTCGCTCGGCCTGCGCCACCGCGGCGTCAACATCATCTCCTGCCCGTCCTGCGCCCGGCAGCAATTCGACGTGATCAAGACCGTCGAGGTGCTGGAGCAGCGCCTGGCCCACATCACCACGCCGATGACCGTCTCGGTGATCGGCTGCGTGGTCAACGGCCCGGGCGAGGCGACGATGACCGACATCGGCTTCACCGGCGGCGGCAAGGGCACGCATCAGGTCTACATCAACGGCCTGCCGAACCACCGGCTGAAGGACGAGGGCATCGTCGACCACCTGGTCTCCCTGGTCGAGGACAAGGCGAAACAGATTGATGCGGAGCGCGCCGAGGCCGAGGCGGCCGCGGCCCAGGCGGCTGAATGACCCGCCTGTCCGGCCGCTAGCGGGCTTCGGTAGATCATCCGACCGACCGGCCCGTTCCCTTGATTTGAGCCTTCCGTGCAACTCGACGAAAACCTGAACCGTGTCCTGTCCCGCGTGGCCGAGCTGCGCGACGGCATGGGCTCCGGCAAGCTGTCGCCGGACCAGTTCACCGCCTATTCCAAGGAATATTCCGAGCTCGAGCCGCTGGCCGAGGAGATCGCGGCGCTGCATCGCGGCCGGGCCGAGCTGGCCCAGCTCGAGGCCATGGCCGCGGCCGAATCCGACCCCGAGATGCGGGCCCTGGCGCAGGAGGAGCTGTTCGCGCTGCGCGACAGCCTGCCGGCGCTGGAGCGGCGGGTGCAGGTGCAACTGCTGCCGAAGGACGAGGCCGACGACCGCAACGCCATCCTCGAGGTCCGTGCCGGCACCGGGGGCGACGAGGCGGCGCTGTTCGCGGCCGACCTGTTCCGGATGTACCAGCGCTATGCCGCCATCCGCGGCTGGCGCTTCGAGGTCATGGACATCGCCGACACGCCGCTCGGCGGCTACAAGGAGGCCTCGGCCGAGATCAGCGGCCGCGGCGTCTTCGCCCGGCTGAAGTTCGAGAGCGGCGCCCACCGCGTCCAGCGCGTGCCGGAGACCGAGACCCAGGGCCGCATCCACACCTCGGCGGCCACGGTGGCGGTGCTGCCGGAGGCGGAAGAGGTCGACATCCAGGTCGACGACAAGGACCTGCGGGTCGACGTGTTCCGGGCCCAGGGCGCCGGCGGCCAGCACGTCAACAAGACCGAGAGCGCGGTCCGCATCACTCATCTGCCGACCGGCATCGTGGTGGTGATGCAGGACGAGAAGTCGCAGCACAAGAACCGCGCCAAGGCGATGAAGATCCTGCGCGCCCGGCTGTATGAGGCCGAGCGGGCGGCCAAGGACGCGGCGCGGGCGGCCGACCGGCGCAGTCAGGTCGGCTCCGGCGACCGGTCGGAGCGGATCCGCACCTACAACTTCCCGCAAGGGCGGGTCACCGACCACCGCATCAACCTGACCCTCTACAAGATCGACAAGGTGCTGGCGGGCGAGGCGCTGGAGGAGCTGGTCGAGGCGCTGATCGCCGAAGACGAAGCCGCCCGCCTCGCTGCCCTCGCCGACCAGCCGTGATTTCTTCCTTCCCGTCCGCGAGAGCGCTTCGTGACCGTTCGATCGCGTTGCCTCTCCCGCTTGCGGGAGAGGTCGGAGACGCGAAGCGGCTCCGGGTGAGGGCCTGCCGGCCGGGATCCCGGGATGAGCGCTTCAAGATGGGGGGGATCGCGCGTGCCCTGCCGTCAAGAGTTGCACGCGCGGCGGCGCCGCTTTGCCCTCACCCGGTCGTCCTGCGGACGCCCGACCTCTCCCGCAAGCGGGAGAGGCAACGCGTTCCTGCGTTCGGGGTCGCTTTTCGCTGCGGGATGGTCGCGCCATGACCCCCCGTCCTCCCGAAATCGCCGAGGCCCTGCGCGACGGCACGGCGCGGCTGGCCGCCGCCGGCATCGACGGTGCTCTCACTGACGCCCGCATCCTGCTGATGCACGCGCTCGGCATCGACCGCACCGGCCTGCTGTCGCGTGGCGGCGAGCCGATGCCGCCGGACGCAGCCGCGCGCTTTGCCGGATATCTCGATCGCCGTGCCGCACATGAGCCGGTGTCGCGCATCCTCGGGCACCGCGAATTCTGGAGCCTCGATTTCGCCCTGGGCCCGGCGACGCTGGACCCGCGGCCGGACAGCGAGACCCTGGTCGAGGCGGCGCTGGCCGCCGTGCCGGACCGGCCATTGCGCGTGCTCGACCTCGGCACCGGCACCGGCTGCCTGCTGCTTGCCGTGCTGCACGACCGGCCTTCCGCCTTCGGCATCGGCGTCGACCGCAGCGAGGCCGCGGCGCGGGTCGCGCGGGACAACGCACGGGCGCTGGGCCTGGCGGATCGCGCCGCCTTCCTGGTCGGCGATTGGGCCACGGCGCTGGCCGGCCGCTGCGACCTCGTCCTGTCCAACCCGCCTTATATCCCGGAGGCCGATATCACGGCGCTGGAGCCCGAGGTGCGCGACCACGATCCGCGCCTGGCCCTGTCCGGCGGCACCGACGGGCTCGACGCCTATCGCGCCTTGGCCGCGGCGCTGCCAGATTTGCTGGTGCCGGGCGGCACCGCGGTGGTCGAACTCGGCATCGGCCAGGCGGCCGACGTGTCGGCGCTGTTCCGCGGCGCCGGCCTTGACATCGTCGGCACGCCGCACGATCTCGCAGGCATACCGCGTTGCGTGGTCGCGACGTCGGGGACGAAAAAAAGCATTGGCCCGACGCGGGATTGCCGTTAGGGTCCCTTATTCCGTCATTTCCGGGCTTGACCGCTTGAGGCGGCCGCCATTCCGGCGCTGGAAGCGACGATGACGCTGGGCCCGGTCGCGTCAGGCGGCGGCGAGGGACGGCAGCGCGGAAACAGCGATCTGCAGAAGCAAGGCTGATGAGACCAGGACCGAATTCGCGGCGTGCGCGCGGCAGGAACGGCGGCGGTAGCGGTGGTGGCGGCGGCGGTGGCGGCCAACAGCAGCGCCGGCCGAACGCTCTGCCCAATCGCAACCAGACCATCGACAGCAACGGACCGGACATCCGCATCCGCGGCAACGTCTTCCAGGTCTATGACAAGTACATGGGGCTGGCGCGCGACGCCCAGGCGTCGGGCGACCGCGTCATGGCGGAGAACTACCAGCAGCATGCGGAACACTATGTCCGCATCATCAATGCCATGAACGAGGCCTATGGCGGACCGCAGCACCAGCCGGGCCAGGACAGCGGCCGCGACCAGCCGGGCGTCGATTCCGACTACGATCCGCTCACCAGCCCGCCGCCGCAGCAGCCGCAGCGGCGGGAGTTCGAACCACGCAACGATGGCGGCGACCGCCAGCAGCGCCGAGAGTTCGAGCCGCGCAACGACGGCGGCGACCGCCAGCAGGGCCGCGATTTCGAGCAGGGCGGCGACCGCCCGCAGCGCCGGGAGTTTGAGCCGCGTAACGATGGCGGCGACCGCCAGAACCGCGACCAGGGCTTCCGCAACCGGGACCAGGGCTTCCGCGAGGGGCGCCCGCCGCGCGACCGCGACCAGGGCTTCCGCGACCAGAATCGCGATCAGGGCCAGGGCCGCGATGAAGGGCAGCGCGACCGGTTCCGCGGCCCGCGCGACGGCCGTCCGGATTACCGCAGCGACCGGCCGCAGCCGCCGGACCTGAACGCGCCGCAGCCGCATATCCCGAGCCCGCTCGATCCGGCGCCGGCCGATATGGCCGCCGCGGCCAGCTTCGGCGCCGATCCGCGGGATCAGGAGGACAGCGGCCTCGACACCGAACTCGCTCTGCCGGCCTCGATCGTCGCCCGGCCGCGCCGTGGCCGCCCGCCGCGGACGGCCGCTCCGGCCGAGGCCGTGCCGTCGGAGCAGCCGGCTCCCGCCGCACCGGCGGCAGTGCCGGTGCAGCCACCTCAGCCCGAGGCCTCGGCACAGCCCGGTCTGCCCGGCGTCGCGGCGGAAGAGGCCCCGGCCGCTCCGCCGAAGCGCCGGCCCGGCCGGCCGCGCAAGGTGAAGGTGGAGGACAGCCCCGCCGAGCCTTCGGGCGGCGAGTAAAATTCCGATCCAAGCGAAAGCCCGGCCCTCCGCCGGGCTTTCGTCGCTTCGGCGGAACCGCGCCGTCGAACCTCCTGTTGCTCAGGTATCTCCATGAGATCCTCGAGGAGGACCAATCATGCGCAAGACCTTGATGGCCGCTGCTTCCGCCGTCGCCCTGCTGGCCGTGCCGGCATTGGCGCAGACGACGACTCAGCCGCCCGCGGACAAGACCGCTCCGGCTACGACCGCCCCGGCGGCGGCTGCCCCCGCCACCACGGTTCCGGAGGGTCAGCAACAGCTTCCGGAATCGCATATCCTCGGCTCCGACCTGATCGGCGCCAGCGTCACCAACGCCAACGGCGATTCGATCGGAAAGACCTCGGACGTCCTGGTCGACAAGAGCAACAAGACGGTCGATGCCGTGGTCATCGACGTTGGGGGCTTCCTCGGCATCGGCTCAAAATCCGTGGCCATTCCGCTCGACAAGTTGACCATCGGCGCCCGGCCCGATGAGGGCGTGAGAACCGCGATGACCAAGGAACAGCTGGAATCGCTGCCCGCCTTCGAGGGCCGCAAGGCTGAAGCACCCGCGGCTCCGGCCACAGGCACGACCGGCACCACCGGTTCGGGCGGCTAGCACGCCCGGCTGATTCGCCGCCGGCAGGGGCGGCGAAAGACCCACCTCGTCCGGCCGGAACACCCTGGCCGGGCGGGGTGGTGTCGTTTTGGGGACTGTGCCGCCCGGGAGATCGTTCCGAACCCGCTGTGACGAGTCAGCTGGCGTGGTTTTCGAGAACCGGCGCGCAGCGGACGTTCAAGTCCGTGAGCACCGGAAGCGGAGAAAAGCGCGTCAGATGGCCGTCGCAGTAGGGTTCGGGGCGATCTCCCTACCGGACGCGGAACAGCGGCACCAATGGCTCGCAGCGCAGCTCCGCCCGCACCCGCTGCTGGCCGATCGCCGCCGACAGCAGGGCGAAGACCTCGTCATAGACGGTCAGCACGTGGTCGACATCGGCCGGGCTGTGGGCATAGCTCATATTGTGGCTGCCGAGCGAAAGCAGGCCGCGGGCGAAGATCTCCTGCAGCCACAGCGTCTTGATCTCGAAGGCGCTGGCGTCCGGCTGGTCCTTGATCGCCAGGAAGGTCCAGGACGGGTGGCCGGACAGAGACAGCACATCGCCCAGCTTGTGCCGCTCGATCAGCGCCGCGGTGCCGTCGCGCAGGCTGGTGCCCAACTCGGCCATGTGCCGGGTCACCGGCTCGCGCACCACCTTGTCCAGCGTCGCCCGGGCCGCGGCCAGCGACAGCGTCTCGCCGCCCATGGTGAAGGAGAAGAAGATCTCCTCCATCTCCATCATCAGGTCGCGCCGGCCGCACACCGCCGACAGCGGATAGCCGTTGGCGATGCCCTTGCCCAGCGTGGTCAGGTCGGGGATGACGCCGAACAGCTCCTGCGCGCCGCCATTGGCGACGCGGAAGCCGGTGATGGTCTCGTCGAACACCAGCACCGCGCCATGCCTGATCGCCCGTTCGCGCACCCCCTCCAGATAACCCGCGGCCGGGAAGGCGACGTTCATCGGCTCCATCACGATCGCGGCCACGGCATGCTCGTCCAGCAGCCGGTCCAGCGCCGCCAGGTCGTTGTAGGGGAAGGTGTGGGTCAGGGCGCGGGTCGCTTCCGGCACGCCGCGGTTGCGGGCGGTGGCGCCGATATACCAGTCCTGCCAGCCGTGATAGCCGCAGACCAGCACATGGTCGCGGCCGGTATAGGCGCGGGCGACGCGGACCGCGCCGGCGGTGGCATCCGACCCGTTCTTGCCGAAGCGCACCATCTCGGCCGAAGGCACGATCGCCACCAGGCGCTCCGCCACCTCGGCCTCGAGCGGGCTCGACAGGCTGAAGATGGTGCCGTCGTCGACCTGTGCCTTGACCGCGGCGGTGACGTCCGGGTCGTTGTAGCCCAGCGTCACCGAGGCCAGGCCGTTGATGAAGTCGATATACTCGTTGCCGTCGACATCCCACAGCCGGCTGCCCTGGCCGCGGGCGGCGAAATAGGGCGACACGCCGAGCGGATACTGTGTGATGCTCTTGCTGAAGGTCTGGGCGCCGAGCGGGATGGTCTGCCGGGCCCGGTCGAGCATCGCCTCGGATGCCGCATAGCGTTCTGCCACTGTGGTCCTCACGGTTTGGCGGCGTCCTGGGCGAGCGAGCGCTCCAGGGCCTCGTTCCGCCGGTGGGCGCGGTTGAGCGCGGCGATCTCCGGATGCGCCGCCAGGAAAGCCAGGATGTCCTCTGTGCCGAAGGCCGGGTTGGCCGGGTACAGCGCGGCATACACCGCCCGCACCATGGCCAGGTCCTCCGGCGTGTCGACGGTCCAGCGCTGGTCCGACAGGTCGGTGTCGCCGACCAGGCTGCCCAGCCGGAACCGTTCCGGCCGGGTGTAGATGAAGCGGGTGACGTGCTCGCGGTCCGACGGCAGCACCGCCTCGCGCCACGCCGCCTCCAGCACCTCGGCGCGCATCACCTCGGCGTCCAGCCCGTCGGGCCAGCGCGGGTTCAGCGTGTTGCAGGAATGGTCGTAGCCGCCGGCGACATGCAGCTCGACCAGCCGGTCGATCAGCTCCGGATCGGCCAGCGGGCAGTCGCCGGTCAGGCGCACGATCTGGTCGGCGCCGTGGCCGGACGCGGCGGCGTGGAACCGGTCCAGCACGTCGTCCAGGCTGCCGCGGAAGCAGTCGATGCCGATCCGACCGGCCAGATCGCCCAGCGCGTCGTCGGCGGCGTCGGTGCTGGTCGCCAGCAGCAGCCGGTCGATCATCCGGCAGCGCCGCAGCCGCTCGACCTGCCGCGCCAGCATCGGCTCGCCGAGCAGATCGGCCATCACCTTGCCGGGCAGCCGCGACGACGACATCCGCGCCTGCAGGATCGCCAGCACCGTCATGTCCGCTCCCAATAGCTCTTATCGTCCAGGATGAAGCGCCCCCCGGCGCTGGTCCAGCCGGCGCGGGCGCAAGGGGCGATCAGCCGGCGCAGCCCGAGCTGCTCGAAAGCCAGCCGCGAGGCCAGCGCCACCGCCTCGTCCTGCCAGGTGGCGGGCAGTCCCTCCGCATTCTGCAGGGCCAGGGTTGCCTCGCCGGCGGCGCGGTCGATCGGGCCGATCCGCACGGTGCCACGGGCTGCGCCGGCCTCCTTGGCGTGCACGGCCAGCACCACGGTGTCGCCGGATGCCGTCGGCCGCAGCGCCACGGCGGCGCCGGTCAGGATCGCGGCCGGGCGGCCGCCGGACGGCCACAGGGCAGGGTTCAGCACCAGGTCGTCGGTCGACTGCACCGGCGCCACCGGCGGCGGCGCCGCGGCGACGGCCTGCAGGATGCCGGCCAGCTCCTCCGGCCGGGTCACGCCGACCAGGGCGGTGCCGATCTCCGGCCGGCCGATCACCGCGCCCAGCGCCGCCGCCAGCGGGTCGGCGCCCGAAGCGGCGACGGCGTCGCGCCAGCGCCCGACCAGAGCCCCCGCCTCGGGCGAGACCTGGACGGCATGGGCGGGCGGGGCGAGCAGCAGGCCCTGCAGGAACACCGACCGGGCGTGCAATTCGATCCCCTGGTCCGCCAGCGCCGCCAGGCGGGCCAGGTCGATACGGCCGTCCACAGCGTTCCAGGGCAGCTGCACCATGTCGAGCGGGTAGCGCGCCAGCACGGCGTCGAGCTGCCCGGCGCTGTAGATCGACGCGCCGATGTGCTCGACCTCCCCAGCCCGCTTCAGCTCCGTCATTGCCGCCCACAGCGCCGGGCCGCCGGGCCGCAGCAGGTCGTTGGCGTTGTGGGTCAAGAGGCCGGCCAGCCGGCCGCGGCGCAACTTCGCCCGCGAGGCCGTGAAGGAGTCCCGCACGGCGCGCCGGACCTGGCCTTCGTCGCGCAGCCCGGCCAGATGCGGCGTCTTGGTGACGATGCGGAAGCGATGCGTCGACGGCAGCACCTCGCCCAGCACCTGCTCGGCGGTGCCGTAGGCCGGGGCGGTGTCCAGCACCCCGATCCCGGCAGCGGCGGCCGCCTCCAGGATCGCCGCCACATCCTCGGGCGGGCAGATGCCGCGGTCGTTGGCGATGCCGTAGTCGAGCCCGAACTGGGCGGTGCCGAGGCCCAGCGCCGCGGCGCCGCGCCATGGCGGTGAGACGCTCAAGATCCGGCCAGGCGGCGTCTCGGCGCGGCCTCTTCATCCTCGCCGTCCCGGACGCGGCGCTCGACCGTCTCGATCTCGGCCTTGTACCGGGGTAGCTCGCGCTCCAGGAACTCGGCGAGCCGGCCGGCGAAGCCGTGTTTCGGCATCGCCTTGACCAGGCGCAGCATGACGTCGTTGCCGGGCCAGAACTGGCCGCCGCGCCGGGCCTTCAACGCTTGGTAATCCTCGACCAGGCAGCCGATCATGACGGCGTTGTCGACGGTCTCGCGGCCCTTGACGAAGCCGCGCCGCAACACCCCGTCGGTGAAATAGCCCAAGAGCTCCAGCCACTGGTTCCAGCGCGCCAGGCCGGGATGGGCCTGGCCGGCCCAGACCCGGTCCAGCCCCATGCGCTGGAAGGCGTGCTCGGTCACCCGCGCCATGGCCTCCAGCTGGATCAGCTGGCGTCCCGGGGGCGGCTTGCCGACCACCAGCGAGATCTGGGCCGAACGGGCGATCCAGTCGATCGCTGACAGCGAGATGATGCCGTACAGCGGCCCGCCGCCCTTGCCGCAGATCAGCACGGCGAAGCGGTCGCGCCTGCGGATCGAGTCCAGGAAGCTGCGCTGGTCCTCGACATGGTTCGGGTAGATGCCCTGGGACAGCCAGCGCGTCGTCCGGGCGTCGTTGAACCAGTCGGCCCAGCCGTCCTCGATCGCCGCCTCGGACGGCACGCACAGATCGACGGTCTCGCCTTCAATGAAGACGGAATAGCGCGGCGCCTCGTCCCCCATCCGGACGCATCCCCCTGCTGCTGCCCTCTACAGCAGCGAACAACCCGCTGGTCCTGTCAAGGGGAAGACGGCGGCCGGGATCGGCCCGCCGGCAGCAAAAAGGCGCATCCCGAAGGATGCGCCTTGCCGCGTCGCCTGGGGCGGCCGCTCAGGCCTTCTTCAGCTCGGCCTCGAGCTCCGGGATCAGCTTGAACAGGTCGCCGACCAGGCCGTAATCGGCGACCTGGAAGATCGGCGCCTCCTCGTCCTTGTTGATGGCGACGATGACCTTGCTGTCCTTCATGCCCGCCAGGTGCTGGATCGCGCCGGAGATGCCGACGGCGATGTACAGGTCCGGCGCCACCACCTTGCCGGTCTGCCCGACCTGGTAGTCGTTCGGCACGTAGCCGGCGTCGACCGCGGCGCGGCTGGCGCCGATGGCGGCGCCGAGATGGTCGGCGATGCCCTCGAGGATCTTGAAGTTCTCGGAGGAGCCCATGGCGCGGCCGCCGGAGATGATGATCCGGGCCGAGGTCAGCTCCGGCCGCTCGGACTTGCTCAGCTCCTGGCCGACGAAGCTCGACAGCCCGGCATCGGCCTTGGCTTCGATGGACTCGATCGCAGCCGAGCCGCCCTCGGCGGCCGCCGCCTCGAAGGCGGTGCCGCGCACCGTGATCACCTTGATCGGGTCGGCCGACTGCACCGTGGCGATGGCGTTGCCGGCATAGATCGGCCGCTCGAAGGTGTCGGGCGCATCGACCGCGGTGATCTCAGAGATCTGCTGCACGTCCAGCAGCGCGGCGACGCGCGGCAGCAGGTTCTTGCCGGCGCTGGTCGCGGTCGCCAGCACATGGCTGTAGCCGCGGGCCAGGTCCACGACGAGCGGCGCCACGGCCTCGGCCAGCTGGTGCTCCAGCGCCGGGGCCTCGGCCAGCAGCACCTTGGCCACGCCGGCCACCTTGGCCGCGGCCTCGGCGGCCGGGCGGGCGCCGGCACCGGCGACCAGCACATGGATGTCGCCGCCGATCTTCTGCGCCGCGGTGACGGCGTGCAGCGTGGCGGCTTTCAGCGTGGCGTTGTCGTGGTCGGCAACGATCAAGATCGACATGTCTTGGTCCCCCGCCCTCAGATCACGCGCGCTTCGGTCTTCAGCTTGGCCACCAGCTCCTGCACGCTGGCGACCTTGACGCCGCCCTTGCGCTTCGCCGGCTCGACCACCTTCAGCGTCTTCAGCCGCGGCGCCGGGTCGATGCCGAGATCGGCCGGGCTGACGGTGTCCAGCTGCTTCTTCTTCGCCTTCATGATGTTCGGCAGCGAGGCGTAGCGCGGCTCGTTCAGGCGCAGGTCGGTGGTGATGATCGCCGGCAGCTTGACCCGGATGGTCTCAAGGCCGCCATCGACCTCGCGGGTCACCAGTGCTGTGCCGTCCTCCAGCACCAGCTTCGAGACGAAGGTCGCCTGGCCCCAGCCCAAGAGGGCGGCCAGCGCCTGGCCGGTCTGGTTGGCGTCGTCGTCGATCGCCTGCTTGCCCAGGATCACTAGCTGCGGCTGCTCCTTGTCGACCAGCGCCTTCAGCAGCTTGGCCACGGCCAGCGGCTGCAGCTCGACATCGGTCTGCACCAGGATGCCGCGGTCGGCGCCCATCGCCAGCGCGGTGCGGATCGTCTCCTGCGCCTGGGCCGGCCCGATCGATACGGCGATGACCTCGGTCGCCTTGCCGGCCTCCTTGGCGCGGATCGCCTCCTCGACCGAGATCTCGTCGAAGGGGTTCATCGACATCTTGACGTTGGCCATGTCGACGCCGGACCCGTCGGCCTTGACCCGGACCTTGACGTTGAAGTCGATCACCCGTTTGACCGGGACCAGGATCTTCATCGGCTCGCACTCCATGGACCGCGCTTTTTGCGCTGCAGAAGGACGCTTTTAGTGCCCGCGGACGGGATCGGCAACCGGCCAGGGGCGGATAGCGAACAGAGGCCCGATTTCCGGGCCCCGGGTCCATCCGATCCGCGACGGTTTGTGCTCCGCCGCCGACGGCGGTGCGCTTAGGGCTTCGGCTGGCCGGGGTCGAAGGTCGGCCCGCCCATGCAGGGCGCGACGATGTCGGAGCATTGGGCGGTGCGGAGATAGCCGCCCGAGGTGCGGTAGCGGACCTCGGCGACGCGGCCGTCGACCAGGGTGAAGGTCGCCTCGCAATAATTCGGGTCCAGCGCGCTGGTGCCGATCTTCTGGCCGACGCCGGCATTGACGGGTTCGATGCCCATGCCGCTTCCGGCCGAGCTGCCGCCGAAGGCGCCGATGCTGGCCGCCTCGTCCGCGGCCATCCCGGCGCTCTGATAGGTCAGGTACTGGGTGTTGCCGGTGCTGCGGCTGCGGGCGGGCGTGCCGGCGCAGGACAGCAGCCGGGCCTCGCTCAGCCCGACCAGGTCGTTCTGGGCCGTCAGCGCCTGCTGCTGCCGGGCCTCGCGCTCGGAGCAGCCGTTGAGGACGAGGAAGGCGATCCCGGCCAGGGCGGCGTGGCGAAGGGTCATGAGGCGACTCCGAGAACGATAGGCAGGATCGGGCCACGATAGCACGCCGGGCAGGATCGCAACCCCGTTCCTGCCGGTCAGAGCTGTTTGCCGATCCGCTGGGCCATGTCCTGCGGCGACATCTGCGGCGGCAGGATGTCCAGCACCTGCCAGTCCGGCCCCATCATGTAGACGAAGGCGGAATGGTCCATCGAATAGGCGCCGTCCTTTTGCGGCGCCTTCTTGTAGTAGACGCGGAAGGCCTTGGCGGCCTGGGCGATCTGCTCGGCCGAGCCGGTCAGCCCGACCATGCGCGGATGGAAGGCCTGGGCGTACAGGCCGACCACCTCGGGCGTGTCTCGCTCCGGGTCGACGGTGACGAACACCGGCACCACCCCTTCGGCCTTCGGCCCCAGCGTGTCCAGCGCCGCCGCCATGGTCGTCAGCTCGGTGGGGCAGACATCGGGGCAGTTGGTGAAGCCGAAGAAGACCAGCACGTCCTTGCCGGCGAAATCCTTCTCGGTGACCGGCTTGCCGGCTTGGTCGACCAGCGCGATCGGCCCGCCGACCGAGCCGAAGCCCTGGCCGACGACGCCGCGGCTGCCGGGGGGGCCCAGCCAGAAGGCCACGGCGGCCGCGATGGCGATCGCCGGCACCGCCAGCGCCAGGATCCGCAGGATCCGCTTCGTCCACATCTCGACCGGCCTTCCTCCGTGAGTCATTGTCCTCCGTCATAGGGCCTGCGCCCTTCCGGTGGAAGCGCGCGCGGCGTCGCAGAACGGGCGGACGATATCATGGCGGACAGGGCGGAGCCCGGCGCGGCGGGCGGCGATGCGGATGCGGAAAGCGGCTCGGTCGGCGACGACAACCGCGGCCGGGCCCTGGTGGCGCTGGAGATCATGCGCCGGCGCGGCCTGATCGACCCGGCCACCTACGAGGCGCGCAAGCGGGAGATCGAGCAGTCTACGCCATCAGCACGGCCAGCAGCACCGGCAGGGTCAGCAGGCTGATGATGGTGCCGACCACGACGGCGCCGGCCACCTCCTGCACCGGGCCGCCGTAGCGGGCGGCGAACAGGTAGTTGAACACCGCCGGCGGCATCGCCGATTGCAGAATCAGGATCGCCGCGGTCGGATGCGGGATGGCGAACAGCCAGACCACCCCGTATCCGGCGGCGAGGCCGAGCGCCAGGCGCAGCCCCGCCAGCCACAGCGCATGGCCCAGATTGGCGATGCGCAGGCTGGCCAGCGACACGCCGAGCGCGATCAGCATCAAGGGCAGGGTGACGCCGCCCAGGAGCTCGGTGGCATTGGCCAGCCAGCGCGGCGTGTCGATGTCGCCGGCGGCGAAGGCGATCGCCAGCAGGATGGCGTAGATCGTCGGCGTCTTGACGATCTCGGTCCAGCGGCTGTGGCCGGAGGCGCAGGAGACGCCGACGGTGAACTGCAGCAGCGTCATGGCGGCGGAGAAGGGCAGGGCCAGCGCCAGCCCCTCGTCGCCGAAGGCGAAATAGGCGATCGGCAGGCCGAGATTGCCGGCGTTCGGCAGCATCACCGTCGGCAGCAGCGGCCGCACCGTCCGGCCGCTGAGATACAGCGCCAAGCCGCCGACCAGGCCGCAGGCGAAGACCGACAGCATGGCCAGCCCGGCCTGGCCGACGATCTCGCCGGCCGGAACGTGGAACTTCGTCAGGGTCGAGAACACCAGGCAGGGCGACCCGACATAGGTCACCAGCCGGGTGACGAAGCCGAGGTCGAAGGGGTGGCGCGACCGGGCCCAGACATAGCCGACCCCGGCCGCGGCAACCACCGGCGCCAGCACCGGGATCAGGGCGGCGATCAGCGCGATCATCGGGTCACCGTCACCGGCCCGCCGGTCGCCTCCAGGCAGCGGCGCACGGCCAGAGCCACCACCACGCCCAGCCAGGCGCCGGCGACGATGTCGGCCGGGTAGTGCGAGGTGACCACGACCCGGCTCAGCGCCACCAGCCCGCCCAGCAGCCCGAAGGGCCAGCCCCAGCGCGGGAACAGGATCCACAGCGCCGTCATCGCCGTGGCCATGGTCTGGGCGTGGCCGGAGGGGAAGCTGTTCGAGAACAGGTCCCAGCCGAAGGGGTGCGGCGCGAAGGCATCCTGGCGGAACAGGTGGCGCGGCCGCGGCCGGCCGATCGCCGCCTTCAGCAGCCAGTTGGTTAGCGTTGTCGCCACCAGCGCCGCCACCATGAAGCCGAAGCCGCGGGCCCGCTTCAGGCGTTGCGCCCGGACGTCGCCATAGGCGGCCAGGAAGGCGGCGAAGCGGAAGCCGAGCCAGCCCAGGATCGCCAGCGCGTACCACCAGATGCCGAGGCCGATATCGGTGAACAGCTTGACCGCGGCGATGACGCCGGAGCCGCGATGCGCCTCGAACCACAGCGCCGCCGGCCGGTCGGCGAAGGCGACCAGCAGCAGGCACAGCATGGCGGCGACAAGCCCGCTGGCCAGGACCGGCCGGCCTGCCAAACCGGCGCGCTTCGCCGCGATGTTCTCCGATCGACCCACTGCCCCTCCGCTCTGCTCCGTCGTTTACGACGGATTGGCGGAAGCCTGAAACGGCGTTCCGGTCATCCGAGGGTCCCGGATCTGCAATGACTGGCCAAAGGCGGCATTTATTGAGATCTCCACCTTGGGAACGTCTTTTGGGCACACGCCGCGCTCGTGGCGGGTGCAGGCCTCTGCGACCAGCTGTCCCTTGTCCTATCCCCTCCAGGGGGATAGGTTCCTGTCATGAGCCATGCCAACAATCCCGAGATCCTCGGCCGGCTGAAGCGGGCCCAGGGGCATCTCGCCGCCACGCTGCGCATGGTCGAGGCCGGCGAGGACGGCCTCGCCATCGCCCAGCAGCTCCAGGCCGTGGTCAAGGCGGTGGAGAAGGCGAAGACCATGCTGATCCTCGACCATGTCGACCATTGCGTCGCGCATCTGGCGAACGGCGCGTCCGACGGCCGGGAGGCCCGGCTCGCCTCGTTGCGCGAGATCACCAAGTATCTGTAAGGGCATCGAGACCATGTGCTGCCGCGTCGCCGTCGAACGGGTCTATCGCGAGCTCTGCGCCCGGGCCGAACCGCCGGAGTGGGCCTTCGACGCCGCCCTGACCCTGTACCGCCACAACCACCCGGACGTGCCGGTCGCGGTGGCGACGAAGGACGTCTGCGACTGGACCGGCCATCCGGCCCAGCTTCTTCTCCACTGATCACTCGGGAGCCGGCGATGCACAGCCATTCCCTCGACGACTGGCGGCACGACCACCTGTTCCTCGGTGCCGACCATGCCCGCAACGAGCGCCGCACCCGCTGGGTGGTGGCGCTGACCGCGGCAATGATGCTGGTCGAGATCCTCGGCGGCCTCGCCTTCGGCTCGATGGCGCTGCTCGCCGACGGGCTGCATATGGCGACCCATGCCGGGGCGCTCGGCGTCGCCGCGCTGGCCTATCGCTATGCCCGCCGCCATGCCCGCGACCCGCGCTTCGCCTTCGGCACCGGCAAGCTCGGCGACCTCGCCGGCTTCGCCAGCGCCCTGGTGCTGGCGGTGGTGTCGATCGGCATCGGCTGGGAATCGGTCGTCCGGCTGCTGAACCCGGTCGCCATCGCCTATGACGAGGCGATCGTCATCGCGGTCGTGGGCCTCGCCGTCAACATCGCCAGCGTCTGGCTGCTGCATGACGGCGGCCACCACCACGGCCACGATCACGGTCACGGTCACCACCACGACCATGGGCACCATGGCCACGACCGTCACGGCCATCACCGCGACCACAATCTCCGCGCCGCGTATTTCCACGTGCTGGCCGATGCCGTGACCTCGGTCGGCGCCATCCTCGGCCTGCTCGCCGGCCGCTTCTACGGCTGGGCCTGGATGGATGCGGTGATGGGCATCGTCGGCGGCATCATGATCGCGCGCTGGTCCTGGGGCCTGTTGCGCGATTCGGGAGCGGTGCTCCTCGACACCGTGCCGGATCCGGCCCTGGCCGAATCGATCCGCGGCCGGCTCGAGACCGGGGGCGACCGCATCGCCGACCTGCATCTCTGGCGCGTCGGTCCCGGCCACGCCGCCGCCATCGTCGCCCTGGTCAGCGACCGGCCCGAGCCGCCGGCGCAGTACAAGGCCCGGCTCGGCGGCCTGCCTGGCCTGTCGCACGTCACCGTCGAGGTCAACCGCTGCGACCACGCAGCCTGATCGGGCGTCAGCTCCAGGCCGCCTCGGCCGCCCGCAGGAAATTGCCGCCGAGAATGCCCAGCACATCGGCCTCACTGTAGCCGCGGCGCAGCAGGATCTCGGCCACCTCCGGCAGCTGCTCCGGCTGCACCAGGGCGATCGCGCTGTGGGCGCTGCCATAGCCCGCCTCGGGCGGCCACCAGTAGTCGCGGTCGCGGCCGGGCGGCGAATCGTCCACGTCGGGCGCGAACAGGAAGTCGAGGCCGATGCCGGCATGGTCGGCGCCGGCCAGCTGGGCGACGTGGTCGATGTGCCGGGCCATGGTCTCGCTTTGGGCATCACCCAGGAACAGGCTGATGCCGTTGATGCCGACCACCCCGCCGGTGGCGGCGCAGGCGCGGATCTGCTCGTCGGTGATGTTGCGCGGATGGTCGACCAGGGCGCGCGGATTTGCATGGCTGAACACCACCGGCCGGGTCGAGGCCGCCATGATGTCCAGGCTGCTGCGATGCCCGGTGTGCGAGCAGTCGAGCAGCATCCCGATCCGGTTGGCCTCGGCCACCAGGTCGCGGCCGAAGGCGGGCAGCGGGATGTCCCGGTCGTGGCAGCCGCCGGCGGCCGGGTTGTTGCGGTTGTAGGCGAAGTGGATCTGGCGCACGCCGAGGTCGTGGTACAAGCCGACCATCGCCAGGTCGCCCATCAGCGGCAGCGCGCCCTCCAGGTCGAAGCTGACGGCCAGGCGTCCGGCGGCCTTGGCGGCGCGGATCTCGGCGGCGCTGCCCGCCAGTGCGTAGTCCTCGGGATGGCGGCGGATCCAGTCGCGGAAATGGGCGGTGGTGCGGATCACCGTCTCCAGCGGAGTCATGTCCATGCCGATGTTGATCGAGACGTAGTCGATCCCGGCCGCCTTGTGCCGGGCCAGCGGGGACACGTCGGCATCGGGCACCAGCGGCAGGCAGCTATGCGCGTCCCAGACCAGGGCGCAGTCGTACAGGGTGGGCATGGCGGATCCCCGGCTCGGACCGTTCACCCCAGCCCAGCCCGCGCCGCCGCCGCGGTCAAGCCCCCCTGCGGCGGATTGCCGTGGCGCCTTCCGGCCGCTATGCAGCCATCCTGCGCCGCGCCGGCCCCGGCCGGCCGGGAATTGAGGAGACCGATGGTGCGCCGCCTGCCGATCGTCGCCGCCGCTGCCGCCCTGGTGCTGACCGCGCCGCTCGCCTTGGCCCGGGCCGAGGTGGCGAGCAACCAGGAGGCGGGTGCCGCCGCCCTGTCCGACCGGCTGGCGCTGACCGCCCTGGTGCAGTCGGTGCGCGCCGGGCTCGGCGCCACCGACAGCGCCACCCTGTTCCTGGAGGATTGGTGCGGCCGCTACGGCCTGGCGCCGACGGCCAAGATCGTGGCGAAGCGGGTGTCCGGCGAGGTGAAGCTGACCGACCAGCAGCGCCAGGAGCTGGAGATCGCCGACGCGGCCGAGCCGGTGGTCTATCGCCGGGTCCAGCTGGTCTGCGGCGACCAGGTGCTGTCCGAGGCCGACAACTGGTACCTGCCGAACCGGCTGACGCCGGAGATCAACGCGACGCTGACCGGGACCGACACGCCCTTCGGCCGCGCCATCCGGCCGCTCGGCCCGTCGCGGCGCACCCTGTCCTCGACCGTGCTGTGGCAGGTGCTGCCGGACGGGTGGGAGCGGATGCCGTCGGCGGCGCTGGCCGGCTGGGCCGCCGCGGCGCCGGCCCCGGCCTATGACCCTTTGGCCTCGCTGTTCGAGAACCGCGCCATCGTGCTGCGCCAGGACGGCAAGCCGATCTCCGAGGTGCGTGAGACCTACAAGATGCCGCTGATCGCCTTCCGCTTCCGCTGAAACGCAGAAGCCCGGCCAAAAGGCCGGGCTTCGCGTCGATCGATCGGGGACCGTGCCTTACTGGGCGTCGGCCGCGACCTGCAGCTTGACGATGATGTCCGGGTTGGCCGGCGGCTCGCCGCGCTTGATCTTGTCGACGAACTCCATGCCCTCGACCACCTTGCCCCAGACGGTGTACTGGCCGTTCAGGAAGCTGCCGTCGGCGAACATGATGAAGAACTGGCTGTCGGCGCTGTTCGGGCTCTGCGCCCGGGCCATGCCGAGGGTGCCGCGCTTGAACGGCTCCTGGCTGAACTCGGCGTCGATCTTCTGGCCGGAGCCGCCCATGCCGGTGCCGGTCGGGTCGCCGGTCTGGGCCATGAAGCCCTCGATCACGCGGTGGAACTTGATGCCGTTGTAGAAGCCCTGCCGCACCAGCTCCTTGATCCGTTTGACATGGTTCGGCGCCAGGTCGGGGCGCAGCTCGATCACCACCCGGCCATAGGTCAGGTCGAGATAGAGCGTGTTTTCGAGGTCGCGGGCCGAAGCCCCCTGGGTGATGGCCATGGCGAGGAGAAGACTCCCGAGAAGTTGCAAGAAACGCGTCATGCGCTGGGCGCTCCGGACGGGTCGCGAGAAGTGGCGAGACACAAGCACGGGTCGCGCTCCGGGGCAACCCGGTGCGGCATGCGGCCCTCGTCCTGCCGCTATCCGACCAGGATATCGGTGTGGACGAAGTCGTTTCCCTTGAACAGCAGCGGCACGCGGGAGACCTTCGCGCAGGCGTAGGCGAAGCAGTCGCCGAAATCGAGGCCGGCCCGATGCCGGCCACGGCCATAAAGGCGGGATGCCTGGATCGCCTCTCGGCCGATCGCGGCCCCGATCTCGACCATCTCGGCCCCGGTCTCCTCGACGAATTGGTCGACCAGCGCCTCCGCCTGCTCGAACGGGATCTGGGCTTCCCGGGCGAGCCCGATGACGGCCTCCCAGGCCGACAGGGCGGAGACCAGGGTGCGGGGCGCCTGCGAGAGGCGCGAGGCGAGTGACTCCCAGCCCTCCTCCTGCGCAATAATCGCGATGATGGCCGAAGCGTCGATGAACATCAGAGGCCACCGCCCTCCTCGTCGAAGAACGCCTTGTCGGCCTTCAGCCCTGTCTTCGGATAGCGCGCATAGCGGTCTCCGATGGCCCGCAGCCGCTCGACCAGCGGCGCCGTTCCCGTGGCCCGATGGTATTCGTTCTCGACCGCCTCGCGGATGGTCTCGGTCAGGCCCTTCTGCTTGAGCTTGGCGAGGCGTCGCACGGCCGCGTCCGTAACCTCGTCCTTGACGGAGAAAGCCATTCCATACCTCCTGGTATAGACTTCTATATAATCTCGTATTGAAACGCTTTCAAACGGGGTCTCGGCGGCTCAGCAGCCATCGGCCGTGTCCGGCCCGCCATAGCTCTTGGTCAGCGGGATGCCGAACTGGCGTAGCAGCGCCTTCTCGGCATGGCAGAACTTGGTTGTGGACTGCACCGTCTCGACCGGCTGGAACATGTCGGTGGTGGTGCCCACCTCCTCGCCCGGCACCAGCCGGTAGACGGTGGTGTCGACTAAGCTCGGGCCCGGAATGCCCTCCTCCGGGTCGAAGCCGCGCTGGGCGACGAAGACCATGGTCGCCGCCTCGCCGTCGATCTTGCCGCGGACGAAGCGCACGCTGCGCACCACATCCTCGCCGGTGTGCGGGTCGTCCCGGATGGTGTCCTCGAACCCGCCGCCATCCCGGGTCAGGGTGTCGAAGCCTACCACCTCCGGCACGCCGCTGTTGCCCGCCATCAGCACCAGGTACAGGTCGTAGCCATGGGCGTTGCCGTTCTCGCGCCAGCCCAGGGTGACGATGGCGCTGCGGCCGTCGGGCGCGAACCGTTCGATCGTGTTCGGCCCGGATTTCAGCGGGATCGGCACCAGGTCGGTGAAGCGGTGCTTTGGCTCCGCCGCCGCGGCCGGGCCTGCCATGCCGAGGGCGAGAAGGGCGGCCAGCAGCGGGCGGAGGATCATGGTCGGTCTCGTCTGATTCGGAAGATCGGAGGATGCGGCGGCGAATGCGGCGCGCTCAGGGCGTGGGCGGCAGCGGCAGGCGGCGGCTGTCCTTGATGGTGTCGAGTACGATGCGCGAGCGGATGGCGGAGACGCCGTCGATCCGCATCAGGCTGTCCATGATGAAGCGCGACAGATCCTTCAGATCGGGCGCCACCACGCGCAGCTCGTAATCGGCGTCGCCGGTCACGGCGCAGCATTCGACGATCTCCGGATGACGCTGCACCGCCTCGCGGAAGGCCTCGGCGGTGAAGGCGCCGTGCTTCTCCAGCGTGATCGAGATATAGGCGGCCACCGACAGGCCGATGCGGTCGGGGTCGAGCAATGCCGCATAGCCGCGGATCACCCCGGCCTCCTCCAGCCGTTGCAGCCGGCGGGCGCATTGCGACGGCGACAGCAGGACGCGCTCGGCCAGGGCGATGTTGCTCATCCGGGCGTCGTCCTGCAGCGCCGCCAGGATCCGCCAGTCGAAGCCATCCAGCGTTTCCGTCGCCATCTCCGGGCATCCTTGCCATGACCGATGCGCGATTCGCGCATGCCGGACCATACGCCCGGCCACAGGCCCCGTCAGCCCGGCGGCCCGGCCTGGCGATGTTCCCCTTGGGTTCTCCTTGCGGCGTGCCTACATCTCCGGAGACGGGGCGCACCGGCCGGTGCCGCCTCTCCCGCTCCCAAGGTCCTGCCATGCCCGGCTACGAACCCCGCTTCCTCCTCGACGCCTCGGCGCCGGGGCCCGAGGCCTCGACACCGTCCGCTGCCTCCGCCGGCGGCGACGCGCTCGACGCCTATTCCCGCACCGTGATCGACGCCGTGCGTGCCGCCGCGCCCTCGGTCGTGCATCTCCGCATCTCCGGCAAGGGGCCGGACGGCGCCGTGGTGCCGCAGGGCAGCGGGTCCGGCGTCATCTTCACCCCGGACGGCTTCGTCCTGACCAACAGCCATGTGGTGCATGGTGCCGTGTCGATCACCGCCACGCTCAGCGACGGCCGCAGCGTCGTCGCCTGGCCGGTCGGCGAGGACCCGGACACCGACCTGGCGGTGCTGCGCCTGCATGACAGCGTGCCGGGCTGGGCGCCGCTCGGCTCCTCCGCCGCGCTGCAGGTCGGCCAGCTGGTGGTCGCCATCGGCAATCCGCTGGGCTTCGAGGCGACGGTGACGGCCGGTGTGGTCAGCGCCCTCGGCCGGTCGCTGCGCGGCCGGTCCGGTCGGCTGATCGACGGCGTGCTGCAGACCGACGCGGCGCTGAACCCCGGCAACAGCGGCGGCCCGCTGGTCGACGCGCTCGGGCGGGTGGTCGGTATCAACACCGCGATGATCGCCGGCGCCCAGGGGCTGTGCTTCGCCATCGGCAGCGACACCGCCCTGGTGGTGGCGTCGGAGATCATCCGCCACGGCCGGGTGCGGCGCGCCTCCCTCGGCATTGCCGCGCAGACCATCCGGCTGCCGCGGCCGACGCAGCTGGCGCTCGGCCTGCCGGCCCCTGGCGGCGTGCGGGTGGCGGAGCTGCTGCCCGGCGGCGCCGGGGCCACGGCGCTGCGCGTCGGCGACGTGATCCTGGCGATCGACGGTCACCCGGTCGACGGCGTCGACGCGCTGCACCGGCTGCTCGGGGCCGAGCGGGTCGGCATGGCGACCGCCCTGCGCCTGCTGCGCGATGGCGGGGCGCGGGAGGTGTCGGTGACGCCGCGCGAGCGGGCGGGCTGAGGCCTGTGGCGGTGGCTACTCGAACTTGGTCGCCATGCTGGCGCCGTAGCCGATGATGCCGCCGCCGGCAATCACCACCGCCGGGATGTCGTGCGCCCCGATGTTCCCGATGTTCTTCTCGCGGGTATAGAAGCCGCCACGGGCATATTGGGCGTCGTAGTACTCGCCCAGCCGCTTGGCATAGGCCAGCTGCTCCGGCCCGTCAGTCGGCTGCTTCGACTGCGCCTGGATGTAGCTCTGCAGCGCGACATTGACCTCGCGCTGCGAGGCGATGGCCGTGCCGGGATACAGCTTCACCCGCTCGGCCATGAAGCCGGCGGCCTTGGCCTCCGCGGCGTCATTCTGCTTCGCCGACACCCGCTTCAGCCCGTCCCAGGCGTCGGCCAGGTCGGGCCAGGCCATCCCGGCCTGGCGGTACAGGCTCTTGGCCTCGCCGGGGTTGCGGGCCTCGGCCGCCTTGGCCTGGGCCAGCAGCGCCTCGCCCTGGCTCTGGTCGAAGGCGGCCTCGCCCTGGACGGCGCCGCTCTGCAGCACCGTCGGCGGCAGCGCCGGCTGATACGGCTCGGCGGCGCAGGCAGCGAGGACGAGAAGGGCCAGCGGGGTGAGGAGGCGCAGAATCATGGTCCATCCTTTAGCGCAAACCGGCGCGCGCCGCCATGGACGCGTCGCAGCGGCGACGGCTCAGACGCCGCGCGGCGGCTTCAGGCCGCAGCCGCGCAGGATCAGCCCGGTGACGTGCCGGCCGGCGACCAGGAAGACGTCGTCATCCATCGCCTCACGCCCCAGCACCGCCCGGATCTGGGCCTCGAAATCGGCATAGGTCTGGGTCACGGCCCACAGGGTGAAGACCAGGTGCCGGGGGTCGACCGGCGCCATCCGGCCGGCGGCAATCCAGCCCTCGATCACCCGCGCCTTCTCGTCGAGCGTGCGCTTCAGCTTGCCCGACAGGTAGTCGGCGACCTGCGGCGCGCCGTGGATGATCTCGTTGGCGAACACCTTCGACGCCAGCGGGCGGCTGCGCGACCAGCGCATCTTGTCGCGGATATAGGCGGCCAGCGCCTCGGCCGGATCGCGCTCCGGCACCAGATGGTCGAAGGCGTCGACCCATAGGTCGAGGATGCGGGCCAGCACGGCGCGGTACAGCGCCTCCTTGGTGCCGAAATAATAGTGGACATTGGCCTTGGGCAATCCGGCGCGCTCGGCGATGCCCTGCATGGTGGCGCCGGAGAAGCCGGCCTCGGCGAACACGCCCTCGGCGGCGTCCAGGATCTGCGCCTCGCGGGCCCGGCGCAGGCGGCTGCCCGCGCCCGGCCGCGGCGTGTCCAGGCCGGTGTCGTCCGGCGATTCCAGCATCTCGGCATCGGTCATGCCGGCATCATCGGCCGGAAGGCCGGCGCCGTCGATAGTTCAACGTGCCGGCTCCGCGGCCCCTGGCCGGGCCGGCGCGGTCGGTTCGGCTGGCGCGGCCTCGCCCCACCCGGCCAAGGCGATGCCGGCGATGATGAAGACGCTGCCGGTCAGGGCCGCGGCTTGCGGCACCTGGCCCAGGATCGGCCAGGCCAGCAGGGTCGCCACCACCGGCTGGCCGTAGCCGGCGATGGCGGAGAAGCCGGCGTCGAGCGTGCGCAGCGCCTTGGCGATCAGGATCTGCGAGGCGAAGGCGATCAGCGCCTGCGCCGCCAGGTTCAGCCAGCCGGAGGCCTCCTCCGGCAGGATCCGGTCCTGCAGCAGCGCCACCGGCAGCGCGCCCAGCGCGGCGCCGATCAGGGTCCAGAAGGTGACGGTGGCGGCGCTCTGCCGCCGGCACAGCGCCGCCGAGATCAGGAAGCAGACGGCGTAGAACAGGGCGGCCAGCAGCGCCATGCCGTTGCCCAGCAGGTCGCCGCCGGCGGCACCGCGGGCGCCGGCCAGGACTGCGATGCCGAGAAAGGCGACCAGCCCGCCGCCGACCACCCGCCCATCCGGCCGTCGGCGCAGCCATAGCGCCGGCAGCAGCGCCACCAGCAGCGGGTAGATCATCACCAGCAGCGTCGCCTCCAGCGCGCTGGTGCGCACGATCGAGGCGTTCCACAGCACCAGGTCGGCGGCCAGCATCACCCCGGCCAGCAGGGCCAGGCCGATGTCCCGTGCCGGCATGCCGGGCGACCGCCAGACCAGCGCGGCAGCCGGGATGCAGCTCAGCGCCAGGCGCCAGAAGGCGGTGGCGGCGGGGTCGACCGGACTCATGCGGACCAGGATCGGGCCGATCCCCGACAGGCCGACGCCGGCATAGAGCCGGCCGAGGGCGTTCCAGCGCATCGTAACCACCTTTCTGGCATTTGCTGGTAACGATATAGGTCTCGCTGAAACCTGTCAAAGAGGCTACAGTGGTTTCATGTCACTCGAGCAGCCCTCTCCGTCCGAGCCGCAACTGGTCGGCGGCTTCGCCTGCCTGGACTTCTGCAACACCCTGTCCGGATGGGGCGGGCCGGGGCCGCGGGAGCGGGCCGGCGATCCGGCCGTGCTGGCCGCCTGGTGCGCGCACGCCTTCGGGCAGGCGCCGCGGATCGATCGTGAGGAGTGGTCGCGGCTGATCCGGCTTCGCGAGGTGCTGCACGCGGTGCTCGACGCCGTCGCGGTCCAGGCCGAGCCGCCTGCCGAAGCCGTGGCCGAGCTGCAGCAGGAGGTGGCGGAGGCAGCATCCCGCCGCCGGCTGACCGTCACCGCTTCCGGCGGCGCCTGGCAGGACGCGCCGCCCGCGGACGGGGTGGCGGTGCGGCATCGCCTGGCGATGGACGCGCTCGAGCTGCTGCTCCGGGGCGAGCCGGCGCGGCTGAAGCGCTGCGCCGGCCATGACTGCGCCTGGCTGTTCTACGATCGCAGCAAGAACGCCAGCCGCCGCTGGTGCCTGATGGCCGATTGCGGCACCACCGACAAGGTCCGCCGCTTCCGCCAGCGGCAGCGCTCGGGGGCCTGAGACCAGCCGGTCAGCCTATACGCCGGTACAGGCCCGGATAATCCAGCACCAGCTCGTTGGCGTCGGTGCTGATCTCGGCGGTGAAGCCGCTGCCGTCCAGCGATTCGAAGCGCCAGCGCCGCAGCGTCAGGGCGGTGTAGCGCTGCGACGTGGCGAAGGGCACCAGATCCGGCAGCGGCAGATACGCCACCTTGATCTCGGCCGATTCGCCGGGCCCCAGCCCCAGCCGCCGGATCGGCAGGGTGTTGGTGAAGGGCGTCGCCACCAGGTCGACATCGATGCAGCCGTCCAACTGCGGCAACGGCGTGCCGTCGCCGGTGGTCCAGCTGCCGCCGCCATCGGCCAGCAGCCGCAGCCGTCGGTCCCCGGCATGGTCGGTCACCGCCACCGACCGCACCCGCCATTCGGAATCCATGACCATCGTATAGCTCAGCGCCCATTCGACGCCCTCATCGCTGCCGATCACCACGCTGTCGGCCTGGATCCAGGCGCCGCTGCGGTGCAGCCGCAGATGCTCCAGGCCGATGCCTTCGGCCGGGGCCCACCGGATATGTCGGTCCATGCGCCGTCTCCCGTGCGCTTGCGTCTATCGTTCCTGAAACGTTCCTAGCATGATTCGGTTTCTGAAAACAAACGAGATTGATACTGATTCTCAATTCAAAATAGAGTTGACCATTTGGTCAGGTTCTCGATACCGTCTCGCTCAGGAGAGGCGGTGCCGCGGGCGAGAACCGGGAAATCCGGGCGCGGCGCCAGGGCATGACGGTCGGGATCGACAGGCGGAACGCCGGTCGGGCCGACCATCGGAGGCTGGGAATGACGACGGGATCCGACATCGCGGCCGGGCGCCTCGGCGCCGACCGCATCGCCGAGGACTTCGCGGAGATCCATCCGCCGCTCGACCGGCGCACCGCGCTGATCGAATCCAGCCGCTGCTATTTCTGCTACGACGCGCCCTGCATCGAGGCCTGCCCGACCGGGATCGACATCCCGGCCTTCATCAAGGGCATCGCCACCGACAATGTGAAGGGCGCGGCCCAGACCATCCTGACCGCCAACATCATGGGCGGCATGTGCGCCCGGGTCTGCCCGGTCGAGGAGCTGTGTGAGGACGCCTGCGTCCGCAACCACCAGGAGGAGAAGCCGGTGACGATCAGCGCCCTGCAGCGCTACGCCACCGACCATGTCTTCCTGGGCGGCGAGCAGCTGTTCAGCCGCGCCCCGTCGACCGGCAAGCGCGTTGCCGTGGTCGGCGCCGGCCCGGCCGGCCTCGCCTGCGCCCACCGCCTCGCCGTGCTCGGCCATGACGTCGTCGTGTTCGAGGCCAAGGCGAAGGGCGGCGGGCTGAACGAATACGGCCTCGCCGCCTACAAGATGGCGGACGGCTTCGCCCAGGCCGAGCTGGCCTACATCCTCGAGATCGGCGGCATCGAGATCCGCACCGGCCTGGCGCTGGGCCGCGACGTGTCCCTGAGCGAGCTGCGCCGCGACTACGACGCCGTGTTCCTCGGCCTCGGCCACAACGCCGTCAACGCGCTGGGCTGCGACGGCGAGGCCATGGCCGGGGTGGAAAGCGCGGTCGACTTCATCGCCCGGCTGCGCCAGGCCGCGGACAAGGGATCGGTGCCGGTCGGCCGGCGCGTGGTGGTGATCGGCGGCGGCAACACCGCGATCGACGCCGCGACCCAGGCCAAGAAGCTGGGCGCGGCGGAGGTGACGCTGGTCTATCGCCGCGGCGCCGAACAGATGTCCGCCACCTGGAAGGAGCAGGACTGGACCCAGGTCAACGGCGTCACCGTCCGGCACTGGGCCCAGCCGCGCCGCATCCTGGGCTGGCCGGCCAACGGCCGCGGCCCGTCGGTCAAGGAGGTCGAGTTCGAGCACACCCAGCTCGACGGCCAGGGCCGCCTGACCGGCACCGGCGACCATTTCACCGTGCTGGCCGACCAGGTTTTCACCGCCATCGGCCAGTATCTCGTGCCGTCTGCTTTCGCGAACGAGGCGGAGACGCTGGACATGGCCGGAAACCGGATCGCCGTGAACGAGGAGCGGCAGACCTCGCTGTCCGGCGTCTGGGCGGGCGGTGACTGCGTGCCGGGCCAGGACCTGACCGTCAGCGCCGTGCAGGACGGCAAGCTGGCGGCGCTGTCGATCGACCGGGCGCTGCGGCGCTGAATGTGCTACATTGGTAGTGCATTCAGGGAGATCGAGGGCATGAGCGACGGATCCAGCACCACCATCACCCTGCGCGAGGCCAATCAGGGCTTCGCCGAGATGATTCGCGCGGTCGAATCCGGCCAGGAATTCGTCATCACCCGCCGCGGCGAGCCGGTGGCGCGGGTGGTGCCGGTGTCACGCCGGCGCGTCCTGACCCCGTCGCAGCAGGAAGCGCTGGAGCGGACGCGTGAGCTGGCGGCTCGCGGGCTCGATCTCGGCGGCTGGCCGGGCCGCGACGCGATCTACGAGGAGCGCATGGATGAGCTGGCTCGCAGGCGTGGCGAGAAATGAGCCATCGTTTCTCCCTCGACGCCAACGTCCTGTTCTACGCCATTGATGGGGCGGACCCGATGAAGCAGGGCCGCGCGCTTGATCTGGTTGGCCGCTCGGCGGTGGTCGATTGCGTCGTCGCGCTGCAGGCATTGGGTGAGTTCTTCCATTCTGCATCGCGGCGACGGCTGCGGGAGAAGTCCCTGTTGTCCGTCCAGACGCAAAGATGGTCGGAGCTGTTTCCGATCGTCGCGTCGACGCCGAAGCTGCTGCCCCAGGCGCTGCAGCTGGCCGAGCAGGGGCAGGTGTCGTTCTGGGATGCGATGCTTGTGGCGACGGTGGCCGAAGCCGGCTGCGCCACGCTCCTCAGCGAGGACATGGCGGACGGCGTGGCGCTGGGCGGCGTCACCGTGCGCAACCCGTTCCGTGGCGACCGGCTGCCGGACGAGATCGAGGCGCTGTTGACGGTTTGACCAGGCCGGCGCCGCCGGTCGGGTATAGGCAAGCGGCCGCAGAGCCGCAGGATTTGGCAGGAGGCTTTGATGGCCGATCTGAGCAACGACTTCCTGGGGATCCGCTCCCCCAACCCGTACTGGCTGGCCTCGGCGCCGCCGACGGACAAGGAATACAACGTCGTCCGCGCCTTCCGCGCCGGCTGGGGCGGTGTGGTGTGGAAGACGCTGGGCGAGGACCCGCCGGTGGTCAACGTCTCCTCCCGCTACGGCGCGGTCAGCTACAACGGCACCCGGGTCGCCGGCCTCAACAACATCGAGCTGATCACCGACCGGCCGCTGGAGCTCAACCTGCGCGAGATCAAGCAGGTCAAGCGCGACTGGCCGGACCGGGCGATGATCGTGTCGCTGATGGTGCCCTGCGAGGAGCAGAGCTGGAAGTCGATCCTGCCACTGGTCGAAGACACCGGCGCAGACGGCATCGAGCTGAACTTCGGCTGCCCGCATGGCATGTCGGAGCGCGGCATGGGCTCCGCCGTCGGCCAGGTGCCGGAATATGTCGAGATGGTCACGCGCTGGTGCAAGCAATACTCGCGCATGCCGGTGATCGTGAAGCTGACGCCGAACATCACCAACATTCTGGGGCCGGCGCGGGCGGCCAAGCGCGGCGGCGCCGACGCGGTGTCGCTGATCAACACCATCCAGTCGATCGTGTCGATCGACCTCGACCTGATGGCGCCGACGCCGACGGTCGACGGCCTCGGCACCCATGGCGGCTATTGCGGCCCGGCGGTGAAGCCGATCGCGCTGCGCATGGTCGGGCAGATCGCCCGCGACCCGGAATGCCAGGGCATGGCGATCTCGGCGATCGGCGGCATCTCGACCTGGCGCGACGCGGCGGAGTTCATGGCGCTGGGCGCCACCAACGTCCAGGTCTGCACGGCGGCGATGACCCATGGCTTCAAGATCGTCGAGGACATGGCGTCCGGCCTGGCCAACTGGATGGACGGCAAGGGCTATGCCGAAACCCGTGCCTTCCAGGGCCTGGCGGTGCCGAACTTCGTCGAATGGCAGGACCTGAACATCAACTTCAAGTCGATCGCCAATATCAACCAGGACGCCTGCATCCAGTGCGGCAAGTGCTACATCGCCTGCGAGGACACCTCGCACCAGTCGATCTTCAAGCTGCGCACGCCGGAAGGCGGGCGGCGCTACGAGATCAATGAGGAAGAGTGCGTCGGCTGCAACCTGTGCATGCATGTCTGCCCGGTCGACAACTGCATCACCATGGAGACGGTCGACACCGGCCGGCCCTATCTGAACTGGCAGCACCACCCCAACAACCCGATGCGCAAAGACGCCGCCGAATAAGCCCTTATTTTGATGCGATTTGGCATCGTCGGCTCGGGGGCGATCGGTCATGATGGCGCCCTTCCGATCATCCGATACGAAAAGAAGCGAGGGGAACAATGGCTGTGATGCGACGCGCGGTGCTGGTGGGGATCGTGGCCGCGGCGCTCGCCGGGTGCGCCGGTGGCAAGCCGGCATCCGGACCGGTGGCGGAGGCGAAGCTCGACGATTTCGCCGGCTCCTGGATCGGCTCGAGCCAGGAGGAGATACAGCGGGCCTCGGCGGTGATCGTCGAGCCGCGGACCGACGGCGGCTTCCGGCTGTTCTGGCGCAACGTCCAGGCGGGCGATGGCACCGACGGGCTGGAGTTCCGCGAGCGTGAGCTGTCCTTCCAGCCCTCGACCCGGCCGAACTTCTGGACCGCCACGGTCCCGGCCGACCGCGCCTATGCCACCGCCAGCCTGTCGGGCCCGACCCTGACGGTCGAGGTCGTCGGCGCCACCAAGGAAGGCAAGGTCGAGCGCCAGCTCTACCGCCGCACCCTGGTCGACGCCACCCATCTGAAGCTGGCCTACACCCGCGAGGTGGCGGGCCGGCCGGCCTCCACCATCGAGGCCGAGTTCATCCGTAAGCCGGCCTGATCGAAGGGCCGGGCCCGAGGAAGTGACGATGCAGCAGAATATCCAGATCGACCCGCAGCGCCTCTGGGACGCGATCATGGAGACCGCCGAGTTCGGCAAGACTGCCAAGGGCGGCGTCAAGCGCCTGACCCTGACCGATCTCGACAAGCAGGTGCGGGACTGGTTCCGGCAGCAATGCGAAGCGGTCGGCTGCACCGTCACCGTCGACGAGGTCGGCAACATGTTCGCCCGCCGGCCGGGCCGGGATGAGTCGCTGCCGCCGATCTGCGTCGGCAGCCATCTCGACACCCAGCCGACGGGCGGCAAGTTCGACGGCATCCTGGGCGTGCTGTCGGGGCTGGAGCTGCTGCGCACGCTGCACGACACCGGCTACGAGACCAACGCGCCAATCGAGGTGATCAACTGGACCAATGAGGAAGGCTCCCGCTTCGCCCCGGCGATGCTGTGCTCGGGCGTGTTCGCGGGGGTGTTCACCAAGGACTACGCCTACAGCCGCGAGGACCGCGACGGCCAGCGCTTCGGCGACGCGCTGGACAAGATCGGTTATCGCGGCGCGGAGCCGGTCGGCCAGCGCCAGCTCGGCGCGCATTTCGAGCTGCATATCGAGCAGGGGCCGATCCTCGAGAATGAGGAGAAGGTGATCGGCGTCGTCACCGGCGTGCAGGGCATGCGCTGGTACGAGGTCACGGTGACCGGCCGCGAGAGCCATGCCGGGTCGACCCCGATGCGGCTGCGGCGCGACGCGCTGCGCGGCGCCGCCCGGATGATCGAGGCGGTGATCGCGGTCGGCGACGCCACCGCCGATGCGGTGGCCACCGTCGGCCTGGTCGAGGTCCGGCCGAACAGCCGCAACGTCATCCCCGGCGAGGTCTTCTTCACCATCGACTACCGTCACCCCGACGATGCGAAGATCGGGGTGATGGAGAAGGCTGCGCGAGAGGCGATCGACCGGATCTCGGCCGAGCTGAAGCTCGAGGTCAAGGTCGAGGCGATCTGGGATTCGCCGGCGGTGAAGTTCGATCCGGCCTGCATCGACGCGGTCGAAGCGGCGGCGCAGTCGAACGGGTTCTCGCATCGCCGCATCGTCTCCGGCCCCGGGCATGATTCGGCCTATATCGCCCGGGTGGCGCCGACCGCGATGATCTTCGTGCCCTGCCGCGAGGGCATCAGCCACAACGAGGAGGAGAGCATCGAGTTCGACCACGCCGCCGCCGGGGCCAATGTGCTGCTGCGCGCCGTGCTCGACTACGACCGCTCGCTCGAACAGAAGGCGGGCTGAGGCATGGCGGTGTCGGCGGTCAGGCCCGAGCAACTCTCGCAGACGGCGTCCGCCGCGCCGCCGGTGGTCGAGGCCCGGCGCCTCGGCCTGACCTTCCAGACCGCCGACGCGCCGGTGGTGGCGCTGCAGGATGTCGACCTGACCATCGGCGAGGGTGAGTTCGTGTCGCTGATCGGCCCCTCCGGCTGCGGCAAGACCACCTTGATGCGGGTGGTGGCCGACCTGGTGCGGCCGACCGCCGGCTCGGTCACGGTGAACGGGCTGACGCCGGAGCAGGCGCGGCTGGCCCGCGCCTATGGCTATGTGTTCCAGGCGCCGGCGCTGTACCCCTGGCGCAATGTCCGCCGCAATGTCGAGCTGCCGCTCGAGATCATGGGCGTGCCGGCGGCGGCGCGGCAGGAGCGGGCGCGGGCCGCGCTCGGCACCGTCGGCCTGGGCCAGTTCGAGAAGAAGTTCCCCTGGCAGCTGTCGGGCGGCATGCAGCAGCGCGTGTCGATCGCCCGCGCGCTGGGCTTCCAGCCGAAACTGCTCTTGATGGACGAGCCCTTCGGCGCGCTCGACGAGATCACCCGCGACAACCTCAACGTCCATCTGCTGGGCCTTTGGAACCGCACCAGCCTGACCGTGATCTTCGTCACCCATTCGATCCCTGAGGCGGTGTTCCTGTCGTCCAAGATCGTGGTGATGTCGCCGCGGCCGGGCCGGATCCTCGACGTGATCGACAGCGACCTGCCGCGCCAGCGCGACCTCGACATCCGCGAGACTCCGGAGTTCCTCGCCATCGCCCAGCAGGTCCGCGAAGGCCTGCGCGCCGGGCATTCCTACGAATGATCTCCTTCCTGCGCAGGACACCCTCCTTCTTGTCCCCCCTCCCCCTGCGGGAGGGGGGTAGGGGGAGGGGGTTCCTGCCGCAAGCGCCGGCATCCGGTTGTCGGCCGAGGGTGACCAGCGCAGGTCGGCCGACTCCCCGCCCTTCGATCGACAACCCCCTCCCCCTAGCCCCCTCCCGCGAGGGGAGGGGGGACTTAGGTAGCGCATGCTCTGTCTTTGGAGCGATCGCATGACCGCCCTCGCCGCATCCCTCCCGGCCCGCCCAGGCACCTGGGCGCGGCTCAAGGGCGGGCGGGCGCTGCCGCTGGCGACCGTGCTCGGCGCCTTCCTGATCCTCTGGTATCTCGGCTCGTTCTGGCTGAACGCGCCGCAGGCAATCGAGCGGCTGAACCGCGCCGGGCCGGACTGGACCAATTCGCAGTTCTTCGACGCGGTCTGGAAGCTGGACCGGCCGCTGCTGCCGACGCCGGACCAGGTCGCGACCGATCTCTGGGCCAACACCGTCGGCCGGCCGGTGACCAGCAACCGCAGCCTCGTCTACCACGCCTGGGTGACGATGAGCTCGACCCTGCTCGGCTTCGTGCTCGGCACGCTGCTCGGCATCCTGCTCGCCGTCGGCATCGTCCATGTGCCGACGCTCGACCGGTCGCTGATGCCCTGGGTGATCGCCAGCCAGACCGTGCCGATCCTGGCGATCGCGCCGATGATCGTGGTCGTGCTCGGCAATATCGGCCTCACCGGCGTGGTGCCGAAATCGATCATCTCGGCCTATCTCAGCTTCTTCCCGGTCACCATCGGCATGGTCAAGGGCCTGCGCTCGCCCGACCCGCTGCAGCTCGACCTGATGCGCACCTACTCGGCCAGGGGCGCCCAGGTGTTCTGGAAGCTGCGCTGGCCGGCGGCGGTGCCGTTCCTGTTCCCCAGCCTGAAGATCGGCATCTCGCTGGCCCTGGTCGGCGCCATCGTCGGCGAGCTGCCGACCGGCGCCCAGGCCGGCATCGGCGCCCGGCTGCTGACCGGCTCCTATTTCGGCCAGATGATCCAGCTGTGGTCGGCCCTGGTGATGGCGGCGGTCCTGGCCCTGCTCTGCGTCTTCGCCGTCACCCTCGCCGAGCGCGCCGTGATCGCCAGCCGCGGAGGCAAGGGATGAGCGCGCGGGTGCTCCGCAGCCTCGGCTGGCTGCTCCTGGCGGTGATCCTCGCGGGCTTCGTGCTCCAGTGGGTCGGCGACGGTGGCGTGTTCGCGTTGGGCACCGCCTGGATCGCTCTGCCGATCGTCGCGGTGGTGATCGCGTCCTGGGCGGCGCTGCACGGCCTGTCGCCGGTTCCCGGCCGGGCCGCCGGCATCGCCGTGCCGATTCTGTTCGGCGCCGTGCTGCTGTGGCTGTGGCAGGTGCTGGTCACCGGCTTCCAGGTGCCGCAGATCCTGCTGCCGGCGCCATCGCAGATCGGGGCGCGCTTCGCCGCCAGCACCGACACGCTGTGGGTCGATTTCGTCCAGACCTTCATCCGCTCGGCTATACCGGGCTTCCTGATCGGTTCCGGCGCCGGCTTCCTGACCGCGGTGGCGATCGACCGGTCGCCCTTCCTGCAGCGCGGCCTGCTGCCGCTCGGCTCCGCCGTCTCGGCCATGCCGATCGTCGGCATCGCCCCGGTCATGATCATGTGGTTCGGCTTCGACTGGCACTCCAAGGCCGCCGTGGTCGTGGTCATGACCTTCTTCCCGATGCTGGTGAACGCGCTGGCGGGGCTCGAGGCTGCCGGGGCGATGGAGCGCGACCTGATGCGGTCCTACGCCGCCAGCTATTGGCAGACGCTGCGGAAGCTGCGGCTGCCGGGCGCGCTGCCCTTCATCTTCAACGCGCTGAAGCTGAACGCCACCCTGGCCCTGATCGGCGCCATCGTCGCCGAGTTCTTCGGCACCCCGATCTATGGCATGGGCTTCCGCATCTCGACCGAGGTGGCGCGGCTCAATGTCGACATGGTTTGGGCCACCATCCTGGTCGCGGCGATCGCCGGCTCCGCCTCCTACGGGTTGCTCGCGCTGGTGGAGCGGGCGACCACCTTCTGGCACCCTTCGATGCGGGAAGCGGAACGCTGAACAAGATCCAACGAACGGGAGAGGCTTCACATGAAAAAAATCGTTCTGGGACTGGCCGCGATCGCAGCTTTGGGCTTCGGCCCGGCGCAGGCGGCGGATCCCTTCACCATCCAGCTGAAATGGGTCACCCAGGCGCAGTTCGGCGGCTATTACGTCGCCGCCGAGAAGGGCTACTACGCCGATGAGGGGCTGGAGGTCACGATCAAGCCCGGCGGGCCGGACATCGCGCCGCCGCAGGTGATCGCGGCCGGCGGTGCCGACGTCATCGTCGAATGGATGCCGGCGGCGCTGGCGGCGCGCGAGAAGGGCGTGCCGCTGGTCAATGTGGCGCAGATCTTCAACCGCTCCGGCATGATGCTGACCTGCAAGAAGGAAAGCGGGATCAAGTCGCCGGCCGACTTCAAGGGCAAGACCCTCGGCGTCTGGTTCGCCGGCAATGAGTACCCGTTCCTGTCCTGGATGGGCAAGCTGGGCCTGTCCACCTCGGGCTCCAACCCGGACGTCAAGGTGCTGCGCCAGGGCTTCAACGTCGACCCGCTGCTGCAGAACCAGGCGGCCTGCATCTCGACCATGATCTACAACGAATACTGGCAGGTGATCGACGCCGGCGTGCCGGAGAAGGACCTGATCACCTTCTATTACGAGGACCAGGGCGTGGCGACCTTGGAGGACGGGCTCTACGCCCTGGACTCCAAGCTCAAGGACCCGGCCTATGTCGACAAGCTGGGCCGCTTCATCAAGGCATCGGTCAAGGGCTGGGCCTATGCCAAGGCGCATCCGGACGAGGCCGGCAAGATCGTGGCCGAGGCCGACGCGTCGGGCGCCACCACCGATGCGGTGCAGACCCGGCAGGCCGAGAACATCGCCAAGCTGATCACCGTGTCGGACGACAAGATCGGCTGGCTCGACCCCGAGGCGTACAAGCGCACGGTGCAGGTGCTGCTATCGAGCAAGAGCGACCCGGTGATCACCAAGGACCCGGGCGACGCCGCCTGGACCCACGCCGCCTGGGACAAGGGCATGGGCAAGTAGCGAAAGGGTGGGGCTGGTGAAAACCGGCCCCACCGCGACCCGCCGCTACAGCACGAAGTCGGCGGCGACGAGGCCGATGGAGCCGGTGAGCTGGATCTGGAAGTCGGACTTGCCGTCGCCGTTGATGTCGCCGCCGATGTTGGTGACAATTCCGTCGGAGTGGTAGCGCAGCTGTCCGGCCACGCCCGAATAGAGGGTCGTGCCGATGAAGGTGAAGGCCTGGTCGCCCGCCGCGCCGGTATTGGCGTCGATCCCCGACAGGTCGATCTTGTCGCGCTGGGCGTGACTGAAATCGGCGATCCGGTCGGGGGCGCCGCTAAAGCTGTCGTCGATGTGGGCGAAGATGAAGCGATCGGCTCCGGCGCCGCCGATCAGCGTGTCAACACCGATGGCGCCGCTCAGCACGTCGTCGCCTTCGTAACCGTTCAGCCTGTTGGCGCCGCCACTGCCGGTGAGGGTGTCGCCGGCCATGCTGCCATGGACGTTCTCGATCGAGATGAAGACGTCGCCTGCGGCGTCGCCATTGAGGATGTCGTCGCCCCCCAGCCGAACAACTGGTCCAACCCTGCGTAGCCATAGATCTGCTCGGCCTCATCCGATCCGTGGATGATGTTGTCGCCGGCATCCGTCGATGCGTCTGGACATGCTTCCTCTCCTGTTTGCTATACGGAGAAGACCGGTGCCGGCGGGGCCGGCACCGGTTTCCTGACCGCTACAGTACGAAGTCGGACGCCTGCAGCGCAAAGGCGCCGGTCAGCTGGATGTGGAAGTCCGAGACGCCGTCGCCGTTGACGTCGCCGGCGATGGTGGTGACGCCGGGGCTGGTGACCGCGGCGCGCAGCTCGCCGGCATGGTGGGTGAAGGCGCCGGAGCCGATGAAGCTGAAGCCCTGGTCGCCGGCGACCGCGCTGTTGGCGTCGATCCCCGACAGGTCGATCTTGTCGCCCTGGGCATGGCTGAAATCGGTGATCCGGTCGGCATTGGCCCCGACCACGCTGTCGCCGATGGCGGTGAACTGGAAGCGGTCCGCCCCGGCGCCGCCGGTGAGGGTGTCCTTGCCGCCCCGGCCGACGAGCAGGTCGTTGCCGTTCCAGCCCTGCAGCACATTGGCTCCGGCGTTGCCGTAGAGCTGGTCCCAGCCCTGGCCGCCGGAGAGGTTCTCGATCGCGACCAGGACGTCGCCCTGAGCCTCGCCGCCGCTGCCGAGGCCGCTGGCCAGGCTGACCACGACCCCGGTGGTGGCGCTGTAGTAGCTGGCGGTGTCGGTACCGGCGCCGCCGTCCAGGCGGTCGGCCCCGGCGCCGCCGCGAAGCACGTCGTCGCCGCCCCAGCCCGCCAGCGTGTTGGCCCCGGCGTCGCCGGCGAGGATGTCGTTGGCCTGGCCGCCGGTGAGGTTCTCGATGCCGGTCAGCACGTCGCCCTGGGCTTCGCCGCCGCTGGCGGTGTGGGCACCCAGATCGATCGAGACGCCGGTGGTGGCATAGTAGTAGCTGGCGGTGTCGATGCCGGCGCCGCCGTCGAGGACATCGGCCCCGCCGCCGCCGCGGAGCACGTCGTTGCCCTCCAGCCCCTGCAGCGTGTTGGCGAAGACGCTGCCGACCAGGCTGTCGCCGCCCGAGCTGCCGATGGCGTTCTCGATGCCGTTGTAGGTGTCGCCCTGCGCCTCGCCGCCGCTGCCGACGCCGCTGGCCAGGTTCACGGTCACCGGCCCGGTGGTGCCGGAATAGGTGACGGTGTCGCTGCCGGTGCCGCCGATGAGCCGGTCGCCGCCGGTGCCGCCGCGGAGCGTATCGTTGCCGCCGCCGCCGACCAGGGTGTCGAAGTCGGAACCGCCGTTCAGCTTGTCGTTGGCGCCGGCGCCGAACAGGTGGTCGGCCCCGCTGGTGCCGGTGAGGTCGCGCACCGTCGGCGAGGTGTTGAAGGTGAAGTAATTGCCGGTGCGCAGCGCATCGACGGTGATGTCCTTGATCCGGATGCTCTCGTCGGTGAAGCCGTAGCCGAGGGTGATGACGACGTCCGTGCCGACCTGTTCCATGAAGGGCAGGATGCTGGCCAGGTCGCCGACCCCGATGGCCTGCAGGTCGATCTTGTCGCCGGGCTTGAGGTCGAAGATGGTGTCGTTGCCGAATTCGCGGGCGTTGTAGACGAAGGCGTCGTTGCCGGTGCCGCCGTAGAGCTGGTCGCCGCCGGTGCCGCCGATGAGGGTGTCGCTGCCGGCACCGCCGACCAGGGTGTCGAAGTCGGAGCCGCCGTTCAGCTTGTCGTTGGCGCCGGCGCCGAACAGGTGGTCGGCCCCGCTGGTGCCGGTGAGATCGCGCGCGGTCGGCGAGGTGTTGAAGGTGAAATAGTTGCCGGCGGTCAGAGCATCGATGGTGATGTTCTTGATCCGGATGCTCTCGTCGGTGAAGCCGTAGCCGAGGGTGATGACGACGTCGTCCCCGACCTGCTGCATGAAGGGCTGGAGGCTGGCGAGGTCGCCGACTCCGATGCCCTGCAGGTCGATCTTGTCGCCGGGCTGGAGGTCGAAGATGGTGTCGTTGCCGAATTCGCGGGCGTTGTAGACGAAGGCGTCGTTGCCGGTGCCGCCGTAGAGCTGGTCGCCGCCGGTGCCGCCGATGAGGGTGTCGCTGCCGGCACCGCCGACCAGGGTGTCGAAGTCGGAGCCGCCGTTCAGCTTGTCGTTGGCGCCGGCGCCGAACAGATGGTCGGCCCCGCTGGTGCCGGTGAGATCGCGCACCGTCGGCGAGGTGTTGAAGATGAAGTAATTGCCGGCATTCAGCGCATCGACGGTGATGTTCTTGATCCGGATGCTTTCGTTGGTGAAGCCGTAGCCGAGGGTGATGACGACGTCGTCCCCGACCTGCTCCATGAAGGGCTGGAGGCTGGCGAGGTCGCCGACCCCGATGCCCTGCAGGTCGATCTTGTCGCCGCTCAGGAGGTCGGTGATGGTGTCGTTGCCGAATTCGCGGGCGTTGTAGACGAAGACGTCGTTGCCGGCGCCGCCGGTCAGGGAGTCGCCGCCGGTGCCGCCGATGAGCCGGTCGTTGCCGCCGCCGCCGATCAGGGTGTCACTGCTGCCGAGACCGTCGATCGTATCGTCGCTGCCGGTGCCGGTGATCTCGTCTTCGCCACTGGTGCCATTGATAACAGCCATTGCTTCTTTCCCCTTTTTGCATGGTTCGATCGAAGGCCCGCCCATGGCCCCGGCGACGGACGCCGGGCATGACGGTGCCGTCGGGCGCCCTTCGTCGCGAGGCCGCCCCGTCGCTCCCTCCCACTGGCGGGAGTGAGGCGAGTTCGATTGTCCTGGGTGGGCGGCCGGGCTTACCGGCCGCTGCGGAGACTGGTCACAGGAGGAGGTGGAAGGGCCTGGCGCGAGCCTGGCTTCGGCTCGTCGCCGGCGACCGGGATGCCGTCAGCGCGCCGGGCATGGCCGGCAGATCCCGCGCTGCGACACGTCCCGCTCCGGTTCCGTGAACGACATCCAAGCTGCTCCCCACCAGTATACAGCATTTGATGCAAATCTGACTGTACCGTTGCCGTTCTGATCCCGGCAACCCACCAGTGATGGGCCGCCGATCCCGTCGGCACGGGCCCATCTGATGCTTGATCCGATGGCCGAACGGGCCGGACATGCCGCCGGCGGGCTGCCCGTGACGACGCACCTCGACGCGGGGCTGGGGTTACGTCGTCATTGCGCTTATCAACCTGGATATCGGCAGATGGTGGCGCGAATGTGTCGCCAGGGCCAGATTGTCGTCCTAATCTGACATTTTAGCCGACATCGTCGGATCCCTATCGCGGCTTGGTCCCTCGCCGGGCACGTATCCTATCACCAGGACGCCGATCCCGGTGCCGGTTGCCCGGCACCGGGCAGGCCTTGGCTACAGGGCGAAGTCGGACGCCTGCAGCGAGATGGTGCCGTTCAGCACGATATGGAAATCGGAGACGCCGTCGCCGTTGAGGTCGCCGCCAACCGTGGTGACGCCGCCGCCGACGGTGAAGCGCAGCTCGCCGGCATGGCGGGTGAA
>NZ_VCCH02000409.1 GCF_005938675.2 Mycobacterium sp. KBS0706
TCGGACGCGACCGGGGCCAGGGCCGAAGCCCGGCAGGCCGGGCTGGCCTTCAGCCGCTTCGCCCGCTCGGTACAGCATTCGCTGTCGCTGCGCAGCCGCGCCGCAGACCATCTCTGCGCCCGGGCCAAGGACCATGTCGCGGCGCAGGAGGCCGCCCGCAAGGCGCGCCGCGCCCGCCACCGCGACGAGGTCGAGTTCACCCTGGGGCTGATGATCAATGACGAGGTCGAGGATCTCGACCGGGTCGCGGAGCTCGAGGCCGAGCTCGAGGAGCGGGTCGAGGACCTCTACCAGGACGAAGAC
>NZ_VCCH02000410.1 GCF_005938675.2 Mycobacterium sp. KBS0706
GCCGTTGTTGATGTTGTCGACCTTGGTGTTCAGCGTGTCGACCGAGGTGTTGGTGGCGAAGAGCTGGCTGCCGTTCACCGCGTCGGTGGAGTCGACTGCGATCCGGCCCGCCGCGACATTGGTGATCGTGCGCTCCGCGCCCACCGCGCCGACACTGACCGTCGAGGTCGGGGTGGTGCCGGCGAAGTTATAGGTGGTGCCGGCGATCTTGGTGCTGGTGGTGCCGACCACGGCCGCAGTGGTGCTGCCGGAGCCGAGGGCGACGTCGCCCACGTTCGCACCGGCGGTCGCGCCGTGACCGA
>NZ_VCCH02000411.1 GCF_005938675.2 Mycobacterium sp. KBS0706
TTGGTGCGCGATCCGGACGTGCTGCAGGCCCGCACCAAGACCGACAAGGACATCTTCTACAACTCCGAGGGCGGCCTGCCGCGGGCGGAGCGCGAACTGGCGGCCACCGCCACCTCGCGTTTAAACGGCTGTATCTACTGCGCCTCGGTCCATTCCCGCTTCGCCACCGTGCATTCCAAGCGCGGCGACGACGTGCAGCGGCTGCTGGACGAGGGCGTCGGCGCCGATCTCGGCGAGCGCTGGAACGCCATCGTCGCCGCCTCGGTGGCGCTGACCGAGACGCCGGCTTCGTTCGGAGTG
>NZ_VCCH02000412.1 GCF_005938675.2 Mycobacterium sp. KBS0706
CTGGTGCGCGACCCGGACGTGCTGCAGGCGCGGACCAGGACCGACAAGGACATCTTCTACAACCCCGAGGGCGGCCTGCCGCGGGCGGAGCGCGAGCTGGCGGCGACCGCGACCTCTCGTTTAAACGGCTGTATCTACTGCGCCTCGGTCCATTCCCGCTTCGCCACCGTGCATTCCAGGCGCGGCGACGATGTGCAGCGGCTGCTGGATGAGGGCATCGGCGCCGATCTGGGCGAGCGCTGGAACGCCATCGTCGCCGCCGCGGTGGCGCTGACCGAGACACCGGGCTCGTTCGGCGCC
>NZ_VCCH02000413.1 GCF_005938675.2 Mycobacterium sp. KBS0706
ACTGGGACCTGTCGGCCTATGCGCATCAGGACCTGCCGTTCGAGCGCCTGGTCGAAGCCCTCAATCCCACGCGGTCGCTCGGACGCCATCCCCTGTTCCAGGTCATGCTCGCCTTCCAGAACACCGACCAGGCAGCTTTCGAATTTCCCGGGCTGGAGGTGACGGCGAGGACGGCGGAGACCGGGATGTCGCGGTTCGACCTCCTTTTCAACCTGTGGGAGCGGCTCGATCCGGAGGGCCGGGAGGCTGGGCTGGAAGGAATGCTGGAATACAGCACGGACCTGTTCGACCGGGAGACG
>NZ_VCCH02000414.1 GCF_005938675.2 Mycobacterium sp. KBS0706
TTTCCTGCAGCAGGGTGACGACCACGGCGGGCCCATGCGGCCTGGCTGTCTCGGTCCCGGTGGTCAGCCACGGAAGCGCGCCCGTGCGCCACAGGAGGCCGGGCACCAGAAGCGCCGCCAGAAGTGCGGTTCCGAACACGCCGAGCCATAGCCGCATCCGGTCGGGCCTGGGAGAAGGATACTGGATCTGGTGCGTGCTTCCGGCAGGAGCATCGGTCCGGACCGCGGCGTCGAGCGTCTGGCCCGGGGATGACATCGACGAAGTGTCGGCTGGCTGGCTCGTTGCGTCCTTGGGGGT
>NZ_VCCH02000415.1 GCF_005938675.2 Mycobacterium sp. KBS0706
ACCACCACCGCATCCCGGATGCCGGCATGGGAGCGTAGCGCGGCCTCGATCTCGCCGAGCTCGATCCGCAGGCCCCGCAGCTTCACCTGATGGTCCAGCCGGCCGAGATACTCGATCGCCCCGTCCGGCCGACGCCGCACCAGGTCGCCCGAGTGGTACATCCGGCTGCCCGATGGACCGTTCGGATCCGGCACGAACCGGTCCGCCGTCAGGTCCGGTCGGCCGAGATACCCCCGCGCCAGGTTCACCCCGGCGATGTAGAGCTCGCCCGACACACCCTCCGGCACCGGGTTCAGA
>NZ_VCCH02000416.1 GCF_005938675.2 Mycobacterium sp. KBS0706
CGGGGCGGACTACACCTTCGACTGCACCGGCAACACCAAGGTGATGCGGGCGGCGCTGGAGAGCAGCCATCGCGGCTGGGGCCAGAGCATCGTGATCGGCGTGGCCGGTGCGGGGCAGGAGATCTCGACCCGTCCGTTCCAGCTGGTGACCGGCCGGGTGTGGAAGGGCACGGCCTTCGGCGGTGCGCGGGGCCGGACCGACGTGCCGAAGATCGTCGACTGGTACATGTCGGGCAAGATCGAGATCGACCCGATGATCACGCACAAGCTGCCGCTGGAGCGGATCAAC
>NZ_VCCH02000417.1 GCF_005938675.2 Mycobacterium sp. KBS0706
GGGCGCCGACTACACCTTCGACTGCACCGGCAACACCAAGGTGATGCGGGCGGCGCTGGAGGCCTCGCACCGGGGCTGGGGCCAGAGCATCGTGATCGGCGTGGCCGGGGCGGGGCAGGAGATCTCGACCCGTCCGTTCCAGCTGGTGACCGGCCGGGTGTGGAAGGGCACGGCCTTCGGCGGGGCGCGGGGCCGGACCGACGTGCCGAAGATCGTCGACTGGTACATGTCGGGGAAGATCGAGATCGACCCGATGATCACGCACAAGCTGCCCTTGGAGCGGATCAAT
>NZ_VCCH02000418.1 GCF_005938675.2 Mycobacterium sp. KBS0706
CAGACGGCAACGGCGTGGGAGTTATCCACTCTCGCACCTCTACGGGCATTACGGGCTCGTGCGTCTGAACAGGCTTGGGCACGACGTGCCGTGGACGAAAGCGTGAGTCTTGTCCGAGAGCCGGATGCGGGAGATCTGCATGTCCGGTTCGATGAGCGGGATGTGGAAACGGAGCCATGGTCGAACCAGTGAGGCACCGCCAGACGAAAGAGGCGGGAACAGATATGTTCGAGCCTAAAGCCACCGCGCCACATCTCGACTCTACCGCAACCA
>NZ_VCCH02000042.1 GCF_005938675.2 Mycobacterium sp. KBS0706
CGCGCTGCGCTGCCTCGCCTTTACCGCCTATACAGAGGCCGGCAACCAGGGCACGCGCGGCATGGCGGCGGTGGTCTGGGTGGTGATGAACCGCATCGCCGTGGCCAATGATTTCGGCGACACGCCCTGCGAGGTGCTGGCCGACCCCGGCCAGTTCGAGCCGCTGTCGCGTCCGCGCTTCCGCGCCTTCGCCAAGGCCGTGCGCGCCGGCGCCATGCCGCAGTTCCCGCAGCCGCTCAGCGCCCAGGACGAGATCCTGCAGCGCACCGCGCGCCTGGTGGTCTGGCAGATGCTGGACGGCTATTTCGCCGACGACCCGACCGACGGCGCCCAGTATTTCTTCGCCCCGGCGGCGATGCGGGCGCTGGGCCGCGGCATGCCGGCCTGGGTCAACCGCTTCCGCCGCACCGCCTCGATCGGCGACCACGTCTTCTACCGGCCGAAGCGCGGCGGCTGATCGGCACCGCCCGGGGCGGCGGGGGGCTGGTCCGCCCGCCCGTCCGATCCATCTTATCTGCAGGCCGGGCCGATCGCGCCGGCCTGCCCTGAAATGGTCACGAATCTTCGCTGGTCCCGGCCCTTCGGCCGACCTAGAACGGACCTGATGGCCGCCACCGATTCCGCCTCTCCGCCGCCCTCCCTCGGCTCGGTCCTCCTGGCCGTGGCGCCGCTGCTGTTCAGCGCCGCCATCATGATCATGGGCAACGGGCTGTTCGGCACGCTGGTCGCGGTGCGTATGGACCTCGACGGCATCGATGTCGGCACTATCGGGCTGGTGCTGGCCTTCTATTCCGGCGGCTTCGCCCTCGGCACCCTGATCTGCCCGCGGATCGTGCTGCTGGTCGGCCATATCCGCACCTTCGCCGCCTTCGCCGCGATCGCCTCGGTCGTGGCGCTGCTGCACGCGCTGTGGCTCGATCCGATCGTCTGGGCGGCGCTGCGCTTCGTCACCGGCATCAGCATGGCGGTGCTGTTCACCATCATCGAGAGCTGGCTGAACGCCCGCGCGGTGAACGCCGTGCGCGGCCGGGTGATGTCCTCCTACATGGCGGTGAACTACACCGCCTTCGGCCTGTCGCAGCCCTGGCTGACGATCATGGACCCGGCCAGCTTCGCCCTGTTCTCGGTGGTGGCGATGCTGATCTCGCTGTCGCTGGTGCCGCTGTCGCTGACCCCGGTCGAGACGCCTCCGGTGATCAAGGTCAAGCGCTTCGGCCTGCGCGCCTTGATCGCGATCTCGCCGCTCGGCGTCGCCGGCTGCGTCTCGGTCGGGCTGATCAGCGCCGCCTTCTCCGGCATGGGGCCGGTCTATGCCCGCACCATCGACCCGTCGCCGGACTGGATCGCCAGCTTCATGATGACGGCGATCTTCGCCGGGTTCCTGCTGCAATACCCGGTGGGCCGGCTGTCCGACCGCTTCGACCGGCGCCAGGTGTTCCTCGGCATCACCATCGCGCTGGCCCTGATCAGCGCCGCGCTGGCGCTGTTCGGCGGCACCTCGATGACGCTGCTGCTGGTGCTGCTCGCCGCCTTCGGCGGGCTGTCCTACACCATCTATCCGCTCAGCCTCAGCCACGCGAACGACTTCATGACGCCGGAGCAGCTGGTGCCGGCCGCCGCCGGCCTGCTGCTGTGCTACGGCACCGGCGCGGTGGTCGGGCCGATCGCGGCGTCGCGGGTGATGCAGCTCCTGGGCCCCGACGGGCTGTTCGTCTGGACCGGCTCGGTCGCGGCGCTGCTGGCGCTGTTCACCGTCTACCGCATGACCCGCCGCGCGGCGAAGCCGAACCAGGAGCAGGGCAGCTTCGTCTCGGTGGCGCCGATGACGACGCCGGTGGCGGCCGAGCTCGACCCGCGCGCGCCGGACGAGACGCCGCCCACCCTGCGCGACGCCGCCTGAGGGGAACCGCCATGCCGCTCACCCGCCGCTGCCTGCTGACCATGCTTCCCGCCGTCGGCCTGGCCGCCGCTGGGATCGGCGGCGCGCGACGAGCGCAGGCGCAGGACCCGGTGTTCTTCCGGATTGGCACCGGCACCACCGGCGGCACCTATTTCCCGATCGGCGGCATCATCGCCGGTGCCATCTCCGGTCCCCCGGGCCTGCCGCCCTGCGGCAGCGCCGGCGGCAGCTGCGGCGTCTCCGGCCTGATCGCGGTGGCCCAGGCCAGCGCCGGCTCGATCGACAACATCCGGCGGATCCAGAATGGCGAGTTCGATTCCGGCCTGGCCCAGTCCGACGTCGCCTTCGCCGCTTATGCCGGCGAGGGACCGTTCGCCGGCGAGCCGCCGGTGACCAGCCTGCGCGCCATCGCCCATCTGTTCTCCGAATTCGTCCATGTCGTGGTGCCGGCGGACAGCCCGGTGCAGTCGGTGGCGGATCTCAAGGGCAGGCGCGTCTCGGTCGGCGCCGAAGGCTCCGGCACGATCTACGACATCCGCCTGATCCTGGCCGCCTACGGCCTGAAGCAGACGGATGTGACCGAGGTGTATGAGCGGCCGGAGCCCTCCGCCGACCTGCTGGCCGAAGGCGGGCTCGACGCCATGGTGATGACCGGCGGGCCGCCGCTCGGGGTGATCGCCGACCTGGCGCGGCGGCGGCCGATCCGGCTGCTGCCGATCGCGGGGCCGGAGGCCGAGGCGCTGATCGCCAAGGTACCGTTCTTCGCCCAGGAAGCGATCCCCGCCGGCCTCTATGACGGTGTCGCCGCAGAGGTGCCGGCCCTGTCGGTCGGGGCGATCTGGCTGGTGGCGGAGCGGATCGCCGAGCCCACGGTCTACGAGATCACCCGCGCCCTGTGGCAGAAATCGACCCTGGACCTGCTGGCGGCGGGCCATCCGCGCGGCAAGGAGGTCTCGATCGACGGCGCCGCGCGCGGCCTGGGCGTGCCGCTGCATCCCGGCGCCGCCCGCTATTACGCCGAGCACGCGGTGCTGAGCCTGCCGACCCAGGCGAAGCCCTGAGCCGAAGCGCGGCGGACCGGACGTCGCCGCGCATTCATCCAGTTGAAATATGCCCAGTTGAAATGGGCGGGCGGACCCCGTAGAACTTGCGGCACATCAGGAGTTGGGCACTGCCCGACGCCAACCTGCTTCCCGAGCAAGGTGGCGCCCCCGCGAGGGGGGATGTGGTCGAACCGACAACCAAACGGGTCCATCCACAATTCGGTCCTGCTCACGACACGCGGAACAGAACCGAATGCCGATCAAGATTCCGAACGACCTGCCCGCCCGGTCCGTGCTCGAAGCGGAAGGGGTCATGGTCATGCTCGAGGCGCAGGCGGTGCGGCAGGACATCCGGCCGATGCGGATCGGCCTGCTGAACCTGATGCCGAACAAGGTCAAGACCGAGACCCAGTTCGCCCGGCTGCTCGGCGCCTCGCCGCTGCAGGTCGAGCTGACGCTGGTCAAGATGACCAACCACGTCCCGCGCAACACGCCCAGCGACCACATCCTGTCCTTCTACCGCGACTGGGAGGACGTCCGGACCGAGAAGTTCGACGGCTTCATCGTCACCGGCGCGCCGGTCGAGACCATGCCGTTCGAGCAGGTGACCTACTGGGACGAGCTGCGCCGAATCTTCGACTGGACGCAGACCAACGCCCATGGCTGCTTCAACATCTGCTGGGGCGCCCAGGCGGCCGTGCATCATTTCCACGGCGTCCCGAAATATGCGCTGCCGCGAAAGATGTTCGGCGTGTACCGCCACCGCATCATCGAGCCGGCCTCGCCCTATCTGCGCGGCTTCTCGGACGATTTCACCATTCCCGTGTCGCGCTGGACCGAGACGCGGCGCGAGGACATCCCGCCCGAAAGCGGGATGAAGGTGCTGATGGAGTCGGACCAGGCCGGGCTGTGCCTGCTGGACGACCCGGCCCGCCGGTCGCTGCACATGTTCAACCATGTCGAGTACGACACCGACACGCTGGGCGACGAATATGCCCGCGACGTCGCCGCCGGCAAATCCATCGCCGTCCCGCATGACTATTTCCCGCAGAACGACCCGCGCCTGCGGCCCCAGAATCGGTGGCGCAGCCACGCCCATCTGCTGTTCGGCAACTGGATCAACCAGATCTACCAGACCACGCCCTACGAGGTCGGCGACATCGGCCGGGGCTAGCCGGGGGTTGGAGCCGGATGATTTTGGGCCGGATCAATCAGCCTATCGAACGAAGGAGCTGATTTTTTGCCTCTCCCGTTTACGGGAGAGGTCGGAGACGCGAAGCGGCTCCGGGTGAGGGGATTTTGTCGAGGCCGGGACCGGCCCTCACCCGGTCTCGCTGCGCGAGCCCGACCTCTCCCGCCAGGCGGAAGAGGCAACGCGTGAGGACGTTCGGCATCCTGTCTGACCGTGCCCGAATGCGCGGGCGTACCATCCCGCTCTAAAAGGTGAGCACCCAAGGCTCGGCCATCCCCGCCTCGACCCAGCGCCGCATCGCCGGCAGGGCCAGGACCGCGTCGGCATAGGCGCGGCAGGTGGGGTCGAGCGGCACCCGGTAGCGGTCGAATCGCAGCACGACCGGCGCGTACATGCAGTCGGCCGCGCCGAAGGCGCCGAACAGGAACGGGCCTTCGGTGCCGGCCGCCTCGCGGCACTGCCGCCAGATCGCGGCGACGCGGGCGATGTCGGCCTCGGCCGCGTCGCTGCGGGCCTGGCCTGGGTCGACCGGCGCCAGGTCCATCGGCAGCTCGTTGCGCAGGCCTGAGAAGCCGCTGTGCATCTCCGCCGCGATCGACCGCGCCAGCGCCCGCCGTGCCGGCTCGCTCGGCCACAGCGCCAGCTCCGGGAACCGCTCGGCCAGATATTCGAGGATCGCCAGGCTGTCCCAGACCGTGGTTCCGCCGTCGATCAGGGTCGGCACCTTGCCGCTCGGCGAATGGTGCAGGATCGCTTCCTTCGACCCGTCGCGGTAGAGCGGGATCAGGATCTCCTCGAAGGCGATGCCGTGATGTGCCAGGGCCAGCCACGGCCGCAGCGACCAGGAGGAGTAGCGCTTGTTGCCGATGACGAGGCGCATGGCGGTCCGATCCGGCTGAGGGGTTGGCAAGGGAAACGGGCTGGAGCATGGTGTGCCGCCCCGAGTTTCCGAACGCAAGAAGGCCTGCGCCGTGCTGCCGAATCTGGTCGATGCCGCCGAGGGAGAGACCGTCTCTCTGATCCCGCTCAGCAAGGCCGCGCTGGAGGGCTGGCGCGCCGCCGCGACGCCGGCGCAGCGGGCCTGGGCCGAGGCCAACGGCTTCGCCGCGGAATCGGGCCGCACCCTGGCGCTGCCGGGAGAGGGCGGGCGGGTCGATGCGATCCTGGTGGGAATCGATTCCGCGGCCGACCCTTGGGCCTTCGCCGGCCTGCCGACCGGGCTGCCGGTCGGCACCTACGCGCTGGATGATTCGGCCGAGCCGGCGACCGCCACCGCCGCCGCCCTCGGCTGGGCGCACGGCGGCTATCATTACGGCCGCTACAAGGGGCCGGAGCGGGTGTCGGCCAGGCTGGTCTGGCCGCGGGCCGCCGACCGCGCCGCGGTCGAGCGCACGGCCAGCGCCACCGCGCTGGTGCGCGACCTGGTCAACACCCCGGCCAACGACCTCGGCCCGGCCGAGCTGGCCGCGGCGGCCGAAGCGCTGGCCAAGGAGTTCGGCGCCCGCTTCAGCGTCATCACCGGCGACGAGCTGCTGTCCCGCAACTATCCGATGATCCACGCCGTCGGCCGCGCCTCCAGCCGGGCGCCGCGGCTGATCGACATCACCTGGGGCGACCCGTCGGCACCGAAGGTGACGCTGGTCGGCAAGGGCGTCGTCTTCGATTCGGGCGGCCTCGACCTCAAGGATGCCGGCAACATGCTGCTGATGAAGAAGGACATGGGCGGCGCCGCCCATGCCCTCGGCGTCGCCCGCATGGTGATGATGGCGCAGCTGCCGGTGCGGCTGCGCGTGCTGGTGCCGGCGGTCGAGAATGCGGTGTCCGGCGACGCCTTCCGGCCGATGGACGTCTATCGCAGCCGCAAGGGGCTGACGGTCGAGATCGGCAACACCGACGCCGAGGGGCGGCTGGTGCTGTGCGACGCGCTGGAGGAGGCGTCGTCGGAGACGCCCGAGATCATCGTCGACTTCGCCACCCTGACCGGCGCCGCCCGGGTCGCGCTCGGTACCGACGTGCCGGCGATGTTCTCGAATCACGACGCCACCGCCGACGCGTTGGCCGCGGCGTCGCGCCGGGTCGAGGACCCGCTGTGGCGCCTGCCGCTGTGGCAGCCCTACAACCGGCTGCTGAAATCCGGCATCGCCGACATCAACAACGCCCCCGACACGCGTTTCGGCGGGGCCATCACCGCGGCCCTGTTCCTCGAGCGCTTCGTGGCCCCGGGCGTGCCGTGGGTGCATATCGACCTCTACGCCTGGAACGGCGCCGACCGTCCGGGCCGGCCGAAGGGCGGCGAGGCGATGACGATGCGGGCCGTCTACGCCCTGCTGGAGGAGCGGTTTGGAGGCCGGCGCTGATTCGATCGACCGTATCGCCGTCGCCGGGGACGAAAGCGGCATGACCGTCGCGCTGACCTCGCTTCAGGCGTTGGAGCTGTGGCGCCACGCCCTGACCGCGGCGGTCCGGCGCGAGGCGCCGGACCTGTCGTCGCGGCAGATCGCGCTCTTGCTCACCATCTACCTGACCCCGGCGCCGCACACGGTGCGCGGCCTGTCCTCGACCCTGCAGATCTCCAAGCCGGCGGTGACCCGCGCGCTCGACCGGCTGGGCGAGCTCAGCCTGACCCGCCGCACCGTCGACCCGGCCGACCGGCGCAACGTGCTGATCGAGCGGACCGAGGCCGGCCAGGCCTATCTCGACGGCTTCGCCGATCTGGTGCGCCAGGCCGCCAGCATGATCGGCGCGGCGGCGTGAGCGAGATCGACCGCAACCTGGTGCCCTGGCGGCCGGACCTGGCGGCCGAGAGCCTGCGCGGCGTCCATCCGGCGGAGCGCTATGCCGCCGGCACGCTGCACCAGGCGGTCCGCGGCATCGTGCCGATGCGCGCGGCGCCCGACGCGGCGCGCGGCCAGGCGACCGAGATGCTGCATGGCGAGACCATCACGGTCTACGAGGTCAGGGACGGCTGGGCCTGGGGCCAGCTCGCGACCGACGGCTATGTCGGCTATGTCGAGGCGGCGGCCCTGTCCGACCGGATCGCGGCGCCGACCCACCGGGTCCGGGCCTTCCGCGCCTTCCTCTATCCGGGGCCGGACTTCAAGCGTCCGCCGGTCCGCGCGCTGAGCTTCCGCAGCCCGGTCGAGGTGGTGGAGACCGAGAAGGGCTATGCCCGGATCCGCGAGGCCGGTGAGCCGGGCGGCTGGCTGCCGGAGGTGGCGCTCGGGCCGCTCGACGCGGTCGAGCCCGACGCGGTGGCGACGGCGCAGCGCTTCCTCGGCGTGCCCTATCTCTGGGGCGGCCGCTCCAGCCTCGGCATCGACTGCTCCGGCCTGGTCCAGCTCGCCTGCGCCGCGGCCGGCCATGTCATCGAGCGCGACACCTACCGCCAGGTGCAGACCGCGGCGACGCTGGTCGGGACGGATGAGGGCGCCGGGCTGCGGCGCGGCGACCTGGTCTATTTCCCCGGCCATGTCGGTCTGATGGTCGACGGCGAGACCCTGATCCACGCCAATGTCCGGGCCGCCTGCGTCTCGCTCGACCCGGTGCGCGAGGTCGCGGCCCGCGTCACGACGGAGGAGGGCAGGGGGATCGTCGCGGTGCGGCGGTTCGAGCGGTAAGTCCCCGTCTGCGGCTCTCAAAGCCAAAACCCTGTTTCGTCATCCCCGCGAAGGCGGGGATCTCCTCGGTGTCGACTCGGGATGAGATTCCCGCTTTCGCGGGAATGACGACGAAAGGGAGGGGCGGCGATACGCGGTCCGCAGCCCTTGACCCTTATCCCTCTCGCTTGCCGGCACACTTCACCTGCGCGGCGCGTTCCCGGCGCCACCTCGCCGAGACATCCTCCTGCGGGATGCGCTTTTTGCTGGGATCGTCGGCCTCGCGCATACCCTGCTCGACCTCGGCGTGAAACCAAGCGTCGTGCTCTCGCATGGAGCGCAGTTGCGCTTCTGATAGGGGGCGATCCTTCACGGTCCTATTCTAATACCCCCGCGACCGGTCGACCACATCCTCCATCGGCTCGCCGCGCTCGAAGCGGGCGATCTGTTCGGCCAGGCGCAGCGTCGCATACTTGGCGTTGTTGTTGGCGGCGACGTGCGGGGTCAGCACGACCTTCGGATGGATCCAGAACGGGTGGTCGTCCGGTAGCGGCTCGGTCCGGAACACGTCCAGCACCGCGCCGGCGAGATGGCCGGAATCGAGCGCCGCGATCAGGTCGGCATCGACCAGGTGATGGCCGCGCCCGGCATTGATCACCCAGGCGCCGCGCGGCAGGGCGGCGAACAGCCGGCGGTCGAGGATGTTCTCGGTCTCCGCCGTCAGCGGGAGCAGGCAGACCAGGGTCTCGGATTGCGCCAGGAAGGCGTCGAGCTGCGCCGCGCCGGCGAAGCCCTCCACCCCCTCGGCCGCCTTGGGCGTGCGGCTCCAGCCCGCCACCTGGAAGTTCAGCGCCTTCAGTGCCCGCGCCACGGCACCGCCCAGCGTGCCGAGGCCAAGGATGCCGACGGTGACGTCGCGCGCCAGTCGCTGGTCGTGCTGCGCCCACACCCCGGCGGCCTGCTGGGCGCGGTAGGTCCGGGCCTGGCGGTGGATCGCCAGCACCTGCTCGGCCACGAACTCGACCATGCCCTCGGTCAGGCTGAGATCGACCATGCGCACCAGTGGCACGTCGGCCGGCAGGGTCGGGTCGCGCAGCATGGCGTCGATGCCGGCGCCGAGCGAATAGATCACCTTGAGGTTGGGCAGCCCCGCCAGCATTCCGGCCGGCGGCTTCCAGACGATGGCGTAGTCGATCTCGGCCGGGTCGCCGATCTCGGGCCAGACCCGCACCTCCAGCGCCGGCATCGCCGCGCGCAGCGCCGGAAGCCACTGGGCGGGGTCGTCGGTGGCCGAGGCGAAGACGGCGACGGGCATTTGGCAATTCTCCGGGTCAGCGTTCGAGGCGACCCTACGAGATACCGACCCGCCATTGCGAGCCCCGAACGGAGATCGGAGCCTTGTGATACCGAAAATATTTTGTTGAAATAAAATATAATCACATAATTTTCGTAATACCAAAGAATTTATCTCCGCTGATGACAAGCCGCGAGGGAAGTCTTATCTCATTTCAGTGGTCATTTTTGCCGGGCGCTGCTCCCCGCCGCCCGGCCCGGCAAAGGGGAAGAGGCTCATGCCCGACACCGCCCTGGCGCGGAAGGCCGACGCGATCGCGTTCGACAGGAACGCCGAGGTGTTCGCGTTGATGCGCGACTCCGCCGCCGTCCTGGCGCGGCAGGAGCCGATCCTGGCGCCGGTCGTCGAACGCATCGTGCTCGGCGCCGCCGATTTCAGCGATGCGCTCGCCCGCCTGCTGGCCACCAAGCTGGAATGCGACACCGCCTGCCACGACCGGCTGCTGGCGCTGGCGACCGAGGCGATGCGGGCCGACCCGGCGATCGCGGCCCACGCCGTGCTCGACCTCGACGCCATCAAGGACCGCGACCCGGCGGCGCGCAACCACCTGACACCGTTCCTGTTCTTCAAGGGCTTCCACGCGCTGCAATGGCACCGGGTCGGCCACTGGCTGCTCGGCCAGGGGCGCCATGCGCTCGCCAGCTTCCTGCAGAGCCGGGTGTCCGAGAGCCTCGCGGTCGACATCCACCCGGCCGCCCGGATCGGCTGGGGGCTGCTGATCGACCACGGCACCGGCGTCGTCATCGGCGAGACTGCGGTGGTCGGGAACGACGTCTCGATCCTGCACGGCGTCACCCTCGGCGGCACCGGCAAGGAAAGCGGCGACCGCCATCCCAAGGTGCGCGACGGCGTGCTGATCGGCGCCGGCGCCAAGATCCTCGGCAACATCGAGATCGGCGAGGGCGCCAAGATCGGCGCCGGCAGCGTGGTGCTGACCGCCGTGCCGCCGCACCGGACCGCGGTGGGCAACCCCGCCCGCATCGTCGGCTCGTGTTCGGAGCCGCTGCCCGCCCTCACCATGGACCACTCGATCCCGGTCCCGCCCGGCATCGACTTCGTCATCTGACGACATCGGGTTAGGCTCTCCTCCCTCCGCGCCGCGGAGAGGGGGAGGGCCGCCATGACCGACAGCTTCGATCTCGACGCCTATCTGCGCCGCATCGGCCATGACGGGCCGGTGGCGCCGGACCTCGCGACGCTGCAGGCGCTGGTCTTCCGCCACGCCTGCACCATCCCGTTCGAGAATCTCGACCCGGTCCTGGACCGCCCGCCGCTGCTCGACCCCGCCGCGCTGCAACGCAAGCTGGTGCAGGGCGGCCGCGGCGGCTACTGCTTCGAGCAGAACCTGCTGCTGCGCCAGGCGCTGCTCGCCCTCGGCTTCCGGGTGATCGCCCACACGGCGAGGGTGCTGTGGGGCCAGGCGGAGGACCATGTCAGCCCGCGCAGCCACATGCTGCTGCAGGTCGTGCTCGACGACGGGCCGCGCATCGTCGATGTCGGCTTCGGCGGCCAGACCCTGACCGGCGTGCTGCGCCTCGAGCCCGGGATCGAGCAGCCGACGCCGCACGAGCCCTTCCGGCTGGTTCCGGTCGACCGCGACCTCAAGCTGCAGGCGAAGACGGGGGAGGAGTGGCGGTCGCTGTACCGCTTCGACCTGCAGGAGCAGTGGCCGGTCGATTACGAGGCGGCCAACTGGTACCTCGCCACCCATCCGGGCTCGCATTTCGTCACCGGCCTGATCGCCGCCTGGGCACAGCCGGGGGCCCGCCACGCCCTGCGCAACGCCGACTACGCCGTGCACCGGCTGGACGGCGGCACCGAACGCCGGACCCTCGCGGATGCCGCCGAGGTGAAGTCCGTGCTGGCCGAGGTGTTCGGCCTGGCGCTGCCGGACGGCCTCGACCAGGTCTTGGCGCGGCTGCTTACGCCCCGGTGACCCAGTCGAACAGCAGCTTGACGTTCAGCACGATGATCACCGCCGAGACCAGCCAGGCCGTCCATTTCAGCCAGGCCGGGTTGGCGAAGCCGCCCATCTTGGCCCGGTCGCTGGTGAAGGCGACCAGCGGCACCACGGCGAAGGGCAACTGCAGGCTCAGCACCACCTGGCTCAGCACCAGCAACTGGGCGGTGCCGCTCTCGCCGTAAAGGGCGGTGACGATCACCGTCGGCACGATGGCGATGCCGCGGGTGATCAGCCGCCGCAGCCAAGGCTTCAGCCGGATCGAGAGGAAGCCCTCCATCACGATCTGCCCGGCCAGGGTGGCGGTGATGGTCGAGTTCTGGCCGGAGGCGAGCAGCGCCACCGCGAACAGCGTGCTGGCGATGCCGACGCCCAGCATCGGCGTCAGCAGCTGGTAGGCGTCCTGGATCTCGGCCACGTCGGTGCGGCCGGCGGTGTGGAAGGTGGCGGCGGCCAGGATCAGGATCGCGGCGTTGATGAACAGCGCGACCATCAGCGCCACGGTCGAATCGATGGTGGCGAAGCGGATCGCCTCGCGCTTGCCGGTCTCGGTCCGGTCATAGGCCCGGGTCTGCACGATCGAGGAGTGCAGATAGAGGTTATGCGGCATCACCGTCGCCCCGATGATGCCGATGGCGATGTACAGCATCTCCGGGTTGGTGACGATCTCGGGCGAGGGGATGAAGCCGCGGGCGATCTCGGCGATCGCCGGCTGGGCCAGGATCAGCTCGACCGCGAAGCAGAGGCCGATCACCAGCATCAGGCCGATGATGAAGGCCTCGAGATGCCGGAAGCCGCGGTTCTGCAGGTACAGCACCACCATGACGTCGAGCGCGGTCAGCACCACGCCCCACAGCAGCGGGATGCCGAACAGCAGCTGCAGCGCGATCGCGGTGCCGATCACCTCGGCCAGGTCGCAGGCGACGATCGCGACCTCGCACAGGAACCACAGGGCCATGGCGACGGGCTTGGGATAATGGTCGCGGCAGGCCTGGGCCAGGTCGCGCCCGGTGACGATGCCCAGCTTGGCCGACAGCGCCTGCAGCAGGATCGCCATCACGTTCGACAGCAGGATGACCGACAACAGCGTGTAGCCGAAGGCCGAGCCGCCGGCCAGGTCGGTCGCCCAGTTGCCCGGATCCATGTAGCCGACGGCGACGAGATAGCCGGGGCCCACGAAGGCGAACAGCTTGCGCAGCCAGCCTACGCCGACCGGCACCGCGATGCTGCGGTGCGCCTCGGGCAGGCTGGGGGCCGTGGGATTCGTGCGCCAGCCGGAACCGGCGGCGCTGCCTTGCTGGGCAATGTCCTGGGCCGCGATGTCGCTTCTCATCATCCGCGCTCGTTTCTCTCCGCTGCCGCGCAGCGGCCGAAGGTCGTTTGCCGATTCGATCTCCCCGTCCTGTATAATGTAGCCACGGCTACATTCTTGGCAAGCGTCATCACCTTGTCATTTTCCGGCCTGCCGGTATGATGCGCCGCAACCGCGCCGGCCTTGAGGGACCGCAGCACCGCGACCCCGATTCAGCAATGGAGCCGGAAGGCATTCGGCTCCGAAGGACAGACGAGAGATGACGGAACAGGATCGTCCTTCCGACACCGGGCTGCAGGCCGCGGGGTTCAGCCGGGTGCGCCAGGCCCGGCAGACCGAGACGGCCGAAGACTATGTCGAGATGATCGCCGAGCTGATCGACAGCCAGGGCGAGGCGCGGATCGTCGAGCTGGCGGAGCGGTTCGGCGTGGCCCATGCCACGGTGAACAAGACCATCGCCCGGCTGCAGCGCGAGGGGCTGGTCAGCGCCCGGCCCTACCGTTCGATCTTCCTGACCGATGCCGGGCGCGAGATGGCCGATTCGTGCCGCCGGCGCCACCGTATCGTGGTCGAATTCCTGAAGTCGATCGGGGTCAGCGACGAGGCGGCGGAGATCGACGCCGAGGGCATCGAGCACCATGTCAGCGCCGAGACCCTGGCCGCCTTCGAGCGCGTGGTGACGATGAAGGCCTGAGGCTGGGCCGATCAGGATTCCGGTGCGGTCGCCGACGGCGCTGTTCCGGCGGCCGCGGCCTTCACCGCATCGATGAAGGCGCGCAGGGCGGGGGCCATCTGGCGCTGCTGCGGATAGCACAGGAACAGCCCGGGAAAGGTCGCGGACCAGCGTTCCAGCATCGGCACCAGCCGGCCCGCGGCAATGTCGCCGGCCACGGTCTGCTCGACCGGGAAGGCGATGCCGATGCCCTGCAGGGCCGCGCGCCGCGCCATCTCCTTGTCGTTGACGATCAGGGGGCCGTCGACCGCGACTGAGAACCAGCCGCCATCCTCGAAGAACTCCCAGGCATAGGGCGTGGCGCGCCCCGGCCAGCGCCAGCGGATGCAGCGGTGTTGCACCAGGTCGCGCGGATGCTCCGGCCGGCCCTGGGCGGCCAGATAGCCGGGGGATGCCACCGCGACCTGGCGCATCGCCGGGCCCAGACGGAGCGCGACCATGTCCCGCTCGATCACCTCGCCGATGCGGATCGCGGCATCGAAGCCGCCGGCGACGATGTCGGTCACCTCGTCGTCGAGGGTGATGTCGAGCACGACGTCCGGGCAGGACCGGGCGAAGTCGGCCAGGATCGGCTGGATGAAGGATTCGGCGGCCGAACGGAAGGCGTGGATCCGCACCGTGCCGGCCGGGCGCTCGCGATAGCGCCGCACCTGGCCGATCGCCTGGCTCAGCTCCGATACCACGGGCCGCACCCGGTGCAGCAGGTTCTCGCCGGCATCGGTCAGCGCCACGCTGCGCGTGGTCCGGTTCAGCAGCCGCACCCCGACGCGCTCCTCGAAGCCGCGCACCATCTGGCTGAGGGCCGAGGGCGAGACGCCGAGCATCTCCGCCGCCCGGCTGAAACTGAGCAGGTCGCCGACGGCGACGAAAGCCCGCAGTTGGTTGTAGTCGCTGCCCGACAACAGGGAATCCATGGCCCAATGAACCGCTTTTAAGCCCAGCTTACAAGCGCTGTCAGGATGCCGTGCATTCTGAAGACCGGTGGCTGGGCCTATCTCGGGGGTCGCACAAGGAGACCTTTCATGAAGACCTGGTTCATCACCGGCATTTCGCGCGGCCTCGGGCTCGCGCTGGCCAGGGCGGCGCTGGCGGGCGGGGACACCGTCATCGGCACCGTCAGAAGCGGCGTGTCAGACCTGCCGGCCGGGGCGGGGACGCTTCACACCCTGACCGTCGACCTCGCCGACGGTGCCGCGGCGGAGGCGGCCGTCGAACGGGCCTTCGCCCTGGCGGGCCGCGTCGACGTGATCGTCAACAATGCGGGCTACGGCCTGCTCGGCGCCGTCGAGAAGGCCGGCGACGCCGACGTGGCCCGGCTGTTCGCCGTCGATGTGTTCGCGCCGTTCCGCATCATCCGCGCGGCCCTGCCCCATCTGCGGGCCCAGGGCTCGGGCCACATCGTCAACATCACCTCGATCGCGGGCCGGGCACCCGGCCCCGGCTCCGGCCTGTATGCGGCGGCGAAGCATGCGCTGGAAGGGCTGAGCGTGGGCCTGGCGCAGGAGGTCGCGCCCCTCGGCATCAACGTGACCGCGGTGGCGCCGGGCGCCTTCCGGACCGATTTCCTCTCCACGCATTCGATCCGCAAGAGCGAGGCGGAGGACGCGGCCTACGCGGGCAGCGTCGGACGCAGCGCGGCCGCGTTCGACTCCATGGCAGGGAAGCAGCTCGGCGATCCCGATCGGGCCGCCCGGGCCATTCTCGCGGCCGTCCGCGCGGACAATCCGCCGCTGCACCTGCTGCTGGGAAGCGATGCCCTGCAGCGCGCCCAGACCAAGCTCGACGCGCTGACTGAGGAGATGAAGCGCTGGGAAGACGTAACCCGCAGCACTGATTTCCCGGCCAAGCCGGCCTGAGATCCGCGGATGCGAGGGTGGTGGCCGTCAGGCCGCCTTCCTCGCCTCGACATATTCGGCCGACTGCATCTCCATCAGCCGGCTCTCGGTGCGGGCGAATTCCAGCGCCTGGCTGTCGCCGGCATAGAGTTGGGTGACCGGCACCTCGGCCGCGATCACCACCCGGCGGCGGGCCTCGTACAGGCTGTCGATCAGCACGATGAAGCGCTTCATCTCATGGCGCTTGGCCTCGGTGAAGCGCGGCACGCCCTCGATGATCACGGTGTGGAAGGCGTCGGCCAGGGTCAGGTAGTCGGCGGCGCCCAGCGGCCGGGCGCACAGCGCGTCGAAGTCGCACCAGGCCATGCCCTTGGCGGCGCGCGGCACCTCCAGCGTGCGGGCGCCGGGGACGGGCAGGATGACGGAGGTGCCCTCGGCGCCGTCGGTCAGGTCGGCGAACAGGTCGGCCAGCGCACGGTGCGCCATGGCGCCGAGCGGCGAGTGGTAGACCGGCCGGCCGCGCAGCCGGTCCAGCCGATAGTCCCGGCCGCCGTCCAGCTGCACCACCTCCAGCTTCTTCTTGATCATGGCGATGAAGGGCAGGAAGCGGTCGCGCTGCAGCCCGTCCTTGTACAGGTCGTCCGGCGGCCAGTTCGAGGTCGCGACCACGATGACGCCGAGCCCGAACAGCGCCTGGAACAGCCGGCCCAGGATCATGGCGTCGGCGATGTCGACGACGTGGAACTCGTCGAAGCACAGCAGCCAGGCCTCGGCGGCGATGCGGCGGGCCAGCGGCGGGATCGGGTCGGCGCTGTCGCCTTCGGCAGCGGCGCCCGACTGGCGCCATTCATGGATGCGCTGGTGCACCTCGAGCATGAAGGCGTTGAAATGCACCCGGCGCTTCCGCGGCACCGGCGTGGTCTCGAAGAACAGGTCCATCAGCATGGACTTGCCGCGCCCGACGCCGCCCCAGAAGTACAGCCCGCGCGGCGGGTCGATCGCCGGCTTCTTCTTGCCGAAGCCGAGGCGGGACAAGAGGCCGTTGCTCTCCGGCTCGGGCGGGGTGTAGCTGCGCAGCTGTCGGTGCAGCCGCTGCAGCCTTTCGACCGCCGTGGCCTGGGCGGGGTCGGCCCGCAGCACGCCCTCGGCGATCCGGCGGCGGTAGCGGGCAAGCGGCTCGTCATCTTGCGCTGCAACATCGGGCATGGCGAGCGTGCTTAACCCAAGCCCCGGCGAAATGCCAGACAAGGCGGCGCATCCCTGGGCTGTAGCGATAGCGCGTCAGGCCGCGCGCAGGTCCAGCTGGACCCGGCGCTCGATCAGGGCGAAGCCGGCGCGCTCATAGACCCGACAGGCGGCCGGGTTCAGGTCGTTGGTGGCCAGCAGCGCCGTGGCCACGCCCTCCGTCTGGAGCGCCGCCAGCAGACCGGACACTATCCGGCCGGCCAGGCCCTCGCCGCGACGGGCGGGGTCGACCAGGAAATTGCCGATCATCGCCCGGCTTCCGGCGCGGGCGAGGACACCGCCGGCGGCGACCGGGCGGCCATCCTCGACGATCGCGACGAAGGGCAACTCCAGCATCCAGGCGGAGAATACCGTCGCCGGGTAATGCGCGGCGTAGAAGCGGCGCAGCGGCTTCAGCTCGCCAGGCCCCATCCGCCGGCAGGCCGGATCAGGCTCCGGGAGGTCGGCGAGCGGCCGGGCGTAGAAGCGCAGCCCGTCCTCCAGCGCCAGCCTGTCGCGGCAGGCTGGGCGCAGGCGTTCAGTCTGGTCCAACGTCAGATGCAGCTCCAGAGGCCGCGGATCGGCGGTCAGCGACAGAAGGGCGGCGTCGCCGACGCTGCCGACCGGGGTGTAGACCGACAGCCCGTCGAAATCGATGCCCAGGACGGCGCCCTCCGGCTCCAGCCGCACCGACCGGCTGCGGTCGCCCGCGGCGGCGTCGAGAGCCGCGTCCCAGTACAGCGCGAACACCGGGTGGCCGGCCACCAGGGCGCCGACCTGCGCCCGCTCCGCGCGGGACAGGCCGGCGACCGGGCGGAAGCCGGTCACACCACCCGGATGTTCTTGAACTGCCAGGGATCCTCCGGGTCGATGTCCTCGGCGAAGAGCTGGCCGCGGCCCTGCAGCGGGTTCCAGTCGGTGAAGGCGCCGGCCAGCTCGCCGAGATAGGGTGCCGCCACCTGCAGCACCCGCTCGTGGTCCATCTCCTCGGGCTCGACCAGCCCGCGATCCGGGTTCTCGATCGCCCAGACCAGCCCGCCCAGCACCGCCGCCGTCACCTGCAGGCTGGTGGCGTTGTTGTGCGGCGCCAGCTCGCGCGCCTCGCCGATGGTCAGGCGCGAGCCGTACCAATAGGCGCCTTTGGCGTGGCCGGCCAGCATGACGCCCAGCTCGTCCATGCCCTCGGTGATCTCGTCCATCATCAGCCGCTTGTTCGGCTGCAGCTCGTAGTTGCGGCCGGCGAATTCATGCACCGACAGCACCGCGTCGTCCGACGGGTGGTAGGCGTAGTGCACGGTCGGCCGGTATTCCGGCTGGGCACCGGACCCGACTGTCAGGTAGTCGGCCAGCGAGATCGCCTCGTTGTGGGTGATCAGGAAGCCGTGGATCGGTCCGGCCAGCGGGGTCCAGGTCCGCACCCGGGTCGCGGCGCCGGGGCGGGCCAGCCAGATCGCCGCCTGCGACCCCGCGGCATGCCGGTTGCCATCGGCCGGGAAGTGGCGCTCATGGCTGCCCCAGCCCAGCTCGGCCGGCTGGCAGCCCTCGCCGACGAAGCCGTCGATCGACCAGGTGTTGACGAACTCGCCCGGCTTCTTCGGGAAACGGGCGACCTGGGTGTCGCGCTCGGCGACATGGATCACCTTGACCCCCAGCGTCTTGGCCAGGCCCGCCCAGCCGGCGCGGTCGGCCGGCACCGGCGGCTCGAAGCCGGTCGCGGACGCGATATTGAGCAGGGCGCGCTTGACGAAATGCGAGACCAGGCCGGGATTGGCGCCATGGGTCAGCACCGCCGTCGGCGCGCCGGGGTTGCGGCCCAGCGCCAGCGCCGCCTCGCGCAGCGCATAGTTCGACCGGTCGGCCGGGCCGAGATTGGGGTCGGTGTAGCCGCCCAGCCAGGGCTCGATGCAGGTGTCGATGTAGAGCGCCCCGCGCTCCCGCGCCAGCTCGATCAGCGCCACCGAGGAGACGTCGACCGAGAGGTTGACCAGGGCGTCGCCCGGGCCGAACAGGGGTTCGAGCAGTGTCCGGTAGTTGCCGCGCGTGACCGGTTCATGGATGAAGCGGACGCCGTACAGTTCCGCCTCTTTCTGGCCCCTCGTCTCTGCCGTCACGATGGTGACGCGGTCGGGGGTCAGGGTCAGGTGCCGCAGCAGCAGCGGCAGCACGCCCTGGCCGATCGAGCCGAAACCGACCATGAGGATGCGGCCGGTGAAGGGTGTGCGCGCGGGTTTTGCCATTTAGAAGGACACTCCTCGAGTGTGTTGCGTGCAGGATCGCTCCGTGAGGTGGGCAGACCGTGGGGTGACTGGGCGGTTGATAAGAAAAAAGCGCTGGGGTCACCAGCGCTTTTTTGTGACGTTTCTTGCAGCGCTACGCGGGGGTCAGCCGGCCCGTTCCAGCATCAGCTTCTTGATCTCGCCGATCGCCTTGGCGGGATTCAGCCCCTTCGGGCAGGTCTTGGTGCAGTTCATGATGGTGTGGCAGCGATAGAGGCGGAACGGGTCCTCCAGCGCGTCCAGCCGCTCGCCGGTCATCTCGTCCCGGCTGTCGGCGATCCAGCGATAGGCCTGCAGCAGCACCGCCGGGCCGAGATATTTGTCGCCGTTCCACCAGTAGCTCGGGCAGCTGGTGGTGCAGCAGAAGCACAGGATGCACTCGTACAGCCCGTCCAGCTTCTCGCGCTCCTCCGGGCTCTGCCGGCGCTCGCGGTCGGGCGGCGGCGGGCTTTCGGCCTGCAGCCAGGGCTTGATCGACGCGTATTGCGCGTAGATGTGGGTCAGCTCCGGCACCAGGTCCTTCACCACCGGCATGTGCGGCAGCGGATAGATCTTGACGTCGCCCTGGACCTCCTCGATCGGCTTGAGGCAGGCCAGGGTGTTGGTGCCGTCGATATTCATCGCGCAGGACCCGCAGATGCCCTCGCGGCAGGACCGCCGGAAGGTCAGGGTCGAGTCGATGTCGTTCTTGATGTGGATGATCGCGTCCAGGACCATCGGCCCGCAACGCGCCAGATCGATCTCGTAGGTGTCGAGCCGCGGATTCTCGTCGGTGTCCGGGTCCCAGCGGTAGATCTTGAAGGTCCGCGGCTTCTTGATCTCGCCGGAGACGCGGATGGTCTTGCCGGGCTGGACCTTGGAATTGCGGGGCAGGGTGAATTCGGCCATGTCGTCCTCAGTACACCCGCGCCTTGGGCGGGAAGCTCTGGACTTCGTTGGTCATCGGCTGGAGATGGACCGGGCGGTAGTCGATGCGGGTCTTGCCGGCCTCGTCGATCCAGACGACGCTGTGTTTCATCCAGTCGACGTCGTTGCGGTCCGGGAAGTCCTCGCGGGCATGGGCGCCGCGGCTCTCCTCGCGGTTGACGCCGGAGCGGATGGTGGTCACGGCGTTGATCATCAGGTTCTCGAGCTCCAGCGTCTCCACCAGATCCGAGTTCCAGATCAGCGACTTGTCGTCGACGCCCAGGCCCTGCTGCTTGTCCCAGGTGACGTCCATCTTCTCGCAGCCCTCGGCCATGGTCTGGCCGGTGCGGAAGACGGCGGCGTCGTTCTGCATCGTCCGCTGCATCTCGAGGCGCAGGTCGGCGGTGCGGACCTCCTGCTTGCCATGGCGCACGCGGTCCAGCCGGTTCAGTGCGAACTGGCCGGCATCGGCCGGCACCGGCTTGTGCGTCTGGCCGGGCTTGATCAGCTCGGCGCAGCGGATGGCGGCGGCGCGGCCGAACACCACGAGGTCGAGCAACGAGTTCGAGCCCAGCCGGTTGGCGCCGTGCACCGAGACGCAGGCGGCCTCGCCGATCGCCATCAGCCCCGGCACCACGCGGTTCGGGTCGGCCGCGGTCGGGTTGACCACTTCGCAATGCACGTTGGTCGGCACGCCGCCCATGTTGTAGTGCACCGTCGGCAGGACCGGGATCGGCTCCTTGGTCACGTCGACGCCGGCGAAGATCTTGGCGCTCTCGGCGATGCCGGGCAGGCGGTGGTGGATGATGTCGGCGTCGAGATGCTCGACATGCAGGTGGATGTGGTCCTTGGTCGGGCCGACGCCGCGGCCCTCGCGGATCTCGATCGTCATCGACCGGCTGACCACGTCGCGCGACGCCAGGTCCTTGGCCGAGGGGGCATAGCGCTCCATGAAGCGCTCGCCCTCGCTGTTGGTCAGGTAGCCGCCCTCGCCGCGCACGCCCTCGGTGATCAGGCAGCCGGCGCCGTAGATGCCGGTCGGGTGGAACTGCACGAACTCCATGTCCTGCAGCGGCAGGCCGGCCCGGGCGGCCATGGCGCCGCCGTCGCCGGTGCAGGTGTGGGCCGAGGTGCAGGAGAAATAGGCGCGGCCGTAGCCGCCGGTCGCCAGCACCGTCTGGTGGCCGAAGAAGCGATGGATCGTGCCGTCGTCCAGGTTCCAGGCGACGACGCCGCGGCAGGCGCCTTCCTCATCCATGATCAGGTCGATGGCGAAGTACTCGACGAAGAACTCCGCCTCGTGCTTCAGCGCCTGCTGGTACAGCGTGTGCAGCATGGCGTGGCCGGTGCGGTCGGCCGCGGCGCAGGTGCGGTAGGCGCGGCCCTTGCCGTATTCGGTGGTCATGCCGCCGAAGGCGCGCTGGTAGATCTTGCCCTCCTCCGTGCGGCTGAAGGGCATGCCGTAATGCTCGAGCTCGATGATCGCCGGGATCGCCTCGCGGCACATGTACTCGATCGCGTCCTGGTCGCCGAGCCAGTCGGAGCCCTTGACGGTGTCGTACATGTGCCAGCGCCAGTCGTCCGGCCCCATGTTGCCGAGCGCGGCGGAGACGCCGCCCTGGGCCGCGACGGTGTGGCTGCGGGTCGGGAAGACCTTGGTGATGCAGGCGGTCTTCAGCCCCTTCTCGGCCATGCCGAAGGTGGCGCGCAGGCCGGCGCCGCCGCCGCCCACCACGACCACGTCGTAGAAATGATCGATGAAGCTGTAGGACGCAGGCATGGGGTTATCCCAGGATGGCGATCTTGAGGATGGAGACGGTCATCGCCGCCCCCAGGAACAGGGCCAGGCCCTTGGTCGCCAGGTCGGCGACCAGCTTAGTGTAGTGGCCGTGGACGTAGTCCTCATAGACCTCGGTCAGGCCATTGGCGGCGTGATGCAGGCCGATGGCGATGAACAGGATGAACAGGGCGGCGTTGACCGGATGGGCCAGCCAGGCCCGGACCTCCGGCAGCGGCGACCCGAGATGCGCGATCACCGCGATCACGAACCAGATGGTCAGCGGGATCAGCGCCAGCGCCGTGACGCGCAGGCCGCGCCAATGGGCGAAGCCGGCCTTGGCGGAGCCGAGGCCGCGGGCATGGGCCAGCGGGTTGCGCAGGGAAACGGGCTTGGTCGTCATCACCACACCACCAGGCCGATGATCCAGGCCAGCACGGTCAGCACCGCGGTGGCGATCAGCACGGCATAGCCGCTCTTGTGCATGGTCGGCAGGTCGTAGCCCCAGCCGGCGTCCCAGGCCAGGTGCCGGATGCCGGCGCAGAGATGGTAGAACAGCGACGCCGTCCAGCCGAACAGCATCAGGAGGCCGAGCCAGGAGCCGAGGAACCATTGCGCCGCCTCGAAGGCCTCGGGGCCGGCGGCCGCTGCGATCACCCACCAGGCCAGCAGCAGGGTGCCGATGGACAGGGCGATGCCGGTGCCGCGATGGAAGATCGAAAGCGCGCTCGAGATCTGCGGACGGTAGATCTGCAGATGGGGCGAAAGTGGCCTCGGCCGTTTCTGAGGAACTGCCTCGGAGGCGGACATGCGGATTTACTCCGATGCGCAAATGGACATCAGGCGCGGGTCGCGATCGAGCCTGAACGGGTCGGGGAGTGACTTACGCGCCGCACTGCAGCAAGTCAACGAACAGGCCAATAGTTTCAAGCAGATGCGAGCCATTCGCAACTGGCCGGGATTGGGCCGGAACCTCTACGCGCCGCTGCGTTCGGCGATGGCACGGTGCATCGCCACCACCCGCTCCGCATCGCTGACATGCAGCGCCTCGACCAGCCGGCCGTCGACCACGGTGACGCCCTGGCCGGCCGTCAGCGCCGCGGCATGGGCGGCGATCACGCGCAGCGCGGTCTCCACCGCCTCGGTGCTCGGTGCGAAGGCGGCGTTGGCGGCGGCGAGAGTCTTCGGATGGATCAGCGACTTGCCGTCGAAGCCCAGCGCCGCGCCCTGGCGGCACGATTCGGCGAAGCCGGCCTCGTCGTCGAGATCGAGATGGACGCCGTCGATCACCGCCAGGCCGTAGGCGCGGCCGGCCAGCAGGCACAGGCCCAGCGCGGTCAGCAGCGGCTGCCGCCCGGGCTCATGCGCCGCGCGCAAATCCTTGGCCAGGTCCGAGGTGCCGAGAATCAGCCCGGCCAAGCGGCCCCCAGCTTGGCGCGACGAGGACCCGGCGATGGCGGCGGCGTTCAGCACGCCGAGCGGCGTTTCGATCATGCACCACAGCGCCAGGGCTTTTGGCGCGCCGGACTCCGTCAGGGCGGCTTCGGCCGCCTGCACAGCCTCCGGCCGTTCGACCTTGGACAGGACGACGCCGTCGGCGCCACTGCCGGCCAAGGCGGCCAGGTCGTCGGCGCCCCAGGGCGTGTCGGCGGCGTTGGCGCGGACCAGCACCTCGCGCGGCCCCCAGCCGCCGGCGCTGACCGCGGCCACGACGCGCTCGCGCGCCGCCACCTTGGCGTCCGGCGCGACCGCGTCCTCCAGGTCCAGGATCAGCCCGTCCGCGTCCAGCGTGCGCGCCTTGTCCAGCGCGCGGGGGTTCGAGCCGGGGACGTAGAGCAGCGAGCGGCGGGGGCGGATGGTCATGGCACCTCACTCCGAAACGGGTTCCGGATCGTCAGGCCGTCGATCGTCTGGCCGTCCTGCATGTCCTCGGAATAGAGAATCCGGCACTTCGCCTGGAGCGCTGCGGCGATGATCAGCGCGTCGTAGATATTCGCGCCCTGCCGCTCCGCAATCCGCAGCGCGGCCTCATGGGTCTCGACCGTGACCGGTTCCGCCGGCGCGCAGAGGGCGCGAATGGCGGACAACGCCTCGGTGATCTCGTCCCAGGACAAGCCCAGCTTGCGCCAGGCGACCGACGTGAACTCGTTCAGCACCTGCACGTTGATCATGCCGCCGGCCGCCAGCAGCGCTTCGGCGGTCGCGGCCCGCCGGTCGTCGCTGGCGATCGCGTAGAGCAGGATGTTGGTGTCGAAGAACGCTTCAGCGCTCATTCGCTTCGTCGCGATCAAAGCGGAAGCCGGGCGGCAGCGGCCGTCGCAGCCGGCGCAATCGGTCCAGCGCCTGCTGCCGGCTGCGGTCGCGCTCGACCAGGAAGGCGCGGTCGGCGGCGATGCGGATCTCGATCTCGTCGCCTTCCTTCAGCTCCAGCGCCTCGACGACGGCCGAAGGCAGCCGCACCGCGAGGCTGTTGCCCCATTTCGCCACGCGCATGGCATCACCATTGATATACGTTGTCTTCGTATATCATATAGGGCCTTCGTCGGCCATCCCGACAGCGTGAATCGCACCCGTGACCGCCGTCACATTCGATTCACGGAAGGCGGCGTAGACAGATCTTGGGCCTCGAGCCCGAGGGCAAGGTCATGATGCTTCGCACGATCATCTGGGTGTACGGCGTACTCGTTCTGATCGGCTTCTACATGGGCTCGACGCCCATCTGAGCCGACGCGATACGGACGATACAGTTCGGCCGTCCCGCCGACATTCCCCCGATACACTCAGCGTGTAGTCTCCCCTGCATCGGATGCCGCCACCGGCGGCGCGAGGGAGGGGGCTATGGTGCTGCGGACGGTGCTGTGGGGGGTTACGGCGTGATGGTCCTGCTGGGCCTCTATTCGGGCGCCGTGCCGGTCTGATCCGCCTCACGCGGATCCGGCCTTGCCGCGATCCAGATAATAGCGCAGCAGCGCAACCGAGCTGTCGTCGTCCCATTCGGCGGCGCCTTCCTGGCGGCCGACCACAGTGCCGTCGCGGTCGATCAGCAGCGTCGTCGGCAAGCCCCGGGCGCCGAACGTCGCCGGCGACCGGCCGCCCGGGTCGAGATAGGGCGCCAGCGCGCCGATCTTGTTGGCGGCGAAGAAGGGCTGCACCTTGGCCAGCCCCTCGCGGTCGATCGACAGCGCCAGCACGGTGAAGTCGGCGCCCCCCAGCTTCGCCTGCAGCCGGTCCAGCGCCGGCATCTCCTTGACGCAGGGGGCGCACCAGGTCGCCCACAGATTGACCAGCACCACCTTGCCCTTGAAGTCGACGAGACGAAGGGTGTTGCCCGCGGCGTCGGAGAAGGTAATCTCCGGTGCCGGCTCAGGCCGGTCGGCCAGGACGAAGCTGGCGACGGTGCCGCCCAAGGGCGGCCGGCCCTCCGGGGCTCGCTGCGTCCACCAGGCCGCGCCCGCCGCCAGCAGCAGCGCCAGGCCGGCCACGCCCGCGGCGATCGTTGCTCTCTTCCTCATCCGGTCCGCACCCCATGTCCGATCCGACCCAGCCTGCCACCGGCGCCACGCCAGACCAAGGCGCCAACACGATGTGGGGAGGCCGCTTCGCCGCCGGCCCGGCCGCGATCATGGAGCGGATCAACGCCTCGATCGGCTTCGACCGCAAGCTCTGGGCGCAGGACATCGCCGGGTCGCGCGCTCATGTCGCAATGCTCGCCGCGGAGGGCATCGTGTCCGCCGAGGATGCCGCCGCGATCGACCGCGGCCTGCAGCAGGTCGGGCAGGAGATCGCCGACGGCAGGTTCGAGTTCAAGACCTCGCTCGAGGACATCCACATGAATGTGGAGGCGCGTCTGGCCGAGATCATCGGCCCGGCCGCCGGGCGGCTGCACACGGCGCGCAGCCGCAACGACCAGGTGGCGACCGATTTCCGCCTCTGGGTGCGCGACGCCTTCGACCGGCTGGAGCAGGGGCTGCAGGCGCTGCAGGCGGCGCTGATCGGCCAGGCCGAGTTGCACGTCGACACCATCCTGCCCGGCTTCACCCATCTGCAGGTGGCGCAGCCGGTCACCTTCGGCCATCACCTCCTGGCCTATGTCGAGATGCTGGGCCGCGACCGCAGCCGCGTCGCCGATGCCCGCGCCCGGGCCAATGAATGCCCGCTCGGCGCCGCCGCCCTGGCCGGCACGCCCTATCCGATCGACCGGCACGCGACCGCCAAGGCGCTGGGCTTCGACCGGCCGACCGCCAATTCGCTCGACAGTGTCTCCGACCGCGACTTCGCGCTCGACTACCTCGCCGCCGCCGGCATCTGCGCCATGCACCTGTCGCGGCTGGCGGAGGAGATCGTGTTCTGGTCGACGCCGCAGTTCCGCTTCGTGCGCCTGTCCGACGGCTTCTCGACCGGGTCGTCGATCATGCCGCAGAAGCGCAACCCGGACGCGGCGGAGCTGGTGCGCGGCAAGACCGGCCGGGTGTTCGGCAGCCTCGGCGCGCTGCTGACCGTGATGAAGGGCCTGCCCCTGACCTATCAGAAGGACATGCAGGAGGATAAGGAGCCGGTGTTCGACGCCGACGACACGCTGATGCTGTGCCTGGCCGCGATGACCGGCATGGTCGAGAGCTGGACCGTCAATGCCGAGGCGATGCGCCGGGCCACCGAGGCCGGCTTCCCGACCGCGACCGACCTGGCCGACTGGCTGGTGCGGCAGCTCGGCGTGCCGTTCCGCGAGGCGCACCACATCACCGGCCATCTGGTGAAGCTGGCCGAGGACAAGGGCTGCCGCCTGTCCGACCTGCCCCTGGCCGAGATGCAGGCGGTCCATGCCGGCATCACCGACGCCGTCTACGCCGTGCTGACCGCCGAGGCCTCGGTCGCCAGCCGCAAGAGCTCTGGCGGCACTGCGCCCGACCGGGTGCGCGAGGCCGTCCAAGCCGCAAAGGAGCGTTTCCTGTGATTCTCCGCGTTATCCTCGCCGTGACCCTGGCCTTCGGCCTCGTCGCCTGCGGCAAGAAGGCGGCCTCGGTCAGCGCCCCCGACAGCAAGACTTCCGCCTATCCACGAGGCTACCCGAGCTCATGACCGCCTTCGCCTATCGCAACGGCGCCCTCTTCGCCGAGGACGTCGATCTCGCCGCCGTGGCCGCTGAGGTCGGCACGCCGGCCTATGTCTATTCGACCGCGGCGCTGGTCGCGAATTACCGCGCCTATGTCGACGCGCTGGCCGGGCTGCCGATCGCGGTCTGCTTCGCCGCCAAAGCCAATTCCAACCTCGCCGTGCTTCGCACCCTGGTGCAGCAGGGCGCCGGCATAGACGTGGTCTCGACCGGCGAGATGAAGCGGGCGCTGGCCGCCGGCTGCCCGCCCGACCGCATCGTCTTCTCCGGCGTCGGCAAGACCGCGGAGGATCTGGAGGCGGCGCTGCTGGCCGGCATCCACCAGATCAACGTCGAATCGCTGCAGGAGCTGGAGCTCTTGTCCCAGGTCGCGGTGCGGCTGCGGCGCGACGCGGTCGTCGCCTTCCGGGTGAATCCCGATGTCGACGCCAAGACCCACACCAAGATCTCGACCGGCCGCAAGGGCGACAAGTTCGGCATCGAGCTCGAGGACGCGGCCGAGGCCTATCGGCGGGCGCAGGCCCTGCCGGGCGTCCGCCCGGTCGGCATCGCCGCCCATATCGGCAGCCAGCTGCTCGACCTGTCGCCCTATCGCGATGCCTATCGCCGCCTGGCCGAGCTGGTGCGCGACCTGCGCGCCGCCGGCCATGTGGTCGAGCGGCTCGATCTCGGCGGCGGCATCGGCATCTCCTACAAGGGCGACCCGGCGCCGGCCTTGGCCGACTATGCCCGCATCGTGCGCGAGACGGTGGGCGACCTCGGCTGCCATCTGATGTGCGAGCCGGGCCGGTCGATCTGCGGCGATGCCGGCGTCCTATTGTCGCGGGTAATCTTCATCAAGCCCGGGCGGACGCGGACCTTCGTCATCCTCGACGCGGCGATGAACGACCTGATCCGCCCGGCGATGTACGAGGCCTGGCACGGCATCGTGCCGCTGCGCCAACCGGCGGAAGGCGTGGCCGAGGCTGAGTTCGACGTGGTCGGCCCGGTCTGCGAAAGCAGCGACACCTTCGCCAAGGCCCGGCCCCTGCCGCCCCTGGCCGCGGGTGACCTGGTCGCCTTCACCGGCGCCGGGGCTTACGGGGCCGTCATGGCCTCGACCTACAACACCCGGCCGCTGGTGCCGGAGGTGCTGGTCGACAAAGATCGGTTTGCCATCGTCAGAAAACGGCCCACATTTGAAGAGATGGTCGCCGGGGAGAGCCTGCCGCCCTGGCTGGCCTGACGACGGAGGCGTAGGAGGAGAGGTGGCCCGCAGCCCGACGGAGGCCCCTAGGTCGACGGAGCCGGCCGAGCCGCGCGCCAAGATCGCGCTGGCGTGGCTGGCTGCGGCCTGGGAGGCGGCGTGGCGCGCCGCCTGGCCCGTCGCCACCGTGCTCGGCGCCTTCCTCGTCCTCGCCGGCTTCGACCTGCTGCCCGACCTGCCGGGTTGGATCCACGCCCTGATCCTGGTCGCCTTCGCCGCGGCGCTGGTCGTCGCCAGCCGGCCGCTGTGGCGGCTGCGCCTGCCCGACGGGCTGGCGGCGCGGCGTCGGCTGGAGCGCGACAGCGGCATCGAGCACCGGCCGCTGACCGGGCTGCACGACACCCAGGCCACCGGCACTTCCGATCCGCTCAGCCGCGTGCTGTGGCAGCGCCACCTGGCCCAGCGCGCGGCCCAGCTGCGCCTGCTCAAGCCCCGCCTGCCGCGGCCGCGCAATGCCGAGGCCGACCGCTACGCCCTGCGCGGCCTGGTGGTGATCGGGCTGATCCTGGCCATCGTGGCCGCCGGCGACGACTGGCGCGGGCGGCTCGGCCGGGCCTTCACGCCCGGGCTGTTCGGCGCCACCGCCGCCACCGCGCCGCGGCTCGACCTGTTCGTCACACCGCCCTCCTACACCGGCAAGCCGCCGATCTACCTCACCGCCGGCCAGGTGGCCGCGCCCGGCCAGCCGGCGCCTGGGCCGGTCGAGATCCCGGTCGGCAGCGCTCTGGTCGGCCGGGTCGCCGGCGGCGACGAGGCCCCGACCCTCAGCCTCGCCGGCAGCGACACCGCCTTCACCTCGATCGAGGGCGGCAACTACGAGTTGCAGGCCAAGGTCACCGGCGGCGACCGGCTGTCGGTCAGCCAGGACGGCACGGTGCTGGGCGAATGGCCGGTCAAGGTGCTGCCCGACGCGCCGCCGACCGTCGCCTTCACCGACAAGCCGAAGCCGACCGAGCGCCAGGCGCTGCGGCTCGACGCCACCGCCGGCGACGACTACGGCATCGCCACCCTGACCGCGACCGTCACCCTGGCCCCGGGCGCGCCGGCGGTGCTGGACCAAACGCCGATGACCATCCCGCTGTCGGTGCCGGGCCGCTGGCCGCGCGAGGTCAAGACCACCTCCTACCAGGACCTGACGCCGCATCCCTGGGCCGGGCAGGCGGCCGACATCGTGCTGACCGCCACCGACGCGGCGGGGCAGAGCACAAAGTCGGCGCCGGAGCGGGTGACGCTGCCGGAGCGCGAGTTCCACCACCCGGTGGCCCGCGCCATCATCGAGCAGCGCCGGATCCTGACCCTGCAGCCGGACCAGTCGGAGACCGTGGCCGAGACGCTGGATATGCTGTCGCAGCGCCCGGACCGCTACTACGACGACCGGGTGGTGTTCCTGGCGCTGCGCACCGCTGCCCGGCGGCTGTTCTTCGCCGAGGATCCGAAGCCGCATGTCGCGCCGCTGCGCGACCTGCTGTGGGACACCGCGCTCAGGATCGAGGACGGCGACATGTCGCTGGCCGAGCGGTCGCTGCGCGAGGCGCAGCAGCGCCTGGCCGATGCGCTGGAGCGCGGCGCCGACGACCAGGAGATCAAGCAGCTGACCGACGAGTTGCGCCGGGCGATGGACCGCTACCTGCAGGCGATGGCCGAGCAGATGCAGGACAAGATGCGGCGCGGCGAGCTGAAGGAGATGATGCTGCCGCCGGACGCACAGATCATGGACCGGAAGCAGTTCCAGGACATGATCGACCGGATGCAGCAGCTGTCCGAATCCGGCGCCAAGGACCAGGCGCGGGAGCTCTTGTCCCAGATGCAGAACATGATGGAAAACCTGCGCATGGGGCAGATGAGCCAGCAGCAAGCCGAGGCCCAGCAGAAGGCCATGAACCTGCTGAAGGACCTGCAGAAGCTGACCAATGCACAACGCCAGCTGCTGGACCAGACCTTCCGCCAGCAGCAGTCGCAGGAGAGCGGCGAGGAGGGCGACCCCTCGCAGCCGCAAGACGGCACGCCGGAGCAGAACGCCCAGACCCAGGAGGCGCTGCGCCGGGCGCTGGGCGAGCTGATGCGCGAGCTCGGCGAGATGGGCGGCGACATCCCGATGCCGCTGGGCCGGGCCGAGCGGGCGATGAAGCAGTCGGGCGAGTCCCTGGCCCAGGGCGATCCCGGCGGCGCCGTGCCGTCGCAGACCGAGGCGCTGGACCAGCTGCAGCAGGGGCTGCAGGGCATGGCGCAGCAGATGATGGAGGGCATGGGCGCCCAGCCGGGGATGGTCGGGCGCGCCCAGAACGGCCAGATGTTCGAGAACCAGGATCCGCTGGGCCGGCCGATGACGAACAGCGGCGGCACCACCGACGGCGATGTCGGCCTGCCGACCAAGTTCGACACCGAACGCGCCCGCGCCATCCTCGACGAGCTGCGCCAGCGGCTGAACGACCGCTCGCGCCCGCCGCCGGAACGGGATTATATCGAAAGGCTGCTGCGCCAGTTCTGAGCGCGGCCATTTCCGCCAGGACGAGGATTCCCGTGACGGCGATCACGCTCGAGACGATCCGCGACGCGCGCGCCCGCATCGCCCCCCATGTGCTGCGCACCCCGACCCTGCCGCGCGAGCTGCTGAGCAGCCTGCTCGGCCTGCCGGTGGTGGCGAAGCTGGAGCTGCTGCAGCATGGCGGCTCGTTCAAGGCGCGCGGCGCCTTCAACGCCATGCTCACCCTGGGCGAGGCCGAGCGGGCCGCCGGGGTGGTCGCGGTCTCCGGCGGCAACCACGCGCTCGGCATCGCCTATGCCGCCCGGGTGCTGGGGCTGGACGCCACACTGATCATGCCGACCGTGACGCCGGAGAACTACGTCGCCGGCACCCGCGCCGAGGGGGCGGAGGTGGTGCTGGTCGCCGACATCGCCGCCGCCTTCGCCGAGGCCGAGCGCCAGGCCGCGGCGGGCCGCACCCTGATCCATCCGTTCGACGACCCGCGGGTGATCTCCGGCCAGGGCACGATGGGGCTGGAGCTGCTGGAGGACGCGCCCGACACCACCGATATCATCGCCTCGATCGGCGGCGGCGGCATGATCTCGGGCGTGATCACCGCGGTGAAGGCGTTGCGGCCGGAGATCCGGATCTGGGGCGTCGAAACCGAGGGCGCCGACGCCATGAGCCAGGCCCTGGCCGCCGGCAAGCCGGTGCGCCTGCCGGCCATCACCTCGATCTCCACCACGCTGGGCGCCCCCTCGGTCTCCGAGCGCACCCTGGCCATCGTCCGCGACGCGGTCGAGGAGGTGCTGGTGGTGCCGGACGCCGAGGCGGTGCGCGGCGTGCAGGTCCTGGCCGAGCAGGCCAAGGTGGTGACCGAACCCGCCGCCGGCTGCACATGGGCCGCGGCGCTGCGGCTGAAGGACCGGCTGCCGCGCGACGCCCGGGTGGCGCTGATCCTGTGCGGCGGCAACGTCTCGCTGGCCGACATCGAACGCTGGCGGGCGCGGTTCGGCATCAGCTGATCGGGCGGGTCATTCACCGGACTGCCCAGCATCCCGTCATCCCGGGCGCGGCGAAGCATGAAGTGGTGCGCTGCAGACCCGGGACCTCTTTACGGGCAGCGACGAGATCCCGTGTCTGCACTGCGGTACTTCGCACCGCAGAGCGCACGGGATGACGATCAATGCATCAGTTCGCCGATATGGGACGCTATGGCGCCGCGCCCGTCTGCGTCCCGATCTCCAGCCGGGTGGCAGTGTCGGGAAGGGTCTCGACTGTCACTGCCACCTGCACCGACTGGTCCGGCGCCAGCGATTCGGTGGTCACCACCAGCGGCGTCCGCGCCACCACGGTGCGGCTGGCGTCCAGCAGGCGCACCTCGATCGGCGGCACCGGGCGGGTCACCAGCGCCCGGTTCTCGACCCGGCCGGTGACCACCACCTGTTCGACGCCGCTGCCGGCGACGCGCCGCACCTCCAGGTTCTGCAGCACCAGCCCGCGGCCCAGCGCGCCGGTCTCGACCGGCTGCGCCACCGGCACGCCGATGGTGTCGTAGAGGCGGATCGCCGGCGGCCAGAAGCGGACGATCGAATCGCGCGCGAAATAGCCCACCCCGGCCAGGCCGCCGACCAGCAGCACCGCCAGCGCCAGGCCCACCGCCGGCCCGTCGCGCCGGCGCGGCGTGATCACCACCGGCAGGTTGGTGATGTGCCCCGCAGCCGACGGCGGCGTCGCGGCCCATGCCGCCGGGCCGATCAGCACCGGCTGCGGCTCTGGCGGCGATGCCGCCGGCAGCGGCTCGACCGCCGATTCGCGCCAAAGATGGCCGCAGCGGGCGCATTTGACGCGCCGGCCGTTCTGGCCGATCGCCGCCGGATCGACGAGGTAACGGGTCGAACAACTGGGGCAGGTGACGATCATGGCGCCTTATCGCATGCCGCCTTGCCGCTGCCTATATCATCCGAGGCGATTTTGTGAACGGCGCGAAGGCGTTGCGAAACCAGGCCGAGGGATGTCGCTCCGGGGCGGTGACGCGGCCGCATAATCTTGCCACGATCCGCCCCTTTCCTGTCCGGGCGCCGTGACCGCGGCCGCGGCGCAACAGCAGACCCGTGTATGTCGAGCAACGTTGATCCTCCTCCCAAGCCCCGGCCCTGGCGCCGCCGCCTGCGCCGGGTGCTGCTGCTGCTGGTCGTCCTGGCGGCGGCCTGGGGGCTGGGGCTGGCCTGGTTCGTGGCCCAGGCCGGGCGCGGCGGCGAGGCCGACCCCGACCACACCGACGCCATCGTCGTGCTGACCGGCGGCAGCGAGCGTCTGCGCGCCGGGCTCGACCTGCTGGCGCGCGGCGTGGCCGAACGCCTGCTGGTCAGCGGCGTGCATCGCGACGTCAGGCTGGAGGAGCTGTTCGCCCTGTCGCCGACCGATGATTCGCTGCGCTGCTGCGTCGATCTCGGCTATTCCGCGGCCGACACCATCGGCAACGCGCAGGAGGCGGCGGCCTGGATGCGGGCACATGGCTTCCGCAGCCTGCGCCTCGTCACCTCGAACTACCACATGCCGCGCAGCATGCTGGAGTTCCGGGCGGCGATGCCGGGGATCGAGATCAAGCGGCAGCCGGTCGACCCCGAAACGGTGCATCTCGACCGCTGGTGGGCCTGGCCCGGCACGGCGCGGCTGATCGTCTCCGAATACAACAAATTCCTGGTTGCGCTGGCGCGTGTCACCCTGGGCAGGATATAGGGCGTCATGACCATCCTGCGCTCAGCCCTCTTCAACTTGCTGTTCTTCGGCTGGACCACGCTGTGCTGCTTCGCCCTGCTGCCGGCGCTGTTCCTGCCGCATCGCGTGACCATGGCCTGGATCTTCGTCTGGCTGCGCGTGACCCACTGGCTGGAGAAGACGGTCCTCGGCATCGACTATCGCGTGGTCGGGCGCGAGAACCTGCCCGACGGCGCCTGCATCGTCGCCGCCAAGCACCAGTCGGCCTGGGAGACGCTGAAGCTGCATCTGCTGCTGCCCGACCCGGCAATCGTGCTGAAGTCGGAGCTGCTGAAGGTGCCGGTCTGGGGCAAGTACCTGCTGAAGACCGGGATGATCCCGGTCGACCGCGGCGCCGGCAGCCGCGCGGTCCGCGCCATGATCGAGCACGCCAAGGTCCGGGTGGCGGAAGGCCGGCCGATCGCGATCTTCCCGCAGGGCACCCGCACCGCGCCCGGCACCTGGCGGCCCTACCGTATCGGCGTCGGCGCCCTCTATGAGGGGCTGGGCGTGCCGGTGGTGCCGATGGCGCTGAACTCCGGTGTGTTCTGGGGCCGCCGTGCCTTCCGCAAGCGCCCGGGCACGATCACGGTCGAGTTCCTGCCGCCGATCCCGCCCGGCCTGCCGCGCGAGGAGATGATGCGGCGGCTGGAGGACGAACTGGAGACGGCGTCCGAGCGCCTGTCGGTCGCCGCGGGCGGGCCGCCGACGCCGCGGCCGACCAAGGTCACGGCGACGGTCTGAGAGCCGGTTGCGCCGACTTCGTCTCCTTCTGCTCATCGCCGCGGTCGGCGGCCTGTCGCTGCTGGCCACGGCGCTGGTGCTGCGCCTGCCCGGCGCCGCCGCGCTGGCCGGCAATGCCGACGTCCTCTACCTGCCGGCACTGTTCGACGACCTGCATCGCGGTCTCGACGCGCTGCGCGGCTGGCACCTGACGCCCGGGCCCTATGTCTTCCCGGACATGGCGATCTATGGCCTGGCCGATCTCGCGACCGGCGATTTCCGCCAGGCCCTGCCGCTTGCCGCGGCGCTGCAACTCGGCCTGCTGCTGCTGCTCGGCGGCGCCGTGCACCGCGCCGCGGGCGGCCGCTCCGCCGCCATGGCCGTCGCCGCCTTCGCCGCCGTGCTGGCGCTGCTCTTCGCCTTCGGCTGGGGGCTCGCCGGCGCCTATGCGCTGAACTGGCTGATCTACCCCTTTGTCGTCACCTTCCATTTCGGCGCGATCCTGATCGCGGCCGCGGTGCTGCTGCTGGTTCTGCGCCAGCTCGACCGGCCAGGCCCATGGCCGCTGATCGGCCTGGCTCTCCTGATCCTGGCCGGGGTGCTGTCGGACAGCTTCGTCCTGCCCTATGCTGCCGCCCCGGCCCTGGCGCTGCTTTGCACCCTGGCACCGCGGACCCGGCGGGCGGCTTCGGCGGCCGTGGCGGCGGTCGGCGCCGCGGCGCTCGCCGCCTTCCTGCTGCAGGGCTGGATCAATCCACTGGGCGGGATTTATCGCGACCAGCTCGACCTCGGCATCGGCTACGGCCTGTTCCGGCTCGGTAGCGTGCTCTGGCGCGCGAATCCTGCCGAGCTGGCGGTCAATTTCGGCCTCATCGTCTTCGCCCTGCTGCCGGTCGCCCGCACCGTCGCGGTGCTGCGTGGCCTGGCGGCCGGGAACCGCGAGATCGAGCCGGCGGACCGGATCGCGGTCTTCGCGGCCGCGTCCTCGTTGGCGACGCTGCTGGCGGTGGTGCTGTTCGGCATCTTCCGCGACGACTCATTCCTGCGCTACTTCCAGCCCTGGCTGTTCCTGACCGCGCTCTGGCTCGCCCATCTCGCCGCCGACCGGCTGCGGGTGCCGGCCTGGCCGGTTGGGGCGACAGTGGCGGTGCTGCTCGCGGTCGCCGCCGCGCTCTGGGCCCGGCCGGACCAGCTGGCGGCGCGGATCGAGCCGCCGCCGACGCTGGCCTGCTTCCAGGGCTCGACCGCCGGCCTGGCCGGCTACTGGTGGGCCAAGCCGCTGGTGCTGCATTCCGGCCGGCGGGTCCAGATCGCGCAGATAGCGCGCAACGGCGCGCCCTATCACTGGATCATCAATGAGGACTGGGCCCGGCGCGACTGGGCCGGCGGCACCGGCGCGCCGCCCTTCGGCTTCATCCTGATGGACGGGCTGCACGCCCGCGCGGTGATGGCCCGCTACGGCATGCCGGACCGGGTGGAGCACTGCGCCGGCATCCCGCTGTGGCGCTACGACGACCCCGACCGGCTGCGCCGCCCCCTGGCTGCGGCGACGCCGGTGACGCTGCCGGATTAGCGGGATTGGACCCTTCGCCCGGCCTCGGCTAGGCTGGTTGCCATAATCGTTAAGGGGAGGGAGCGATGGGTGCTGATGCAGGCGTGTCACCCTGGCGCTCGGCCGCCATTCTGGTCGGCCGGCTGATCTTCGCCGCTGTGTTCGTGCTGGCGGTCAGCTTCAAGATCATGGGCATGGGCGACACAGCGGGCTACATCGCCGCGGCCGGGTTCCCGATGCCGATGCTGCTGGCCTGGCTGGCCGCCATCCTCGAATGCCTGCTGGTGATCGGGTTCCTGACCGGGGCCTACTTCACCGAGACATGCCTGGTGGCGGCGGTCTATGTCGTGTTCCTGGCCTTCGCCTTCCACGGCCCGTCGCACTGGGCCGGGAACCAGGCCGAGTTCGGCTTCTTCGTCGACCACTTCACCTTCCTGGCCGGGCTGCTCTTCGCCGCGGCGCACGGGCCGGGGCGGATCCTGGCGCTGCGCCGCTCGACGGCCGGCGGAGCCTAGGCCGCCGGCCAGGCCGCCATCGCCCGGCGCACGATCTTCATCAGCGCGTCGTATCCAGCGCCATCGAGCGCCTGCACCGACAGGCCCTGGATGATGGCCCCGTAGAACCGCGCCAGCTCGTCCGGGTCGGTCCCGGGCGGCAGCTCGCCCTCGCCGAGGGCCCGGGTAAAGCGGGTGCGCAGTCTCGCCACCGAGTTGCCACGCCTCTCCGTCACCACCGCCGCCGCCGGCCGGTTTTCCGGGGCGCAGGTCAGGATCGCGGTCGAGACCATGCAGCCGGGCGGATGGGCGGGATCGCTGAAGTCGCGGGCCGACCCCTCCAGGATCAACCACACCGCTTCGCGCGCGGTCGGCGCCGCCATCGCCCAGGGGGCGGCGCGCTGCGGGTCGGCGCGGTAGCGATCCAGCACCTCGCGATACAGCCGCTCCTTCGACCCGAAGGCGCCGTACAGGCTGGGCGTGGTGATTCCCATCGCCGCGGTCAGGTCGGCGATCGACGCACCCTCATAGCCCTGGCGCCAGAACACCGGCAGCGCCCGGTCCAGCGCCGTGTCGCGGTCGAAGCCCCTGGGACGGCCGCGCGGACGCGGCGGATCTGTTTTCATAGCGATCGATCTGAAAATCTGGTTGACGAAGTTCCTGCGATCATATTTCGTAGTGATCCATCTGAAAATGGAGTCCTCCGATGACGATCGCCGCTTCCCTGTTCGACGCGCCGGCCGCCGATCCTGCCCTGTCGCCGCGAATCGATGCCGTGATCGACCGGGCGCTGGCGGAGAAGCGGATCGTCGGCACGGTGGTGCTGGCGGCGCGGGACGGCCGGCTGGTCTACAGTCGCGCCGCCGGCCTGGCCGACCGCGAGGCCGGGCGGCCGGTGCGCGAGGATACGGTGTTCCTCTATGCCTCGCTGACCAAGCCGATCGTCACCGCCGCCGCGCTGCGGCTGGTGGAGGAGGGGCGGATCGCCCTGGCCGACCCGGTGACGAAATACCTGCCCGACTTCCGGCCGAAGCTGGCCGACGGCACCGAGCCGGTGATCACCATCCACCACCTGCTGACCCACACCGCCGGCCTGATCTACGGCTTCACCGAGCCGGCGGACGGCCCCTATCACCGCGCCGGCGTCTCCGACGGGCTCGACGTGCCGGGCCGGAGCTTCGCCGACAATCTGCGCCGCATCGCCTCGGCGCCGCTGGCCTTCGCCCCGGGTTCGGCCTGGGCCTATTCGCTGGCGCTCGACGTGCTCGGCGCCGCGCTTGAGGTGGCCGCGGGCGAAAGCCTCGGGGAGATCGTGCGCCGTCGGGTCACCGAACCGCTCGGGCTCGAGGACACCGGCTTTGCCCCGCCGGACCGGTCGCGCCTCGCTGCCGCCTATGCCGATGCGGCGCTGGAGCCGGTGCGGATGGGCGAGACCTACACCATTCCCGAATCGCGGGAATTCCCCGGGCTGCGCTATTCCCCGGGCCGCATCTTCGACCCGGCCTCCTACCCGTCCGGCGGCGCCGGCATGGCGGGCACGGCCGGCGACTTCCTGGTGTTCCTCGAAGCCCTGCGCCGCGGCGGCGCGCCGATCCTCAACGCCGAGACGGTGCAGGCCATGGCCACCAGCCAGATCGCCAGGCTGGCGATGCCGCAGTCGCCGGGCACCACCTTCGGCTACGGCTTCGCGCTGGTGACCGACCCGGCGGCGGCCGGGGTGCCGATGACGGCTGGTACCTGGCGCTGGGGCGGCGTCTATGGCCATTCCTGGTTCGTCGACCCGGCCCGGCGGCTGAGCGTCGTCGGCCTCACCAACACCGCGCTCGAAGGCATGAAAGGCGAATTCGTCACCGACCTGCGCGCCGCGATCTATGCCGGGCTGGACTGACAGGATTCAGCCCTCCGGCTCCGCTTCTCTTTAGAATTGGGCTGGGATTCTTTACGGAAATATGAAGATTTCCGTCCCAATTCTAAACGTGTATGAACGGCCCCTCGGCTTTAAGGGGGGAAGAGATGACGTTCAGCATCGAACGCGCGGGCCGGCCCGTCTTCGGCAGCCGGGTCCAGGACCGGCAGGTCTCGCAGGGGACCTCCTTCCAGGCGGCGCTGCAACGGGCGGCTTCGTCCTCGCCGGCCTCCCGGCCGACCGACGAGCCGCAGACGGAGCAGCAGCTGATCGCGCGGCTTCAGCGCGACATCGTGACGGATTACCAGCCCGAGGCGGACGAGATGCAGGGCGCCATGGTCCTCGACCAGGTGAAGCCCTTCCTCGACCGGCAGCCTCCCGAGCAGCGGCAGGCGACCGTGCTGCGCCTGCTCGAGGCCTTCGAAACGCCGGAGGGGCACATCCCCGGCGAGGAGGCGGCCACCTATTACGATATCCGCCAGAGATACGGCTGGGTGCGGGACGGCATCGCATCCGCCGCCACCCTGTCCGGGCTGGCCACCACTCCCGCCGAAGCGCAGCGGCGCGAGGGCGAGGAAGCCTTCGCGTCGAAGCTCTACGACCGCGGCAACGAACTGGAGTACCACCCGGACCAGGCGCAGGACAGCCAGGGGGCGATGGCGGCCGACATCCGGACCTTCCTCGACGAGACGACGCGCGGCGCTGACAGCGAATACGCCTCGGAGATGAAGTGGACTGTGCTCAATCGGCTCTACGAGCGGGACTGGGTCGATGCCGGACCGGTGATGGGGGCGATCGAGCAGGTCGCGGCGCAGGATTTCGGCAAGGAGCTGCTGCCCACCATGCATCGCGGCGCGGGCACGCACGCAGCGGTCGAGGCCATCCGCAACCGGGCCGGCATCATGGGCGGCGATCCCGAGCGGGAGGCGCTCGGCATCGCCAACCCGCAATTCTACAGCCTGGCGATCGGCGCCAGGCACGCATCCGCGGCGACACAGCTGGAGCTGGCGGACACCCTGGCCGACGAGCGCGTCCCCTTCTCGGACGTCACCCAGTTCGTCACCATGCCGCTCCAGGACGAGAGAAACTCCCTTCAGGAGAACGGGCTGGAGATGTTCCGGCGCCTCGAATGGCTGACACGGGACATGGAGGGGCCGCTCGCCGCGCAGGTCGTCGGCAAGACGCTGGACGAGATGCAGAGCACGGGCGGCCTGCCCGACAAGATCGACTTCAACGATTGGAAGGGCGACGGCGAATCCTGGGAGGGCAGTGCCCTGGCGAACCTCAATGCCGTCGCGGATCGGATCAAGGGGACGACGGCAGGCGACGCCGTGCTCGATCGGATGCGCGGCTACGGCATGATTCGCGACTGAGTCTCCGCTTCCGATCCATGCCGGGCCGGCATGCCCGGGTCCTGGGGCAGCCACTGTGTTTGGTTGACCGGACTTGACCGCACCCCCATCCTTTGGGGGTATGCCGTTCTGCGGGAGGTCCGTCGTGGCCGAGCCGGGCGATATCGCGACCCAGATCTGGGACATGAAGTACCGGCTGAAGCAGCCGGACGGCACCCCGGTTGATTCGACGGTCGAGGACAGCTGGCGCCGGGTCGCGACCGCCGTGGCCGCCGCCGAATCGGACCCCGGGCTGTGGACCGAACGCTTCCTCGGCATCCTGCGCGACCATCGCTACCTGCCGGCCGGCCGCATCCTGGCCGGCGCCGGCACCGGGCGCGACGTCACCCTGTTCAACTGTTTCGTCATGGGCACGGTGCCGGACAGCATGTCCGGCATCTTCGCCCATCTGCGCGAGGCGGCGCTGACGCTGCAGCAGGGCGGCGGCATCGGCTATGACTTCTCCACCATCCGGCCGAAGGGCGCGCCGGTCGCCGGCGTCGGCGCCGATGCCTCGGGCCCGCTGTCGTTCATGGATGTGTGGGACGCGATGTGCCGCACCATCATGTCCGCCGGCTCCCGCCGCGGCGCGATGATGGCGACCTTGCGCTGCGACCACCCGGACGTGGTCGACTTCATCGAGGCCAAGCGCACCCCCGGCCGGCTGCGCATGTTCAACCTCTCGGTCCTGGTCACCGACCCGTTCATGCAGGCGGTGGCCGACGACGCGCCCTGGGACCTGGTGTTCGGCGGCCGCGTCTTCCGCACCCTGCCGGCGCGCGAGCTGTGGGACCGGATCATGCGCTCGACCTATGATTCGGCCGAGCCTGGCGTGATCTTCATCGACCGCATCAATGCCCGCAATAATCTCCAATATTGTGAGCAGATTCAAAGCACTAACCCGTGTGGCGAACAGCCGCTGCCGCCCTACGGTGCCTGCCTGCTCGGCTCGGTCAACCTGGCGAAGCTGGTGGTCGATCCGTTCACGCCCGACGCCCGCTTCGACCATGCGGCGCTGGCGGAGATCGTGCCGGTCGCGATCCGGCTGATGGACAATGTCGTCGATGTCTCGCGCTTCCCGCTGCAGGAGCAGCAGGCCGAGGCCTGGGCCAAGCGGCGCATCGGCCTCGGCGTCACCGGCCTAGCCGATGCCTTCCTGATGCTCGGGGTGCGCTACGGCTCGCCCGAATCGGCGGCGCTGACCGAGGAGTGGCTGGAGGCGATCAAGCGGCACTCGTATCGCGCCTCGGCCGGGATCGCGGCGGAGAAGGGGCCCTTCCCGCTGTTCGACCGCGACGCGTTCCTGGCCGCGCCGGGCGTCGCCGAGCTGCCGCAGGAGGTCTGCGACCTGATCGCCCGGCACGGCATCCGCAACGCGCTCCTCACCTCGATCGCGCCGACCGGCACCATCTCGCTCTTCGCCGGCAACGTCGCCTCCGGGATCGAGCCGGTCTTCGCCTGGACCCACACCCGCAACGTGCTGCTGCCCGACGGCAGCCGCCGGGCGGAGACGGTGGAGAACCACGCCTATCGCCTGTTCCGCGAGATCCACGGTGCCGAGGCGCCGCTGCCGGACTATTTCGTCGACGCCCAGACCCTGCAGCCGTCCGACCATCTGGCGATCCAGGCGGCGGCGCAGAAGCACATCGACAGCTCGATCAGCAAGACCATCAACTGCCCCGAGGACCTGTCCTTCGACGCCTTCAAGGACGTCTACGCCCAGGCCTATGCGCTGGGCTGCAAGGGCTGCACCACCTACCGGCCGAACCCGATCACCGGCGCGGTGCTGGAGGCGAAACCGGCGGAGAAGCGGGCGGCCGACGCCCCCGGCCTCAGCGTGCCCGCGGCGCGGCCGGAGGTGCTGCCGGGCGAGACCTACAAGCTGCGCTGGCCGGACAGCGACCACGCCATCTACGTCACCCTCAACGACACGGTGATCGACGGCCAGCGCCGGCCCTTCGAGATCTTCATCAACTCGAAGAACATGGAGCACTACGCCTGGACCGTGGCGCTGACCCGGATGATCAGCGCCGTGTTCCGCCGCGGCGGCGACGTCGCCTTCGTGGTCGAGGAGCTGAAGGCCGTGTTCGACCCGCGCGGCGGCCAGTGGATGGGCGGCCGCTACGTGCCGTCGCTCTTGGCCGCGATCGGCGAGACCATCGAGCGGCACATGGTGGCGACCGGCTTCCTGGCGAAGCCGGAGGGCATCGTGCCGGAGGTGGCGGTCGAGGTCACGGCCGAGCCTGTGGGCCATCCGGTGCGGCCGCCGGGCCGGTCCTGCCCGAAATGCGGCCACCCGACCCTGATCCGGCAGGAAGGCTGCGACACCTGCCTGAACTGCGGCTATTCGCGCTGCGGCTAAGCCGCTGGCTCTGCCGCCTCGGCCACCTTCTTCGCCAGCGCGAACAAGGCGCCGTCGCGGATGCCGAGCTCGCGCAGATGCTCGACCGTGTTCAGCAGATAGTCGCGGTTCGGTCCGCTGCTGCCGATGCCGGTGCGGATCATCGCCAGCGTCTCCTCCGGCCCGAGCGTGCCGCGGTATTGGTGGTGGCGGCGATCGGCCAGAAAGCAGCAGGCCGTGACCGGGCCGAAGGGCAAGCGGATCTCTTTGAGACTGGGGCGGTAGACGCCGGTCACCATCTCGCGCTCCCAGAGATAGGCGACCACAGCCTGCACATGCTCCGGCGCCACCTTGAACGCCATGCCGCGGCAGGAGCCGCCGCGGTCGAGGCCCAGCACCAGCCCCGGCCGCTCCGGCGTGCCGCGGTAGCGGTGCGACAGCACGCAGAAACGGCGGTGATAGCCGTGCAGCACCGCCGGCTGCCGCTCGAGATGCGGGAAGCCCGGATTCCACATCAGCGAACCGTAGCCGAACACCCAGAGCGGCTCGCCCGGCATCAGCGGCAGGTTCGGCGTCTTCCAATCGTGATGACCATCGGCCATATCACAGATGTACCCTTTCGCAGCTGCGAAGGGGAGGGGCGTCGTGTCGCGTTTCGCCGGTTCGGCTTGACTCCGCGGCCCGGTCGCGGCCACGTGCCCTCCTCGCCACCATCCGGGACCGCCATGCGTCGCCGCCGCCGTATCGTCGCCGTTCCCACCACCCTCGTCGTCCTGCTCGCCGCCGGCTGGACCGGCGGCTGGTACTGGGCCGCGGGGAAGGTCGAAGCCCAGGTGCAGGCCTTCGCCGCCAACCCGCCGCCCGGGGTCACGGTCGATCCCGGCACGGTCAGCGTCGAGGGCTTCCCGCTGGCCTTCACCGTCGAATCGCAGGCGCCTAGCCTGCGCCGGATCGACGGGTTGACCTGGAACGCCGCCGGGGTGGTCGCCACCGCCAAGCCCTGGACCCTGCCCGAAGTCGGCTTCACCATCGCGCCGCCGCAGCGCATCACCCTGCCGGGCAGCCCGGCCCTCACCGTCGAGGTCAAAGGATCGGGCAGCGGCAGCGCCCGCATCGGCAGCGACGGCAAGCCGAACCGGGTGCTGCTGACCCTGTCCCAGGTCGAGCTCGCCGGCGGGCTGCTGCAGGCGCCGCTGCCGATCGCCCGGATCAACGGCTCGGTCGACCGCGCGCCGGAGGAAGCCGGGGCCGGCGCCGCCGCCTCGCTCGACATCGAGGGGCTGGAGACGCCGGATCTCGGCCTCGGGGCCATGGGCCGGCGGGTCGACATGGTGGCGGCGCGGTTGACCGTGCTGGGCCCGCTGCCGAAGGCCGCGACCGCGCCGGAGCTGACCGCCTGGCGCGCCGCCGGCGGCAAGCTTAGGGTCGACCAGCTGGCGCTGCGCTGGGGGCCGCTGGTGATCGACGCCGACGGCACCCTCGACCTCGACGACAAGCTGCAGCCGCAGGGCACGCTGACGGCGAAGATCCGCGGCTACGGCCCGGTGATCGAGGACCTGCAGAAGGCCGGCGTGGTGAAGGACCGTGACGCCGGCTTCGCCAAGGTCGGGCTCGACCTGATGGCCGGCCAGCCGGCGGCGGACGGCACCCGCACCGTCACCGCTCCGATCGCGATCGAGAAGGGCCGCGTCTCCTTCGGCCCGCTGCAGGTGGCGAAGCTGCCGGAGATCCGCTGGAAGGACTAGACGGCGGGGCCGGTCAGTCCTCGTCCTTGGTCAGGCGCGCCGCTTTCTCCGGCTCCATCTCCTCCTGATGGGCATCGACGACGCCACGGCGGATGGCTCGGGTGCGGGTGAACCAGGATTGCAGCGTGTCGCCCTCGCCGCGGCGGATGGCGCGCTGCAGCCGCACCAGGTCCTCGGTGAATTGCTGCAGCACCTCCAGCACCGCGTCCTTGTTGGTCAGGAACACGTCGCGCCACATCACCGGGTCGGAGCCGGCGATGCGGGTGAAGTCGCGGAAGCCGCCGGCCGAGAAGCGGATCACTTCGGCCTGGGTCGCCTCTTCCATGTCCGAGGCGGTGCCGACGATGGTGTAGGCGATCAGATGCGGGATGTGCGAGGTGATGGCCAGCACCCGGTCATGGTGCTCGGCGGTCATGCGCTCGACCATCATGCCCATGCCGCGCCACAGCGCCTCGACCTTGGCCACCGCCTGCGGGTCGACGCCCGGCTCCGGCGTCAGCACGCACCAGCGGTCGATGAACAGCTCGGCGAAGCCGGCGGACGGGCCGGAATGCTCGGTGCCGGCGATCGGATGGCCGGGCACCAGATGCACGCCGGCCGGCAGATAGGGGGCGATGGTCTTCGCCACCATGCCCTTGACCGAGCCGACATCGGTGATCACGGCGCCCGGCGCCAGGGCCGGGGCGATGGCCTTGGCCAGCTGCTCATAGGCGCCCATCGGGGCGCAGATCATCACCGCGTCGGCGCCGGCCACGGCGGCCGCCGGGTCAGCCTCGACCCGGTCGAGGAAGCCGAGAGCCATCGCCTCGTCGCGGGTCTCCTGGCGGCGGGCATGGCCGACGATCTCGCCCGCCAGCCCGTGCCTGCGGGCGGCGCGCGCGACGGAGGAGCCGATCAGGCCGATGCCCAGCAGGGCCAGGCGCCGGAAGACCGGTGCCGCGGGTTCGGTCGCCGGCGCGCTCATCGGCCGCGCAGATGCTCGGCCAGCGCCGCGACAACCGCCCGCATCTCCTCCGCGGTGCCGATGGTGATGCGCAGGCAGCTGGGCAGGCCGTAGCCGCCCATCTGGCGCACCAGGATGCCGGTGTCCTTCAGATGCAGCCGGGCCGCCTCGGCGTCGCGGTCGCCGAAATCGACCAGCAGGAAGTTGCCGGCCGAGGGCAGCGGCGACAGGCCCAGCTTCTCCAGCTCCGCCGCGGTCCAGCGCCGCCATTCGGCGTTGTGGGCGCGGCTCCGCTCGATGAAGGCCTCGTCGGCCAGCGCCGCCACGCCCGCCGCCTGGGCCGCGGCGCTGACGTTGAACGGCCCGCGGGCGCGATGCAGGATGTCGGTGATGCCGGCCGAGGCATAGGCCCAGCCCAGCCGCAGCGCGCCCAGGCCGTAGATCTTCGAGAAGGTGCGCAGCATCACGACGTTGCCGGCCCGGTCGACCAGGTCGGCACCGGCGCTGTACTCCGGGTCGTCGATGTACTCGGCATAGGCGGCGTCCAGCGCCAGGATCACGTCCGGCGGCAGGGCGGCGTGCAGCCGCTCGACCTCGGCCCTGGGCAGCAGGTAGCCGGTCGGGTTGTTCGGATTGGCCAGGAACAGGATGCGGGTGCGCGGCGTCACCCGGGCCAGCAGCGCGTCGACATCGGTCCTGAGATCCGCCTCGGGCGCGGTGACCGGCGTGGCGCCGACCGCCTTGGCCGCGATCGGATACATCAGGAAGCCGTGCCGGCTGTACAGCACCTCGTCGCCCGGCCCGGCATAGCTCTTGGCCAGGAGCGCGATCAGCTCGTCCGACCCGGCGCCGGCGACGATGCGGTCGGCATCCAGGCCGAAGCGGGCGGCCAGGGCTGCGCGCAGGGCGCTGCAGCCGCCGTCCGGATAGCGGTGGATCTCGCCGCCCAGCTCGCGATAGGCCGCGGTCGCCTTCGGGCTCGGGCCGAAGGCGCCCTCGTTCGAGGCCAGCCGGATCGGCCGGCCCAGCTGCGGATGCGGCACGGCCTTGGCCTCGCCGCCGATATAGGGGTCGATGTCGAGCAGGCCCGGGCGGGGGCGCGGGGCTTGGATCGCCGTCATGGGATGTCTCAGCTCCGGCGGCCGATGGCGAGCGGCGTGGCGAAGCCGCCGATCAGGCGAATGCGGGGGGCCAGCTCGTCCAGGCGCTCGCCAAGGGCGCCGAGCCGTCCGTCGCCGGCGGCGACGAAATCGGCGACATCGACCAGATGGATGATGGAATCGTCGGGGCTGCGGGCCGGCCGGGTCCAGAACGCCACCGGCGGCAGGCCGACGGCCTCGAGACTCTGCTTCAGCCGGCTGCGGCTGATGTCGCCGGTGACCTCGACCGCGACCAAAGCGTGGTCGTCGCCGGTCGGTTCGGGATCGATCTGGGCGACGGCCAGGGCCATCGGCTCGTCGCGGTGCCGCTCGGTGACGATGAAGGGCAGGCTGCCGACGATCCGCGGCGTGCGCGGGTCGTCCGACACCAGCACCTGCCACCAGGGATCGCTGTCGGACTCGACCGGCCACGGCACCACGGCCACCGCGGCGCTGCCGTCATGGACCGCGCGGATCGCCTGGATCGGCCCGGTCACCGGAGTCATCGGGGTGTGGCTGCCGTAATGGTCGCGCGCCAGGTCCCACAGCTCGTTCTGGGTCGCCGGCGCGTGCACGGCCACGGCGAAGGGGGCCTGCATCCGGGTGCAGCCGGCGATCAGCTCGCGCCAGATTCGGGTCAGCTCCGGCAGCGGGAAACCGCCGCTGTGGCGGTCCGCCAGCCGGCGCAGGATCGTGGCCTCGCGGCCCGGACGCATCGCCAGCGGGTCGCCGTTCTTGGCGGCGGCGATGTCCTGCACCACCCCGGCCCGCTGCATGATCATGTCATGCAGCGCTTCGTCGATCTCGTCGATCCGGTGGCGCAACGAGTCGAGCGTCTGGGGGGTGTCTGGCATCGTCGGAAGCGGGCTGGAACCTGCCGGGTCGAGGGCGATCAGATGTAGAACGGGCAGGGGGCGAAAGCAAAGGAAACATCTGGGGTTTTACGCATCGCGGACATGGACTTTCGCATACCCCGGAGCGATCCGCCGGCTCCCGGGCTGCCGCTGTCCCGTCCCGATGCCGGCGCCCGCCTAGCCCGGCTGTTCCTCGCTGTCGCGCCGCACCCCCAGGGCCGGCTGCGCCGCCCCGACCGGGACCAGCACCGGCCGGCGGGCGCGGAGCTTCTTGCCGCGCGACAGCTGGTAGATCTGCTTCGACGCCTCGACCATCACCGTGCCGGCGACGCGCTGGAACCAGCGGGCGCCGACCTCCTCCCACACCGGGGCGGTGGACAACAGGAAGCGCGACCGGGTCGGCGGCAGCCACAGGGCGCGGGCCATCCGCTCCGGCACGAACTGATGCTGGCGCAGCACCTGGTTCAGCTGGCTGGATGAATAGGGCTTGCCGTGGCCGAACGGGGTGCGGTCGGACCGCGCCCACAGGCTGCGCCGGTTCGGCACCACCACCAGCAGCCGGCCGCTGCCGTTCAGCACGCGCCAGATCTCGCGCATCAGCTCGCCCAGCTGCTCGGTGGCCTCCAGCCCGTGCACCAGCAGCACCCGATCGACCGACATGTCGGGCAGCGGCAGCTCGGTCTCCTCGCTCAGCGCCACCAGGCCGCGGCCGTCCGGCGGCCAATGGGCCACGCCCTGCTCGGCCGGCATGCAGGCGATCACCCGCTCGGCCTCGCCCAGGAACGGCCGCAGGAACGGCGTGGCGTAGCCCAGGCCGAGGATGATCTGGCCCTGTGTGTCCGGCCACAGCAGGCGGATCTGCCGGCGCACCATGCGGCGCACCACCAGGCCCAGGCTGGTCTCGTAGAATTCGCGCAGATCGATGACGTCGCTGTACATCCGTCGGTCGTCCCAAGGGCTGGCCCACGTTAGGATAACGCATCGACGGCAGGTTTGAGCCCTCGCCGCGTCGGCTGCCACAATAGGATATTTCAGGAGTCGCCTGATGGCCCGCAAGACCGAGCTTCGCGGAATCGACCCGGAGCGCCTGAAACAGGCCGCCCGCGAGGCCGCGGATCTCTATCTCGACCATCCGAACGTCACCTCGGTGGGCATCGGCCGGAAGCTCGAAGGCGGCAAGCCGACCGGCGCGCTGTGCATCCAGTTCACCGTCGGCCGCAAGGTCGCGCCCCAGGGGCTGGTGGAGGAGGGCATTCCGCCGCTGCCGAAGAGCATCGTGGTCGACGGCGTCACGATCCCGACCGATGTGATCGAGCGGCGCTACAAGCCGTCCTGGCAGCTGGTGCCGCAGGTGATCAAGGACCAGCGCAAGCTGCGGCACGACCCGCTCTTGCCCGGGATCAGCGTCAGCCATCCCGCGGGCACGGCCGGCACGCTCGGCTGCATCGTCTACGACCGGCAGGAGGGGCGGCCGCACATCCTGTCGAACTGGCATGTGCTGCATGGCGAGCAGGGGCGCCTGGGCGACACCATCGTCCAGCCCGGGCCGTTCGACGACAACCGGGTCGAAAGCAACGGCTGCGGCGTGCTGGTGCGCAGCCATCTCGGCCTCGCCGGCGACTGCGCCATCGCCCGGGTCGAGGGCCGCGGCGTCGATCCGGAGATCCTCGACCTCGGCGTCCGGGTCGCCCGGCTCGGCCGGCCGGAGCTCGGCGACCGGGTGGTGAAATCCGGCCGCACCACCGGCCTCACCTGGGGCATCGTCACCCGGATCGAGACCACGGTGAAGCTGTCCTACGGCGACCAGATCGGATTCAAGCGCATCGGCGGCTTCGAGATCGGCCCCGACCCGGACCGCCCGGCGGCGGAGAACGAGATCAGCAAGGGCGGCGATTCCGGCTCGGTCTGGCTCGGTCTCGACGGCAAGGGCAACCCGGCCGACGTCATGCTGGGCCTGCATTTCGGCGGCGAGGCCGACGGCGCCGACGCTGGCGAGGGCGACTTCGCCCTGGCCTGCACCGCCGACGCCGTGTTCAAGAAGCTGGAGATCGAGCCGACCCCGCCGGAGCTGGCGCAGGCCGCGCCGGCCGCCACCGGCGGTGGCTACGACCCGCAGTTCCTCAGCGGCAAGGCCGTGCCGCTGCCGGCGATGTCGCGGGCGCAGGAGACCGATGCGGCCAAGGCCGGCGGCTCCGCCATCATCCGCCACACCCATTTCTCGCTGGCGCTCAGCAAGTCGCGCCGCCTGGCCCGCTGGGTGGCCTGGAACGTCGATGGCGGCCAGATCCGGCTGCTCAGTCGCAGCGGGCTGAAGTTCACGGTCGACCCGCTGGTCGACGCGAAATGGCAGACCGGCGACGCCCTCTACGCTTCCAACCGCCTCGACCGCGGCCATATCGCCCGGCGTCAGGACCTGGTCTGGGGCCCGCCGGAAGAGGCGGCGCGGGCCAACCGCGACTCCTTCTACTTCACCAACATCGCGCCGCAGCACGAGGCCTACAACCAGTCCGGGCTGAACGGCCTCTGGGGCCTGCTCGAGAACGCGATCCTGGAGGAGGTGGAGGTCGAGCAGCTCCGCGTCTCGGTGCTGGGCGGCCCGGTGTTCCGCGACGACGACCCGGTCTATCGCGGCACCGCCATCCCGCGCGACTTCTGGAAGATCGTCGCCTATGTCGAGGCCGGGGCGCTGAAGGCCAAGGCCTTCCTGCTGACCCAGGAGGACCTCCTGAACCGGATCGAGGCGCTGGGGCTGGAGCCGTTCCGGCTGTACCAGCTGCCGATCGCGGAGCTGGAAAGCCGCACCGGCCTGGATTTCGGCGACCTCAAGGCCGCCGACGACCGGGCCGAGCCCGCCCGCCCACGGCGCGGCCGCCGCGGCGTGGCCGAATCCCTGCCGCGGGTGACGCTGATCGAGACCCTGGCGGATATCGAGCTCTGACTGGCGCCGATGCGGGTAACCGTCCGATCATCCTGTCTCTCCGCCGCGGCGGGGTCGCGGAAGCGGGCGGGAGCGGCTATGCTGCCCCGACCCGTTTCGACACTTGGTCCAGGAGGACGCATGGCCTCGCTTCGCGTCACGCTGATCCCCGTCCTGAAGGACAACTACGCCTATCTGCTGGAGGACGACTCGACCGGCATGGTCGGTGTCGTCGACCCCGGCGAGGCCGACCCGGTGGCGGCGAAGCTGGAGGCCAAGGGCGGCCGGCTGGACTGGATCCTGAACACCCACCATCACGGCGACCATGTCGGCGGCAACCACGAGCTGGCGAAGCGCTACGGCGCCTCGATCGTCGGCCCGGCGGTGGAATCGGGCCGCATCCCCGATCTCGACCGTGGCGTGGCCGAGGGCGACCACGTCATGGTCGGTGCCGCGCGGGGATCGGTGCTCGACGTCCCCGGCCACACCGCCGGCCACATCGCCTTCTGGTTCGAGGATGCCGGCGTGCTGTTCTGCGGCGACACGCTGTTCGCCCTCGGCTGCGGCCGCCTGCTCGAGGGCACGCCCGCGCAGATGTGGTCCAGCCTGCTGAAGCTGCGGGCGCTGCCGGACACCACCCGGATCTATTGCGGCCATGAATACACCCAGTCGAACGCCCGGTTCGCGTTGACCGTCGACGGCGCCAACCCGGTGCTGCAGGCCTATGCCGAGGATGTCGACGACGCCCGCGAGAGCGGCGCCGCCACCATCCCGGCCCAGCTCGGCCGCGAGAAGCTGGCCAACCCCTTCCTGCGGGCCGACAAGCCGGACCTGCAGGCCGCCATCGGCATGGCCGGCGCCGACCCGGTCGCCGTCTTCGCCGAGATCCGCGGCCGCAAGGACCGGTTCTGACCATTTCCCTGACCCAGGACGATCATGAAGCTTCTCTACAGCCCGTTCTCGCCCTTCGCCCGCAAGGTCCGCATCGTCGCCCACGAGACCGGCCTGCAGGACCGGATCGAGGTGGTGCCGGCCAGCACCGAGGACCCGGCCAGCGGCCTGTCGGCGCGCAACCCGCTGAACAAGATCCCGGTGCTGGAGACCGAGTTCGGCCCGCTCTACGACAGCCCGGTGATCTGCGAGTATCTCGACACGCTGCATGACGGGGCGAAGCTGGTTCCGGCCGCGGGGCCTGCGCGCTGGCGCGCCCTGCGCTGGGAAGCCCTGGCCGACGGGCTGATGGATGCCGCGCTGCTGATCCGCTACGAGATCACGCTGCGCCCGGCCGAGAAGCAGCACGAGGCCTGGGTCGAGCGCCAGAAGGCCAAGATCCGCAAGTCGCTCGACCAGATGGAGGCCGATGCGGCGGAGCTCGACGGGCCGGTGACCATCGGCGCGATCGGCGCCGCCAGCGCGCTGGGCTATCTCGACCTGCGCTTCGCCGACTGGGGCTGGCGCGAGACCCATCCGCGCCTCGCTGCCTGGCATGCGGCCTTCGCCGAGCGCCCGTCCTATATCGCGACGATCGCCCAGGCATGAGCGCGATGACGCCGGAGGCGATCGTCGCGAAGCTCGGCATGCAGCCCCACCCGGAGGGCGGGCATTATGTCGAGCTGTGGCGGGATCCGCCGCCGGAAGGCGGCCGTGGCCGGGCCTCGCTGATCCATTTCCTGCTGCGGGCCGGCGAGGTGTCGCATTGGCACGCCGTCGACGCGCCGGAGATCTGGATTTGGCAGGCGGGCGCGCCGCTGGAGCTGTCGATCGCGGAAACCGGCCAGGCCGGCGAGGTGCTGCGCCTCGGCCCCGACCTCATGGCCGGCGACCGCTTCCAGGGCGTGGTGCCGGAGGGGCATTGGCAGGCGGCGCGCAGCCTCGGCGACTGGACTTTGGTCAGCTGCGTCGTCGCCCCGGCCTTCCGCTTCGAAGGCTTCACTTTGGCCCCGCCGGACTGGCGGCCGGAGCTGGGGTAGGGGCGGAGAAGGACACGGGAAAAGTCCGTCATTGCGAGGAGGCGAAGCCGACGAAGCAATCCATCGTCCCGCATGAGCTGACGCATGGATTGCTTCGCTGCGCTCGCAATGACGGTGTCGGGAATTTCGAGGTTCCCGTTGCCCGCCTCTGCTAAGACATCCGCATCGCTGCGGCCCGCGGATCATCCATGACCAGCCTTGCCCTCGGCGCCGATCGGATCGGGGTCGGCATCGCCTGCGCCGTCGCCGGCTTCGCCTGCTTCTCGGCCGGCGACGCCGTGTCGAAATGGCTGATCGGCAGCCGCGGCATCTCGGCCTTCGAGCTGTTCTTCTTCTTCGGCCTGTTCGCGCTGCCGGTGGCTGTCGCACATGCCCTGCGGTCGGGCGGCTGGGACCGGCTGCGGCCGCGCCTGCCCGGCGCGACGCTCCTGCGCAGCGCCCTGATCACCGCCTCGGCCATCTCCGCCGCCTGGGCCTTCGGCCGGCTGCCGCTGGCCGATGTCTACGCCCTCCTGTTCGCCACGCCGATCCTGGTCACCGCGCTCTCGGTGCCGGTCCTGGGCGAGGCGGTGGGGCGGCACCGCTGGGCGGCGGTGATCGTCGGCTTCCTCGGCATCCTGGTGATGCTGCGCCCGGGGCTGGCGGCGTTCGACCCCGGCCACGCCGCGGCTCTGGCCTCGCCGCTGTTCTTCTCGGTCGCGCTGATCGTGTCGCGAAGGATCGGCCGGCGCGAAAGCGACGCGGCCCAGCTGGCGACCCTGTTCCTGGCCATGGTGCTGGGCGGCGGCGCCGTCCTGCCCTTCGTCTGGGTGGCGCCCGACGCGCTCGGGCTGCTCGGCCTCGCCGCCGGCGGGGTGCTCAGCGCCGCCGGGCACATCCTCCTGATCCGGGCGCTGCACTCGGCGCCGCCCAGCGCGGTGACGCCGTTCCAGTACAGCCAGATGATCTGGGGCGTGCTGTACGGGCTGGTGCTGTTCGGCGACACCATCGACGCCGTCACCATGGCCGGCGCCGCGGTCGTCATCGGCAGCGGCCTCTATATCCTGTGGCGCGAGACCCGCCGCCGCTCCGGCGTCATGCTCGACCTCTGCTAGGCGGCCGCGGCGCGCCGGGCCCACAGGTCGCGCCCGGCCAGGATCGCGCCGCCGACGATCAGGGCGCAGGCGGCGCCGACCGACAGGGTCAGGGCGCCCTGGCCGAAGGCGATCAGCAGCAGGGTCGACAGCAGCGGCGCGGCATAGGCGAAGGCGCCCAGGGCGCGGATGTCGCCGCGCTTCACCCCATGGTCCCAGACGAAGAAGGCCAGGCCGACCGACCCCAGGCCCAGCCCTGCCACCGCCGCCCAGCCGGTGGCGTCCGGCACCACCGTCTGCTCCAGCGCCAGGTGGCACAGCAGGGACAAGAGGGCGGTGCCGCCGCAGAACCAGCCGACCGTCTCGGTGGGCACCGCGCCGATCCGCCGGCTTAGCACCGAATAGCCGGCCCAGATCATCGCCGACAGCATGGCAGCGCCGTAGCCCGGGGCGAAGCGCGGGTCGAAGGCCACCCCGCGCCCCCCGATCAGCACGACGACGCCGAGCAGCCCCAGCGCCGCCCCGGCGACATGCCACCAGCGCAGCCGCTCGCCCGGCAGCAGGGCGGAGAACAGCACGATCAGCAGCGGCCAGGCGTAGTTGATCAGGTTGGCCTCGACCGGCGGCGCCAGGCGCAGCGCCATGAAGAAGACGAGGTGATAGCCGAACAGCCCGCCGATGCCGAGCAGCCACACCGCCAGCCGCTGCCGGGCGGCGGCCAGCGGCGAGCGGCCCTGCAGCGCCATCCAGCCGAGCCCGATCAGGAAGGCGACGGCGAAGGCCATGCCGGTCAGCTGGAACGGCGGGATGGCGCTGGCCCAGGTGGCCAGCAGGGCCAGCGTCGCCCACATCAGCACGGCGGTGCCGCCGATCAGCGTGGCCCGCCGGACGGCTGCGAGGTCGGAGGACATGGGTGTTTCGGTCTTGGCTCACATTGTCATGCCCGGGGCTTGACCCGGGCATCCAGAGACTGTCGACAGCTTCTGGATCGCCGGGTCAAGCCCGGCGATGACAGGTTGGGATGGGTGGAACCTTATTGCTGGAGGCCGGGGTACGCCCACAGCCCGGACGTCCGCATCAGGTCGCGATACACCACCAGCCGTTCGTCGGGGCTGACCTTCGCCGCCTCCTCCAGCGACGGAGCGTCCAGCGCGATCGCCGGCACCACGGCGAGGTCCAGCCCGTACTGGGCCAGCGCCTCCTCGACCACCACCCGCGCCCGGCGCATATGGCTGGCGCTGGTCACCAGGATGACCGCGTCGCCGCCATGGCGTTTGATCAGCGAGGCCGCGTTCAGGCCGTTGCCGACCGTGTCCTTGGCCTTGTCCTCGCCGATGATGCGGTCGCGGTCGACGCCCTTCTCGACCAGCCAGCGGGTCATCAGGTCGGCCTCGGTCACCCCGGCCTGGGGCTGGCCGCCGGTGACGATCAGCCGGGCCGTCGGGTTGGTGTTGGCGGCGCGCAGGGCGACGTCCAGCCGGTCCAGCAGCGTCTGCTGCATCGTGCCGTCCTTGGCCAGGGCATAGCCCAGCACCAGGATCACCGGCTTGCCCGGCAGCGCCGGCACGGTGGCGGTCGGCGGGTCGGCCAAGATCGCCTCGGTGCGGGCGAAGCGCGCGCGGTACCGCTCGGCCAGCGGGCGGTCCAGGCCGGCCAGGGCGATGTCGGCCAGCGCCGCGGCATCGGCGTCGCCGCGCACCCGGGCCAGCGCCGCCAGCCAGGCATAGGCGTCGGTGGCGCGCGGATCGTGCCGGGTGATCTCCTGCAAGGTCGCCTCGGCCTCCGGGATCTTCTTCTGGATGATCTGGGTCGAGGCGACGGCATAGCGGAAATCCAGCCGCTCCGGCGCCAGCGACGAGGCCTCGGTGAAGGCCTGCTCGACCACGTCGTAGCGGCCGTGCAGGGTGATGCCCTTGAACACCTCCGCCTCGGCCTTCTTTACGTCGCCGCCGGACCAGTAGTACTGCATGCCGGTCTCGACCAGGGTGCGGATCCGGCTTTCGGTGGCGTCGTCATAGGCCAGCGCCGGCGCCGTCAGCGCGCCCAGCAGGGCCAGCCCGCAGGCGATGCGACGGATGATGCGTGTCTGTGTCATGAAGCCCTCCCTCGGCCGGTTCATACGCTAGATTCGCGGGCTGGAGAATCGCCCATGACCGATGACAGTGTTCGTATCCGACCGTGGCGGCCGGAGGACCGGGCCCTCGGCCTGGATCTCTTCGACAGCAACGTGCCGCGCTTCTTCGCGGCACGGGAGCGGCAGGATTTCATCGACTTCGTCGACGACCTGCCCGGTCCCTATTTCGTGCTGCAGGATGCGGCGGGCCAGGCTCTGGGCTGCGGCGGCTATGCGGCGGCCGAGGGCGACGAAGCGGTGGCGGTGCTGTGCTGGGGCATGGTGCGCGCCGACCGGCACCGCGCCGGGCTGGGCACGGTGCTGCTGACCGGACGGCTCGACCGCATCGCCCCCGACCCGGCCTACCGGTCGGTGGCGATCGAGACGACGCAGCACAGCCGCGGCTTCTTCGCCCGCCACGGCTTCGTCCAGACGCGGCAGGTGCCGGACGGCTTCGCCCCCGGCATGGACCTGGTGGAGATGACGCTGGACCTGGACGGGTACCGACGGTCGCGGCGCTAGGGCTTCAGCAGGAACACCACATACCCCCGAAACCAGGGGCTGGCGGTCAGGCTGTCCGGCGCTTCCCATTCGCCGTCCTGCACCAGCCCGATCTTGAAGGGCAGGGTCAGCCGGGCGATGCGCGGCAGGTAGGACCGGTAGCTCGGGATGGTGCGGCGGCCCTGATAGGTCTGCACTACCACCTCGTCGACCACGCCCTGCAGCTGGTTGATCGCCTCCGGATCGGCGTTGCTGCCCCAGTCCATCAGGCCTGTGATGCTCAACCGGTACTCGGCGGGCAGCTGCGTGCGGAGGTCGCGCAGGAAGGTCGCGTAGTCCTGCAGGTGGCGGGTGCGGGCGTCGAAATCGATCTGGATGCCGACCACCGGATTGCCGGCCTGCTTCCAGCGCCGGGCCTGGGCCAGGATGGTGGGCAGGATCTGCGGCGGCCAGCGCAGCGTGTGGGCGCGATAGGCCAGCCAGACCTCGCCCTGGCGCAGCCGTGGCACGGCGATGCCCTGGGCGATCATCCGGGCGGGGCCGGGGCCGCCGCGCGGCGGGGGATCGATCTGCCCCTGCAGGATGTACAGCGTCCGGGCCTGGGCCAGCACCGGCGGCGGCGCCACCCCCGCCCACAGCCAGAAGGCATCGTGCTCGGCGGCATCGACGGTGGCGCCGGCGGGCAGCGGCGCCAGCAATAGCGCCGCGGCCAGGGCCCAGCGCGCCAGGCGCCCCATCGTCACCAATAGTATTTCAGGTTCTTCGCCCAGACCGTGTTGCCGTAGCGCGACTTCAGCGTCTGGAACCACTGCTTGCGCTGGTTCTGCGGGATCTCCTGCGGGCCGCAGCCATTGCTCTGGCTCGGCGCGAAGCAGTTGATGGCGCGGTACAGCGCATAGGCACGGTCGGTGCGGCCGGCCTTGCCGTCGGCCATCACCTTCATGTAGCCGTCCAGCCGGGAATAGGCCTTGCCCGGGAACTGGGTCGCGGTGCCGCCCAGCTGCTGGTCGTCCGGCTGGTGGTCGAGGGCGTAGAAATCCAGCCCGTTGCGCAGCACGAACTCGCCCAGGCAGTTCAGCCCCTGCGGGCTCTCCGGGCTCTTCTGCAGCGTCGCCGCGATCTCCCGGATCGACGGGCAGGTGTAGTCGGATTCGGCCGAAGCGCCGTCCCAGTGGAACAGGGTCAGGGACTGGTCCCAGGGCACCGACGGATCCTCCGGCAGCGGGTCGGGCAGCAGCGCCAGGTCGGTGCCGAAGCCGCGGTAATGGCCGCGCATCAGGTCCTTGTACAGCAGCGTGAACAGGGCGGTGCGGCGCTCTTCCTCGGTCGCGTCCGCTGCCTTGGCCTGCTGGCGCAGCAGCGCCTGGTCGGCCAGGTTGCGCAGCAGGATCCGGCGGATCTCCGGGCTCTTGACCGGCGATCCGGGCTCGAACACCGCGGCCAGCTTGTCGTCGCGCTCGTAGTTCATGGCCAGCGCCAGCTCCAGCTGGGCGCGCTGCAGCGGCTTCGCCAGCGGGATCAGCTGCAGCCACAGCGCCTGCGCCCCGGCCCAGTCGCCCTTGGCCTCCAGCGCGAATCCGCGCAGGGTCTGGCGGCTGAACTCGAGGAAGCTCATGGCGCCGGTCGGCACCGTGTCCGGCAGGCTCTTCAGCGTCTCGTCCGGCGATTGGGCGACGTAGAACTGGTAGGCGGCGACCAGATAGCCGTGCAGCTCCGGCCGGTCGGCGAAGCGCGGCTTCTGCTGCTCCAGCGTGTCCAGGCTGATGACCGGGCCGCCGTCGCCGGCGGCGTCGACGCCCTTGTCGCGCATCACCATCAGGTCCATCACCGCCAGCAGCGTCGGGTCGGTGACATCGGCGCTGCGCTTCGACACCAGCAGCTTGTTGTCGGTCTCCTGCACCAGCGCGTCGAGCGCCGCGGCGTCGGCCGGGGTCTTGCCCAGCAGCCCGGCATAGGCGGCGGCCAGCCGGGTCGGGTCGTCGCCCAGCCAGTAGACCCGTCGCAGCAGGCCGCGGGCCGAGGCGGTGTAGAGGCCGTTCGGATAGGCCTGGAGATAGGCCTCGAACGCCTTTTCCGACTCCGCCAGCACGGCGCGGTCGACATTCTCCAGCTTGGGATAGCCCATCTCGTCGAAGGCGTTCTGCTGCGCCTGGTTCAAGAGGGTGCGCGCTTCCAGGTAGCGCGCCGTCTCCTGCAGCCAGGGCTGGCCGCTGCCCTCCAGCGCCTTGAACGCCTCCGACGCCTGCGGGAAGTCGCCGGCATAGAAGGCGACCGCGCCCTGCAGATAACCGGCGAACTGCTTGCCCGGCGCCGACTGCACGCCGGCGGGCACCAGCATCGCCCGCTGCGCCGCGTCCCAGCTGCAGCTGCCCAGCATGGCCAGGCGCGCCCGGGCCAGCGACAGGCGCTCGGGCCCCGGCAGGTCGGCACTGCCGACCAGCTGCTGCAGGAAGGCGCGGGCCGCGGCGTCGTCATTGCTGGCGCAGCGGCTGCCTTCGCCGGTGGCGAACAGGTTGCCGCTGCTCTCCGTCGCGGCGGAGGTCACGGCCTCCGGCGGCACGCCGATCTTCTGGGCCAGCTCGGCCACCGCCGCGCGGTCGGGATCGCCGGCGGGCGGGGTCTCGACCACGGCCGCATCGCCGCCTTCGGCGGCGGGTGCATCCGCCGGCGCCTCGTCCTGCGGGCCCAGCCGGTCGAGCGGGAACGGCACCAGCGCGTAGCCCATCTCTCGGTCGTATTGCGACGGCGGCCCGTCCGGCATCGGCGCCAGCCCCTGGTCGGCCAGCAGCAGGCGCAGATTGACCCGGCTGTCATTGGCCGGGCTCAGGAAGGGCAGGTTGTTGCAGCCGTCGAGCCCGTCCTGCTTCAGCGACCACGTCACCCCGCAGCCGAAATCGCCGCTCGCCTGGGCCGCCTGGATGCCGACGCTGCTGAGCAGCAGCATCATCGGAAGCAAACCGCGCCGGATCATCATTCCTCCCTCGCCCTATCGCGACCGTGGGAATCATCTCCGTCGGTCGTATCAGATCGCCCACCTGGCCGACAGGCCCGATCCTGTCCACGGCCCAAGGCGAAATCTTGGCCGGGCCAAGGCGATCTCAGATGCCGCCCGCCACCTTCAGCACCGTAGCGGTGGTGTAGCGCGCGGCGCCCGACAGCAGCCAGGCCACCGCCTCGGCGATCTCCTCCGGCTCGCCCGGCCGGCCGGCGGGGATCCGCGCCGTCACCCGCTCCAGCCGCCCCGGCGCATGGATCCCGGTCCGGATCATGCCCGGCGACACCGCATTGACCCGGATGCCCTCGGCCGCCAGCTCGCGCCCCAGGCCGATGGTGAAGCTCTCGATCGCACCCTTGGTCGCGGCGTAGTGGACGTATTCGCCCGGGCTGCCGGTCTGCGCCGCGATCGACGACAGGCTGACGATCGCCCCCTTCGTCCCGGCGGCGCGGAATCGGCGCACCGCCTCCCGCGCGCACAGGATCGGGCCGACCAGGTTGACGTCCACGACCTGGCGCAGCGTCTCGGCCTCCAGGTCCGCCAACAGGCCGTTGCGGCCGGTGATGCCGGCATTGTTGACCAGCCCCTGCACCGGCCCGAAGGCGGCCTCGGCGTCGTCGAACAGGGCCCGGATCTCGTCCTCGCGCGAGACGTCGGCGGGCAGGGCGATCGCCCGGCCGCCGATGGCCACGATCTTCGCCGCCACGTCCTCGGCAGCTGCGGCATTGGCGCGATAGTTGACGCAGACGGCCCAGCCGTCCCGTGCGGTCCGGCGGGCGATGGCGGCGCCGATGCCGCGGCCGCCGCCGGTGACGATGAGCAGGCCGTGGCTCATAGCCACAGCAGCCTCTCGGCGAAATCGGCGATCGGCGCGCCGTCGACCATCAGCCCGGCCGGCACCGAGAAATGGCCCTGCGGCCGGACATGGACCTGCGCCTCCGGCACGCCCCAGCGCCGGGCGATGGCCTGGCCGCCGGCAAAGGGGGTGACGTCGTCCTTGCTGCCCAGCACCATGAAGACGTTGCCGGTGTCCATCTGCGGCCGCTCGACCGGGTCGGTCAGCGGGCGCCAGCGGCTCAGCGCCGCCTCGGTCCAGCCGGCGGCCGTCAGCGCCCGGTCCAGCCCGAAGGCGCGGGCGAAGGACCCGCCGAGGGCGATCTCCTCGATCCCCTCCGAGGTGGTGAACAGCAGCAGCGCGTCCGGCCGGCAATCGGCCGGCCAGCCGCCGCAATGGGTGGCGGCCAGCTGCGCCGTCAGGGCGCCGAAGCTGATGCCGGTCCAGCCCACCGCGCCGCGGCTGGTCTGCCGGGCCCACCGGGTCAGGATGCCGACCTCGCGCACCGCCGCCGACAGGTGGTCGAGCGCGCCGAGCGGCGTCGACGCCACCATCGGCTCGCCGGCATAGGTGCCCGGGCGCTTGCGCCGGCCGTGCCAGGGCGCCTCGACCAGCACCACGCGCAGGCCGCGGCGGACCAGGGATTCGATTTCGCTCAGCGGCCCGCGCAGATGGTCCGGCTCCATGCAGACGCCGTGCAGATGGATCACGGTCGGCGGGTCGACCGCGTTGCTCGGGGTGAACACCCGGGCCCAGCACGGGCTTTCCGCCGCCGGGTCGGGCGTCGGGAAGGTCAGCCAGTGGTCGGTGCCCAGCTCGCTCGGCAGCCGCCGTGTCTCGGTTACCGCCGGCAGCGTCTCGGGCAGGCGATAGGCATTCTCCGGATCGGCCAGCCGGGCGCCGTGCCGGGCCTCGACCTCCGCCTCGGTCGGGATCGCCCAGCGGCAGGCCGGGATCTTGCGGTTGTTGCCGAACAGGGCGAAGCGCAGCCGGCTGGTGGTCAGGGCCGAGGCGGCATCCAGCCGCGCCTCCTCCGCCGCCACCGCATCGGCCAGGGGCGCGGTGGTGGAGAACAGCAGGCGCTGCCATTCGGCGTCGGCCTGGCGGTGCTGCTCGGTCAGGCGGGCGACGTCGCGCAGGGTCCGGCCCAGCCAGACCGGCCGCTTGCCCAGGGCGTCGGGCGGGATGTCCAGCTCGGCGCAGAAGCGGCGCAGGTCGCCGTCCGAGACCACCGCCGCGGCCAGGCTGCGCGACGCCGGCAGGAACCAGCCGCGCAGCAGCGCCAGCGACATGCCGTCGAACCAGGGCCGTGCCACCAGCCGGCCCAAGGGGGTGCGCATCAGCCGCATCAGGTCGGGCCGCGGCTTCAGCCGCACCGGTCCGCGCCGGCGCTGCGCCCGCTGCCGCGCCGACAGGTGCAGCACCCGACGCAGCTCCGGCCATTCGATCAGCGCATCGGCCTCCTCCAGCGTCGCCCAGCGCGCCTGGGCGGCGTCGTCGCCGGCCACGGGCTCGCCGGACCGCCACTCGGCCTCGACGTCGATGATGGTGTAGTGCCACTCGACCCCGCCCGCGGCGTCGCGGTGGATCGAATCGACCGCGGTGACGATGCCGATCGCCTCGGCCTCGACCCCGGCCTCCTCGCGGGTCTCGCGCAGCGCGGCCTCGAACAGGGTCTCGCCCAGCTCCTGGCTGCCGCCCGGGATGCTCCACTGCCCGGCCTGGGGCGCCTTGCCGCGCTGGATCAGCAGCAGCCGGTCGTCGCGCCAGACCACGGCGCCGACCCCGATCCTCGGCCGATCTATGTTGAGAGACGTGCGTGTGTCCTGGGGCATCGACCTACTGGAAGGCCACTTCGGCGAAGCTGCGCAGCTTGCGGCTGTGCAGCTGTTCCAGCCCCAGCTCGCGCAGCCGCTCCATGGCGCGGATGCCGATCTGCAGGTGCTGGCCGACCTGCTGCTTGTAGAAGGCGTCGGCCATGCCCGGCAGCTTTAGCTCGCCATGCAGCGGCTTGTCGGAGACGCAGAGCAGCGTGCCGTAGGGCACCCGGAAACGGAAGCCGTTGGCGGCGATGGTCGCGCTCTCCATGTCCAGCGCGATGGCGCGGCTCTGGCTGAAGCGCTGCACCGGCTCGCGATAGTCGCGCAGCTCCCAGTTGCGGTTGTCGATGGTGGCGACCGTGCCGGTGCGCATCACGCTCTTCAAGCCGTAGCCGCTCAGGCCGGTGACCTCGCCGACCGCGCGCTCCAGCGCCACCTGGATCTCGGCCAGGGCCGGCACCGGCACCCAGACCGGCAGGTCGGCGTCCAGCACGTGGTCCTCGCGGACATAGCCATGGGCCAGGACGTAGTCGCCCAGCTTCTGGGTGTTCCTGAGGCCGGCGCAGTGGCCCAGCATGATCCAGGCATGCGGCCGCAGCACCGCGATGTGGTCGGTGATGGTCTTGGCGTTGGACGGGCCGACGCCGATGTTGACCATGGTGATGCCGGAATGGTCCGGCCGGGTCAGGTGGTAGGCCGGCATCTGCGGCAGCCGCGCCGCCGGGGCGCCGCGGGCCCGCCCGCCGGGCATGGTGACGCGGTCGCCGGGCTCGACGAAGGCGTCGTAGCCGCCGCCGTCGCCCTGCATCAGCTCATAGGCGATGCGGATGAACTCGTCGATGTAGAACTGGTAGTTGGTGAACAGGACGAAGTTCTGGAAATGATCGCAGCCGGTGGCGGTGTAGTGCTTCAGCCGGAACAGCGAATAGTCCGCCCGCGGCGCCGTGAACAGCGCCAGCGGATGCGGCTCGCCCGGCGGGATCAGCGCGGTGCCGTTGACGATGCTGTCGTCCATCATCGCCAGGTCCGGCAGGTCGAACACCGCCCGCATGTGCAGCATGCGCTCGCGGGTCAGGTCGCCCTCGACATGCATGCCGTCGGGGAAGGCGAAGTGGATCGGGATCGGCGTGTCGCTGACCCCGACCTCGACCGGCACATGGTGGTTGTGGATGATCTGGCCGATCTGCTCGGTCAGGTAGCGGTGGAACAGCGTCGGCCGGGTGATGGTGCTGGTGAAGGTGCCCGGCCGGTCGACGAAGCCGTAGGACAGGCGGGTGTCGGCCCGGCTGAAATCCTCCACCGTGACCGAGAGATAGGGGTAGCAGGCGCGCACTCGCGCCGGCGGCTCTTCGCCGCGGGAATAGGCGCGGAAGGCATCGCGCAGCAGGCCGGTGTTGGCGTCGTAGATCGCGTGCAGCCGGGCCACGGCCTCGGCGGCATCCCGGAACTGCTCCGGCGCGAAGGTCTGGGGGGTCTTGCTCATGCCTCGACTCCCATCAGCGACCGGCCGAACTGGTCGGGGTCGAAGGGCCGCAGGTCGTCGATGCTCTCGCCGACGCCGATCGCGTGCACCGGCAGGCCGAAGCGCTCGGCCAGGGCCACCAGCACGCCGCCGCGGGCGCTGCCGTCCAGCTTGGTCAGGACCAGCCCTGTGACCGAAACCATGTCGCGGAACACCTCGACCTGGCTGTGCGCGTTCTGGCCGGTGGTCGCGTCCAGCACCAGCAGCACGTCGTGCGGCGCCGTCGGATCGATCTTCTTCAGCACGCGGATGATCTTGGCCAGCTCGGCCATCAGATTGTCCTTGTTCTGCAGCCGGCCGGCAGTGTCGATCAGCAGCACGTCGCGGCCCTCGGCCCTGGCCCGGGTCAGGGCGTCGAAGGACAGGCCGGCGGCGTCGGCACCGGGAGCGGCGGTGACCACCGGGCAGCCGGAGCGCTCGCCCCAGACCTGCAGCTGGTGCACCGCGGCGGCGCGGAAGGTGTCGCCGGCGGCGATCATCACGGACTTGCCGGCCTCGCGCCACTGCTTGGCCAGCTTGCCGATGGTGGTGGTCTTGCCGGTGCCGTTGACCCCGACCACCAGCACCACCTGCGGCTTGCGCCCGGGCGACAGGGTCAGCGGCTTGGCCACCGGGCGCAGGATCTGCGCCACATGGTCGGCCAGGGCGCGGCGGACCTCGTCATCCGTCACCTCCTTGCCGAAGCGGGTGCGGGCCAGCTCGGCGGTCAGCTTGGCAGCGGTGGCCGGGCCGAGATCGGCCTGGATCAGCAGCTCCTCCAGCTCTTCCAGCGTCGCATCGTCCAGCTTGCGCTTGGTGAAGATGCTGCTGATGCCGTCGGTCAGCTTGGCGGAGGAGCGCGACAGCCCCTCCTTCAGTCGGGTGAACCACCCTTTTTTCGGCGCCCCTGCGCCGTTATCGGTCATTGGGTCTGTCATGCGCGCTTCTTAACACGCCGCATGTGACCTCCGTAAGTCGGCGCCGCGCGGGGCAGGGGCGCCGCGGGCGGGGGCATCCGGTCAGCCGAGCGCCTTGGAGAATCGCACGCCCGTGGCCGCGTAGCCGAGCCGCTCATACAGCCGGTGCGCCTCTGCACGATGGATGCTGGGATTGACCGTCGCGCGCCGGGTGCCGGCGTCGCGCAGCCACTGCTCGCCGCGCTCGACCAGCCGGGCAGCGATGCCGCGGCCGCGGAACTCGGAGGAGACCACCAGGGCGACGATCGCGCCCAGCAGGTCGCTGCGGTAGAGGGAGGGCGACACCGTGACGCCGACCATGCCGGCGACGGCGCCGTCCGCCTCCGCCACGAAGGTGGCGAAGTCCGCTCGGCCGCGCAGGACTTCCAGCCGCGCCGCCATCTCCTCCGCCGTGGTCGGATAGCCCAGTTCGGCCATCAGGGGCGCCAGCGCCGGGGCGTCCGCCGCCGTGGCAGGCCGTATGTCCATAGTGCTGCCGATCCCTATCCGCGATGCCGACGCGGCCGATCCTAGACCAGGGGCTCCGGTTTCCACCGTCCGGAAAAGCACGGGCCGACCCGCAGAAAAGGGTTGCAACCCATCTGCCTCCGGGACTGAAATGGCGGCTCGGCTGGGGTGCCCACCGTTACGGCGGGCTGAGATCATACCCATCGAACCTGACCTGGATCATGCCAGCGGAGGGAGCCTGAGATGACCGGCATTCCGATTCCGTCCCCGTTGCAGGCCGAGTCCGTCGGCCCGACGCCGTTGCGCGGCCAATGGCCCGACGTCGCGCCGCTTCGCGGCGCGAGACCTCGCGTCGCCATCATCGGCGCCGGGGTCAACGGCCTGGCCATCGGCTGGCGTCTGGCCCGGGCCGGCTGTCCCGTCGACGTCTATGACCGCGGGCCGGTCGGGCGCGAGGCCAGCTGGGCCGCCGCCGGCATGCTCGCCGCCGGGCTCGAGGCCGAGCCGGGGGAGGAGGCGCTGTTCGGCCTGTGCCGCCGCGCCCAGGACCTGTGGCCCGGCTTCGCCCGCGAGGTCGAGGCCGCGTCCGACCGGCCGATCGGCTATCGCGACGAGGGCACGCTGGCCGTGGCCCTGACCCGCGACGACGCGGCGGAGCTGCGCTTCTCCGCCGAGTACCAGGCGAAGCTCGGCGTCGATCTGCGCTGGCTGACCGGCGCCGAGCTGCTCAAGTGCGAACCGATGCTGCGGCCGGGCCTGGCCGCCGCCGTGCACAGCCCGGCCGACCACCAGGTCGACAACCGCTGGCTGGTGCCGGCGCTGGTCGAGGCGCTGCGCCGCGCCGGCGGCGGGCTGCGCGACCATGCGGAAGTCGAGTCCGTGATCCTGGATCACGGCCGGGCGAGCGGCGTGGTGGTCGCCGGCGAGGCGCGGCCGGCCGACGTCGTGGTGCTGGCCGCCGGCGCCTGGTCGGGCGGCATCCCCGGCATCCCGCGCGAGGCGCTGCCGCCGGTCCGGCCGGTCAAGGGCCAGATGCTGGCGCTGCAGATGGACCCGGCGGCGCCGCTGCTGCGCCATGTGCTGTGGGCCGGCAAGGCCTATCTGGTGCCGCGGCTCGACGGCCGGCTGATCATCGGCGCCACGGTGGAGGAGCGTGGTTTCGACACCACCGTGACCGCCGGCGGCATGCTGTCGCTGCTCGACGCCGCTTGGCGCGCCTTGCCGGGGATCGAGGAACTGCCGGTGATCGAAAGCTGGGCCGGCCTCAGGCCCGGCAGCCGCGACGACGCGCCGGTGCTCGGCCCCTCGGCGATCGAGGGGCTGGTCCTCGCCACCGGCCATCACCGCAACGGCATCCTGCTGCTGCCGGCCACGGTCGAGGCGGTCGCCGGCGCCATCCTCGACGGCAGGCTGCCGGAGGCGGCGGAGCCGTTCCGCATCGACCGCTTCACCCGGATCGCGGAGGCGGCGCAATGAGCGTCGTGGTGAACGGAGAGACCGAAGCGGCGGCTGGGGTCAGCGTGCTCGACCTGCTGCTGGCCAAGGGCATCGACCCGGCGGCGCGCGGCACCGCCGTGGCGCTGAACGACGCCGTGCTGCCGCGCGCCCGCTGGCCGGAGCATCGCCTCGCGGCAGGCGACCGGGTCGAGATCGTCCGCCCGTTCCAGGGCGGTTGAGGAGAGAATGGAGATGCAGGACCCCTTCATCATCGCTGGCGTGGCGCTGCGCTCGCGCCTGTTCATCGGCTCGGCCGGCTACGCCAACCGGCAGCTGATGCTGGATTCGATCGAGGCCTCGGGGGCCGAAATCGTCACCGCCTCGATCCGCCGGATCAGCCTGGAAGGCTATGCCGAAAGCCTGGTCGATCTGGTCGGCGACCGCTGGCGCCTGCTGCCCAACACCGCCGGCTGCATGACCAAGCGGGATGCGGTGCTGACCGCGCAGCTGGCGCGCGAGGCGCTGGGCACCACCTGGCTGAAGCTGGAGCTGATCGGCGACCGCGAGACCCAGTATCCGGACGTCGCCCAACTGGTCGAGGCGGCGGCGGAGCTGGTGCGCGACGGCTTCGTGGTGCTGCCCTACTGCAACGACGACCTCGTCACCTGCATGCGCCTGGCCGATGCCGGCTGCGCCGCGGTGATGCCGCTGGGATCGCCGATCGGCTCCGGCCTCGGCATCTCCAACCCGCATGCGATCGAGATGATCTGCAGCCGCATCCCGGTGCCGGTGGTGCTGGACGCCGGCATCGGCACCGCCTCGGACGCGGCGCTGGCGATGGAGCTCGGCTGCTCCGCCGTGCTGCTGTCGACCGCCGTGGCCAAGGCGCGCGACCCGGTGCGCATGGCCCGGGCCATGGCCGCGGGGGTCGAAGGCGGGCGCCTGGCCTCCCGCGCCGGCCGGATCCCGAAGCGCCGCCTGGCCGATCCCTCCAGCCCGCAGCTCGGCCTGATCGGGACGTAATGGACTCATGACCCGCCTGCCGTCGCCGCCGCTGCTGCTGATCACCGACCGGCGCCAGGCGGCGCGGCCGCTGACCGGCGTGGTGGCGGATGCGCTGGCCGCCGGCTGCCGATGGGTCAGCCTGCGCGAGAAGGACCTGCCGGTGCCGGAGCGTCTCGCCTTGCTGTACCGGCTGCGCGCCCTGGCCCGGCCGGTCGGCGCCGTGGTCACCGTCCACGCCGATGCGGAGGCGGCGGCCAAGGCCGACGGGCTGCACCTCGCCGCCGGCGGCGACCCGGCCGCGGCGCGGCAGCGCCTCGGCCCCGCGGCCCTGATCGGCGCCTCCTGCCATGCCGGGGACGAGGTGGACGCCGCCGTCGCGGCCGGGGCCGACTACGTCACCCTCGGGCCCCTGGCGCCGACCGCGAGCAAGCCGGGCTACAAGCCTGTCCTGTCCCCGGCCGAGGCCGGGGCCATCGCCCGCCGCCATCCCGGCCGGGTGATCGCCCTGGGCGGGATCGGGCCCGACCTGCTGCCGGGCCTCATCGCCGCCGGCTTCGCCGGGGTCGCGGTGATGGGCGGGGTGATGCGGGCCGGCGACCCGACGACGGCGATCCGCGAACACCTCGCGGCGCTCGGCGCCGGCCTGGCCTGAAAGGTCGTTTCGAAATGCGCTGGCGTGAGTCGGCTGGCGGCGGTTTCGAGAACCGGCGCGCAGCGGACGTTTGGGGCCGTGAGCACCGGAAGCTTCGAGTCCGCCGTCAGACGGCCGTGCCAGTAGCATTTCCAAACGGCCTCTGACCGCCTGTCGGGAGGGCCGCCGGGCGTGCTATAGGGGCGGCGCCGGATGGGAGCCTCCATGAAGCTGCGATTGCGGCCGCTGCGCGTCCTGGAATTCGTGCTGATCACGGTCCCTGGGCTGATCGGGCTGGTCCTCGCCCTGCGCGCCGCCGGCCCGCTGATCGACCTCGTCCGGGCGGAGCTGGGGCGAACGCCGGAGGTGCAGGAGGTCGAGGCTACCCTGACCGCCTGGACCCGGGCCGGCACCTCGCCGGAGCAGATCGACGCCGGGCTCGCCCAGGCCTTCGCCGAGGACGACATCGACGGGGCCGCCGTCTGGCTGAAGGTGGCCGAGATCACGGGCTATCCGGTCAAGCCGGAATGGCGGGCGCGCTTCGAGGACGAGACCTCGACGGCCAGCACCGCGGTCCGGGCCACGCGCCAGGCGGTCGCCGGCGCCGTGACCGGGGAAGGCCGCGGTGTCTCCGGCCTGGCCGGCGCCTTCGCCGCCGACATGACCTTCGTCGGCGACCTGCGCGACATCGGCCGCGAGCTCTGGCATTTCGGCAACAGCGAGCCGGTGGACGAGCTGGCGCTGGGCCTGTCGGGCATCGGGCTGACCCTGACCGCGGCGACCTACGGTTCCGGCGGGGCCGCGGCGCTGCCGCGCGGTGCGGTGTCGGCCTTCAAGATCGCCCGGCGGACCGGCCGGCTGTCGGCCCGCTTCGCCGAGCGTCTCGGCCGGATGGTCGCCGATGTGGTCGATTTCCCGGCCCTGCGCCGCCAGGTGCGGGAGGCCGGGTGGCAGGACACGGTGCTGCGGCCCGGCGCGGTCTTTGCCGCCGCGATTCGCCGTGACCGCCTGGACGGGCTGGACGAGGCCGTCAGCGCCGCCGGCCGGGTCGCCGACCGGGTCGGCCCGGCCCAGTCGGTCGAGCTGCTGCGCTATGTCGACGACGTGCCGGACCTGCGGCGCGTGGACGAGGTGTCGGCGGTGATGGGCGACCGCACGCTCGCCGTGTTCAAGGTGCTGAAGCGCGGCGCGCTGACCACGGTGAAGGCGACGGTCCGCTGGTCGCGGCGGCTGGCCGACCTCACCGCCACCGTGCTGTTCGGCGCGATCGGCTTCGTTTTCAGCCTGATCTACTGGCTCCGCCTGCTGCTGCTCGGCCTGATCTACGGCCTGTGGTGGGGCTGCCGGGCCTGCCTCGCCATCCGAATCCTCTAGGATGGGGATCTCGACAGAGGACCGGATGCGAATATAATTTATCCTTAATTGTACTGTGAGATGGTGCTCGGCATTCGCCTCCACTGCTCGGGGCGGACCGGGCCGGTGTTTCGTCTGTCATTGCGCCTTTTTCGACATTCAGGATTCGGGAGGACGGAAATCATGGCAGTTGCGACGCCGCGCTTCGGCACAGCCGGAAATGATACGATGACCGGGGACGTCTGGGTGCCCCAGCCCTCCGGGGACCCGATCTATGACCCGAATTACTGGCAGGACGAGTTGCACGGCCTGGGCGGGGACGATGCCCTGTCGGGGCTGGGGAATGACGATTGGCTCTATGGAGACGCCGGGAACGATGTGCTGCGAGGGGGCGACGGCAACGACCTTCTCGCCGGCGGTGTCGGCGCCGACCAGCTGGATGGCGGTGCCGGCGGCGATACCGCCAGCTACGCGGAGAGCGGGGCGGGCATCACCGTCGACCTGTCGCAGGGGGCGGGCTCGGGCGGCACCGCCGAAGGTGACGTCCTGGTCTCGATCGAAAGCGTCACCGGCAGCGCGTTCGCGGATCACCTGACCGGCATTGGCGCTAGAGAGTTCCATGGCGGCGCCGGCGACGACGTGGTCGCGGGCGGCAACTACATGTATGGCGAGGCTGGCGATGACGTGTTGATGGCGACCATCAGCGACGCCCGTCTGTTCGGCGGCGACGGCTTCGACACCGTCAGCTATGCCCTCGCGGCGACAGGCGTCGCGTTCGGCTACTTCGGCTTGGTCGACAACGCACCGCGTTACTTTTTTGCGGGCGTCGTACCCGAACCGTCGCTCCCCAACGATGCCCTGTACTCGATCGAGAAGATCATCGGCAGCCAGTTCGCGGACCGCCTGGGATACGCAGATATCCTGGTGGGGGGTGCCGGGGATGATGTCTTTATCTCCGGAGCAAGCCTGTGGGATGGCGGTGAGGGCAACGATACCGTCAGCTATGAACAAAACCCTGGAGCTGTGAACCTCGATCTGGCCCAGGGCGAAGCGGATGGGACGATCATTTCGGTCGAGAACGTCATCGGCAATTCAAGCAACAACGTCCTGACCGGGAACGGCGTCGCGAACTCGCTCCGAGGCGGGTTCGGAAACGACGTGCTTCAGGGCGGGGCGGGAGCCGATCTGCTCGACGGCGGTGGTGGTTCCGATTCGGCGAGTTACGCGGCCAGCAGCGCCGGCGTCACCGTCAGCTTGGTGACGGGCGGCGGATCCGGCGGCGACGCGGCCGGCGACGTGCTGGTGTCGATCGAGAGCCTGACCGGCAGCGCGTTCGACGACGCCCTGACCGGGGATGGCGGCGGCAATGTGCTGAATGGCGGTGCGGGCAACGACATCCTCCGCGGCGGGGCCGGCCCCGACTGGCTGGACGGCAGCGCCGGCAACGATCTGGTCAGCTACTGGGACAGCTCGGTCGGGGTGACGGCGAATCTGGCGACCGGCCAGGGCTCCGGCGGCGATGCGCAGGGCGATGTCTATCTCGGGATCGAGATGCTCAACGGCAGCCAGGGCAACGACGCCCTCACCGGCAATGCCGGCGCCAACAGCCTGTTCGGCTGGGGCGGCACCGACATCCTCCGCGGAGGCGCCGGCGCCGACCGGCTGGACGGCGGTGCCGGCACGGACCTGATCAGCTACTGGGACAGCTCGGTCGGCGTGACCGTGAACCTGCTGACCGGCATCGGCACGGGCGGCGACGCGCAGGGCGACGGCTACGGATCGGTCGAGAACGTCAATGGCAGCCAGGGCGGCGACTCGCTGATCGGCAACGCCGTTGCCAATGTGCTGAACGGCTATTCTGGCGCCGATTCGCTCAATGGCGGCGGCGGCCAGGATGTGCTCGATGGCGGTGCCGGGAAGGATACCTTGACCGGTGGTGCCGATGCGGACCGCTTCGTCTTCAGCGCGGTCGGGGACAGCGTGGTCGGCGCCAATGCCGACCGGATCGCCGACTTCGTCCGATCCCAGGGTGACAAGATCGACCTGTCGGCGATCGATGCCGACACCGGGGTCGCCGGCAACCAGGCCTTCACCTTCATCGGATCCGGTCTGTTCACCCATCATGCCGGTGAGCTGCGTGCCGCCAACACCAGCCCGGGCGTGACCACCATCGCCGGCGACGTCAACGGCGACGGCGTCTCCGACTTCCACATCGTGCTCACCGGCAACTTCAACCTCATTGCCGCCGACTTCATGCTCTGACCCGCGCGGACGGCTGGCCCAGGGTCAGCCGTCCAGCAGGCGGCGCGACAGGATGCCGGCGAAGCTGGTCTCGGCCGGGCCGGTCATCAGCACATGGCCGTCGCTCTCGCGCCATTCGATCAAGAGCGTGCCGCCGTCCAGCTCGACCCAGGCGGTGCGCTCGGCCAGGCCGCGGCGCACCGCGGCCACGGCGGCGGCGCAGGCGCCGCTGCCGCAGGCCTGGGTGACGCCGACGCCGCGCTCCCACACCCGGTAGCGCAGCCGGTCGCGGGCCAGCATCTGGACCACGCCGATATTGGCGCGCTCCGGGAACAGCGGGTCGTGCTCCAGCACCGGGCCGACGCCGTCGATCTGCACCTTCTCGGCATCCGGCACGAAGAACACGGCATGCGGGTTGCCCATCGACACGCCGACCGCGTCCGACAGCGCGCCGGAGGACACCGGCAGGTGCAGCGTGTCGGCCTCATGCGCCAGCGGGATGTCCTGCCAGCCCAGCCGGGCCGGGCCCATGTCGACGGTGACGCCGCCTTCGGGGGCTTTGCGGCACTCCAGCAGGCCGGCGACCGTCTCCACCACCAGCGACTCGGCGCTGGTGTCGGCCATCACCAGGGCGGCGACGCAGCGCGTGCCGTTGCCGCAGGCGCCCGATTCGGTGCCGTCGGCATTGAGGATGCGCATGAACACGCCGGCGCCTGCGGCCTGCGCCGGCTCGATCACCAGCAACTGGTCGAAGCCGACGCCGCGATGCCGGTCGGCGATGCGCCGCGCCTGGTCGGGATGGATCGCGATCGGCCGCTCGCGCGCGTCCAGCACCACGAAGTCGTTGCCCAGCCCGTGCATCTTCCAGAACGGCAGCCCGTCCATCGCCCGCTCCCCAAGTCTCTCCCGCCCTCATATGGCATCAACCGGCCTCGCTGCGCGAGGGCCGAGCCCTGCGTGATCGACAGGGCGAGGGCCGGCGGCTAGCATGGCGGCCGACGGTGCCCCGGGAGACCGGGGTGAAAAGGGAAGCCGGTGCGCCCTGGGGCAAGGCCGGCGCTGCCCCCGCAACTGTAGGCGGCGAGCCCGCGCCCGAATCCACCGGCTGATCCCGGGAAGGGGGCGCGCGGCGACGACCCGCGAGCCAGGAGACCTGCCGTCGGATGTGTGCGTGTGACGGGGCGGGGTGTCCCCGGGCGGCGCGTCGGCCTCTGTCCGGCCGACCTCCTCCCGTGGGCCCCTGCCGAAGGCGGGAGATGCTGTGGTGACCGATCTGACCGTGCGGCCGCTTGGGGCCGCGGATGTGCCGATGCTGCTCGACATGCTGCGCGAGCTGGCGGCGTTCGCCGGCGATCTGGCGGCGATGACGGCGCAGCGCGCCGATCTCGACGAGGCTCTGGCCGAGGTGCCGCCGCGCTTCCGCGGCCTGATCGCCGAGGACGGCAGCGGCGTGGTCGGCTATGTCAGCTACACCATCGACTATTCGATCTGGACCGGCGGCGACTTCATCCGGGTCGACGACGTCTATGTCCGCGAACGGGCACGCGGCCGCGGCATCGGCCGGCAGCTGATGCGGGCCCTGGCCGATATCGGCGTGTCCCAGGCGATGCGGGTGCGCTGGGAGATGGCGTCGGACAATGACGGCGCCCGCCGGCTCTATGCCGGCATCGGCGCGGCGCCGGCGGACAAGACGATCTGGCGCTGGCCGGTCGCGGCCATGGAGGCCTTCCTCGACCGCAGCGAGCCGCCGCCGTCAACGGCCGAGGGCGGGGTCCCGTCCGAGGCCGGCCGCGGCCTGCCGGGCGAGGACGGCTTCATCCTGGTGCTGCGCCGGGAGAGCGGGACGGAATAGCCGGCAAGGGGCGGGGAAGGTCGTAACGCAATGTTCATAGTATTATCTGCGAATCGTGTTCATGATACGTTCTATGAACACCGCGCAGACCGATCAGACA
>NZ_VCCH02000419.1 GCF_005938675.2 Mycobacterium sp. KBS0706
TCTGTTGATCGTGACCGGTGCCTTGGTCGGGTCGTCGGGCGCGATCCTCAGCTACATCATGTGCAAGGGGATGAACCGGTCGATCATCAACGTGATCCTGGGCGGGTTCGGCGGCGACTCCGCCGCTGCCGCGGCCGGCGGTCCGGCGGGCGACCGGGCGGTGAAGCAGGGTTCGGCGGAGGACGCGGCCTTCGTGATGAAGAATGCGCGCTCGGTGATCATCGTGCCGGGCTACGGCATGGCGGTGGCGCAGGCGCAGCACGCGCTGCGG
>NZ_VCCH02000420.1 GCF_005938675.2 Mycobacterium sp. KBS0706
GCGCAGCGCGTGCTGCGCCTGCGCCACCGCCATGCCGTAGCCCGGCACGATGATCACCGACCGGGCATTCTTCATCACGAAGGCCGCGTCCTCCGCCGAGCCCTGCTTCACCGCACGGTCGCCCGCCGGACCGCCGGCCGCCGCCGAGGCCGCCTCGCCGCCGAAGCCGCCCAGGACCACGTTGATGATCGACCGGTTCATCCCCTTGCACATGATGTAGCTGAGGATGGCGCCCGACGACCCGACCAGCGCGCCGGTCACGATCAGGAGG
>NZ_VCCH02000421.1 GCF_005938675.2 Mycobacterium sp. KBS0706
TGGCCAATCCGGGTCTTGCGGCCGCCATCACCGAAGCCATCGACGACGGCTGGATCACGGACCTGTCCGAGCTGGCGAAGCTCAAGCCGCTCGCCGAGGACCAGGGATTCCGCAGCGCCATCCGCGCCGCGAAGCGTGACGCCAAGTCGCGCTTTGCCGATTGGCTCAAATCGACATCCGGCATCTCCGTCGACCCGGATTCGATCTTCGACAGCCAGATCAAGCGGATCCACGAGTACAAACGGCAGCTCCTCAACGCCCTGCGCGTG
>NZ_VCCH02000422.1 GCF_005938675.2 Mycobacterium sp. KBS0706
AGGCCAATCCGGGCCTTGCGGCGGCCATCACCGAAGCCATCGGCGACGGCTGGATCACGGACCTGTCCCAGCTGGCGAAGCTCGAGCCCCTCGCCGAGGACCAGGGGTTCCGCGGCGCCATCCGCATCGCCAAGCGTGACGCCAAGACGCGCTTTGCCGATTGGCTCAAATCGACATCCGGCATCTCCGTCGACCCGGACTCGATCTTCGACAGCCAGATCAAGCGGATCCATGAGTACAAACGGCAGCTCCTCAACGCCCTGCGCATT
>NZ_VCCH02000423.1 GCF_005938675.2 Mycobacterium sp. KBS0706
GAAGACCGGAACGTAGCTGCCCTTCGGTATGGTGATGCAGATCTCGTCGTCCTTGCCCCCGGCGACATAGTAGTAGTCCAGGGACCGGCGCAGCCGGCTGGCCTCGATCCGGACGATCGGGTCGAGCTGCGGGTCGAAGCTGGTATCGCGGTCGAAGACCGCGACGCCGACGCTGTAGCCCTTGATGCGGTCGGCCCGGCCGTCCAGCGTCTCGTCGACGATGTAGCGGAGAAAGCGCCGGTTCCGCTCGGAAGCGCTGAAATTCGA
>NZ_VCCH02000424.1 GCF_005938675.2 Mycobacterium sp. KBS0706
CCTGACCGGCCGTGCCGCGGCCAGCCCTGGAGCTGGCCGACATCCTGCGTGTCCATGGCGAGGCCTTCCGCAGCACCCATGCCGGGCATCTGAGCCTCGGCCAGCTCAAGGTCATGTCGGCCATCGAGGCCTGCCGCACCGCAGCCCTCGGCGGCCACGTCGCGCGCTGCGACGACTGCCGGCACCTGGCGGTCAGCTACAATTCCTGCCGCAACCGCCACTGCCCCAAATGCCAGGGCGCCGCGGCCCGGGCCTGGCTCGCCGA
>NZ_VCCH02000425.1 GCF_005938675.2 Mycobacterium sp. KBS0706
CGCTATCAGGCCCCTGGCTCTCGGGCGCCGGAACTGGACCTTCGCCGGCAGCGACGCCGGTGGCCGGCGGGCCGCGGCCATGTACACCATCATCGAGAGCGCCAAGATGAACGGCCTCGACGTCGAGGCCTATCTCGCCGACGTCATCGCCCGCATCGCCGATCACCCGATCAAACGGATCGACGACTTGCTGCCATGGAATTGGCGGCCTCTCCGCCAGCTCGACGAAGCCGCCTGATACGCGGCCGTCAGCTCACGCGTACC
>NZ_VCCH02000426.1 GCF_005938675.2 Mycobacterium sp. KBS0706
AACCGTGCGCACCGTCTCGCCGATCAGCCGCCAGGGCACGCTGTAGGCGTTGGTGTCCACCTCGATGCAGCAATCCGACTGCACCCTGCGCGTCAGATCCCGCACCTGGCGGAAGGGCGGCCGGCCATCGAGCGGGCGCAGGGCGGAAGCCTCCTCGCGCCGGAACCGGTAGAGCGGCGGCTCGCCCGTCGTGCCGTGGACGCGCACGTCAGCGATCTCGCGCATCCACCAGACCAGGTGCGCCTCCAAAGCGGCCCAGC
>NZ_VCCH02000427.1 GCF_005938675.2 Mycobacterium sp. KBS0706
GGGGACCGGCTGGGCTACATGGTGTCGGATGCGGGCCCGGTCTGCGTGATCGGTTCGGGGGCGGAGGCATGGTGCGGTTCGGTGCCGGTGCTGAGCCTGGAGGAGGCATCGGTGTCGTCGGCGCTGTCGGCGTCGGCGGAGCACGATCCCGGTGACGGGGAGCGGAGGGCGCGGCTGCGGCCGGGGCACCCGGCCTATGTGATCTACACCTCCGGCTCCACCGGACGCCCCAAGGGCGTGGTCGTCACCCATGCCGGCA
>NZ_VCCH02000428.1 GCF_005938675.2 Mycobacterium sp. KBS0706
ACCGACGCCGCGCGCGGCCAGGGCCTGGGCCAAGCGGTTGGTCCGGCGATCCAGCTCGGCATAGCTCAGCCGCTCGGCGCCGAACACCAGAGCCTCGGCCTCCGGCGTCGCCCGCGCCTGGCGCTCGATCAGCGACACCACGCTCGGGACGGATTCGTAGGCGATGTCCGTCGCGTTCCACTGCGACAGACGCTGCCGATCCTCCTCCGTCGGCAAGGCGATCCGGCCGAGCGGCGTCGCCGCATCCTCCGCCAGCCG
>NZ_VCCH02000043.1 GCF_005938675.2 Mycobacterium sp. KBS0706
CATGGGGCCGCAATCCCGACGGAGCAGCCGGATCCTCCCGATGGCCAACGCGCCACTCGGCACGTGCGGTGCGGTCCTGGACGGCCCCAGCCTGCAGCACGACGTTCATCCGCATCTCCTGATCACGCGCTCCCGCGGGCCGGGCTCGGCGGCGGTCAGTAACCATGTCCATAAGGGAACCCCGCGGGGGCGGTGATACTGACGGAATACCGGGATTGCAGCGCCGGGCCGAAATGGGTTCGCAATGCCGTGTCCGCGATCGCATAGCCCCAGTTGATCAGCTTTTCCTGAACGACATCGGACAGCGCCTCGAGCCTGGTTGGCGTTTCCGCCAACGGCCTGGGATCGCGCCCTGTACATCCCAGTGGATCGGACGGGGCACCGTAGTCGGAGAATGCGGTGCGGATTCCCCAATATGTCCCCGTCCGGTCATTCGCCTCGTATGCGTCGATAAGCTGACGTTTCCGGAGGCTTCGGACCTGGTTGTCGACGATGTTGAGAATCCGAATGGAATGACGCATCCAGTCATGTGCTGGGGTCTCATCGGCCGCGATCTTCTGGCCGCCGTCGCTGACGAGAATTGTCTGATATCGCTTGAATGCGGCCTCCAGCCCGAGATTGTCGTACACGCCGCCGTCGCTCAACACCGCCTCGGTTTGGAATCCGGGTCCGAGATCGCCGACCGTGGACGGATCAACCGGGTCACCGATCGGGACCGTCACCGGGGAGAGGACCGGCGGAAACGCGGATGAGGCCGCCACGGCGAGGGAGAGCTTCAGCGTCGGATTCCGGAACAATCCAACGCGGTAATCCCCCATATACGGCCGGGAGAACCGCCACAGCGCTCCCGATTGCACATTCGTCGCGTTGATCACGAAGCGCGGGGCCTTGCCCGATCGATCATCGGGCAGATCGGAGAGCATTGCGCCCTCGAACAGCTCGTCGTCGTAGGATCGTGCAACGCGGTCGCCGATGGAGCCGGGCAGGAGAAGCCCGCCGAGGATGGCGCCGGCATCGACATCCGTGCGCGCCATCGCACGGATCTTGTCGACGACCAGATGCAGTCGCGTGGCCCGGCCGGAGGCGTCAAAGGCGAGGTCGTTCCAGCGCAGGGCAAGATAGCCCGCGGTGATCGAGCCGCCCGAGACGCTGGACACCCGTGCCAGCCGGGATAGCAATCCGGCCTCGTTCAGCCGGATCAGCGCGCCCAGATGGAAGACCATGGCGCGATAGCCGCCACCCGAAAGGCACAGCGCAATGCCCGGTTCGGGTTTGGCGTCGTCGTCGGCGAAAGAATTGTCGGTCATGTTGGTGCACCCGTCAGTCGCTGGACTCGTGGGGCGATCGGCCGAGCCGCTGCGGAGCAGAGATCCGCAGCGAAGTTGATCGCGCCCGCATGGGTCGGATCCCGATCAGATCACAAGCTTGAGATCGACCACCGCACCCACCGCGAAACTATGCGGTCCCCACTGTTTGGTGACTGTGACGTCGCCGGCCTTGCTGCCTTCCAGCACGACCGCGAGAGGCGTATCTATCGCGACCTCGCAACCGCCGTAATTTGGATATCGGCCGCGATCCCGCATGAAGAACCCGCGCAGGCCGGACAGCGAGGGGCCGTCGATCATGCCTGCGAGCGGTGTCTCAGGGCGAACACGCGGCAGGCCGTCGGGCCCCTGATCGATTTTATCGGGTCCGCAAACGAAGATCTTGACTGGTCCAACCGCTCCTTCCGAGGAACGCGCCACGCTTACGGCCAGCCAGGCCTTGCCTTTCGCCGGCTGCGGCGCTGTCGTTGCCGGTGTCTTGACCTCGCGATAGCCGAGCGCGACGAGCAAATTGTTGACTCCCGCGCTGCCGCCGGCGATTACCAGCGCGGTAATGATCAGGCCCGGAACGTCTGCCGCATATGTACTGTTGGTCGAGGCATTGATCAGCGTCGTGATCAGATCCAGTTTGAATATCGAAACAATGATGTAAGCGGAGACGATCGATATCAGATGTCGGATTGCGCGGGGGTTGAATGTTTCGACAAACGGTCTCCAGTTAAATAGAACGGCCAATGCCGATTCCAGGATCACGGCCAATGCGAACAGCAAAGAAATTGTTTCGAATGCAGAAAAATAGACTTTGCTTGATAGAGTTGTGGCGATGGGAGTGATTGATATTATAATTTCCTTTTGTGGTATATTTTCCGCTTGGTATGTGAGTTTGTCTTCTTTGCCGGATGCAGATCTCATCGGCTGGTAGATGAGGTTAGATTTTGTGCTGTCGCTGGGGTCGGTCTGGATGGCGGTGGTGCCGAATTGTGGCGGGATCACGACCTTGATATCCTTTGCCGGACCTGCGACCACTCGTTCTTCACCCACACCGACGGAGATCTTTCCAGTCGTATTTTCCGTCTGCGCCCAAGAAGAAAGAGCATGGGATAGAACGAAGATAAATATTAATGTATTTAATATCGATTTCATCATCACACTCTCTGTGATCTGCCGATAAAATACTGAAAAGTTCAAAGTATCTTCACAGAGGCTGATCTTATGACGAAGTTTGGCATTTTTTTTGCTGGAAATGCCGATCGTCAAATCAGCCCGGATTGCTGCCATCTGGAGAGGAGGCTCCGCGAGACCTCGAAATGCATGGCGTCCTCGACGGGGAATGCCGCGCCCCAAAACCATCCCGCCGCGTTGAAATAGGCGGATAGAACGAGAAGCCCGCGCTGCGTAAATCCATCGCCCTGTGTGTCCAGACTGCCGGCGAGTTTGATATCTACGGCTGTCCCCCATGAATGATTGGACACATTGGGGCCGATCTTGATTGTCCCATTCTTCTGTTTGATCTTGGTGAATCGACAGCACAGCATCCCCTCCGTCTGCAGTATTGCATATAGAGCAGGTTGCTCGGCCTTGACCCGGAGGAAGATCGCCTCGATCGCATCAAGCGCCGGCTTGATGCCGGTCAGGGCGAATGGGCCGACGTTACGCGTCGCCAGGAGTTTCTTGAATGGAGGGCTATTCGCGGTCGTGCATTTGCCATCCGGGCGATATTTGCCGTCGATGACCGGATGTCCGAAAAATCCGACCATGCCCTTGTTGTTGGCGGCTGTCAGGCCGAGATTGAATGTGCCGTGGGGTGGAACAGGAATTTTCTCAAGATAATTCATAGTATTCCTACTTGATAGTCGGAAATCGCTTCAGAAAGATCGGAAAGCTTCAATCAATCGGCCGAAAAGGCCAAGCCGGAAAAGTCGACCAGAATTCGGCCGATTATCTCATGACTGCTTATCTGTAGCAACCATAGGGACGAATCTGTGTCGGGAGCAGCCGAATTGTCCGGTGGGCCGACACGTCGGTGTCGGCAGTGAATGGAGCTATGCCGGGCCAGAGCCAGGACAGAATCGCGCCGTCGCCATCCACCTCCTCGCCGCCTTCCTCGCCAGTAAATGTCTGCGGACCCTAGCCTCGTTGGTCGGCACGCGGCGGCGGGCAAGGGCCCGAGGACCGGCGCTCGACGATCTTCGAGGCGATCAGGATGCGCTGCGGCGGGTCGTAGGGCGGCCGTCCCTGCCGGATCCGCTCGATCAGCAGGCGGACGGCGGCCGCGCCCATCTCGGCGCCATGGACCCGGACGGTGGTCAGCTGCGGCGAGATCTGCGTCGCCGCCACGAAGTCGCCGAAGCCGATCACGGAGACATCCTCGGGGATGCGGTAGCCGAGCCTCAGCAGCTCCGACACCACCGTCACCGCCAGCCCGTCATGCGGGCAGAAGATGGCGGTGGGGTTGACGCCCTTGGCCTGCAGCGCCCGCAGCGCGCCGACGAAGCCGCCATTCTCCTCGAACCACATCTGGTGCAGCGACGCGTCCGGCACGACCTCGGTGACCTCGCGGATGCCGTGGTAGCGCTCCGTCCGCCCGCGATAGGCGGTCGCGCCATAGACGAAGGCGATGACGCGATGGCCGAGCCCCAGGAGATACTGCCCGATCGCCTGGCCGGCCTCGCGGTCGGTGCCCGACACCTGGTCGACCGGCTCGAGCGGCGAGATCCAGCCCATGCGCACCACCGGGATGTGCATGGCGTCGACCAGCTCGATCGTCTGCCGGTCATGCGGCCCGACCACCAGCAGCCCGGCGCATTGCTTCGCGATCGAGGCGACGTGGTCGGGCGCGTGGGTCCATTGCAGCCGCAGCGGATAGCCCAGCCGGTGCGCCTCCTGCTGCACGCCGTTCTGCACCATCATCCGCAGCTCGCTGTTGACCAGGTCCATGTCGTAGCAGACGAAGCCGATGTCGCGCGGGCCGGCCTGCGCACCGGTATAGCCGAGCACTTCGGCCGCTTCCTCGACCCTACGGCGCGTCGCCTCGCTGACCCCGTCCTTGCCCGAGAGCGAGCGTGACACGGCGAATTTCGACACGCCGACGCGGTCGGCGATCTGCTGCAGCGTCACCCGGCCGCCCCGTCGTTCAGCGCCCATCGCCATCCATCATCGAAAAAAGATCGAACATAACGCTTTACCTAACAAAACCATACTGGAACGCTACCGTTAGCCAAAGCAAGAGCTAATGCGTTAGCCCTACTGGCTGGGAGGACACCATGAGGGAAGAGCTGAAGGCGGCGCTGAGCCGTCGTGCCTTTCTCGCGGCCGGCTCCGCCGCGATCGCCATCCCGGTGCTGCCGGTCCGCGCCTTCGCCGGGGATGCCAAGGAAGCCGCGGTGCTGCAGGCGCTGGTCGACAAGGGCGACCTGCCGCCGCTCAAGGACCGGCTGCCGGAAAACCCGCTGGTGATCACGCCGGTCGACCGCGTCGGCACGCATGGCGGCGACTGGTCCCACGCGCTGGTCGGCGGCGGGTCGCTGTCGATGCTGGTGCGCTACCAGGGCTACGAGCCGCTGCTGCGCTACACGCCGGACTGGTCGGGGGTGACGCTGAACGTCGCCGAGGATTTTCAGGCCAGCCCGGATGCGCGCGAGTTCACGGTCCGGCTGCGCAAGGGGATGAAATGGTCGGACGGCCACCCCTTCACCACCGAGGACATCCGCTTCTGGTACGAGGACATCCTGCTGAACAAGGAGGTCGCCTTCATCGGCCAGGACCACTGGAAGTCCGGCGGCAAGCCGGCCCGGCTGGAGGTGGTGGACGCGCAGACCTTCAAGGTGATCTTCGACCGGCCGAGCGGCCTGTTCCCGCTGCAGATCGCCTGGGCCAATTCCGACCAGACCTGCAAGGCGCCGAAGCACTACCTGCAGCAGTTCCACCCCAAGCACAACCCGCAGGCCAATGAGCTGGCCAAGTCCCGCGGCTTCGAGAGCTGGATCCCGCTGTTCCAGTTCGAGGCCGGCTTCGCCAGCGACAACGACTATTTCCAGAACTCGAAGCGTCCGACCCTCACGGCCTGGAAGCTGACCGTCGCGCCGGGGGAAAGCACCGAGCGGGCGATCGCCGAGCGCAACCCGTATTACTGGAAGGTCGACACCGCCGGGCAGCAGCTGCCCTATTTCGACCGCATCGTCTACCAGATGGTGGCCGACCCCCAGGTCCTGCTGCTGAAGGTGCTGCAGGGCGAGATCGACATGATGGACCAGTACATCGCCACCCCGGCCAACAAGGCGGTGCTGTTCGACGGTCAGGAGAAGGGCGGCTACGGCTTCTACACGCTGACCTCGACCGAGGCCAACGAGATGGTCTTCATGCTCAACCTCAACCATCCTGACGAAGTCAAGCGTACCCTGTTCCAGACCAAGGACTTCCGGGCGGCGCTGTCGATGGCGCTGGACCGGCAGGCGCTGATCGACACCGTCTTCATCGGCCAGGGCGCGCCGGCCCAGGCGTCGATCGAGACGGGCGATCCGCTGTATGTCGAGCGGCTGGCGACGCAGTACACCAGCTACGATCCGGATGGCGCCAATGCGTCGCTGGACAAGATCATCCCGGACAAGGACGGCGACGGCTACCGGCTGGACAGCCAGGGCCGGCGGGTGTCGATCATCTTCGAGATCGACCAGTCGCGGACCACCTTCGTCGACATTTTCCAGCTCGCCATCCCGATGTTCCAGGCGGTCGGCATCGACGTGCAGATGAAGCCGATGGACCGGTCGCTGTGGGAGACGCGGGTGCGGCAGGGGCGGGAGTTCGACGGCACCGCGCACAAGTTCGGCGGCAATTCCGGCATCCCGGCGATGCTCGACCCCCGCTATTTCCTGCCCTACACGACCGAATCCTTCTACGCCAAGGGCTGGCAGCTCTGGTACCGCGACCGCACCAACCCGGATGCGATCGAGCCGCCGGAGGTGACGAAGAAGCAGTTCGATCTCTACGACCAGCTCAAGGCCACCGCGGATCCCGCGAAGCAGAACGAGCTGATGCGGCAGGTCCTCGAGCTGTGCGCCGACGCCTTCTACACCTTCGGTGTCACCTTGCCCGCCGACAGCTACGGCGTCGTCCGCAACGCCATGGTGAACGTCACCAGGTCCATGCCGAACTCCTTCGGCTGGCCGACGCCCGGCCCGACCCGGCCGGAGCAGTACTTCAAGGCCTGATCCCCGCGCCGGCCGATCCGGGCCGGTCCCCCATGACCACGCCGATGGACACGATGCCCGACACCTCGCAGCCGACCGCCCTCCGTACGTCCGACTGGTACCGGACCGCCACCCGCTGGACCCAGCTCACTCTGGCCGAGGACGACCCGGTCCGGTTCGACCCCGAGGTCTGGATCGACCTGTTCCGTCGCACCCGGTCGAACGCCACCTGCCTGTCGGCCGGCGGCTATATCGCCTATTACCCGAGCCAGGTGCCGCTGCATTATGTCAGCCGCTTCATCGGCGAGACCGATCCCTTCGGCACGCTGGTCGCCGGCGCCAGGTCGCTCGGCATGCATGTCATGGCCCGGGTCGACCCGCACGCCATCCACCAGGATGCGGCCGACGCCCATCCGGAATGGATCGCGGTCGACAAGGACGGCCGCCCGCGCCGGCACTGGGCCTATCCCGACGTCTGGGTCACCTGCGCCTATGGCGACTACAACAGCCGGTTCATGCCGCAAGTGGTCGAGGAGATCACCCGCAACTACGATATCGACGCCATCTTCGCCAATCGCTGGCAGGGCCACGGCGTCTGCTACTGCGACAGCTGCCGCACCCGGTTCAAGGCGGAGTCCGGCCACGACCTGCCGCTGCAGCCCGACGCCAACGACCCGGTGTGGCAGGCCTGGGCGGCCTGGCGCCGCAAGGTGCTGACCGCCGTGGTGGCGCAGTGGGACGACGCGGTGAAGGCGATCCGGCCGCATGCCAGCTTCATCCCGAACATGAGCGGCTCCTCGCTGATGGAGTTCGACCTGTCGGTGATCCAGAAGCACTGCCCGTTCCTGGTGGTCGACCACCAGGGCCGGCGCGGGGTCGAGGTCGGCTGGTCGGCCGGGCGCAACGGCAAGCGCATCCGCGCCACCTTCCCGGACCGCCCGGTGCAGATGATCACTTCGATCGGGCCGGAGGAGGAGTATCGCTGGAAGGACGCGGTGACCTCGGGCGAGGAGATCGTACTGTGGATCAATGACGGCGCCGCGCACGGCATCCATCCGTGGTTCACCAAGTTCAACGGCGTCGTCTCCGATACCCGCTGGGTCGAGCCGGTGGCCGATGCCTTCGCGGTGCATGCCGCGCTGGAGCCGGTGCTGGCGCCGATGAAGCCGGCGGCGGAGATCGCGGTGATCGACCCGTCGACGACGCTGCGGCACTGGGCGCCGGAGAAGCGCCACGAGGCCGAGCGCCACGACCTCGGCTTCTACCATGCGCTGGTCGAGGCCCGGCTGCCCTTCGAGCTGCTGTCGGACCAGGTGATGACGGCCGAGGCGCTGGACCGGTTCAAGCTGCTGGTCCTGGCCAACGTCTCCTGCCTGTCCGACGCGCAATGCGAGGTGATCCGCGCCTATGTCGGGCGCGGCGGCAGCATCGTCGCCGCCTATGAGACCTCGCTCAGGACCGAGACCGGCGAGAAGCGTCCGGAGTTCGGCCTGGCCGACGTGCTGGGCGTGACGCTGCAATCCGGCCCGCGCGGCATCGTCAAGAACAGCTATGTCGCCCTCAACGGCCGGCACCCGGTCAATGCCGGCTATGACGGCGCCGCCCGGGTCATCGGCGGCACCCGGCTGATCCACGTCGCCCCGGCGGCCGGCGCCGAGCAGCCCTTCCTCTATGTGCCGGACTTCCCGGACCTGCCGATGGAGGAGGTCTATCCCCGCGAGGCGCCGCAGGGTGCCGCGGTGGTGGCGCGCGAGACCGGGGCTGGCGGCCGGTCGGTCTACATCCCCTGGAACATCGGCGAGATCTTCTGGGAGGTGCTGGCGCCCGACCATTCCCGGCTGATCGGCAACGCCGTGCGCTGGGCTTTGGGCCAGGCACCGCAGGTCACCGTCGAGGGGTCCGGCGTGGTCGACCTGGCCTTGCGCGAGGATGCCTCCGGCCTGGCGCTGACCATCGTCAACCTGACCAACCCGATGATGCTGAAGGGGCCGGTGCGGGAGGTGCTGCCGCTCGGCCCGCAGCGGGTCTCGATCGCCGTGCCGCCGGGCCGGTCGGTGGCCAGGGCGGCGCTGCTGGTGGCCGGACGGGACGTCCCGGCGGTGCCGCAGGACGGCCGGGTGGTGATCGAGGTCCCGTCCATCGACCGGCTGGAGGTCGTGCACCTGACCTGGGGGTGAGCGGAAAGGCGCCCGGCGGAGACAGGGGAGGAGACGGATGCTCGGCTACATCCTCAAGCGCATTCTCTACATGGTGCCGACGCTGTTCGGCATGTCGCTGATCTCGTTCCTGATCATCCAGTTGCCGCCGGGCGACTACCTGACCTCGCTCCTGTCCTCCTGGTCCGACAACGGCCAGCCGATCGACCCGGCGCAGATCGAGCGGTTGCGCGCGCAATACGGCTTCGACCAGCCCTTCTACGTCCAGTACTGGAAATGGATGTCCGGCATCCTGTTCCGCGGTGACTTCGGCTATTCCTTCGACTGGAACCAGCCGGTCGCCGGGCTGATCTGGGACCGCATGGGGTCGACACTGGCGATCTCGCTGGCCAGCCTGGTCTTCGTCTGGGCGGTGTCGCTGCCGATCGGCATCTATTCCGCCGTCCGCCGGCATTCGGTCGGCGATCATGTCTTCACCTTCCTAGGCTTCCTCGGCCTGGCGATCCCGAACTTCATCTTCGCTCTGACGCTGATGTATCTCTGCTACCGCTACCTGGGGCAGAGCGTCGGCGGCCTGTACTCGCCGGAATACACCGATGCGCCGTGGAGTTGGGGCAAGGCCTGGGACCTGCTGGCCCATCTCTGGATTCCGGTCGTGGTCATCGGCACCTCCGGCACGGCGGCGCTGATCCGCATCCTGCGGGCCAACCTGACCGACGAGCTGAACAAGCCCTATGTCGTCACCGCCCGGGCCAAGGGCCTGCCGGAGCACCGGCTGGTGCTGCGCTACCCGGTGCGGATCGCGCTGAACCCCTTCATCTCGGCGATCGGCTGGGTGCTGCCCCATCTGGTCTCGGGCGTCACCATCACCGCGATCGTGCTGAACCTGCCGACCGCCGGGCCGCTGCTGCTGCGGGCGCTGGTGTCGCAGGACATGTACCTGGCCGGCAGCTTCATCCTGCTGCTCAGCGCATTGACGCTGGTCGGCATGCTGGTCTCCGACCTGCTGCTGGCGCTGCTCGACCCCCGCATCCGGTTCAGCTGAGGGCCGCGCCATGACCATTCAGGACCTGGCGGATCTGGACAGCGAAGGGCCGGCGACCAGCCCGCTCAAGCCCGGCCGCGGCGCCGCGGCCAGGGAGGCGGTCGGCCCCTGGCGGCTGATGCTGGGCAAGCTGCTGCGCCAGAAGGTGGCGATGGCGGCCGGGGCCGTGGTGCTGCTGCTCTACCTCGTCGGCGCCTTTGCCGAATTCCTCGCGCCCTCCAGCCCGGACCTGTCGCGGTCGCAATACACCTACGCCCCGCCGCAGGGCTTGAGCCTGTTCGCGCCGACGAAGGACGGCGGCTGGGAGTTCAACCTGCACGTCAAGGGCTACAAGGTCGAGATCGACCCGCAGGCGCTGCGCCGCACCTTCGTCGTCGACGACAGCAAGATCGTGCCGGTCGGCTTCTTCGTCAAAGGCCGGCCCTACAAGCTGTGGGGGCTGGTCCCGCTCGACCGGCACCTGATCGGGCCGGTCAACCCGAACGACCCGATGTACCTGCTGGGCGCCGACCGGCTCGGCCGCGACCTGCTCTCGCGGCTGGTCCACGGCACCCGGATCTCGATGTCGATCGGCCTGGTTGGCGTCGCCATGTCGCTCATCCTCGGCGTGGTGCTGGGCGCGGTTTCCGGCTTCTATGGCGGCTGGGTCGACATGCTGATCCAGCGGCTGATCGAGGTGGTCAGCGCCATGCCGACCATCCCGCTCTGGCTCGGCCTGGCCGCCGCCATCCCGCTCAGCTGGTCGCCGCTGCAGGTCTATTTCGTCATCACCGTGATCGTCTCGCTGCTCGGCTGGACCGGGCTGGCGCGCGAGGTGCGAGGCCGGTTCCTGGCCCTGCGCGGCGAGGATTTCGTCACCGCCGCCCGGCTCGACGGGTCGGGCGAGCGGCGGCTGATCTTCCGCCACATCCTGCCGTCGCTGACCAGCCATATCCTGGCCGTGGTCACCCTCGCCGTGCCGACCATGATCGTGGCCGAGACCTCGCTGTCCTTCCTCGGCATCGGGCTGAAGCCGCCGGTGGTCAGCTGGGGCGTGCTGCTGCAGGACGCGCAGAGCATCCGCACCGTTGCAACCGCCCCCTGGCTGCTGTTCTGGCCCGGCCTCGCCGTGGTGGTCGCCGTCCTCGCCTTCAACTTCTTCGGCGACGGGCTGCGCGACGCCGCCGACCCGTATGAGAGCTGAGGCAATGGACGCACCCGACGACGTGGCGCTGTCGGTCCGCGACCTGTCGCTCGACTTCCACCTGCGCACCCACATCCTGCACGCGGTCCGCAACGTCGGCTTCGACCTCCGCCGCGGCCGGACGCTGTGCCTGGTGGGCGAGAGCGGCTCGGGCAAGAGCGTCACCGCCCGCGCCCTGCTGCGCATCGTCGACAAGGCGGGCCGGATCACCGGCGGCCGGATCCTGCTGCGGGCGGAGGGGCGCGAGATCGACGTGGCAGCGCTGGACCCGCGCGGCCGCGACATCCGGGCCATCCGCGGCCGCCGGATCGGCCTGATCTTCCAGGAGCCGATGAGCTCGCTGTCGCCGGTGCACAGCATCGGCTCGCAGATCGTCGAGGCGATCCGCCTGCACACGGCGCTGGATCGGCGCGAGGCGAAGCAGCGGGCGATCGAGCTGCTGCGCCAGGTCGAGATCCCGGATCCGGAGCGGATGGCGGACCGCTACACCTTCGAGTTCTCCGGCGGCATGCGGCAGCGGGCGATGATCGCCATGGCGCTGGCCTGCGACCCGGACATCCTGATCGCCGACGAGCCGACCACGGCGCTGGACGTCACCACCCAGGCCGAGATCCTGGACCTGATCAAGCGGCTGCAGGTCGAGCGCGGCATGGCGATGCTGCTGATCACCCATGACATCGGCGTGGTGGCCGAGGTCGCCGACGACGTGGCGGTGATGCGCTTCGGCCGGATCGTCGAGCAGGGCCCGGTCGACGACATCTTCCATCGGGCGCAGCACCCCTACACCCGCCGCCTGCTGGCCTCGACCGCGAAGCTCGAGGCGGGCGGGGCGAGGCGGGCAGGGGCCGCGGCCGCCGGCGCGCCGATCCTCTCCGTGCGCGGCTTGGGCAAGGTCTATGGCGACGCCCGCCGCTGGCTTCCCGGCAGCGGCCGCTACGCGCTGCGGGCGGTCGACGACGCCAGCTTCGACCTGCATCCCGGCGAAAGCCTCGGCATCGTCGGCGAGAGCGGCTCCGGCAAGACCACGCTCGGCCGCCTGGTGCTGCGCATCGTCGAGCCCAGCGCGGGCACCGTCGCCTATCGCGACCGTGAGGGGCGCGAGGTCGAGGTGACGGGCCTGGGCAAGCGCGAGCTGCGCCGCTTCCACCGCGAGGTCCGGCTGGTGTTCCAGGACCCGTTCTCCTCGCTCAACCCGCGGATGACGGTCAAGGACATCATCGGCGACCCGCTGCGGGTCAACGGCCTGGCGCAGGGCCCGGCGCTGGAGGCGAAGGTCGCCGGACTGATGGCGCTGGTCGGGCTCGACCCGCAGGCGATGGAGCGGCACCCGCACGCCTTCTCCGGCGGCCAGCGCCAGCGCATCGGCATCGCCCGCGCTCTGGCGCTCGACCCGCGCATCATCATCGCCGACGAGGCGACCTCGGCGCTCGACGTGTCGATCCGCAGCCAGATCCTCGACCTGCTGCTGGAGCTGCGGGCCCGGCTGGGCCTCAGCTTCCTGTTCATCTCGCACGACATCTCGGTGGTGCGGTACTTCTGCGACCGGGTGATCGTCATGCACAAGGGCCGGATCGTGGAGACCGGCGACGCCGAGCAGATCTGCATCCGGCCGCGCGAGCCCTACACGCAGCGACTGATCTCGGCCGTGCCCAGCCCCGACCCGCGCCGCAAGCGCATGCTGCATCGCCTGCGGGTCGACGAGCCGCCGGCAATCGCCGCGAGAAGCGGTGCCGGCGGCTGACCGCAAGCTTCCAGAGCCCGATGATTTCGGGTCGGATCGCGCTGGAGGGATCGCACCGGGCGTAGCCTCTCCTCCCCGGGCTCGACCCCGGGGACCGCAGGAGAGGCAACGCGAAGACGCTCGGTATCCCGTCAGCCCCTGGCCGATGCGGTGACGTGACCCGACCCAATTCATCCCGCTCTGGCGAGGGCGGGAAACCACGTGTGGGCGTCCTGGGCTTGTCGAGCATTCACCCTCCGATCGCCCATGTCACTCTAATTCTTCTGTCTCAGTCCAGGGGTGCAGTCCACCCAAGGGGTGCAGTCCATCACACGCGGCACCGGCGCTGAGAGGTGCATGTCACCATCGCCGACCTGCTGGCAAGTGCCGGTGCGAGCCCCTCTGATAACGCGTAGAAATCCGCCGTCGTTGCGCCGAACGACGGCGGGATCCCTCGCCGTCCCGTGCTGTGCTTTAGCCAAGGAGATGTTCCAGTCAGCAAGTCAACATGTTGCGAAATCGCGTGACTCTCGAATTAAAATAAGGGATAATTAACAAATGGTGGGATAAATTCTTAGAATAGGGAATTATCCATGAACGCTTCGGAAGCATAGAACCTCTTGACTGTGTCGTTGTTTGAGCTGAGCTCTGTTGAGCTACGAACGTCGATCTTCTGCGTTTTGACTCTCAGCGTTGGCCCAGGAGCTGACGGCGCGTTCTTATGGGCATTTCATTGGGCGGGGTCTTTCGCATCGCTGAGCCGTTCCACGGACCTGCCGGGATGCTTGAGGAGAGCCTCGAGAGCGCCTGAGACAACCGAGGGCGCATATCGGTCCCTGTAAAAGCGGGCATGGCTCGAGAACACGCTTTTCGCAATGCGCGGCCGGCCGGGCCGGCGCTTCGTGCCGGACTTCATTTTTGAATCGTCATCCGATCGCAGTCTGAAAACGACGCAACACTGGTACTGATCGAAACGATTCCGAAAATCACGATATTGGGGAGGATGTTCTATGACGAATCACGATAGTCGCAGATGCGAGCATCATCGCATCCGAACAGCCATCGCTGTGTGGTCGGATTTTTGTGCGGTGGCCCCGAGCCCAGAACTGAAGGATCGCTTGAAAGCCGACTTGGCTGACGCGAAGAAGAAGTCAAAGTCCCCGCTCGCAGCAGCCTTTGGTCTCGCCAAAGGCCCACGTCGCTTGGGCTTTGACGATGGAGTAATCGTGCCACCGGATAAATTCCCGGTTGGGACGCCTTTTTCACTAATTCGTTCTGCGGCAGCCGATCGGGCACCGCTTCACGGAACCTTGCGTGTGGTCGTCGTGCTGGTGCAGTTTTCCGATCACGCGATGGCGCAGGCCGTGGCCCATTTCGACGACATCTTCTTCTCGACCGGTGTGCTCCCGAACGGCAGCGTTAAGGAGTACTATCGGGACGTCACGGGAGGACTGGTCGATATCGTTGGCGAGGTAGTCGGACCATATCAGTTGCCTCAGACACTCGCCTGGTACGCCAACAACAACTTCGGCATCGGCCGCCCCTCCGGTACGCCGCGCGCAAACATTATGGCGCGGGACGCCGCTGTCGCGGCGAATCCTCATGTAAACTTTGGCTTATATGACAACGACGGCAACGGCTACATCGACGCGTTTATTGTTGTGCATGCCGGCCAGGGTGGCGAGCAGACAGGAAATCCCAATGACATCTGGTCCCACAAGTGGACGCTTCCCTCGGCTTATGCCGCAGACGGCAAGCAGATCTTTGCGTACCTGACAATCCCAGAGGACGCACGGATCGGGGTTTGCGCGCATGAACTCGGCCATCTCCTTTTTGGTTTCCCTGATCTCTATGATACCGACGACACGTCCGAGGGCATCGGCAATTGGTGCCTGATGGCGGGCGGTTCGTGGAATGGCGGCGGCGACGTGCCTGCGCATCCCTCGGCATGGTGCAAGGTCCAGCAGGCCTGGGCGACCGTCACCAACATCTCGACCAATGGCGCGATCTCTATTCCGGACGTCAAGGTGAGCCGGAATATCCATCGCCTGTGGAAGGATGGCGCTGGGGGTTCGGAATACTTCCTGCTGGAGAATCGGCAGCGCACCGGATACGACGCGGGCCTGCCAGGCGATGGTCTACTGATTTGGCACATCGACGAAGCGCAATCGGGCAACACCGACGAGAACCATTACAAGGTCGCGCTGATGCAGGCCGACGGCCAACGCGATATGGAACTCGACAACAATCGTGGAGACGCCGGCGATCCCTACCCGGGCAACGCGGGCAACACATCATTCAATGCGACATCGACCCCAAACTCGAAGTCGTACGCAGGGCAGGACACCTGTGTATCTGTTGTCGGTATTTCGGCATCGGGCGCGACGATGACCGCGACTGCCGCCGTGCGATGTGGAAAGTCGATCGTCAAGGACAGCAAGGACCTGAAGGACCGCATCAAGGATGGCAAGGAGCTCGCCAAAGACCGCAAAGATCGCAAGGATCTCAGGGATCTTAAGGAACCGGTGAAGGAGGGCGCGAAAGATCGCAAAGATCTCAAAGACCGGATCGAGGGCAAGCCCATCACCAAGGAGATTCGTGACGGGGGCGTCGGCAAGACCTCCAAGGATTTTGCCGAGGGGCCCGGTGGCGGAGGTGGCGGCTTCGGCGAGAGCGAGCCATCACTCGATGTGCGCCAGTCAGTCGCGGAACTCGAAGCGAGGTTAACGGCCATTGAAAGCGCGCTGGGCTGGGGCGGGACCACGGAGCCATTCATCGGCAGCGACGTGCGGCCCGATCTTGTCGGCGGCCCAGACTATACGCGGGCCGGCGACCTGCAGGAGAGGATGGCCGCCGGCGATCGCGATGCGAAGCTTGCTTTCGACACGTTGCCCCCGTCGTGATCCCGACGGTCCTGATCCTCGCGCACGGCTACGATACTGGTGCTATTTCGGTGGCAGGATGGCTTGCGCGCAAGCTCAGGCCCGAGGCAGTGCGAGTCATATGCCCAGAGGCGTTGAGTCTGGCTCTCTGGTCGCATCGGGTTGATGCGCGCGGCAAGGCATCAACCCGACTCGTGCTGCCACACGCCGGGTCCTTTGCAACTTCCCAACTGGCCGCAGTGTTCAACCGTATCCAGTACCTCCCGCTCCCGCGATTCAATCGGGCAACGCCCAAGGATCGAGATTACGCCAGCGCCGAGCTTCAAGCTGTGATGGTGAGCTGGTTAGCTGAACTGGGCGACCGCGCGGTGCATAATGTGCGGCGTCACCCTTGGCTGTCACCCTCGCTGCCTTTGCTGCATTGGGCGCGGGCCACCGCCGCTTGCGGGCTGCCGGTGGCAGCGCATGTTGTGGCGAACTCGCCGCGAGTGGGGGCGAGCCCGGGGAATCCACCACTCACCTCAGTTACCGACGGCCAATTTGCTAACTCGAGAGTCGCTCGTGATCGTCGCAACGGCCTGGACAATGGTGTCCTCATGGGTACGGTGCTGGTCGCGGGCGAAGAGGCCGGAGGACAGCTGGCCGATCGCTGGGGCTCAAATTGCATCGAGGCGGCCAAGTCACTCGACTTCCCGCTGCTGGAGTTCCGGTTCGCACTGGAGGACCGGGAGATGGTCCTGGTTGCCGTGGACCCGTTGCCCACACTAATCGACCCCTGGGCCACAGCCCTCGCGGGTCGCCTGCTTTGCACCCTCGCAAGGGAGGCATCGCAGTGATCCTCATCTATGGACGAATCGATGATCCCCCCTTGGCAGGTGCCATTGAGGCGTTGCAGGAGGCCGGCGCGCCGTATGTTCTCCTCGAGCAAACTGCGCTCGATCGAGAGGGGCTTCGAATCGAAGTGGGACAGAAAGGCGTCGATGGCGTTCTCGTTGCCGCCGGAGAGGTGATTGCCCTCGAACGCTTCCATAGCATCTATGCCCGGCCGCTCGAATTGCAACCGCCCGTATTCGATCCGGCGGGAGCATCGCGGGCGCGGCTGCTTCATGAGCAGTTGTTCGAATGGCTGGATGTGGCCAACGCGCTGGTGGTGAATCGGCCTCGAGCAATGCAGTCCAACGCCTCCAAGCCGCTGCAGGCGCAGCTGATCGGCGCAGCAGGATTCGAAGTCCCAGAGACATTGGTAACAAGTAACCCTGAAGAGGTTCGCGCCTTCTGGCAGGAGCATGGTCGCGTCGTATACAAATCCGCCTCCGGCGTACGCTCGATCGTGCAGGAATTCCAAGAGCGCGACGTTGCACGCCTGGCGCGTCTAGCCGCCCTGCCAGTGCAGTTTCAAGCCTACGTGCCTGGCGTGGATGTGCGGGTGCATGTGGTCGGTCGTCGCGCGTTCGCCGCGACGATCGATAGCCCCGTGATCGACTATCGGTATGCGGCGCGCGAGGGCGCAATGGCTACACTGGAGCGAACCGATCTGCCTCGATCGGTCGCCGCGCGATGCGTTGCACTGGCGCGGCAGATGGACCTACCACTCGCCGGTATCGATCTGCGGCGGCGGCCGGACGGGCAATACATCTGCTTTGAGGTGAATCCAATGCCGGCCTATACTTATTTTGAGGCCCATACCGGGCTACCAATCGGCCGTGCGCTCGCTCAACTCCTGATCTCGGGTGAGGGCAAGGAAAGTGCGGGGCTCCACCGTGGTGCAGGCAGTCGAAAATCTTACCGAAATTCACGGGAGGGTCATCTCGCGGCGACCTCATCCCAGGCTCGGTGACTATGACATAGTCATGCTTCACCTTGACCGTGCTGATGCGGTGCCGGGCAAGGCGAACCTGCTTGAGTCGCTGCTGGGCGGCTCCGTCGAGGTTGCGGTTCGTCGCGAGCTGCTTGGCGCGTCCGCGTCCGGCGCGCATATGCGTTGCCGTGCGAAGCGCACGCCGGATGGCGCGATGTGCGAGGCCCATCCCGCTCCGGGAAATTTTGAAGTCTCTCAATAGCCACTACTTGGTCTCGATGAAGCGTGAGATCTGCTAGTCGGGTAGAGCGCAGATAAATGAGCTGTGCCATCATTCGAATAATTTCATCGAGGGAGGCCGTATTGAAATTAATGCCTCCTCACATACTGTGACGCCTGTTTCTCTGATCATGTATTGAATTATCTTCTTCGATCTTCTGCGGGATGAAGCGGATAGCTCGATATACTCCCTGAGCGAGGCCCGGTTTCGATGCCAGCTCGGCCGAAGCGGATGTTCGCTCTGGACGAGCTCAAGGGGCATCCAAGCGTCAGCGGAGGGGACGAGCCGGACTCCGCACGATAGGCCGTCCGGCTGCAGGAGCGCGACATCGACACGCTGCTCGACACCGCGAGCACCGAGAAGGCCATGGTCCGCCTCTGCCGCTCCCTCGCCATCGACTCCGACATCCGCCTCGAGAACGGCCCCGCCGCCCTGCTCGACAGCAGCCGAGCGCCGTCGCCGTTGGAGCCAGATGATTTTGGATCAGGTCACGGGGATCGCAGCGGGCGTCGCCTCTCCCGTTTGCGAGACCTTTTCAAAACCTCCATTCCCTCACCGTCATTGCGAGCGCAGCGAAGCAATCCAGGGGCCGCTCGCCGTGACCCCTGGATTGCTTCGTCGGCTTCGCCTCCTCGCAATGACGGTTTTTCGTAGGCGAAGGAAGTGTCTGATCACAAGCTCGCCAGCATTACCCCTCGATCTGCCGCCGCAGCGTCTCCAGATGGCGCATGGCGGTGACGCCGTCGCGGATGGTGGGGGCGTCGGCCGCCTCGCCGCGGAAGGCCTTCAGCGTCACCTCCAGCAAAGCGTGGTAGCCCTTCACGTCCTCGTTGGCGGCGGCGGTGAAGTTGGGCGACCAGGTCAGGGCGTCCTGGGTGTCGGACAGGGTGGCGCCGAGGTCCTGGGTCTTGAAGGCCGGGTCGCGGTAGTAGGTCACGTCGATGACGTTGCGCACCTCCAGCCGGCGGTGGTCGCCCATGACCTGGACGAACTCCATCGGCGTGCCGCGCGACTGCACCGTACCCATGACGATGGTGCCGATGGCGCCGCTGTCGAAGCCCAGCGCGATGTGCATCAGCAGGCGGCCGGGTCCGTTCTCGACCTTGCGGGCAGAAATCTCGCGGATCGGCGAGGCCGCCAGGAAGGCCGGCAGGTCCATGTAGTGGACGCAGTGATGCAGGAAGAAGCCGGAATAGTCGACCGCGCCGCGGAAATAGGTCGGCGCCGTCATGTAGGAGCCGTAGAAGCCCAGCACCGGGCCGAACTCGCCGCCGCGGACGATGTTGCCGGCGATGCGGTTGCCGATCGACCAGCGCTTCATGAAGCCGAGCACCAGCGGCTTGCCGGCACGCTCGGACGCCGCCAGCAGCTCCTCGGCCTTGGCGGCGGTGCCGCCGGGCGGCTTCTCCATGAACACCGGTAGCCCCTTGGCCAGCGCGGCGAGGCCGATGGCGTGGTGCGCCGCCGGGCCGACCGCCATGCCGACCGCGTCCAGCCCGGGATGGGCCAGCAGGTCGCGGTGGTCGGCATAGGTGGCGCGGACGCCGAACTGGCGGGCGGCGCGGGCCAGGTTGGCGCCGTCGACATCGCACAGCGCCGCCAGCTCGACGTCGTGGCGCGTCAGCTGCGGCAGCAGCATCTGGGTGGCATGGGTGCCGCAGCCGATCCAGCCGATCTTCAGCGTCATCGCCGGTGTCCTCCCATCGCCAGCGCGCCGCGCAGCAGGGCCAGGCTCTGCGTCAGCTTCTCCGTCTCGTCCTCATGCGGCGGCCGCCACTGCGCGATCGGCACGCCGAAGCGGTCGTCGTCGCGGCGGAACGGCTCGACCGAGATCGGCCCGTCATAGCCGACATCGGCCAGCGCCCGCGCCACCGCCACCCAGTCGGTGGCGCCGGTGCCGACGAAGCCGCGATGGTTCTCATTGGCCTGGAAATGCACGAAGCGGTCGCCGGCCTGGCGGATCGCCTCGGCGATGTCGGCCTCCTCCATATGCATGTGGAAGGTGTCGAGCATCAGCCGCACCTCCGGCCGGCCGACCCGGTCGATCAGTTCCAGCCCCTGGCGGGTGGTGCACAGGATGTCGGTCTCGAACCGGTTCAGCGGCTCCACCGCCAGCGTCACCCCATGGTCGCGGGTGGCGTCAGCGGCCCGGCGCAGCCCGTCGACGCACCAATCCTGCCGGCGCAGGCGCAGATCCTCCGGCACCGGCGCCGGCGGCCGCCCGGCGAAGACCAGCGGGTTGCCGTAGAGCGGGCCGCCGATGATGCGGGCGCCCAACGCCTCGGCGCAGCCGGCGGCATAGCGCAGATAGTCGACGCCGGCCTCGCGCGCGGCGGCCTCGTCGCCGGTCAGGTTGCGCTGCAGGTTGACCCGGGCGGCCAGCACGACGGACAGGCCGGCGCCTTCGATCGCCCGGCGGGTCTCGGCGAGGTCCAATTCGCCCGGCTCCGGCACCAGCAGCTCGATGAAGTCGTAGCCCATCGCACGGATCCGCTCGAACCAGCCGAAATGCTCGGCGGTAAAGGGGCGCGCGACTTGCATGGAGATCAGGCCGATCGGGTTCGGCATGGAGGGGGTCACTTTCGGTCGAGGGTCGGTCATCCCTTCACGGCGCCTTGGGTCAGGCCGCCGATCAGGCGTTTCTGGACGAGCAGGAACAGGATGGTGGCGGGCAGGGCGCCGACCACGCCGCCGGCGGTCAAGAGGCCCCATTCGATCTGGTATTCGCCGATCAGGGTCTGGATCGCGACGGTCATGGTGCGGACGGTGCGGCCGCCCAGCGTCAGGGCGTAGAGGTATTCGTTCCAGGCGGTGATGAAGATGTAGATCCCGGTCGCCACCAGCCCGGGGACGCACAGCGGCAGGATCACCCGCCACAGCGCGCCGAGCCGCGAGCAGCCATCGGTCATCGCCGCCTCGTCGAGGCTCTTCGGGATGGCGTCGATGTAGCTCGTCATCATCCAGATGGCGAAGGGGATGGCGACGGTGGCGTTGGCGATGATCAGCGCGACATGGGTGTCGATCAGGCCCAGCCGCCGCATCAGCACGAACAGCGGCAGGATCAGCAGCACGACCGGGAACATGTTGATGACCAGGAACTGGACCATCAGCAGCCGACGCCCGGCGAAGCGGAAGCGCGAGAAGGCATAGGCGGCGGTGACGCTCAGCGTCAGCCCGACTGCGACCGTGCCCAACGCCACGATCAGGCTGTGGCCCATGTTCAGCAGGAAGCTGGTGCGGCCGAACAGCCGCTCATAGCTGGCGCTGGTCCAGGCCGACGGGTCGACGGCGACGCCGCGGCCGACGATGTCGTCCGGCGGCGTCAGCGAGGTCAGCGCCATCCACAGATAGGGGCCCAGCGCGAAGCCCGCGATCAGCAGCATCGGCAGGTGGATCAGGCCGATGCGCTGCCAGGGAGAGCTGCGGGTGACCATCAGTCCATCGCCCTCGTGGTGCGCCGTAGATAGACCAGGACGAAGCCGGCCAGCAGCAGGGTGAAGATCACCGCCAGGGCCGAGCCGTAGCCGAAGTCGAGATTGGTCCTGGCCTTGATGAAGGCGTAGAGCGGCAGGGTGTGGGTGGCGTAGCCCGGGCCGCCGCCGGTCATGACGAAGATGACGTCGATCGAGTTGGCGACCCAGATCAGCCGCAGCAGCGCCGCGGTCGCGATCACCCCGGCGATCGAGGGCAGGGTGATCCGCCAGAACTGCTGCCAGGGCGTGGCGCCGTCGATCGCTGCCGCCTCGTACAGGTCGCGCGGCACCGCCTGCAGCCCGGCCAGGATCATCACCGCGAAGAACGGGAAGCCCTGCCAGGTCAGGGTCAGGATGATGGCGTAGAGCGAGGTGCCGGGATCGGCCAGCCAAGGGAAGGCGCCCTGCAGCATGCCGAGGCGCACCAGCACGTCGTTCAGCACCCCGGCGTTCGGGTCGTAGATCCAGCGCCACATCAGGGCGATGACGACGCTGGGCAGCGCCCAGGGGATGATGACCACGGCCCGCGCCAGCGGCCGCCACCAGAAGCGCTGGTTCAGCAGCAGCGCGGTGACGAGGCCGAGCAGCAGCTGGGCCGGGACCGTGATCCCGACCCAGAGCGCGGTGTGCTGCAGCGAGGTCCAGAACACCGGGTCAGCCAGCGCCTTGGCGAAGTTGCCGAGCCCGGCGAAGGGCATCTGGTTCGGCCGGAACAGCACGAAGTCGTGCAGGCTCAGGACCAGCGCCTGCAGCATCGGCAGGAACACGATCAGCAGCGTGACCAGCACCGCCGGGCTCAGCAGCACATAGGGCAGGATCCGGGTCCGCGCCTTGCCGCGGACCGGGGCCCTCCGTGCCGTCGCTAGGGTCATCGACATAAGCCTCGTCCTCGCCTTACGGGGCGTAGAGCTGCTCGATCTCCTGCATCATCTGCTCCGGCGTGATCTCGCCGGTCAGGGCCCGCTGCATCGCCGCCGGCCACACCGTGTTGACGAAATCCGCGGTCTGCGAGACGGCCGGCAGGCTGTGGGCGAAGGGCAGGGACTGCACCGTGGCGTCGACGAAGCGCTTCTCGTGCAGCGTCCAGCTGGCCGCGCCGCTCTTGGTCACGGGCAGCTGGCCGGTCGCCTTGTTGAACTCGACATTGGCGTCGCCGCTGGCCAGGAAGGCGATCCATTTCCAGGCCGCGTCCTTGTCCTCGGCCGAGGACAGCACGGCCAGGGATTCGTCGCCATAGGAGGTCCAGCGGCCGCCATTGCATTCCGGCACCGGCACGGCGGAGACCTTGTCGCCCAGCGCCTTCACCATGCCGGCGGAGGAGCCGATATGGTGGATCGTCATCGCCGTGCGGCCCTGCTGGAAGGCGGCGATGATCTCCTGGAACCCGTCATTCGGGGCCGAGGGCGGGAACAGCTTCTGGTTGCGGAAGAGATCGACCAGCCAGGTGTTGGCGGCGACCACCGGCTGGCTGGTCAGCCCGCCCTTCTCGAATTTGGCGCCAGCCGACAGGACGAACGGCCCCCAATGGTCATAGCCGCCCTTGCCGCCGCGGAAGCCGAAGCCCCAGATGTCCGGCTGGCCGTCGCCATTGGTGTCGCGGGTCAGCGCCTTGGCCGCTTTGGCGAAGTCGTCGCAGGTCTTCGGCGGCTGCAGCCCGGCCTCGGCGAACAGGTCGGCGCGGTAGTAGAGGTAGGAGACGACGTACTGGACCGGCAGGTAGTACTGCTTGCCGTCCGGCCCGCCATTGATCTTCAGCAGGTCGTCCTGCAGGTCGGCCTTGCCGTCCCAGCCGGCGACCCGGTCGTCGATCGGCTCCAGCGCCCCCATCTCCACCAGCCGCGGCTGGGCGAACAGCTTCACCATCGCCGCATCCGGCGCGTTGCCGCCGGCGATCGCGGTGTAGAGGTTGTCGTAATAGCTGTTCCAGGGGATGTTCTCGGCCTCGACCTTGATCCCCGGATTGGCCGCCTCGAACTTGGCGACCAGATCGGCCACCGGATTGTCCGGATTGTCGAAATGGTACCAGAAGCGGACTGTGCTCTCGGCCTGCGCCGACCCGGCGGCCAGCGCCAGCAGCGCGGCGAGCGCCGCGCCCTGCATCTTCCTCATGACGTATCCTCCTCCGTTTATGCGTTTTCGTTGAAGCGCCGGGCCCAGGCCCCGGCTTCGGCGAAGGCCGTTCGGGCCTCCGCCAGCGCGCTCGTCATCTGCATGAAGCCGTGGATGACGCCGCGATGGGCCCGCACCGGATCGGACCGGCTGAGCGCCTGCAGCCGCGCCCCGAGCATCAGCGTGTCGCCGAGCAGCGGGTCCAGCCCGGCGGCGTTGAGATAGAGGGGCGGCAGCGCCCGCAGCGCGGCGTCCGGGGCGGTGAGGGGAGAGACCGCCGGCTCTCCCCATGTGGCGGGATCGGGCGCGTACCAGTCCCGGTACCGTATCATCTTCGCGGTGGTCAGCCCGTAGCCGCCGGGGCCGAAGCGCCGGTGGGAGTCGGTGTCGTGGTCAACGGCATAGACGCCGTAGAACAGCAGCCCGAACTCCGGCAGCCGCCGGCCGGATTCCTGCTCGCGCAGCATCAGCGCCAGCGCCAGGTTGGCGCCGGCGGAATCGCCCGAGATGCCAGCCGGACCTGTGAGTCTATGCTCCGCCAGCACCTCCGGCAGCGCCCGCCAGGCCGCCACGGAATCGTCCAGCCCGGCGGGGTAGGGATGCTCCGGCGCCAGGCGGTAATCGACGCCGATCACGGCCATGCCCGTCGCCTCGGCCAGGCAGCGCATCGCCCGGTCATGGGTGTCGAGGCTGCAGAAGGCCCAGCCGCCGCCATGGATATAGAGGATCGCGCCGCGCGCCGATGGTGGCCGGAACAGCCGGGCAGGGCGGGGGCCTGCGCCGCCCGGCAACGTCAGCGTCGCCGTCTCCATCGGCGGCAGGTCCCGGTTCCAGCGCCGGTTGCCCGCTTCCGCCTGGGCCCGGCCTTCGGCGGCCGGCAGAGTCATCGGGTCCGGCAGGTGCCCGTCCTCAGCTGCGAGGCGCGCCATGATCGCCGCCATCTCGGGGTTCGGGGCGTCGTTCGGGTCGAAACCGCTCATGCCTTGGGTCCCTCGGGTGCGGCGCCGAAGATCGACGGGCCAACATCGACGATGGTCTCGATGTGATGGCCGATGGCGGCAACGGCCGCGGCCTCGTCCCGCGCCGCCAGCGCCTCGACGATGGTCCAGTGCCGCTTGGCCGTGGCCGTCAGGTCGCGCCGCTCGCCGCTGCGGGTGATCTTGAAGCGGTGGTTGTGCAGGATGCAGCGGTGCAGCAGCGGCTCCACCGCCGGCAGGCCGGCGGCCCGGAACAATCGCCGGTGGAAGGCGCGGTCCAGCTCGGTCTGGCCGTATTCGTCGCCGGCCAGCGCCTTCGCCTCCATGCCCTCGATCAGGGCGGTGAGGTCCGGCAGCAAGGTGGGGTCGGGATGGCGCAGGGCGCGGGCGATGCCGCGGGTCTCGATGCCGTGGCGCAGCCGGAACATCTCGACCGCCTCGTCCTCGGTGCAGTCGGCGACCCGCGTTCCCCGGTGCGGCAGGCGATGCACCAGCCCTTCCTCCTGCAGCGCCAGCAGCGCCTCGCGCACCGTGCCCTGGCTGCACTGGAAGCGCTGCGCCAGCTCGAGCTCCAGCAGGGCGATCCCGGGCGCGACCTCACCCAGCATGATCATGCGCTTGAGGCCGTCGAAGACCTCCGCGCTCTTGCCGGGCCGCATGCCGTCCTGCGCGATGGCGAGCATCTCCGTCCCTGACTCGAATTATCGATATTGATAACGATATCGATAATTCGGCAATGCGCAAGCCTGTATCACGCCGCCGCGCCGGCCGCCCTCAGGCGGCGGCCTGACTGATAACAGTGCAGGCGCGCTTCAGGGCATCGAGGGCGTCCATCAGCCGGGCCTCCTGGCCGTGCCGCTTGATGCAGGTGATGATGATGCTGGCGACGGCATGGCCGCCGCGGTCCAGGATCGGGCAGCAGATGTCGGTGAGGCCGACGAAGTCCCGGCTCTCATGCAGCTCGAAGCCGCGGCCGCGGATGCCGTCCAGCGACGCCCGGAGCTCCTCCTCCGTCACCCGGCCCTGGGCCTGGGGCAGGCTTTCGCGGATCAGGCGCTGCTGCACCTCCGGCGGCTGGAAGGCGACGATCACCTGGCCCGAGGTCGCGTCCACCGCCGGCCGGTTGAAGCCGAGATTGAGGGTGAAGCTGATGTCCGGCTCGCCGGAGACCGAGGCCAGCACGACCGTCCGGCCGCGATACAGCACCACCAGATGGGCGGAATGGCCGGTCTCGGCCGCCAGCGCGTTCATCACCGGCACGGCCTCGGTCACCAGGTTGCGCACCCGCGGCGTGCGCAGCCCCAGCGAGAACAGCCGGTTGGTCAGGGTCAGGTCGTCGCTGGCCGGGTCGCGGGCGAGGTAGTCCCGCTCCAGCAGCACCATGACCATGCGGAAGATCTCGCTCTTCGACCGGCCCAGCTCGTCGGCGATGCGGGTCAGCGACAGCGGCTCGTCCCGGCTGGCCAGCAGCTCCAGGATGTCCAGGCCCTTCTCCAGCGCCGGCGCCGAATAGGCCGCCTTCTTCTCCGTCACCTTTGACCCCCAAGCGATTCCGGCCGGACTGTATCGCTGCAACCGGCGCTCTGATGAATGTTTTATATATGATGTTGACATCACCAATGAAACAACCCTAGCGTTTCATCACAGGCGGCAGCGACCGCCGAAGGAGGCGCTGGTGGAAAGCATCGAGACCGTGGCGGTGGGGTCGAGCAGGGGCGGGGCGGCCGTGCGTCGCAGCACCGCCTTCACCGACATCGATTTCGATAAGCCGGGTCGGCAGGTCGGCTTCTTCCACATCCCGCAATCGCCGGACGACGACGCCTGGGGCACGGTGCGCATCCCGCTGGCGGTGATCGCCAACGGCACCGGGCCGACCGTGATCCTCGAGGGCGGCAACCACGGCGACGAATATGAGGGGCCGATCACCCTCGGCGAGATCATCCGCGACCTCGACCCCGGCACGATCCAGGGCCGGCTGATCCTGATCCCGGCGATCAACCTGCCGGCGGTGGTGGCGGGCAAGCGCACCTCGCCGGTCGACGGGCTGAACTTCAACCGCACCTTCCCGGGCGACCCGGCCGGCACCATCACCCGGCAGATCTCGGCCTATGTGCAGGATGTGCTGCTGCCGCGCGGCGACGCCTTCCTCGACCTGCATTCCGGCGGCTCGTCCCTCGACATCCTGCCCAGCGCCATCGTCGAGCCGGCGCCCGATCCCGCGCATCAGCGGCGCAACATCGACGCCGTGCTGGCCTTCGGCGCGCCGATCACCGTCGTGGTCGACAATCTGGGCGAGCCGCGCACCGCCACCGCCGCCGCCGTCGCCGCCGGGCTGACCGTGGTCGGCACCGAGATGGCGGGGGCGGGGACGGTGTCGCTCGATGCGCTCGACATCTGCCGCCGCGGCGTGCGCAGCGTGCTGGCCCATCTCGGCGTGCTCGACCCATCCTTCGCCGCGCCGCGACGTGCCGATCCGAAGGTCTATGAGGTGGCGGGCGCGTCCTCCTATGTCCTCGCCGGCGACGACGGGGTGTTCGAGCCCTATCACCGCGACGGCGCGGAGGTGCAGGCCGGACAGCCCGCCGGGCGTATCCATTTCCTGCATGATCCCGGCCGCGCGCCGGCTGAGCTGCGCTACGGCGCCGACGGCATCGTCTATGCCCGCCGCCAGCCCGGCCGGGTGCGGCCCGGCAATTGCTGCCTGGTCGTCGCCTCGCCCTATGGCGGGAGCCTCGGATGATCGGCTTCCGCGACATCGAGGCCGCGGCCGGCCGGATCCGCGGCCATGTCCGGCGCACCCCGCTGGTCCGGGCCGATCAGCTGCTGCAGGCGCCGACGGCGGCGCCGCTGTGGCTCAAGCTGGAATGCCTGCAGGTCACCGGCTCGTTCAAGGCGCGCGGGGCGACCAACCGGCTCTTGGCCGCCGACCCGGCGTCGCTGGCCCGCGGCATCGTCACCGCCTCCGGCGGCAATCACGGTCTGGCGGTGGCCCGGGCCGGGCATCTCGCCCGGGTGACGACCACCGTGTTCCTGCCCGGCAACGCCTCGCCGGCCAAGCGCACCAAGCTGGCCGGCTGGGGCGCGGAGGTCCGGATCGAGGGCACGGTGTGGGACGAATCCGATCGCGCCGCCCGCGCCTTCGCCGAGCAGACCGGCGCGGTCTACTTCCACCCCTTCGCAGATCCCGAGGTGGTGGCGGGGCAGGGCACGGTGGCGCTGGAGATCGCCGAGGACCTGCCGGAGGCCAGCCTGTTCCTGATCGCGATCGGCGGCGGCGGCCTCGCCGCCGGCATGGCCACGGCGATCCGCGCGCTGCAGCCGAAGGCGCGGATCATCGGCATCGAGCCGGTCGGCTCCCCGACCCTGCAGGCAAGCCTTCAGGCGGGGCAGGTGGTGACGCTCGGCGCCGTCACCACCGCGGTGCCGACCATGGCCTGCGGCCGCACCGACCCGCGCGTCTTCGACATCATCCGCCGAACCGTCGACGAGGTGGTGCTGATCGAGGACCGCGACATGGAGCGGGCGGCACGCTGGCTATGGTTCGAGCTCGGCCTCGCCGCCGATCTCAGCGGCGCCGCCTCGGTCGCGGCGCTGCAATCCGGCCGGGTGGTGCCGCGCGACGGCGACGTCGTCTGCGGCCTGGTCTGCGGCGCGGGGTCGGACGGCCTCGCCGCCTGAACGCGGCGCCCGGAGGGCAAAGCCTTCCCAACAACAAGCAAGTGCAACCGAGGCTTCACAGGAGGACGAGAACCATGATGAAACATGTGCTGTCGGGCGTGGCCCTCACCGCGGTCCTGGCCCTGTCGGGCCTCGCATCCGCCGCCGAGCCGGTGCTCGGCCTCGCCGCCATCGACCTGCAGAACTCCTTCTTCGTGCGGATGAAGGAGGCGGGCGACACCGCAGCCACGGATTACGGCGTCAAGACGACCTGGCAAAGCGCCGAGGGCAGCCTGGAGAAGCAGGTCGCCATCATCGAGAACTTCATCAACCAGAAGGTCGACGCCATCCTGGTCGACCCGCTGGACAAGAACGCCCTGCTGCCGGTGATCAAGAAGGCCGAGGCGGCCAAGATCCCGGTCATCACCATGGGCAACAAGGTCGAGGGCGGCTGGAACACCTCGACCCTGTATCCGGACCAGGAGAACATGTCGATGGTGGCCCGCGCGCTGGGCCAGACCCTCGGCGGCGAGGGCGAGGTCGGCCTGCTGGTCGGCACCCGCGGCAACTTCGTGTCCGACACCCGCGAGAAGGCCTTCACCGAGACCCTGGCCAAGGAGTTCCCGAACATCAAGCTGGTCGGCATCCAGCCCACCGGCTGGGATTCGGCCAAGGCCACGGATGCGGCCCAGACCTGGCTGACCACCTATCCCGACCTGAAGGCCGTCGGCTGCATCTCGGATTCGATGTGCCTCGCCGCCAGCGCCGTGGCCCAGGCGATGGACCGCAAGCTGCTCTATGCCGGCTATGACGGCGACGAGGAGATGCACCCGCTGCTCGATGACGGGTCGATGGTGATGGACGTCCTGACCGGCGCCTACCGGGTCGGCTACTGGAACATCGCGGTGGCGGCGCGGCTGGCCAAGGGCGAGAGCATGCCCAAGGACCTGTACATGCCGACCTATTTCGTCACCTCCGACGCCGCCGCCCAGGCGCTGGCCGGCAAGGGGCTAAAATTCGAGCACATCACGCCGGAGGCCGCGACCAAAGCGGCCAAGGCCTATACCGAGCAGCTGGGGCCGAAGCAGCCGACCTCCGCCATGACCGTCGCGAAGTGAGGGGAGGGGCGAAGGACGGGGAGCGGGCGATGCCTTCGAAACCGGCGGATGCCGCCACGGCGCGGCGCCTGTCGCTGGCCGGCACGGGCTTCGGCAACGACCTGGTGCTGGCCGGGCTGATCCTGCTGGTGCTGGTCGGGTTTGGCCTCGCCGGACCCCGCTTCCTGTCCTTCGCCAACCTCGTCTCGATCGGCCAGCAGACCGCGGTGATCGCCATCGTCGGTTTCGCCATGACCGCGGTGATCATCGCCCGCGGCATCGACATCTCGGTCGGCAGCACGCTCGCGATCGCCGGCATCGTCGCCGCCCAGGCCTATGGCGCCACCGGGTCGCCGCTGCTCGGGATCCTGGCGGCGCTGGCCGCCGGCGGCGCCATCGGGCTGATCAACGGCCTGCTGATCAGCGCCGTCGGCATCAGCCCGTTCATCGCCACTTTGGCGACGCTGGCGGCGGGGAAGGGGGCGGCGCTCAGCCTGTCCGGCGCCTCCAGCATCCCGGTCGACAGCCCGGTGCTGCTCTGGGCCGGCGGCGCCGACATCGCCGGCTTCCCCGTGTCCCTGCTGCTGGCCCTGCTGCTGCTCGCCGGCTGGTGGGTGCTGCTGCACCGGACGGTGCTGGGCCGCTGGATCTTCGCGGTCGGCGGCAATGCCGGCGCGGCCCGGGCCTCGCTGATCCCGGTCCGCACGGTGCAGACCCTGACCTATGTCCTGGCCGGCATGTCGGCCGGGCTGGGCGCGGTCGTGATCATCGGCCGCCTCGGCTCGGCCCAGCCGCTGGCCGGCACCGGCCTCGAATTCGCGGCGATCACCGCCGCCATCGTCGGCGGCACCAAGCTGTCGGGCGGCGAGGGCAGCGTCACCGGCACGGCCTTGGGGGCGTTGCTGCTCGGCGCCATCAACACCGGCCTGTCCTTCCTGCAGGTGCCGCAGCAGGCGATCTACATCGTCACCGGCGGGCTGGTGCTGTTCGCGGTACTGCTGAGCCAGCGCGACCGGCTGGCCGCCACCGTGGCGAAGTGGCGCCGCCGCAGCCGCGCCGCCCACACGGTGGAGGAGGCGGCCGTGCCGCGCTGTCTGGACCGGCACGAGCTGCGCATCGTCGGGCTCGGCAAGATCTTCCCCGGCGTCAAGGCGCTGGAGGGCGTGGCCTTCGATATCCGCGCCGGCGAGGTGGTGGCGCTGGCGGGCGAGAACGGCGCCGGCAAGTCGACCCTGGTGAAGTGCCTGTCCGGCGTGCACCAGCCGGACGAGGGCGGGCTGATCCTGGACGGCCGCCCGGTCCGGCTGCGCACCCCGGCCGAGGCGGCGGCCGCCGGCATCGCCGTGATCCACCAGCATTTCAGCCTGGTGCCCGACCTGACCGTGGCCGAGAACCTGTTCCTGGGGCGCGAGCCGGGCGGCATCGCGCTGCGCCGGGCCGAGATGCGGCGCAAGGCGCGCGAGGTGATCGACCAGTTCGGCCTCGGCCTCAGGCCCGACGACCGGGTCGGCACCCTGACCGTCGGCCAGCGCCAGATGGTCGAGATCGCCAAGTCGATGCTGTCCGAGGCCTGGCTGGTGATCATGGACGAGCCGACCAGCGCCCTGTCGACCCGCGAGCGCGATCGCCTCTACGAGCTGATCGGCCGGATGAAGGGGATCGGCTGCGCCATCCTCTACATCTCGCACAAGATGGAGGAGATCTTCACCCTGGCCGACCGCGCCGTGGTGCTGCGCGACGGCCGCTTCGTCGGCGACCGCGCGATCCGCGACCTCGACGAGCCGGCGCTGATCGGGATGATGGTCGGCCGCGACATCGGCAACGTCTTCCCGCACCGGCCGGTGCCGCGCGGCGACCTGCTGGTCGCGGTCGACGACATCGCCGATGGCGGCCTGCTGCGCTCGGCCAGCCTGACCGTGCATGCGGGCGAGGTGGTGGCCCTGGCCGGGCTGATGGGCAGCGGCCGGTCCGAGGTGATGCGCTGCATCGCCGGCCTGTCCGCCCACCGCGCCGGCACGATCCGGATCGGCGGCGCGGACCTGCCGGCCGGCGATGCCCGCCGGGCCAATGCGCTGGGCGTCGCCTATGTGCCGGAGGACCGGCATCTCGAAGGCTTCGTCGGGCCGATGTCGATCCAGGACAACGTCACCCTGGCCTGGATCCGGGCCCGGTCCGCGCTCGGCCTGGTGCGGCCTTCGGCTTTGGCGGCCGAGGCGGGGCGGCTGATCCGGCAGCTCGGCGTCCGGCCGCCCGATCCGCGCAAGCGCGTCGGCGACCTGTCCGGCGGCAACCAGCAGAAGGTGGTGATCGGCAAATGGCTGGCGACGCGCCCGCGGGTGCTGCTGCTGGACGAGCCGACGCGCGGCGTCGATGTCGGCGCGAAGTCGGAGCTGCACGCTTTGATCGCCGAGCTGAAGGCGCAGGGCGCCGGGATCCTGATGGTGTCGAGCGAACTGCCCGAGGTGCTGGGCGTCGCCGACCGCATCGTGGTGATGCATGAGGGCCGCACCGCCGGCGAGCTGCCGCGCGGCGCGACCGAGACCGAGGTGATGGCGCTGGCCTTCGGCCGCAGCGCCGAGGTGCCTCGCCCGACGAAACAGGAGAGGGTAGCGGGATGAGCAGGATGAGATTGGCCATCGTCGGCGCCGGCTTCATGGGGCAGTTCCACGCCCAGGCGATCGCCGGGCTGGAGACGGCGACCCTGTCGGCGGTCGTCGACCTGTCGGCGGAACTCGGCCGCAAGACCGCCGACCAGTATGGCGCCCGACATTTCAGCGACGTCCAGGCGGCGCTGGCCGCCGATGCCGCCGACGCCTATGTCGTGGCGCTGCCGGACACGCTGCACCAGGACGTCACCTGCGCCCTGCTCGAGGCCGGCAAGCCGGTGCTGGTCGAGAAGCCGATGGCGCACACGCTGGAGGCGGCGAAGGCCATGGCGGCGGCGGAGAAGAAGGGTGGGGGCCGGCTGCTGGTGGCCCATATCCTGCGCCACGACCCGCGCTACGTGCAGGCGGCGGAGGCAGTGCGCGCCGGCAGGATCGGCGACCCGATCCATGCCAGCTCCGGCCGGTTCACCGTGCGCGACATCGGCACCCGCATGAACGGCTCCTCCAGCGTCTGCTTCTATCTCGGCGTGCACGACGTCGACGCGCTGCAATGGATCAGCGGCGCCGACGTCACCCGGGTGTATTCCCGCGCCGTCTCCAAGCTGATGCCCAGCCTCGGCGTCCAGTCCGAGGACGCAATCTTCACCACCTGCGACATGTCGAACGGCATGGTCGGCCAGCTCTATTTCGGCTGGTCGCTGCCGAGCGACATCCCGACCGGGATTTGGGCCCGGACCGAGGTGATCGGCACCAAGGGCGTGGTCGACCTCGACGTCCGCGACCACGGCCTGCGCGTGCTGTCCAGCGGCGCCTGGAGCCTGCCGGACGGGCTGCACTGGCCGACGGTCAACGGCCGGATCATGGGCGACCTGTATGAGGAGTTGCGCCACTTCGTCCAGGCGGTGCGCGAGGACAAGCCCTTCGTCATGTCGGTGCCCGAGGCGCTGCGCGCCGTCGCGGTCAACGACGCGATCCGGCGCAGCGTCGCCAGCGGCCAGCCCGAAACGGTCGCCGACTGGCGCGGCTGACCGGGGCCCGGCCGATGCACAGCCGCTGGCTCCGCCGCGCCCTCGACCTCGCGCCGCTGCTGCTGTTGATCCTGCTGGTGGCGGCGTTCGGCCTGATCGATGCGCGGGTGGTGACGCCCGACAGCCTGCGCAATGTGCTGGCCCAGGCCACGCCGGTGGCGCTGCTGGGGCTCGGCGCCTTCGTGGTGCTGCTGACCGGGGGCATCGACCTCTCGGCCGGGGTGGCGGTGGCCTTTTGCAGCGTGGTGATGGCGGGTCGGCTGGACGCCGGCGATCCGCTGGCCCTGGCCCTGCTGGCCGGCCTCGCCACCATGGCGCTGCTGGGGCTGCTGAACGGCCTCCTGGTCGGCTATCTGCGCGTGCCGCCCTTCGTCGTCACCCTCGCCACCATGGTGGCGGTGCAGGGCGCGACCTTGTGGGTGGCGCAGAAGGGCGTGCTGATCCTGAAGAGCCCGACCCTGAAGGATATCGGCGTCGGGCAGACGGCCGGGGCGCCGAACTCCGTGCTGCTGGTCGGGCTGATCGCCATCGGCGCCTGGGCACTGATGCGCTGGACCCGCTTCGGCCTGCGCACCTACGCCATCGGCTCCGACCCCGCCGCGGCGCAACTGGCCGGGGTGCCGCTGCCGCGGCAGCAGCTGCTGACCTATGTCGTCGCCGCCATCTTCACCTTCCTGACCGCGGTGCTGATGATCAGCCGGGTGCCGGTCGTCACCCCCAATCTCGGGGGCACGCCGCTGCTGCTCGACGCCATCGCCGCGGCGGTGCTGGGCGGCACCAGCATCTTCGGCGGCCGCGGCACGGTGGCCGGGGTGGTGATCGGCGCCGTGATCGTCAGCCTCCTGACCAATGCCCTGCGCGTCTTCGGCGTGGATCCGTCCAGCATCGATCTGTTCAAGGGCGCGATCATCGTCCTGGCGCTGATCGCCGACGCCGGGATCCGGATGCTGCGCCTGCGCCTCGATGAAGGACGTATCGGATGAGTTCGCCCCCCTTCGCTCCCGGCCCCGGCCGCCTGGCCTGGAGCCCGTCGCCGGAGCTCGGCGCCCTCGGCAAGGGCCGCGGCGCCGTGCTGGTGCCGACCGGCGCCGTGGAGCAGCACGGGCCGCATCTCGCCACCGGCGTCGACATCTGGCTGGCGACGGCGGTGGCGCTCGGCGTCGCCGGTCGCGACCCCTCGGTCCGGGTGGCGGAGCCGATCTCCTACGGCTCCTCGGCGCATCACCTGGCCTTCCCGGGCACGATCAGCCTGCGGCCCTCGACCTTCATCGCCATCGTCGTCGATGTCTGCCGGTCGCTCGCCCGCGACCGCTTCTTCCCGATCGTGCTGAACGGCCATGGCGGCAACCGCGGCGCGCTGCAGGTGGCGGTGTCGGAACTCGGCGCCGACGGGGTGCGCAGCGCCGCCTTCTCCTATTTCGACCTGATCCGTGAGGATGCGGCGGCGATCCTGCCCGATGCCGACCAGGGCTGCGGCCATGCCTGCGCGCTGGAGACCTCGCTGATGCTGCACCTGTTCCCGGGCTCGGCGCGGGCGGAGGCGATCCCGGCGGGCGGCACGCCGTCCTGCTGGCCCGATCCGCATCTCTATTCCCCCAGCCCGATCACGGTCTGGCGCGGCTTCGAGGAGATCAACCCGACCGGGGTGATCGGCCGCCCCGCCGACGCCACCGCCGAGGCCGGGGCGAAGCTCTATGACGCCGCCGTCTCCCGGTCGCTGGAGGCGGTGCTGCGCCTGAGAGACGGCTTCGCCAAGGTCTGATCCTTCCCCTCCAACCGAGATGGTTCCCATGAAGACGATCAAGGGCCTGAAGGTCACCACCGCGCCCTCCGGCGCCACGGTCAGCCGCATGCGCATCGGTGGGCGCTGGGAGGAGGGCGGCTCCGGCGAGTTCCTCGAGGTCACCAGCCCGGCCACCGGGGCGGTGGTCGGCTTCGTGCCGCTCGGCACCCGCACGGACGCGCAGCGGGCGATCGCCGCGGCCCAGGCGGCGAAGCTGAAGATCGCCGGCCTGTCGGTGTGGGAGCGGTCGAAGCTGTGCTTCGCCGTCGCCGACGCCATCGAGAAGCGCAAGGAGGCGCTGGCCCGCACCCTGTGCCTGGAGCAGGGCAAGCCCTACCACGCCGAGGCGCTGGGCGAGGCCGGCGCTGCGGTCGCCGCCTTCCGCAACGCCGGCGAGCAGATCAAGTGGCTGGAGACGGCGTGCTTCCCGGTCGAGGACCGCAACAAGCGCGCCTTCAGCTTCCTGCAGCCCAAGGGGGTGTTCGGCATCGTCACGCCCTGGAACTTCCCGTTGGCGCTGCCGTCGATCTATTACCTCGCCCCCGGCCTGGCCACCGGCAACGCCATGGTCTGGGTGCCGGCGCCGACCACCTCGATCATCGCCGAGAAGCTGATGGAATGCCTGATCGAGGCCGGCGTGCCGGATGGTGTCGTCAACCTCGTGATCGGCGACGGGCCGGAGGTCGGGGACGAGGTGGTGTCCAACCCCGGCACCGACGCGATCGCCTTCACCGGCAGCTCCGAGACCGGGCGGATCATCGCGTCCCGCGGCGCCGGCAAGCCGCTGATGGTGGAGCTGGGCGGCAACGGCCCGACCATCGTCCTGGCCGACGCCGATCTCGACACTGCCGCGGCGCGGGCGGCGGCGGGCTGCTTCGCCAATGCCGGCCAGATCTGCACCTCGACCGAGCGCATCCTGGTGGCCGACGCCGTGCACGACGCCTTCGTCGAGAAGCTGGTCGCGGCGGCCCGGGCGGTGCGGATGGGCGACCCGTTCGACCCCGCCACCACCATGGGCCCGCTGAACAACGAGCCGAACGCGCAGAAGGTCGACGCCCATCTCGCCGACGCCCGGCAGCGCGGCGCCTCGATCCTGTTCGGCGGCGGCCGGGCCGAAGGACTGGCGACCCGGCTGTACTACCAGCCGACGGTGATCGCCGACCTGTCGCCGGACAGTCTGCTGAATGTCGACGAGACCTTCGGCCCGGTGGTGCCGGTGCTGCGCTTCCGCGACGAGGAGGAGGCGCACCGCATTGTCAGCAAGAGCCGGCTCGGCCTGTCCGCCGCGGTCTTCACCCAGACCATCCGCCACGCCTTCCGCTGGGCGGAGGCGCTGAAGGTCGGCATCGTCAATGTCAACGAGATGAGCCCGTATTGGGAGACGCATATCCCGGCCGGCGGCGCGGCCGGGACCAGCAGCGGCATCGGCCGCACCGGCGGCCGTCACACGCTGCTGGAGATGTCGGACCTGAAGACGGTGACGATCGATATCAGCCGGTAGCTCCTGCCGTCAGAACGAAACCTGTTTGAAAGCCCTGGTCTGGGCGGTGAGGGCCTGTTCGGTCGGCAGCCGCTCCATCGAGCTGGCGCCGTAGAAGCCGTGGCAGTGGTGGCAACGCTGCAGGACATAGGCGGCGTCCTCCGGCATCGCGATCGGGCCGCCATGGCACAGCACGATGAGATCCGGGCGCACCGCCAGCGCCGCCGCGGCCCAGTCGTCGACCAGGGCGACGCAGTCGTCCAGCGTCTTGGCCGTCTCGGCACCGATCGCACCGCCGGTGGTCAGGCCCATATGCGGCACGATGATGTCAGCGCCGGCCTGTGCCATCGCCACCGCCTCCTGGGCCGAGAACACATAGGGCGTGGTCAAGAGGTCGAGAGCGCGGGCGCGGGCGATCATCTCGACCTCGAGACCATAGCCCATGCCGGTCTCCTCCAGGTTCTGGCGGAACACCCCGTCGATCAGGCCGACGGTCGGGAAGTTCTGCACCCCGGCGAAGCCCATGGCCTTGAGCTGGGACAGGAAGTGGTCGGTGAGCATGAACGGGTCGGTGCCGTTGACTCCGGCCAGCACCGGCGTCTGCTTCACCACCGGCAGCACCTCGCGCGCCATCTCGACCACGATCTCGTTGGCGTTGCCATAGGCGAGCAGCCCGGCGAGCGAGCCGCGGCCAGCCATGCGGTAGCGGCCGGAGTTGTAGATCACGATCAGGTCGATGCCGCCGGCCTCCTCGCATTTGGCGGACAGGCCGGTGCCGGCGCCGCCGCCGACGATCGGCTCGCGGCGTTCGACCATGCCACGGAACTTGGCCAGGAGGTCGGCGCGGGTGAAACGGGTCATGATATCGGTCCTTCGGATCACGGGGTGACGATCGCCCGGAACTCGCGCACGAGGGCGGCTGCGAATTCCGGGTCGTTGATATGCAGCGGCAGCTCGATCAGCTGCCGGTCGGCGGTCTGCCGCAGGTCGCGGCGCAGGGCCTGGAACAGGGCCTCGTCCGCGGCCGGGTCGTGGAACGGCTGGCCCGGCGCGTCGATGGCCGAGACGCCGCCGAGCGGCAGCAGGAAGCGCACCGGCCCGGGGCACAGGTTGAGCCGCGCGGCGATCCAGGCGCCGATCGCCGCATTCTCCTCCAGCGTCGTCCGCATCAGCGTCACCTGGGCGTTGTGGACATGCAGGCGCCGGCCGCGGAATTTCTCCGGCACCGTGTCCATCGCGCCGAAATTCACCATGTCGATGGCGCCGGTCGAGCCGACATAGGGCAGGCCGGTCCGGGCGATGGCGCCGAAGCGGTCCTCGCTGCAGGCGAAGACGCCGCCGACCAGGAAATCCGCGACCTCGGTGGTGGTGGCGTCGATCACGCCGCGCAGGAAGCCACCATCGGCCAGCTTCTCCATCGACTGGCCGCCGGTGCCGGTGGCGTGGAACACCAGGCAGTCATGGTCCTGCTCCAGCAGGCGGCGGATCTCGGTCACGCAGGGCGTGGTGACGCCGAACATGGTCATGCCGATCGCCGGCCGGTCGCCCGAGCCGGCAGGGGCCCGCCATGTCGCCATGCCGGCGACGGCATGGGCGGCATTGGCGATCACCCGACGGCTGATGGCGTTCAGCCCGGCGATGTCGACCACCGAATGCATCATCGTCAGGTCCGTCGCCCCGACATAGGGCGCGACATTGCCCGAGGCGACGGTCGACACCATCAGCTTCGGCAGACCGACCGGCAGGGCGCGCAGCGCCGCCGTCACCAGCGCCGTGTTGCCGGTGCCGCCCAGGCCCAGCACGGCGTCGATGTCATCGCGCGTCGCCAGATAGCGCGTCAGCGCGGCCGCCATCGCCGTCACCGCAACGCCACGGTCGGTGGCGCCGAGCACCGCGGCGGCGCCGTCCGGATGATGGCCGGCGACCTCGGCCGCGGTCACATCGGCCTCATCCCCGACGCTACGTGTGCCGACATCGACCAGCTGTGCCGCCACGCCGGCGGCCCGGATGCAGTCGCGGGCATAGGCCAGTTCCGCCGCCTTCGTGTCGCAGGTCCCGATCACCAGCACCGCCATGTCTTCCCTCCCTGTCTCCTGGCTTTCAAAAAGCATATTGCATATTGTGTATTCTTCACAAGCCGGATAGGGTGCTGCCCATGAGCGCTGAAAAACACCTCACCCTCCGCGAGCGGATCCGCGACGAGCTGGTCCGGATGATCGTCAGCGGCGAGCTGCCGGCCGGGGCCGCGATCGACGAGAAGAAGCTGGTCGAGCGGCTGTCGACCAGCCGCACCCCGTTCCGCGAGGCGATCGGCACGCTGGAGCGGGAAGGGCTGATCGAGATCCGCCCCTATCGCGGCTTCTTCGTGCGCCAGCTGTCGCGCAAGGATGTCGAGGACCTGTACGACCTGCGCGAGACGCTGGAGGCGATGGCCGCGAAGCGGGCCGTCGAGCGCGCGTCGGACGCCGACATCGACCGGCTGTCCGCGATGCTCGACCGCGCCGTCCAGGCGCTGCGGTCGGACGACATGGCCGCCTATGCCGCCGAGGACCGGCGCTTCCACGAATTCATCGCCGAGCTGTCGGACAACCACGCGCTGGTCGACACGCTGTCGCGCCTGGCGCTGCAGATCCAGATGTGCCGGGTGATCGCCAATCGCAGCCGGGATTTCGCCGAGCGCGCGGCGGATGAGCGCGACCGCATCCTCGGCGCCTTCCGCCAGCGCGACGCCGGGCTCGCCGCCCGGCTGATGGCCGAGCACATCGCCGATGTCCGCCAGTCGGTGATGGCGCAGCTGATGGCGGAGGCCGGCTGATCACCGGGCCGGCCCGCCAAGAGGTACGGCCCATCCAACAGGGAGGATCTGGGAATGCTGAGACGTCTCGGCCTGGGGCTGGCTGTCGCCGCCGCCGGTATCGCCGCGGGCTTCGCGCCGGCGAAAGCCGAAGTCCTCAAGATCTGGGGGCCGGAGCAGATCACCGACCCGGTGATCGCCGATCTCTGGAACGGCCTGAAGGCCGATTTCGAGACGGCCAATCCCGGCGTCACCGTGGAGTTCATGGTGCCGACCGGCACCATCTCGAACGGCGCCGTCCAGGCGGCGATCCAGTCCGATGCCGGGCCCGACCTGGTGCTGACCAATTCCGGCGTTGGCCGGGTCGGCATCGTCGCCAAGGCCGGGCTGGTGGTGCCTCTGACCCGCTACTATGACGAGCGCGGCTGGAAGGCGCAGCTGTATCCCTGGCTGTACGACACGCTGAGGGGGCAGTTCGGCGGCGAGATCTACGAGATCCCGGACGGGCTCGACGTCATCGGCGTGTTCTACCACAAGGACATGTTCGCCGAGCACGGCTGGACCATGCCGCACAACTACGAGGGCTTCCTCAAGCTGCTCGGCGAGATCAAGCAGGCGGGCATCCAGCCGCTGACCGTCGGCCCGCGCAACAACGCCAATGGCGGCCATCTGTTCGGCAACCTGCTGCAGGTGACGGCCGGCCGGCAGGTGGTCGGCGAGGTGCTGTCGGGCAAGCGGCCCTGGACCGATCCGGCCATGGTCAAGGGCGCGCAGCGCCTGGTCGACCTGGTCGCCTCGGATTATGTCCAGCCGCAGATGGTGGGCCTCGACCTCGACGCCGCCGCCCGGCTCTGGTTCACCAGGCGCGCGGCGATGATGGTGGCCGGCCCCTGGTTCACCAACAACGCCCGCAAGGCCGGCTTCGACATGGCCAATGCCGGCTATGCGACGATGCCGTCGGACATCGCCGGCGAATCCCTCGCCACCGGCGGCGTGGGCTGGAGCTGGATGCTGCCGAAGACTTCGCGCCATCCCGACCTCGCCCTGAAATGGCTCGACTACATCCTGTCGGATGCGGTGATGACCCGGCGGGCCTCGCATGCCAGCAGCTGGATGGTCTATCCGCGGGCCTTGTCCGGCCTGACGCCGAGCCAGCCGGTGCTGGCCAGCGTCTTCGCCGCAGCCGACAGGGGCGTCGGCTACAACCCCAGCGTCTACATGCCCGGCAACGTCCTCGAGGCCTATATGCAGGTCATCCAGGGCCTGATCGGCGGCCAGATCGGGGCCGAGGCGGGCATGGCGCAGATCGACGGCCAGATGCAGCAGGCGGCGAAGTGACGGTGCTGCCCGATAGCGCGGCGCGGCGGGTGCGAGGCGGGCGGCGGTTTCTGACCAAGACCGCCCGGCCGGGCGGGGAGGGGCTGCGGGCCGCCATCCCCTTCCTGCTGCCCGCAGTCGGCCTCTACGCCCTGTTCACCCTGCTGCCGATCGCCGACACGCTGCGCCTCAGCGTCACCGCGGCGGACACCGGTGCCGGAGCGGCCGCGGGCGGAGGCTTGCAGAACTACGCCCGGTTGGCCGGCGACCCGATCTTCTGGCAGGCGCTGCGCCAGACATTGGTCTGGCTGGTGCTGCACCTGGTCTTCGCCGGGGGCTTGGGCTTCGCCCTGGCCCTCGCGATCTCCGGGCTCAAGGCCGGGCGGATCTTCTACCGCTGCGCCTTCTTCCTGCCGCATGTGGTGTCGCTGGCGGTGGTCGGTGTGATCTGGAGCAAGATCTACGACCCCTATTTCGGCCTGATCAACGGCGCCTTCTACACCCTCGGCCTCGACAGCCTGGCCCGGGGCTGGCTGTCGGAGCCGTTCCTGGTGCTGTTCTCGATCAACATCGCCAGCAGCTGGCAGGGCTTCGGCCTGTACATGCTGCTGTTCATCGCCGGGCTGCAGGGCATCGACCGCACCCTTTACGACGCGGCGGAGGTGGACGGTGCCACCGCGGTCCAGAAGCTGCGCCACGTCACCATCCCGGGGCTGCGCGAGGTCATGACCTTCGTCGCCTCGCTGGCCCTGATCAACGGGCTGAAGGGCTTCGCCACGATCTGGGTGATGACCCAGGGCGGGCCGTTCTACCGCAGCGAGCTGCTGACCACCTACATCTACAAGCTGGCCTTCCAGCTGCAGGACCATGGCCGCGCCGCGGCGCTGTGCGTCGTGCTCAGCCTGATGGCGATCGCCATCACCGTCGGCTTCAACCGCTGGCGGGAGCGGGTGCGATGAGCGCCCGCCGCCGCTCCGACCGCTGGCGGGCGCTCGGCCTGCTGCCGCCGCTCGCCTTCCTGCTGGGGCCGTTCCTGTGGCTGCTCGCCTCCAGCCTGAAGACCGAGGCCGAGATCGCGACCGCCGATCCCTTCTCCGCGCCGGACCGGCTGATGTGGGCGAACTATGTCGACGCCTGGCGGATCGGGTCGTTCGGCGAGCTGATCCTGAACAGCCTGGCCAATGTCGCGGCGGTCGTGGTGCTGATGATCCTGGTCTGCGCCCCCGCCGGCTACGCCTTCGCCAAGATGCGGTTCCGCGGCGGCGAGGCGCTGTTCTACCTCCTGATCCTCGGCCTGACCGTGCCGATCCAGGCGATCGTCATTCCGCTGTACCAGCTGCTCTCCGGCCTCGGGCTGCTCGACAGCCTCACGGGCATCACCCTGGCCCAGGTCGGCAACGGCATCCCCTTCGGCGTCTTCCTGATGCGCAACTTCTTCCGCAACGTGCCGCATGAGCTCTTGGAGGCGGCGCGGGTCGACGGCTGCGGCCACGGCCGCATCCTGCTGCGGATCTTCCTGCCGATCTCGGCCCCCGCCGTCCTGGCCCTGGTCGTGATCAGCGCGCTCGGCACCTGGAACGACTTCTTCCTGCCGCTGGTGGTGCTGATCTCGCCCGAGGTGCAGACCCTGCCACTCGGCCTGGTCCGCTTCGCCGGGACCTATTCGACCGATCACCGCCTGGTTTTCGCCGGCACGGTGATCTCCTTCCTGCCGATCGTACTCCTCTACATCGCCACCCAGCGCCGCTTCACCGAAGGGCTGACCCAGGGTGCCCTCAAGGGATGACCGCATGACCATCACCTACAACTTCGAATATGAGCGGCGCCTCAAGGCCTGCTTCATCGGCGCCGGCGGCCATTCCTACCGCAACATCTACCCGTCGCTGCGCTACGCCCCGGTCGATCTCGCCGCAATCTGCGACGTCGATGGCGGCCGGGCGGCGGACTACGCCCGGCTGTTCGGGGCCGGCCGCAGCTACACCGACCATCGCGAGATGCTGGCGACCGAGAAGCCGGAGGTGGTGTTCATCGTCACCAGCTACCATCCGGACGGGCGGGTGCAGGCGACCGACCTGGCGCAGGACGTGCTGGCCGCCGGCGCCCATGTCTGGATGGAGAAGCCGACCGCCGCCAGCCTGGCCGAGGTGCGCGACCTGGAGGCGGCGAGCGAACGGCATGGCCGCTTCGTCATGACCGGGCTGAAGAAGGTCTTCTTCCCGACCATCGAGAAGCTGAAATCGATCATCGACAGCCCGGAATTCGGCCGGGTCTCCTCGATCGCCGTGCGCTACCCGCAGGCGCTGCCGCCCCCGGAGCAACGGGGCGACCTGGTGGCGATGCGCAGCTTCCTCGACCACATCTACCATCCGGCCGCGATCCTCCTGCACCTGATGGGGCCGGTCGACCGGATGAGCTATGAGTGGGAGCCGGCGAACGGCGCCGCCGTTGTGTCGCTGCGGTTCAAGGGCGGCGCCATCGGCAGCCTGCATTTCGCCGCCGGCCAGTCCGGCACCAGCCCGCTGGAGCGGGTCGAGGTGATCGGCGACCGCGCCAATGCGGTGGTCGAGAACGGCGTCCGGCTGACCTACTACCGGCGGGCGGCGCTGCCCGCCTATGGCCGTGCCGCGTCCTTCATCCAGGGCGACCACGAGGCCCCGATCGTGTGGGAGCCGGAATGCTCGCTGGGCCAGCTCTACAACAACAATCTCTTCTATCTCGGCTATGTGCCGGAGATCCTGCATTTCTGCGACAGCGTCCTGGCCGGCACGCCGCCGACCAAGGGCACGCTGCAGGACGCCGGCCAGATCATGGCCCTGTTCGAAGTCTTCCAGCGCACGCCGGCGGGCGTGACCGTCAGCCTCTGATCCCGATCGCGGAGTACGACCCTATGACCACCCATCCCTGCGTGGCCGACGCCGCCCGCCGCGAGACCGCGATCCTCGACTGGGGTCGGCTCGACTGGCTGGTGACCGGCGCCGCCATGCCCGGCGCCGAGCTGACCTTCGGCCTGGTGACGATCAAGCCCGGCGAGCGCAACCCGCTGCACTCGCACCCGAATTGCGAGGAGGTTCTGTACGTCGTCTCCGGCCGCTGCGAGCACCGGCTGGGCGACGAGATCCTGGCGCTCGAGCCCGGCTGCGCCATACGCATCCCGCGCGGCGTGCCGCACTGGGCGCGCTGCGTCGGCGAACAGCCTCTGCAGGCGATCATCGCCTTCTCCTCCGGCGACCGGCGGGCCGACATGCACGAGGAGCAGGGAGTGGCCTGATTTACGGACGCCGGGTCAGGAAGCGCGAGGATTCCCGGACCACGATGTTGACCGGGACGGCGACGTCCTTCGGCTCGGCCCGGTCTTCCTCCATCAGGTGCACCAGCTCGGACACCGCGATCTCGGCGCGGTCGCGCACCCGGATGTCGATCGTGGTCAGCGACGGGATGCTGTAGGCGCCATCCAGCATGTTGTCGACGCTGACCAGGATCAGGTCGCCCGGCACCTTCACGCCGCGCTCATGCAGCAGGCGCAGCGCCCCAATGGCGGCGTTGTCGCTGGCCACGAACAGGCCGTCGACGCGGTCGTTGCGGGCCAGGACCGCGCCCATCGCGGCATAGCCGCCATCGAAGGTCCAGCTGTTCGCCGCCTCGGTCAGGATGCCGTCGCGCGGCTGGCCCAGCGCGGCGACGGCATCCAGGAACGCCTTCTGCCGCGCGGTGCTGACGGTGGCGTCCTGCGGGCCCGCGATCATGGCGATGCTGCGGGCGCCGGCGCTGACCAGATGGGTCGCGGCCAGCCGGCCGACCTGGCCCTCGTCGACCAGCACATAGAAGCCGCGCTTGCGCCGCAGGTCGATGCAGAACGACCCGCGGCCGTGATGCTGCGGGTCAGGGATGCCCAGCTGGTCCAGGATCGCGGTGTAGGTCTCGCCATGCGGGCTGTAGAAGATCGCCCCGTCGACCTGGCCCTCGACGATCAGCCGGGTGCAGTGCTGCCGCACCGCCGACCCGCCCTCCGAGGCGGTGACGATGGCGTTGTAGCCGAAGCCGGCCATGGCGCGGTGCGCCGCCGACAGCCATTCCGGGATGATCGGCCAGTCGAGATGGTTCAGCACCAGCGCGATGGTACCGGTCTGGCGGCCCCCGGCGCGGCCACGGTCGGCGACATTGACCTGCAGCGCCTCGGCCGCCGCCTCGACCCTCCGCCGCATCTCCTCGCTGACCGGCCCGCGGCCGGTGATCACCCGCGACACCGTCGCGGTGGAGACGCCGGCGGCCTGGGCGATGTCGAAAAGCGTGACGCGGTCGGTCATTCCTGAGTCCAGAGGGGCGAAAGCCTGCCGCACCAGATCATGGAAGCCCCGGTTCCTGCAAGCTTTCTGCAACGCTTGCAGCAGCGCGTCTCGCGAAAAGCTACAGCTACGCGAGAATCCGGTTGACGGCAAATCGGACTCGCGGCAGCGTTGTGAAAATCTTGCAGTTCGTTTCATGAAATTGCAGCGCCGGCTGCGGCAGGCGTCGGAAGGGGAGGGCATGATGAAGCTCGGCCTGTACAGCGTGTCCTATGCCGGCATCTGGTACCGCGGCGAGGCGCTGTCGCTGCCCGACCTGATCCGCAAGGCGCGGCAGCTCGGCTTCGCCGGCATCGAGCTCGATGGCAAGCGGCCGCATGGCAACCCGATGGATCTCGACGCCGCGGCGCGGCAGGAGATCCGGCGGGTCGCGGCGGGGGAGGGGATCGAGATCGCCGCCGTCGCCTCCAACAACGACTTCACCACCCCGGTGCCGGACCATCTCGAGCCGCAGATCCTGATGGTGCGCGAGCAGATCCGCCTGACCGCCGATCTGGGGTCGAAGATCCTGCGCGTGTTCCTGGCCTGGCCCGGCGTCACCACCCGTGCCGACGGCCTGGCCCATTACGACGTGGCCCGGCGGCGCTGGGAGGAGATCTGGCGCGACACCACGCGGCTGGAGATCTGGCAGCAGGCCCGCGCCGCCTTCCGCGAGCTGGCCCGCTTCGCCGAGGGCCAGGGCGTGGTGCTGGCGCTGCAGAATCACGGGCCGGTGATCCGCCACCACCAGGATGTGATCGACATGGTGCGCGAGGTCGGCTCGCCGGCCTTCATGGCCTGCCTCGACGCGCCGCTGATGACCCGGCAGGACGACGACTACATGCGCCAGGCCTGCCTCGCCGGCCGCGGCCTGCAGGTGCATTCGCACGCCTCGGGCGAGTTCAAGCGCGACGCCAAGGGCCGGGTGGTGCAGTACCCGTACCGCTTCGGCGAGGACGTGCCGAACTATCCGGCCTTCGTCCGGGCGATGAAGGAGATCGGCTATGATGGCTATGTGTGCTTCGAATACTGCCACCTGGCGCTGAACGAGCGGAACGAGATCCAGGGCCGCGACTTCGTCGACTCCCAGGCCGTTCTGTTCCTCGAATATTTCGGCGAGTTGCTGCGCCAGGCCGAGCGCGCCGCCGCCTGATCCTTGCTGTCGAACGGAGAGATGCCGTGACCGATCGCGTTCTGCGTGCCGGGATCCTGGGGGCGGGGACCATCGCCACCGCCTCGGGCGGCTTCCTGCCCGGGATGACGCTGATCCCCGAGCTGGTCGCCACGGTCGCGATCGCCGACCCGGTGCCCGGCCGCGCGGCCCACGTGGCGCGCGACCACGGCATCCCGCACGCCCATGAATCGCTGGACGAGATGCTGGAGCGGACGGATCTCGACCTGGTCGTGAACCTGACGCCGATCCCGCTGCATTACGCGACCTCGAAGCGGATCCTGGAGACCGGCAAGCACCTGGTGCTGGAGAAGCCGCTGGCGAGCACGCTGGAGGAGGCGGACGAGCTGGTCGAGATCGCGACAGCGCGGGGCCTGAAATGCGTCGTCGCCCCGCCCAACCTGCTGTACCAGAACCGGGTCGAGGCCAAGCGCCTGATCGCCGAGGGCGCGATCGGCAAGCCCTGCTTCGCCCGGGTCCGCGGCTCGCATGGCGGGCCGGCCTCCGGCGCCTGGCCGCTGGACCCGACCTGGTTCTACCAGAAGGGCTCCGGCCCGCTGCTCGACATGGGCGTCTACGGCATCCACGACATCACCGGGCTGCTCGGCCCAGCCAAGCGGGTGGTTGCCTTCTCCGGCATCACCGAGCCGCTGCGCAAGGTTCGCGCCGGCCCCTTCGCCGGCTTGGACATCGAGGTCACGGCCGACGACAACACGCTGATGATGCTCGATTTCGGCGGGTCGACCTTTGCCGTGGTCGACGGCAGCTACAACGTCAACGCCGCCCGCAGCCCGCATGTCGAGATCTTCGGCCGGGCCGGGACGCTGAACCTCTACAACTATCACTCCAACCCGGCGCTGCCGCCGCTGGAGCTGTTCCGCCTCGGCGCCGCCCCGGCGGAGGATGGCTGGACCATGCCCAAGCCGGATCCGGCCGAGGGCGACCTGGACGACCAGTGGCAGCGGCTGAAGCGCGCCATCCTGGTCAAGCACCTGGCGGAATGTGTGCGCGACGGCACCCAGCCAGTGCTCAGCGCCGAACACGCCCGCCATGCACTCGAGATCATGGTGCGCAGCATCGACTCCGCCCGCACCGGCGCGGCGGTGGAGCTGCGCACGACCTTCTGACGGAGAGGACACCGATGGACACCTTCGGCATCGCCGGCTGGCTCTACCACCAGCCGATCCTGCACCAGAAGACGATGACCCAGCTCGAGCTGCCGGCCGCCGGCAAGGCGCTCGGCGTCGGGGTGATCGAGCTCTGCTCCGCCTTCTTCCCGAGCCAGGGCGCCGCCTATCTCAACGAGCTGCGGCAGGCGATCAGGGCGGCGGGCGTCAGCGTCCGCAACATCGCCGTCGACATGGGCGACATCTCCGCGGCCGACCCCGATCGCCGGCGCACCGACCTGGAGGCGCTGAAGCAGTGGTTCCATGTCGCCCGCGCCGTGGGGTCGGAGGCGATCCGCGTCAACAGCGGCGGCAGCGAGCCGACCACGGCCGAGGAGCTTGGCCGCATCGTCGAGAGCTACCAGGAGCTCGCGGCCGAGGCCGAGCATACCGGCGTGCATCTGCTGATCGAGAACCACGGCGGCGCTTCCTTCGACCCCGGCCATGTCCAGGGGCTGCTCAAGACGGTCGGGTCGACCTGGTTCCGCACCTGCCCGGACACCGGAAATTTCGTCGGCGGCACCTGGCGCGACGGCATCCGGGTGATGGCGCCCACCGCCTTCACCTGCCACGTCAAGGTCACCGCCTATGACGGCGCCGGCCAGCAGCCGCGCACCGGCCATGACGGCCGCGACCGCAGCGCCGACCTCAAGGAGATCCTGCGCACGCTGAAGGCGGCCGACTATCGCGGCCCGCTGTGCATCGAGGCCGGCATCGGCACCGACGAGGCCGACAGCGCCCGCGGCGCCATCCGCTATGTGCGGGAGCTCCTGGAGGCGATCTGACCTCACAAAACCTCAACCAGAGCGAAAGGGACCGCGATGAAGACGATCTCTCGCCATCACAAACAGGGACTGACCCGGCGCGGCCTGCTGCAGGCGGCGGCCGCCACCGGGATCGCCGGCGCCATGGCCGGCACCGCGCCCTTCGTCCGGGCGCAGGACGGCTCCGGCGCGCCGCTGCTTCGGATCGGCGCCGGCCAGGCGGCATCCTGGGTGCGCAACTTCAACCCACTGGTGCCGGATTCGCTGTTCCCGACCCAGTACGCGATCCATGAGCCGATGCTTGTGTTCTGCACCGCCACCGGCAAGACCACGCCCTGGCTGGCCACCGGCTGGGGCTTCAGCGACGACGGCAAGCGGCTGAGCTTCACCCTGCGCGACGGGGTGAAATGGTCCGACGGCCAGCCCTTCACTGCCCGCGACGTCGCCTTCACCCTGAACCTTCTGAAGAAGAACCCGGGCCTGTCCGGCTCCGGCGGCATCCGCGGCGTGATGGACACGATGACCGGCGCCGCGGCCACGGACGACCACACATGCACGGTCGATTTCAGCCGCGCCTTCACCCCGGCGCTCTACGCCATCGGCCAGCAGTCGATCGTGCCGGAGCATGTCTGGAAGGACGTCGCCGACCCGGTGACCCATGCCAATGAGAACCCGGTCGGCACCGGCCCCTTCACCCAGGTCACGGTGTTCAAGCCGCAATATTGGGAGCTGCACCGCAACCCGAATTACTGGCAGGCAGGCAAGCCGGGGATCGAGGGGCTGGCCTTCCCGTCCTACGCCTCCAACGACGCCGGCACGCTCGGGCTGATCAATGGCGACTTCGAGTGGATGCAGCTGTTCATCCCCGATGTCGAGAACACCTTCGTCGCCCGCAACCCCGACCATTTCCGCTACTGGTACCCGCTGATCGGCGAGATGGTGATGCTCTACGCCAACACGGCGACCAAGCCGCTCGATGACATCGTCCTGCGCAAGGCGATCGGCATGGGCGTCAACCGGCAGCAGATCTGCACCGTCGCGGTCTATGACTACACCAGGCCGGCCGACGCCACCGGCATGAGCGACCTCTACGCCCAGTGGAAGGACCCGGCGGTGGTCGAGGCCGGCAAGGACCTGGTCTCGTATAACCCGGCCAAGGCCAACGAGATGCTCGACGCCGCCGGCTACGCCCGTGACGGCGATGTCCGCAAGGCGCCGGACGGCACGCCGCTGGAGTTCGAGTTGGTGATGCCCTCGGGCTGGTCCGACTGGGTCCAGGGCGGGCAGATCATCGCCCAGAACCTGAAGGAGATCGGCATCCGGGTGAAGCTGCGCGGGGTCGAGGTCACGGCCTGGTATGACGCCACTTATAAGGGCTCGTTCCAGCTCTCGCTCGGCAGCACCAGCATCAACCCGACGCCGTTCGACCATTTCCAGTCGATGATGTCCGGCAAGGTGACGCGGCCGGTGGGGGAGGTGGCCGCCGTCAACTGGCACCGCTACGGCAGCCCCAGGATCGATGAGCTGCTGGAAAAATTCGCGGCGACCGCCGACGAGGCCCAGCAGAAGGGCCTCGCCCGAGAGATGCAGCAGGCCTTCCTCGACGAATGGCCGGCCATCCCGCTGTATCCCGGCCCGCAATGGGGCGAATGCAGCACGGCCAAGTTCAAGGGCTTCCCGTCGGCCGATGCGCCCTATGCGCTGCTGGGCCCGAACATCTCCTCGGAATCGCTGCTGGTCCTGACCGCGCTGACCCCGGCCTGAGATGTCCTATATCGCGCGGCGCCTGGGCTTCTACCTGGTGGCGGCCTGGGCGTCGCTGACCCTGAACTTCTTCCTGCCGCGGCTGATGCCCGGCGACCCGTCGATCGCGATCTTCGCCCGCTTCCACGGCCAGCTGAACCCGGCCGCGCTGACGGCGATGAAGACCGCCTACGGCCTGTCGGACGACCCGCTGCCGGTGCAGTACGTGACCTATCTGGCGCATGCGCTGCGCGGCGATTTCGGCACCTCGATCAGCTATTTCCCGGCGCCGGTGCTCGACGTCATCGGCTCGGCCCTGTCCTGGACCCTGCTGCTCGGCCTCACCGCGCTGCTGCTCAGCTTCGCCATCGGCAGCCTGCTCGGCGTGCTGTCGGCCTGGCATCGCGGCCGGCTGGCCGATGCCGTGCTGCCGCCGGTGACCATGCTGCTGCACTCCTTCCCCTATTTCTGGCTGGCGACGCTGGCGCTCTATCTGCTCGGCTTCCGCTCCGGCTGGTTCCCGCTGCGGCACGGCTACGACAACACGCTGCAGCCGGGGCTGACGGCCGAGTTCCTGCTCAGCGTCGCCCACCACCTGGCGCTGCCGGCCCTGACCATCGTCGCCGTGTCGATCGGCGGCTGGCTGCTCGGCATGCGCAACTCGATGATCGGCGTGCTGGCCGAGGACTATGTCACCATGGCCGAGGCCAAGGGGCTGACCATGCGCCGGGTAATGCTGTCCTACGCCGCGCGCAACGCCCTCCTGCCCAACGTCACCGCCTTCGGCATGTCGCTCGGCTTCATCCTCAGCGGCTCGCTGCTGACCGAGGTGGTGTTCTCCTATCCCGGCATGGGTTTCCTGCTGCTGACCGCAGTGCGCAGCAGCGACTACCCGCTGATCCAGGGGCTGTTCCTGCTGATCACCGCGGCGGTGCTGACTGCCAACCTGGTGGTCGACCTGCTCTATATCCGGCTCGACCCGCGGGTGCGGCTGCAATGACCGATTCCGCGATCCCCTCGGCCGCGCCGCGCTCCGACCGTCGGCCGTTGGCCCTGTTCTCCGACCGCAAGGCGCTGGCAGGCGCGATCATCCTGCTGCTGGCCGCCGCGATCGCGCTGCTGGCGCCGGTGATTGCGCCGGGCGACCCGAACGATTTCGTCGGCCGACCGAACCAGTCGCCCTCCGCCGCCTTCTGGTTCGGCACCACCAGCTCCGGCCAGGACGTGCTGGCGCAGACGGTGTGGGGCTCGCGCATCTCGCTCAGCGCCGGCGTGCTGGTCGGCATCCTGACCACGGCGCTCGGCACCCTGGTCGGCATGACCGCCGGCTATCTCCGCGGCCGGACCGACGACCTGCTGTCGCTGGTGGTCAACGTGTTCCTGATCATGCCCAGCCTGCCGCTGCTGATCGTGCTGGCCGCCTTCCTGCCGCCGGGCCACGCCACCATCGTGCTGGTGCTGACGGTCACGGGCTGGGCCTGGCCGGCGCGGGTGCTGCGGGCCCAGACCCTGGCCCTGCGCGAGAAGGATTTCGTCATCGCGGCGGAGATGCTGGGCGAAAGCCGCCTGCGCATCGTCTTCGTCGAGATCCTGCCGAACATGCTGTCGATCGTCGCCGCCAGCTTCGTCGGCTCGGTGGTCTACGGCATCGGCGCCCAGGCGGGGCTGGAGTTCATCGGCCTCGGCGACACCAGCGCCGTCAGCTGGGGCACCAACCTGTACTGGGCGGCGAACAACTCCAGCCTGCTGACCGGGGCGTGGTGGACCTTCGTGCCCTCCGGCGCCTGCATCGCCATCGTCGCCTTCGCCTTCTCGCTCTTGAACTACGCGATCGACGAGCTGACCAATCCGCGCCTCAGGTCGCAGCGCAGCCTGCGCCGGGCGATGCGCCGGCGGAGGCGCCGAGCCTGACCGGGCCGGAACCGGCGGCCGAGCCTGCTCATTGTCACCGAGAGTGGGAACCGCGTGGGAAGGGATCGCGGATGGAGCCGATCACGGGCGGGTGCCTCTGCGGCCGGGTGCGGTACCAGGCATCGGCCCGGCCCCGGGTCCATTACTGCCATTGCACGATGTGCCGGCGCGCGACCGGCAGTGCCTTCGCGGTGCTGGCCTGGATTCCGCAAGACAGCCTGCGCTGGGGCGGGGAGGGGCTCCCGCGGGAACGCCGCTCCTCGCCGATCGCGCGGCGCAGCTTCTGCGACCGTTGCGGTACCCCGATCAGCCTGAGCTATGACGGGCACGACGAGGTGGCGCTGCATGCCGGCACCCTCGACCACGCCGACGCCTTCGCGCCGGGGTACCATTATGGCGTGGAAAGCCGCCTGGCTTGGGCGGATTGCGGCGCCGCGCTGCCGTCCCGACCGACGGAGGAACACTGGGGCGACGCCTGACCGGTCAGGTCAGGGCCAGGACCAGCAGGATCAGGACGATGACCAGCAGCCCGACCAGGATCGGCAGCGTCCAGCGCGAGCCCTCCTGCTCCGGCCCGCGCGCCAGGCTGACATCCTGTGCGCGTTCGATGACCCGCTCGCCCTCGGGCTCTTTGACGGGCGGCGGCTCGGCGGGATCTGGCGTGCGGCGGCCCGGCACTTCTGAAACCATCTCCGCCTCCTCGGCGGCCATTGCGCTGACAAAGCAATGGCCGCCGGTGCGCCCGGGTTCCGCAATCCTCAATGCGCCGCGGCAGCGGACCGGCCTCGGCGCAGCAGCAGCGCCACCGGGATCATCAGCAGGGCCACGACCGCGAGCGCCTGGAACACGTCGATATAGGACAGCAGCGAGGCCTGGTCCTGCACCAGTTGCCCGATCCAGTCGAAGGCCTGCTGCCGCGCCGTGGCCTCGGTCGCGCCCTGGGTCATGAAATGCGCCGTCGCCTGGTCCAGCCCCAGCTGATAGGGCAGCGACGAGGGCGAGGCATGGCCGGCGAGATAGTTCTGATGCACCTGTGCGTTCTGGGCCAGCAGCGCGGTCGACAGCGCCACGCCGATCGAGCCGCCGAGATTGCGCGCCACGTTGATCAGCGCCGCCGCCTGGCCGGTCTTGTCCGGCGGCAGGTCGGCGTAGGAGGCGGTGGTGATCGGCAGGAACAGGAAGGGCAGGCCGATCATCTGGAACACCCGCGACCACGCGAAGTAGCCGAAATCCGCGCCGGGCGAGAGGGTGGTGAAGTGCCACATCGCCGCCGCCACCACCGCCATCCCGCCCATGATCAGGTATCGCGGCGACACCAGGTTGGTCAGGCGGGAGGAGATCGGCATCAGCACGAACATCACCAGCCCGCCGGGCATCAGCGCCAGCCCGGCCCAGGTGGCGGTGTAGCCGTACTGCTCCTGCAGCAGTTGCGGCAGGATCTGGGTCGAGCTGTACAGGATGGCGCCGACCGCCAGCATCACCAGGCAGGTGGTGCCGAACTGCCGGCGCAGCACCAGCCGGATGTCGACGATCGGGTCCTTGCGCGACAGCTCCCACGGCACCAGCAGGACCAGCGACACGAAGGAGATGCCGGCGAAGATCGTGATGAAGGTGGAATCGAACCAGTCCTCGCGCTGGCCCTTGTCGAGCATGACCTCGAGGCAGCCGAGCCACAGCGCGACCAGCAGCAGCCCGACCCAGTCGACCTTCAGCCCGCCGGCCAGCGCCTGGCGGCGCTCGCGCTGCAGCACCTCGGGCTCGACCAGCAGCCACTGCACCAGGACCAGCGAGGCGATGCCCATCGGCACGTTGATCAGGAAGATCCAGTGCCAGGAGAAGTTGTCGGTGATCCAGCCGCCGATGGTCGGGCCGAAGGTCGGGGCGACGATCACGGCGATGGCGTAGACGCCGAAGGCCTGGGCCCGCTTCTCCGGCGGGAAGGTGTCGGCCAGGATCGACTGCTCGCTCGGCGCCAGCCCGCCGCCGCCGATCCCCTGCAGCACCCGGCAGAAAATCAGCATCTCCAGGCTGCTCGCCAGGCCGCACAGCAGCGAGCTGACGGTGAACAGGGCGACGCAGATCATGTAGAAGCGCTTGCGCCCGACCACGCCGGACAGCCAGCCGCTGATCGGCAGCACCACGGCATTGGCGACGAGGTAGCTGGTGATCACCCAGGTGCTCTCGTCCTGCCCCGCGGCCAGCCCGCCGGCGATGTGGCGTAGCGCGACATTGGCGATCGAAGTGTCCAGCACCTCCATGAAGGTGGCGATCGAGACCACGCCGGCGATCACCCACGGGTTGCGGCCGCCGGCGGCGGACCGGCTGCCGGCAGCCTCGGCGCTCATCGCACCGTCACGGTCGGCACGACGGACATGCCGGGGCCCAGCGGCAAGTCCGGCGGTTGGTCGAACACGATCTTCACTGGCACCCGCTGCACCACCTTGACGTAGTTGCCGGTCGCGTTCTCGGCCGGCAGCAGGGCGAAGGCGGTGCCGCTGCCGAATTGCTGGCTGTCGACATGGCCGGGGAAGTCCCGGCCGGGATAGGCGTCGATCGAGATCGAGACCGGCTGGCCCGCCCGCATCAGGTCCAGCTGCGTCTCCTTGAAATTGGCGGTGACCCAGATCTCGCGCGGCACCAGCATCATCAGGCTCTGGCCGGGCGAGGCATAGGCGCCGTTGGCGGCCGACAGCTTGGCCACGCGGCCGGCGACCGGCGCCGTCAGCACGGTGCGGTCCTGGTTCGCCTGGGCCTGCAGCAGCGAGGCCTGCGCCTGCTCCAGCGCGGCCGCGGCGCCCTGCGCCTGGGCCCGCAGCACGCCCAGCTGCTTGTCGGCGGAGGTCTGTCCGGACCGGGCGCCGTCGAGATCGGCCTGGCGCTGGCGCAGGTCGGTCCCGGCCTGGTCGGCCCGCTGCTGCGTGCCGGCGCCGGTCTTCACCAGGTCCTGCGCCCGCTGGTTCTCATCCTGGGCGAATTGCAGCGCGGCCTGGGCGGCGGTGACCTGCACCCGCGCCTGGTCGAGCCTGGCCTGCTGCGCTTCGATCTGAGCCGCGAAATTGGCGATATCGGCCTGGGACTGGTCGGCCTTGGCATGGGCCTGGGCCAGGGCGGCGGCATAGTCGCGGTCGTCGATCCGGGCCAGCACGGCGCCGGCCTCGACCAGCTGGTTGTCGGTCACCGGCACGTCGACGAGCGCGCCGCTGACCTGCGGGCTGACCGACACGCTGCGGGCATCGATGAAGGCGTCGTCGGTGCTTTCGTAATTCCGGGCGTGCAGCCACCAGCCGACGGCGCCGGCCAGCAGCACCACGGCCGCGACCGCGCCGATCAGCACCGCCCGTCCGTGTCGGGCGAGAAAGCCTCGGCGGTCCTCCTCCGGTGCGGCCGGCTTCCGGTCTTCGCCCGCTTCGGTATCGGTGCGGGCGGCATCGTCTGGCGTCATGGCAAGCCCTCGCGATCGGCTGCGATCGGTGCGTGGTCCCGACCCAGCAACGCGGGCAGGCCCCGGTCCGGCTCAAGCCGTGCGACGAAATTTCCCGCCGCCGCCGGCCGGAACGGCCCGTCGCCGGCTGCCGTTGCCCAGGCGAACCCCGAACCTCAGGAGAAGCGAGATGGCCCGCCCCACCGCCGGCGACGTCCTGGTCGAAACCCTGGTCGACTGGGGGGTCGACACCATCTTCGGCATCCCCGGCGACGGCATCAACGGCGTCATCGAAGCGCTGCGGATTCGGCAGGACAGGATCCGCTTCATCCAGGTGCGGCACGAGGAATCGGCGGCCTTCGCCGCCTGCGCCTATGCCAAATGGACCGGCAAGCTGGGCGTCTGCCTCGCCACCTCCGGCCCCGGCGGCATCCATCTGCTGAACGGGCTCTACGATGCCAAGCTGGACGGCCAGCCGGTGCTGGCGATCACCGGGCTGCAATTCCACGACCTGGTGCACACCTTCACCCAGCAGGATGTCGAGCTGGACAAGCTCTTCGCCGACGTCGCGACCTACAACGTCCGGATCATGGGGCCGAACCATGTCGAGAACGCGGTCGATCTGGCCTGCCGCACGGCGCTGGCCCGCCGCGGCGTCGCCCATGTGACCATCCCGGTCGACATGCAGTCGCAGCCGGTCGAGGCGCGGACGCGGTCGGAACGCAACGTGCCCGGCCATGTCTCCGACGTCATGGCCCCTCCGGCCCAGATGCCGGGCGAGGACCAGATCGCGCGCGCCGCCGCGATCCTGAATTCCGGGAAGAAGACCGCGATCCTGGCCGGCCGCGGCGCGCTGGGCTCCCGCGAGGTGCTGGAGGCGGTGGCGGAGCGGCTGGGCGCGCCGGTGATCAAGCCGCTGCTCGGCAAGGGCGCGCTGCCGGACGACAGCTCGTATTCGACCGGCGGCATCGGGCTGCTCGGCACCCTGCCGTCGCAGGAGGCGCTGGAGGAATGCGACACGCTGCTGATCGCCGGCAGCGCCTTCCCTTATATCGAGTACTACCCGAAGCTGGGGCAGGCGAGGGCGGTGCAGATCGACCTCGACCCGCAGCGCATCGGCCTGCGGTGCCCGGTCGGGGCCGGCCTGGTCGGCGACGCGCGCAAGGTGCTGGAGGCGCTGCTGCCGCGCCTGACCCATCGCGACGACCGCTCCTTCCTGGCCAAGGCCCGGAAGGGGATGAAGGACTGGAACGCGCTGATGGTCGAGCGCGGCACTCGCCGGGACACGCCGATGAAGCCGCAGGTGGTGGCGCATGAGCTGGACCGGCTGCTGCGGCACGACGCCATCGTCGCCACCGATTCCGGCACCATCACCACCTGGGCGGCGCGGCACCTGACGATGCGCGACGGCATGATGTTCTCCTGCTCCGGCAACCTCGCCTCGATGGCCTGCGGGCTGCCCTATGCCATCGCCGCGGCGGTGGCCTATCCGGACCGGCAGGTGGTGTGCTTCATCGGCGACGGCGGCCTGACCATGCTGATCGGCGAGCTGGCCACCTGCGTGAAGTACAACCTCGACATCAAGATCGTGGTGATCAAGAACAACGCCCTGGGCCAGATCAAATGGGAGCAGATGGTGTTCCTGGGCAACCCGGAATATGTCTGCGAGTTGCAGCCGATCGACTTCGCCACCGTGGCGCGCGGCTTCGGCGTCGCCGGCTGGACGGTGGACGACCCGGCGCAATGCGGCGAGGTGCTGCGCGAGGCTTTGGCGGCGCCGGGCCCGGCCCTGGTCGAGGCGGTGGTCGACCCGCATGAGCCGCCGATGCCGGCCAAGGCGACGCTGAAACAGGCGGTTCATCTGGCGGAGTCGCTGGCGCGCGGCACCCCGGCCCGGCGCAAGATCGCCCTGACCGTCGCCTCCGACACGGTGCGGGAGCTGGTCTAGGGGCGAAATCCTGACGCTTGGTACCCGAGACGAGCTTCCGCTTCGGGCGGGAAGCGGTGGAGGCCCGGCATCGCCGAGCCTCCTGACCGCAAAGGGTGAATATCGGACCTTCGGACCACGACCGATGGACGTCCGCAAAGCGGCGGTAATGAGACTTGTTGGTGGATGCTCTCCGACCCGAAGCGTCCGGCCGGCCACTAGGGTCGAAAATTCGGCAAACCATCGCTGGCTGGGGACGTTCGCAACCAATCCCGGCTTCGTTCCTCACTTGGGGGCGGTCGCGCTCAACGTTCGGTAGCTTGTCGCTGCCATCTTGGACCGGCTGCGTCGGCACATAGGCCCGCACGATGAGGGCGAATTGAGCGTCTGGCGCAGGCAGCCAGTTGGCACGAGCGATTGACCTACACCGCGATAGAGAAGCGGTCATTCGATGCGTGCGATTGGATGGCCGCCTTAACTGATTAGCGAACCTTGATGCAGCAGAATAACCTGGACATAGCAGTTCGAATCCCTCGCGACCCGCCATCCTGCTTCGCGCTCTGCGCCACGCAGGACTGGCCCTACGCCTGGATCGAAGCAGGATGCCCTCCGACGCCTCAGCGTAGCAGGGCCGGCTCCATGGCGCCGATGCCGGCGAGGTCTAACCAGGATGCTGGATGTGAGCGCTCGTTGACTTTGCTGTCGCCCTGCGCAGAGCGACATTCTCCTGACCAGACGCGACGACTTCGATTCTCAACTACCGCTGCTTTACCTGCGCGTGGGCATTCGCCTGCGGGGTGTCGGTCGCAGGGGTCTGGGTGTTTTCACCGACCTTGGGATCGCCCTGGCCGGGCGCCAAGTCGCCGCTATGGCCCGCTGGATTGGTGGCGAAGGCGTGGCTGTCTGTCGTCAGGCCATGCTGTTGCGCCGTGACAAGATGATCGGCGGCCTTGGCGGTCCCGCCGAAGGCGAGCACGGACGCGGCAAGAATGAGCATCATGCGGCTGGTCATGACTCATGTCCTCTCGTTGTCCAACACCCGTATTCCAGAGTACAGCGGCACCTCCGTGCGCCGGCGGCTGCCCGGCGCCACGATAGGTTTCATGGTGTTCTCCAAAAAGCACTTGATTTTTGGAGGGTCGCTCGGGCCTTGGTAGGCTCCGGCGAATTCGATATCACACCACGGGCGCTGCTTGGGACCACGTTCTTTGCGAGCCGTGAATCTATGATGTCGAGCGACACTGGCGTGACTTGCCCAAGCATTCACTCGAAGCCTCTCCATATTCGCGCCACGGCACGATGTTTTCAAGCCGCATTAAAAAAATGTAATGATGAAATAAATTGGCCCCGCCGGTGTCTCCTTGGTCACCGGACGCAGACGTTGGACGCCCAACTGATGAAAGCCGCCAACCTGGCCGGACTGCTGCTCGGCGCCATCACGGGCGCTTGCGGTTCGGTCGCACCCACGGTGGAGCCGCCCAAGATGGCCGCGATCGAGAGGGCCCCCGGCTTTGTCGACGCTCGGGGCATGACCTTGTACGTATACGACCGCGATGCCCCAAACCAGTCGAACTGCGACGGCCTGTGCGCTGTCTTCTGGCCGCCACTGACCGCCAGCGCCAGCAGCCGGCCACCGGCTGGCTGGAGCTTGGCGGCACGGAACGACGGCTCGAAGCAATGGGCCTACCAGGGTCGGCCGCTATACACTTGGACCGGGGACCGCAAGCCCGGTGAGGGGACGGGCGACGGGGTCGATGGTGTCTGGCAGATCGCCCGTCCCTAGGACTTTCGCCGCGCCGGCGGCGAACGACGGCCGGAGGCCGTCGCTGCCCGCCCCAGGATGCCCGGCCGATGGATGAAATCGCGGTCCTGATCGAGCCTCATATACCGGCCCTTCGCCGGTATGCCTGGGCGCTGCTGCGGGATGATGATGCCGCGGATGATCTCGTGCAGGATTGTCTGGAGCGGGCGCTCGACCGCTGGCACCTGCAGCGCCGCGACGGCGATCTCAGGGCGTGGCTCTTCGCAATCCAACGGAATCTCTTCCTTAATGGCCTCCGCCAGCAGGCGCGCCGTGGCCGCCACATCAGCATGGCAGTGCTCGCGGATCAGCCTTCCCGCGAGCAGAGCCAGGACAGTCGGCTGGCGATGCGCGACATCCTTGCGGCGCTCGACAGCTTGCCGGAGGAGCAGCGTTCGGCCCTGTTGCTGATCGGGGTCGAGGATCTCTCCTACGAGGCCGCGGCCAGGATATTGGGCGTCCCGGTCGGCACGATCATGTCCCGGCTCAGCCGTGGGAGGGAGAAGCTGCGGCGCTTGCTTGGGAGTGAGCCTCGTGCGGCTTTGAGGAGCGTAAAATGACGAGCGACGGCGCCACCATTGGCGAGGATGATCTGCAGGCCTATGTCGACGGTCGTCTCACTGCCGATCGCCACGCTGCGGTGGAACAATTCTTGTCGCGTCAGCCCGACATGGAGGCGAAGGTCGCCGCCTACCGCGAGCAACGCGACATCTTGCGCGCACGTCTGGCCTTCAAGGCCGAAGAGGCGATCCCCACTCGGCTCCGGATCACAACCATCACAGCGCAGCGGATGCGGTTGAAGCGACGCCGCCTTTCGTCCGCTGCTGCCGTCGTCGCATGGATCGCATTGGGCGGCATCGCGGGCTGGATCGGCCACCGCGTCGTCACGACCGACGGAGAAGCCGCTACCTCGACGGATTGGGCGGCGGCGGTCGAGGATGCGGTCGCTGCGCATCGTCTCTTCGCCAGCGAGACGGCGCATGCTGTCGAAGTGCCGGCCGAGAACGATAGGCAGCTTTTGCAATGGCTTTCGGCGCGGCTGGGCCGTCCCCTGATTGCGCCGGATCTCACGACCTTCGACTTCCGGCTTCTGGGGGGACGTCTGCTGCCTGCGCCGCAAGGCGCCGCCGCTCAACTGATGTACGAGGACGTGAGTGGGCGGCGCCTCACGCTGTATTTCCAGGCCGATACGGATATTCGCAGCGACCCGCAGATTGTGCAGCGTGGAGACATCGCGGCGCTTTATTGGGCCGATGACGGACTCAACTGTGTCGTGTCCGGAGAACTTGGGCCGGATCGCATCGCAGCCATCGGTCGGTCGATCTATCAGCAATTCGAACGGTTATGAGACCAGACGCCAGGCGGTGCGCCGCCTGGCAAGGCACACGCGACCAACAGCGGACGCAGTCACGGCGCTGCATGTCCGCTTCGACCCGAAACAGCCATTTGGGTGATGGAAGACTCGGTCCCGAAGGACAAGGTCGACGGAGCAAAGGCTTGGACGCTTCGCAGCGGCATTCCTCTTGGCTTCCGCAGCCTGCCTGCCTGTGCCGGCTGGCGACGACGTCCCTCTGGTGAAGGCGGTTCTCACCGACATGTCGGTCTCGATCGGCATGGAGCCTGCGGGACACGGGATGATGGGGGCTGGCACGATGGGCCAGGATCCCGTCGGCGGAGGGCAGATGGGGCTGGGCATGATGCGGCCCGGCAATATGACGGGAGTGTTGGCGGTCCGCATCGATCGCCCCGGTGTGAAGGCCGGTTCCGTGCGCTTCGACGTCACGAACCGGTCCCGAGCGATGCCGCATGAGGTGCTGATCGTGGCGGTCGACGATCCTTGGTCCGCTGCCCTACGACTACTCGCAGGCGAAGGTTGCGGATGAGCAGGTCAAGGTCCTGGGTGACACCGACGATCTCCAGCCCGGCGCATCCGGCACCATCGATGTCACACTCGCGCCCGGGTCATATCTGCTGATCTGCAATGAGCCCGGGCACTATGCTGCGGGGATGGTGACCCCATTCACGGTCACACCATGAGTGCGCAGGAGCCGACAGCGCAGCCTCATATCCGCTGATCGGCTTCTTTCTCGGCACTTTTCGACCTTTGCGCAAGTTCGATGCAGTTGGCCGAACAATGGGCCGCCAGGGCATTGATCAGCCCTCGCCGGCGAGAGCTTCGATGACCCGGCATCCGGCGACACGGCCATTGCAGCACGCCTCGATCATCGGGGCCAGTTCGTTCCGGAGAACGAGGAGCCGTGCGATCCGGCCCACGCCGGAGACCGCGCTGATCTCCTCTCCGCCGCGACACCACTCCCCAGGGACATGACCGCTCGCTAGGGCGGCGCGAAGGGCCCGGTCCGGAGGAGACTGGAAGTCCCCTGGATGTCAGCAATGGGGGACAGAACAGACGCTCAACTGCTCTCCTGGAAGCGTCCGCAACGAGCCGGATGCGGACCATGGGAGGGGCGCGGCGAGAATGCCGCGCCTTCTGTCCCTCCGGGTAGAAGGTCGAAGCATCTCTCGGGTACCGAGTGTCAGGATTTCAACACCAGGGAGGTCGCGATGTTCGACGGCTTCATCCTCGAGACGGTCGACTTGCCCGAGGCCACGCTGCGGGTGCGCCATGGCGGGTCCGGGCCGCCGGTGCTGCTGCTGCACGGCCATCCCCGCACCCACGCGACCTGGCACCGGGTGGCGCCGCTGCTGGCCGCGGACCACACCGTGGTCTGCCCGGACCTGCGCGGCTTCGGCCGGTCCTCCAAGCCGGCCGACACGCCGGACCACGCCGGGTCCTCCAAGCGGGCCAAGGCGCGGGACTGCGTCGCGCTGATGCAGCGGCTGGGCTTCGACCGCTTCGCCATCGTCGGCCATGACCGCGGCGCCTACACCGCCTTCCGCGCCGCCCTGGACCATCCGGACCGGATCAGCCGCCTCGCCGTGCTCGACGCGGTGCCGATCCTGGAGGCGCTGGAGCGCCGCGACGCCCGCTTCGCCCGGGCCTGGTGGCACTGGTTCTTCTTCGGCCAGCCCGCCAAGCCGGAGCGCGCCATCCTGGCCGATCCGGACGCCTGGTACAGCGCCACCGCCGACCAGATGGGCGCCGAGGCCTATGCCGATTACCGCGAGGCGATCCGCGATCCGGAGACCGTGCACGGCATGATCGAGGACTATCGCGCCGGGCTCGGCATCGACCGCGAGCACGATGCCGAGGACCGCCGCGCCGGGCGGCGGGTCGAATGCCCGGCGCTGGTGCTGTGGGCGCTGCGCGACGATCTCGAGGAGTTCTATGGCGACGTGCTGTCGGTGTGGCGGCCCTGGGCCCGCGATCTGCGCGGCCATGGCCTCGACTGCGGCCACCACATGGCGGAGGAAGCGCCGGAATTGCTGGCCGACGAGCTGCGCCGGTTCCTGCGTCCGCGCTGACCGCGGCTATTTCTGGCGCGGCTCCTGCAGCGCGGAGCCCGCCGCGACCTGCCGCCCGGCACGCTGGGCCAGGACCGCTTCCAGCAGGGTGCGGGCGGCGTTGCGCACCTCCTCCTGGATCGCCGTGTCGGCGTCGAGCGCGGCATGGCTGGTGGCGTAGGGCTCCCAGTAGCCGATGTAGCGGTCGACCTCCGCCAGCGGCCCGGCGGGGATGAGATGCATCGAGGTCAGCCAGTCCGCCAGGCTGCGGCGCACACCCTCCGCGCCTTCGACATCGCCATGCACGACGACCGAGAAGTGGCGGCCCGCCAGGTGCCGGGGATAGTCCCAACCGGCCATCTCGATCTCCTTGGCCCGCCGGGCGTCCTTGCCGTGGGTCGAGGTCGGGTCCGGGTTGCCGCCGTCGGCGCAGACCAGCCGGTCCATCATCAGCTTCACCGGCGAGGTGACCTGGTACCAGTTCACCGGCGTCACGATCATCACGCCATGCGCAGCGACCCACAGCGGATAGATCTCGTTCATCCAGTCATCGACCTGGCCGAGCGAATGGTTCGGGTAGCAGGAGCAGGGCCAATGGCAGAGGGCGGGGGAGGTCGAGAAGCACGCTTTGCAGGGATGGATCTGCCGCCCGTACTCCGAGGCCAGCCGGCTGAGGTCGAGCACATCCGCCTCGACGCCGTCCGCCGCGGCGAAGACCTCGCGCGCCAGCTCGATCAGCCGGAAGCTCTTGGACATTTCGCCCGGGCAGCTGTGCTCGCTGCGCGGGGAGCCGCAGACCAGCAGGATCCGGGCGGGCAGGGCCGGGTCGGCATGGCGGTGCCCGGCCGCGCGGATGGCCTCGCTGGCGGCGATCCAGTCGACCGACAGGTTATAATCCGGATCGGCGAAGCTGGAGCCGGCCTTCCGGGTATGCGGGCTCTTGCGGGAATGGCTGTAGGCGTCCCAGGCCGCAGCCGCGATCCGGTCGAGCTCCGCCTGCAGCGGATCATAGGCAGGGTCCTGGAACCGGCCCAGGAACCGCCGCCGGAATTCCTCCTCGCTCAATCGCGGGCTCGGCATGCCCTTGCGTGGGTCTAGATCGGACAAGGACGGCTCCGGCGCTGCTGCTTCGCTCGCTGGAATGACGGCCCGCCGGCAGATCGGGTTCCCGGCCTCTAGCGCCAGGCGTCGATGATCTGGTCGATCCAGGCCACCTCGATCTGCTGCGAGAAGCGGTTGCGACAGAGATGCAGCAGGGAATCATGGGTGGCGTCCGAGGTGCTGCAGACCCCGTCCGCCGCCAGCACCACCCGGTAGCCGCGGTCGATCGCGCCGATCACCGTGGCCCAGACGCAGATGTCGGTCTCGCCGCCGGTGACGATCAGCGTGTCGACGCCGCCCTCCCGCAGGCGCCGGCCGAGATCCGGCGCGGTGAAGGCCGAATAGCCGTGCTTGTCGAAGACCGAGGCAGGGGGCACGAACTCCGCCAGCATCGGCACCAGCTCGAGCAGCGCCGGCTCGATCGCGCCGCGGGTCATCTCCGCCCATCGGGTGTAGAAACGCCGCCAGGACCCCGGCATGTCATCCGGCCGTTCGGGCGGCAGGAAGCGGGTGAACACCGTGCGCTCGGGCCGATGCCGGACGAGGTGCCGGATCGACGGCGCTGTGCGGTGAGCCCAGGGCACATGCCACGGGGTCTCGCGGGCGAACAGCTCCTGCATGTCGATGCAGAGATGGATGGCGGCGTCCCCGATGGGGCCGAACCGCAGCCCGTCCCCGTCGAGCGTGTCGATGATCCCGTCCTCCGTTACCACGGGCCGGCTTCGAGCACCTGGCCCTCGACATGACCGGCCCGGCGGATGGCGTCGAGCCTCGCCTCCGCATCCTGCTCGTCATAAGCCCAGACCGTCGCGGTCCAGACCCGCTCCCGGCCCGACGGCGTCGTCAGATGCGGATACTCGACGACGAAGCGGAACATCGGCCGTCCCCATTGATCGCACGAGACGTGCTCGGCCTCGGGAGGCTGGCGGTCGCGGAGGCGGATGACGGTCATGGCGCTGCGATCCATCGGGCAGTGGGCGACATCATCCTGAATGGCGCGCCGCCGCCCATGGTTCCTCCGAATTGAAGATGCCGGAGAATCGTTTACTTGATTGGTTCTAGGAAAACATTTGTTAATCGAGAATTAAAGTTAACTTTTGATATGAAATTTGCCAAAGGAACGATGCATTCGAGGCGAAGTTATTTCTTGTGTTCCTTGCAGAATATTGTCGCCTCGAAGCGTTTCGTTCAGGCGACCGTCAGCCTTGAAGGGAAGACCGATGCCGGACCAAAATCGTGCCGCGGACTGCGCCGAATTCACCGCTGTCGTCGCCCCGGTCATATGCGAGCTCCGCCGCTATGCGCGATCGCTGACCCGCAACCGCGCGGATGCGGAGGATTTGCTGCAGGACACGCTGCTGCGCGCCTACAACAAATTCCATCTCTGGCAGCCGGGCACCAACGTCGCCGGCTGGCTCTGCGTGGTGATGAAACGGGTGTTCCTGTCGCAATTCGAGCGCCGCGGCCGGATGGTGGCGGTGCCGGCCGAGGATTTCGACGGGCCGCAGCCGCCGAGCCAGGACGATGTGCTCGACCTCGCCCGGCTCGGCAGCGCCATCGGCCGGCTGCAGCGCCATCATCGCGAGCTGATCGAGGCGGTCGCGATCAACGGCGATTCCTATGAGGAGGCGGCGCAGGCCTTCCAGATCCCGATCGGCACCGTCCGCTCCCGCCTCGGCCGCGCCCGCGAAACTCTCCGGCACGAGATCGCCTGGTGACGGGGCGAAGGCCACGCAGGGTCAGAAGAATACCGGCCGGCCGGTATCCGGGGCGATCGCGCTGGCCGCGGCGTGGATCAGCAGGCGGCCCTGCCGCTCCGTGCCAGCCCGCAGGCCGGTCAGGATCACCTCGACCGCGCCTGCGCCGTCGAGCAGATCCTTGTCCCAGTGCATCCAGGCGTTCTGGACCGCCTCGACGCCGCCATCCGGGAAGGCGATCGCCAATAGCGCCTCGCGGTGCCGCGACATCGCGCTGACCAGATCCTCACCCTCGATCGTCACGGGCGGGCCGGACGGGTTGGCCACTTGCCAGGTCTGCATCGGATCGCTCCTTTCTGCCGCGCCCGCCCGGGGCGTGCATCGGGCTCCGGTGGGCCGTCTCTGGACAATGGGACGCGGCGGATCGCGGTTCCGGGCTAGCGGCGGAACTCGAGCCGGTACTGGCGCGGCGTGCTGCGGCAGTGCTTCTGGAACTCGACATAGAACTGGCTGAGCGAGCCGTAGCCGCAGCCGAAGGCGACCTCTGCGATCGACAGGTCGGTGTCGACCAGCATCATCATCGCCCGGCTCAGCCGCTGCCGCCGGATGTACTGGGCGATGGTCACGCCCAGCACCCGTTTGAACACCGCCATGGCGTTGGTCGGGTGCAGCCCGCCGGCGGCGGCCACCGCCTCGACCGTTACCGCCTCGCCGAAATGGGCGTTGATGTGGTCGGTCATGGCCTGGACGCGTGTGATCGCCCGGCGGCCGGCGCTGCGCAGCCGGGGCCCGTCCTCCGGGTCGCCGGCCGTCACCTCGGCCGCGACAGCCTCGGCTGCGACGGCGTCGAGCGACAGGCGCTTGACCCTGATCCCGACCTCCTCGCGCAGGATCTGCTGCCGCAGCTCCGGCCCGTCCGGCCATTCCGCGGCCCAGCGCTGGAACAGCAGCGGGTCGATCGGGTCCGGCGCCGCCACCGTGGCGAAGCGGCCGTCCATGACGCCGGACTTGAAGGCGTCGGCCACCGGCAGGGCCAGGAAATCGGCGAAGGGCAGGTAGACGCAGATCAGGTCGGCCGCGGGCTCGACCGCGATCACCTGGTGCGGCACCGCGGCCCAGAACAGGTGCACCCGGTTCGCCCCGATCGAGATCCGGGTGCCGTTGAACAGATAGGTCATGCCGCCGGCCAGCAGCAGGTTCAGCTCGACATGGTCATGCCAATGCGCCTGGCCCATCGGCTCCGGCACATGCCGCTCGGCATAGAAGGCGCCGCGGTCGAGATAGACGTCGATATCGGCTGGCAGAAGCTCGTTCATCCGGCCAAGCAGTAGCTGGTTTTCCGGAAGATACAAGTACAGCGACGGAAGAAATCCGGAATCCGCGCTGTCACAGTGGCGACATGGGCCAGCTCAAAGAGGGCCCGGAGGGAGGCGAGAGATGAGATTGCAGGCATCCGCCGCACTGGTCTGCGCGGCGCTGGCGGCCGCGGCCGTCACGGCCCCGGCCCGGGCGGCGACAGAGTTGACCTACATGCTCTGGGGCGCGCCGTCGGAGGGCGAGGTCTGGCGCAGCGTCGCCGATGCCTTCGAGGCGAAGCACCCGGACATCAAGGTCAAGGTCGAGGTCAATGACTGGTCGTCCTATTGGCAGAAGCTGCGGGTGGTGGTGGCCGGCGGCAACCCGCCCGACATCTTCGCCATGGACGGGCCCTTGTATCCGGACTGGCAGTCGCGCGGCGCGCTCCTCAACCTGCAGCCCTATCTCGACGCCGACCCGAAGGCGCTGGCCGACATCTACCCGATCACGCTCGAGGCCTATCGCTCGCCGGACGGCCTCTACGGCCTGCCGCGCGACTTCCAGACCATCGTCCTCTACTACAACAAGGACATGTTCGACGTCGCCAAGCTGCCCTATCCGACCGCGGATTGGAGCTGGGACGACCTGCGGCGCACCGCCAAGGCGCTGACCCTCGACAAGAACGGCGACGGCACCACCGACCAATGGGGCTTCTGGTCCGAGATCGGCGACCCCGAGCCGTTCTGGGCGGCGGTGGTGTGGAGCTATGGCGGCGACGTCATCAGCGCCGACCGCAGCCATACGTTGCTGGCCGAAGGTCCGGCCCGCGACGCCTGGCACCTCATCGCCGGCATGGCGTTGGACGACAAGGCGCTTCCGACGCCGGAGCAGCTGAAGCAGTACGGCACCGACGGCTTCTCCGCCGGCATCGCGGCCATGACCGTGTCCGGCCATTGGGTGGTGCCGGAATATGCCGAGCGCAGCTTCGCCTGGGGCGTGGCGCCGCTGCCGTCGGGGCCGAAGGGGCGGGTGACCAGCGTCAACAGCGCCGGCTTCGTCATCTCGAAGACGACCGCGCATCCGCAGGAGGCCTGGGAGTTCGTGAAATTCGCGGCCGGCCCGGACGGGCAGGCGGCGCTGGCCAAACTCGGCCTCGCCGTGCCGATCCTGAAATCGGTGGCGGAAGGCCCGGCCTATCTCGACCAGCCCGGCCCGAAGATCGACCAGCGCGTGTTCCTGGACGCCCTGTCCTACGCCCGGATCAAGCCGTCCTTCCGCGGCTATGAGGAATGGTCGACCGTGGTCGGCGACGCGCTGCTGCCGGTGTGGAACGGCGACGCCGCGATCGACGACGCGCTGGACGAGATCGGCCCCGCGGCCGACGACGTCCTCAAAGCCCAGCACTGAGCGGGGGTGGGAAGGGATGCCGCCGCACGGCCTCCGACCGCAGGGCCGCGACCGGGCCTGGCTCCTGCTGCTGCTGGCGCCGACGCTGCTGGGCCTGCTGCTGGGCGCCCTCGGCTCGGTGGTGGCGACCGCGGGCTTGAGCCTGCTGCACTGGGACCTGCTGACGCCGCCGGGCTGGGCGGGGCTGGAGAACTACGCCGACCTTGCCGGCGACCGCGGCTTCCTCAAGGCGCTCGGCAACACGCTGGCCTTCTCGGCGCTCTATGTGCCATTGACCGTCGCGATCTCGCTCGGCGTCGCCCTGCTCTTGAACCGGCGGGTGACCTGGGTCGGGCTGTTCCGCGCCCTCTACTTCCTGCCGGTGATCACCTCGCCGACCGCGGTCGGGCTGATCTGGTCCTGGATCTTCGCCCAGGACCAGGGCCTGTTGAACGGCATCGTCACCGCGCTGGGGCTGGACCCGGTGCGCTGGCTCGGGCCCCGCATGGTGCTGGTCTCGGTGGTGATCGTGAATGTCTGGGGCGCGATCGGCGAGGGCATGATCGTGTTCCTGGCCGGGCTGCAGGCGGTGCCGCGCGACTATTACGAGGCGGCGCGGATCGACGGCGCCAAGCCACGGCACCAGCTCTTGTACATCACCCTGCCGCTGATGGTGCCCAGCCTGTTCTTCCAGATCGTGCTGTCGACCATCCACGCCTTCCAGGCCTTCGACTACATCTACATCCTGACCCGTACCGGCACCGGCGGGTCGACCCTGCCGACCGTGGTCTACTCGATCTACCGCACCGGCTTCGGCTTCTTCCGCATGGGCGACGCCGCGGCCCAGAGCCTGACCCTCGCCGCCATGATCCTGGTCCTGACGCTGGGCTATTTCCGGCTGCAGAAGCGCTGGGGAATGCCGGCATGACCGCGGCCCTCGCCCTGCGCGCCCGCACCGCCCGGCCCCGCACCCTGCGCCTCGGCGTCGACGCCCTGGCCTATGCCGTGCTGATCGCCGGCGCCTTGCTGATGGTCGGGCCCTTCGCCTGGATGGTCTCGACCTCTCTGAAGCTGCCGGCCGACCAGTTCGGCCACGCCTTGATCCCGCCGCACCCGACGGTCGAGAATTACCTGTCGCTGTGGAAGATCATCCCGTTCGACGGCCTGCTGTGGAACAGCCTGAAGGTCGCCGCGATCTCCACGGTCGGGCAGCTGCTGACCTGCTCGATGGGCGCCTTCGTCTTCGCCGTGGTCCGCTTCCCCGGCCGGCAGGTGCTGTTCGTGGCCCTCCTGGTGACGCTGATGATCCCGGCGCAGATGGCGGCGATCCCGCAATTCGTCATCTTCAAGTTTCTCGGCCTCTACGGCACCCAGGCGCCGCTGTACCTGCCGGGCTTCCTCGGCGGCGCCTTCGGCTGCTTCCTGCTGCGCCAGTACTTCCTGACCATCCCGATCGAGCTGGCCGAGGCCGCGCGGATGGACGGCGCGTCGCTGCTGACGATCTGGTGGCGGATCTACCTGCCGCTGGCCCGGCCGGCCCTGGCGGCCTTGGCGATCTTCGCCTTCCTCTCCTCCTGGAACGACCTGTTCAGCGCCCTGATCTACCTGCCGAGCGACCTGGAGCAGACGACGCTGCCGGTCGGGCTGGCGCTGATGCAGCAGCAATACGCCGCGCAATGGACCGTGATGATGGCCGCCGTCCTGGTCAGCATCGCGCCGATCCTGATCGCCTTCAGCCTGGCGCAACGGCACTTCATCGAAGGCATGGCGCTGTCCGGCCTGAAATAGCTTCCCTCCACGAAAGACCTCCCATGGCCAAGATCTGCCTCATCGGTGCGGGCAGCACCGTCTTCGCCCAGTCGATCATCGGCGACATCCTCAGCCAACCGGACCTGGCCGACAGCGTCGTCGCCCTGCACGACATCGACGGCGAGCGGCTCAGCACCTCCGCCATCGTCGCCCGCCGCATCGGCGCGTCGCTCGGGCTGGACAACCTCAAGGTCGAGGCCTCGCTCGACCGGCGCCAAGCCATGGCGGGCGCCGACTTCGTCATCCTGATGATGCAGGTCGGCGGCTACCGGCCGGCGACGGTGGCGGATTTCGAGATCCCGAAGCGCTACGGCCTGCGCCAGACCATCGGCGACACGTTGGGCATCGGCGGCATCTTCCGCGGCCTGCGCACCATCCCGGTGCTGCTGGAGATCTGCGAGGACATGCGCGCGGTCTGCCCCAATGCCCTGCTGATGAACTACGTCAACCCGATGGCGATGAACTGCTGGGCGATCGCCGAGGCGGCGCCGGACATCCGCTCGGTCGGCCTGTGCCACAGCGTGCAGGAGACCTCGGGCGACATGGCGCGCTGGCTGGGCGAGGCGCCGGAAAACCTCGACTACCTCTGCGCCGGCATCAACCACGTCGCCTATTTCCTGAAATTCGAGAAGCGGCTGCCGGATGGCGGGCGCGAGGATCTGTATCCGCGGCTGAAGGCGCTGGCCGAGGCCGGCGTGGTGCCGGCGGGTGAGGCGGTGCGCTTCGACATGCTCCGCCGGACCGGGCATTTCGTCACCGAATCCAGCATCCATTTCGCCGAATATAACCCCTGGTTCATCAAGGCCGGCCGCGACGACCTGCTGGACCGGTACGAGGTGCCGCTCGACGAGTATCCGCGGCGCTGCGAGGCGCTGATCGCCGAATGGCACGCGCTGCGCGCCGGGCTGGAGGCCGATGACAGCCCGATCCCGGTCCACCGCAGCAACGAATACGCCGCCGGCATCGTCCATGCCGTGGTCACCGGCCGGCACAACCTGATCTACGGCAATGTCCGCAATGACGGGCTGATCGCCGACCTGCCCGACGCCGCGGTGGTCGAGGTGCCGTGCCATGTCGACCGCAACGGCGTGCAGCCGATCCGGATCGGCCGCATCCCGAACCATCTGGCCGGCATCATGCGGCTGTCGATCAACGTCCAGCAGCTGGTGGTCGAGGCGGCGCTGACCCGGCGCAAGGACGCGATCCGCCACGCCGCGATGCTGGATCCGCACACCGCGGCCGAGCTGTCCCTCGACGAGATCTGGCGCCTGGTCGATGATCTGATCGAGGCGCATGGCGACCTGCTGCCGCGCTATCACTGAGCAATACCAGTGGTCTTTGAGATCAACTCTTCGGTTCCTTACCCGTCATGGCGAGGAGCGCAGCGACGTGGCCATCCAGAGGGCGGTGCCGCTGGATGGCCACGCCCCTTCGGGGCTCGCCATGACGGGTCAACTTTCTGGGCCGCTGGTATAAGAGGCCACGGCAGATGAATTTCGAGACGGGGAGGAATCCGGGAATGCCGGGAAGGTTGGAAGGGCGCGTCGCCATCGTCATCGGGGCGGCGCGGGGCATCGGCGCGGCGATCGCCGAGCGCTTCGCGGCGGACGGCGCGCGGGTGGTGATCGGCGACACCGATCCCGCGGCCGGGGCGGCGACGGCGCAGCGGCTGGGCGGCCGCTTCGTCGCCACCGACATCAGCCGGCGCGACGATGCCGAGGCGATCGTGCGCGCGGCGATCGACGGCTTCGGCCGGCTCGACATCCTGGTGCAGAACGCCGCGATCTATCCCTGGACGCTGATCGAGGACATCGAGCCCGAGGAGTGGGACCGGGTGATGGCGGTGAACCTGCGCGGCACCTACCTCGCCGCCCGGGCGGCGCTGCCGGCGATGCGGGCGGGGGGAGGGGGGCGGATGATCTTCACCTCCTCGATCACCGGGCCGCGCGTGACCAGCCCGGGCCACGGCCACTACGCCGCGACCAAGGCCGGCATCAACGGCTTTCTCAAATCCGCGGCGCTGGAGTTCTCCGGCTACGGCATCACCGTCAACGGGGTCGAGCCCGGCAACATCCTGACCGAAGGGATGCAGCAGCACCGCAGCGCCGAGTTCATCGCCATGATGGAGCGGGCAGTGCCGCTGGGCCGGCTCGGCACGCCGCAGGACGTCGCGGCCGCGGTGGCCTTTCTGGCCTCGGACGACGCCGCCTACATCACCGGCACCACCATCGTCGTCGATGGCGGCCAGACCCTGCCGGAAGGCCACGACTTCCGGCTGCGGCCGCAATAGGGCAGGCGGCCGGCGGGCGCCGACCTGCCGCGCTGTCGTGGCTAAGCAGCCTTTCGAGTAAACACAATGTTCATTGCGCGGCCGATTCGTTCTAGTTCATGATATGTTCCATGAACAAGCCGCAGTCCGACTCACCCCCCTCCGTCCCGCCGGGCCTCGACCCGGATCGGGCCGAGCGGGCTGCGCGCATGCTCGACCGCTTCGCCGAA
>NZ_VCCH02000429.1 GCF_005938675.2 Mycobacterium sp. KBS0706
ATTGGAGTCGGACTGCGGTTTGCTCATGGAACATATCATGAACCAGAACGAAGCGACCGTGCAATGAACATTGTGTGAAGCGCCGGTGGCGCAGGGGACGCCTCACGGATGCCCGGTCGGCTATTGCGCGGGTTTTGGCAGGGGCCACCGGGTTCGCGCGGAGAGCGGACCGTAGGATCGAGAGCGGGGCCGCTGCACCTCTTGGCCGCTACGGGTGAGGAGCGGCCCCGCGGACGGAACCGCGAGACGTCCGGATC
>NZ_VCCH02000430.1 GCF_005938675.2 Mycobacterium sp. KBS0706
GGTCTCCCGGTCGAACAGGTCCGTGCTGTATTCCAGCATCCCTTCCAGCCCCGCCTCCCGGCCCTCCGGATCACGCTGCTCCGAGATGTTGAACGCGAGATCGTATTTGCTCGTGTGGGTGACGACCGGCTCGACGGAGGCATCCAGCCCCGGCAGCCGCAGCGCTGCCTCGTCGGTGTTCTGGAAGGCGAGCATGACCTGGAACAGGGGATGGCGTCCGAGCGACCGCGTGGGGTTGAGGGCTTCGACCAGA
>NZ_VCCH02000431.1 GCF_005938675.2 Mycobacterium sp. KBS0706
GGGCACCTCCTCGGGCTCGATGTCCATCCGGCCGACGTCCAAGATCGGGGCGGGGCAACGGCCGTTCTGGCCTCGGTTCGGACGCTGTATCCCTGGCTGCGCCACCTGTTCGCCGACGGGGCTTATGCCGGCGACAAACTGGCGACGGCGCTCGCCGAATTGGGACGGTGGACCATCGAGATCGTCAAACGGTCGGATACCGCCCAGGGCTTCGTCCTGCTGCCCCGGCGTTGGGTCGTCGAGCGCACCTTC
>NZ_VCCH02000432.1 GCF_005938675.2 Mycobacterium sp. KBS0706
CCACCTGATCGGCCGGATCCGGTCGAGCCTGGGGGTGGAGGTGACGATCCGGAGCCTGTTCGAGGCGCCGACGGTGTCGGGGCTGGCGGAGCGGCTGGGCACGGCGCGGCAGGGCCGAGCGGGCCTGAAGCGGCGGGAGCGTCCGGAGCGGATCCCGTTGTCGTATGCGCAGCAGCGTCTGTGGTTCCTGTTCCGGCTGGAGGGTCCGAGCCCGGCCTACAACATCCCGATCGTGCTGCGTCTGCGTGGCGA
>NZ_VCCH02000433.1 GCF_005938675.2 Mycobacterium sp. KBS0706
GCGCCCCGCAGACGCAGCACGATCGGGATGTTGTAGGTCGGGCTCGGACCCTCCAGCCGGAACAGGAACCACAGACGCTGCTGCGCATATGACAGCGGGATCCGCTCCGGACGCTCCCGCCGCTTCAGGCCCGCTCGGCCCTGCCGCGCCGTTCCCAGCCGCTCCGCCAGCCCAGACACCGTCGGCGCCTCGAACAGGCTCCGGATCGCCACCTCGACCCCCAGGCTCGACCGGATCCGGCCGATCAGGCGC
>NZ_VCCH02000434.1 GCF_005938675.2 Mycobacterium sp. KBS0706
CCGCTTTCATCACACCGCCGCGGCGTTCGTCCCGCACTGCTGGGCCCACTACCTGCCGGGCGACTGGGTGCCGCATGTCACGCTCGGCGAGGGCATGAGGCCGGCTCTGGTGCCGGCGGCGATTGGCAACGCCATAGCCGCCTGGCGTCCGCAACCCGCGGTGCTGCACCGGATCTCGCTGGTCCGGTTCCACCCGGTCGAGCTGCTGTGGTCGACAGCGCTGGCGCCGGCGCACCCGTGAG
>NZ_VCCH02000435.1 GCF_005938675.2 Mycobacterium sp. KBS0706
TCGACCGATCTGGAACACGCGGGTCTATGTGCTGGACGGGAGCCTGCGTCCGGTTCCGGTGGGTGTGTCGGGAGAGCTGTACATCGCGGGTGCGGGTCTGGCGCGGGGGTATCTGGGTCGTGCCGGGCTGACGTCGGAGCGGTTCGTGGCCTGTCCGTTCGGGGGTCCGGGGGAGCGGATGTACCGGACGGGGGACGTGGCGCGTTGGCGGCCGGATGGAGAGCTGGAGTACCAGGGCCGA
>NZ_VCCH02000436.1 GCF_005938675.2 Mycobacterium sp. KBS0706
GCGGCCCTGGTACTCCAGCTCTCCATCCGGCCGCCAACGCGCCACGTCCCCCGTCCGGTACATCCGCTCCCCCGGATCCCCGAACGGACAGGCCACGAACCGCTCCGACGTCAGCCCGGCACGGCCCAGATATCCCCGCGCCAGGCCTGCTCCCGCGATGTACAATTCCCCTGACACTCCCACGGGCACCGGACGCAGGCTCCCGTCCAGCACATAGACCCGCGTGTTCCAGATCGGTCGG
>NZ_VCCH02000437.1 GCF_005938675.2 Mycobacterium sp. KBS0706
TCCGGGTCGTCGAGATACATGCCGATGCCGAGGGAGCGGCAGAGCCGGTCGGCGGCGACGAAGGTGCATTCGGTGTCGAGCCACTCGATCACGTCGGGTTCCTGCAGCCGCACCGCCAGCCCGGCCCGGAGCCCGGGGATCCGGGACGGATCGGGCATCTCCGCGAAGGCCCGTTCGACTGCGGCGACCACCGCATCCCGGCGCCGCGCCCGCTCGGCCCGGACCTTGGCCGCGCTGCCG
>NZ_VCCH02000438.1 GCF_005938675.2 Mycobacterium sp. KBS0706
ACGCTGTTGTTCACGCCGCGGGTCGGCGCGGCGTAGACGGTGTAGCCCTGGTCCTTCACCTGCGGCTCGTCATAGGCCTGGACCTGGCGGATGAAATCGGCCTGGCCGGCCAAGAGGGCGCCGATGCGGACGCTGTCCTCCGGCGTCACGATGTATTTGATGCCGTCGAGATAGGCGCGGCCCTGATGCGCCAGCGGCGCCGGGCCCCAGGCGTAGTCGGCGCGCGCCTTCAGCACC
>NZ_VCCH02000044.1 GCF_005938675.2 Mycobacterium sp. KBS0706
TCGCCGCGCGGCTGCTGGCCCGGCTGCAGCGGCGCGGGCCGGTGCTGTGGTGCGCCACGGCCGACGACCTGTACCCGCCGGCCCTGGCTGCGCTGGGCCTGGATCCTGACCGGCTGATCCTGGTCCGGCCGCGCGACGAGACCGGCGTGCTGGCGGTGGTGGAGGAGGCGCTGCGCACGCGTGGATTCGGCGCCGTGCTGGCCGAGGCGGCACGTGCCGACTTGCTGGCTGAGCGGCGGCTGCAGTTGGCCTGCGAGTCGCACGGCACCACTGCCCTGCTGCTGCAACGCCGGCCGATCGCACCGCGGGCCGGACGCGACGGCATTGTCCGGGCGGGCGCCAGCGCCGCGGTGACGCGCTGGACCGTGGCCCCGGCGCCGAGCGGCGGCACCGCCGCCTGGGTCGGGCCGGCGCGCTGGGCGCTGGACCTGACCCACAGCCGCGGCGGCCTGCCCGGCCGCTGGATCGTGGAGACCGAGGATGGGACGGATCGTCTCGCTGTGGTTGCCGAACTGGCCGATCACGCGACTGAGACTGTCGACGCCCCCCGACGCCTGGCCGGCTGAGCCGGTCGCGATCGTCGAGACCGTCGAGCAGCGGCGCCAGGTGGTGGCGGTGGACGACCGCGGCTGGGCCGCCGGCATCCGGCCGCGGCAGAAGGCGACCGATGCCCGCGCCGTACTGCCGGGGCTGGCCCTGATCCCGGCCGACCACGCCGCCGATGCCCGGGCCCTGGCCCGGCTGGTGCGCTGGGCCGGCCGCTACAGCCCGGCCGCGGCCCCCTGCCCGCCCGACGGGCTGTGGCTCGACATCACCGGCTGCGCCCATCTCTGGGGCGGCGAGGACGGGCTGGTGGCCGACCTGGCCGCACGGCTGCAGCGCTGGGGCCTGCCGGCCCGCATCGCCGTCGCCGGCAGCTTCGGCGCCGCCTGGGCGCTGGCGCATCACGACAGATCCGATCGGCGGATCCTGCCCGACGGCGCCGAGCGCGCGGCCCTGGCCCCGCTGCCCATGGCGGCGCTGCGGCTGGACGAGGAGGAGGTCGCGGCGCTGCAGCGGATCGGCCTGACCCGGATCGGCGAGCTGCTGGCGGCGCCGCGCCCCGGCCTGGCCCGCCGCTTCGGCGCCGGGCCGCTGCTGCGGCTGGACCAGGCGCTGGGCCGGGCGGAGGAGACGGTCGGCTTCCGCCGGCCGCCGACGTCCTGGTTCGCCCGCCTGGCCTTCGCCGAGCCGATCGGCACCCCGGAGGACCTGCAGCGCGCCATCGCTGCGCTGGCCGCCGATCTCTGTGCCCGGCTGGAGGCGCGGATGATGGGCGCGGCGCAGTTCACCGCCGCCTTCCACCGGGTCGACGGCCGCTGCCAGGGCATCGCCATCCGCACCGCTTTGCCGGTGCGCGACCCAGCCCGGGTCGGGCGCCTGCTGGCCGACCGGCTGGACCGGGTCGATCCCGGCTTCGGGGTCGAGGTGGCGACCCTGCGCGCCGACCGGGTGGCGCCGGTCGGCGGCCGCCAGTCCGGGTTGAGCAAGCTGGAGGGCGAGGGTGCCGGAATCGGCGATCTGGCCGGCTTCGTCGACATCGTCGGCAACCGCATCGGCTTCGACCGGATCTGGCGCCCGGCCGCGGTGGAGAGCCACCTGCCCGAACGCTGCGTCGCCGCCCGCCCGCCGCTGGCGCCGGACCAGGCCAAGCCCTGGCCGCCCGGCTGGGTGCGGCCCTTGCGCCTGCTGCGCCGGCCGGAGCCGATCGAGGCGATCGCCCAGGTGCCGGACGACCCGCCGAGCAGCTTCCGCTGGGCCGGTGCGACCCATCGGATCCGCCGCGCCGACGGGCCGGAGCGCATCGCCTATGAATGGTGGCGCCGGCCCCGGCCGCGGGACCGGGACGAGCCCGACATGATCCGCGACTATTACCGGGTGGAGGACGAGACCGGCCGCCGCTTCTGGGTCTACCGCGCCGGCCTGTACCACGAAGGCGAGACCGCCCGCTGGTTCCTGCACGGGATGTTCGACTGATGGCGTTCGTCGATTGCCCCCTTTCTGTCATCGCCGGGCTTGACCCGGCGATCCAGGGGCCACCCAGAACCGCTCTTGCCGCCCTGGATGCCCGGGTCAAGCCCGGGCATGACAGGAAAGGGAATCTCGGTTTCGTTCCAGATCTTCATTCCGGGCAGGCGCAGTGGCGGTCATCCCCATGACCGCCTATGCCGAGCTCCAGGTCACCACCAACTTCTCCTTCCTGCGCGGCGGGTCGCATCCGGCGGAGCTGGTGGAGACGGCGATCCTGCTGGGCCTGTCGGCCATCGCCGTGACCGACCGCAATTCCCTGGCCGGGATCGTGCGCGGCCATGTCGCCGCCAATCGCAACGAGAATCACCGCAAGGCCAGCCGCATCCCCTACATCGTCGGCTGCCGGCTCGACTTCGCCGATGCGCCGAGCCTGCTGTGCTACCCGACCGATATCGACGCCTATGGCCGCCTGTGCCGGCTGCTGACCCAGGGCAATGGCCGGGCGAAGAAGGGCGAGTGCCTGCTGCACCAGGCGGACCTGCTGCCGTTCAGCGACGGCCAGATCCTGGTGGCGCTGCCGCCCGACCGCATCGATGACGGCTTCGTCGCGCATCTCGACCGGCTGCGCGCGGAGATGGGCAAGCGGGTCTATCTGGCGGCCAGCCACCGCTATCGCGGCGACGACGCCCGGCGGCTGGAGGCGCTGCGCGAGGTGGCCCTGCGCACCCGGACCCTGCTGGTCGCCACCAACGACGTGCTGTACCACGTGCCGCAGCGGCGCCGGCTGCAGGATGCCCTCACCTGCATCCGAGAGCACTGCACCATCGACGATGCCGGCTGGCGGCTGGAGGCCAATGCCGAGCGGCACCTGAAGACCCCCGAGGAGATGGAACGGCTGTTCCGCGACCATCCCTATGCGCTGGAGCGGACGGTCGAGATCGCCGAGCGCTGCCGCTTCGACCTGGACGAGTTGGCCGACAAGTACAAATACCCCGAGGAGATCACGCCCGACGGCGAACCGGCCCAGGCCCGGCTGGAGCGGCTGGCCTGGGAGGGGGCGGCCAGGCTGTACCCGGCGGGCGTGCCGCCCGGGCTGCGCGGCCAGATCGAGAAGGAGCTGGACCTGATCGGCCGGCGCGACTACGCGCCCTTCTTCCTGACCGTGGCCGATATCGTCGGCTTCGCCAACAGCCAGCAGATCCTGAACCAGGGCCGCGGCTCCGCCGCCAACAGCGTCGTCTGCTATTGCCTGGGCATCACCGCGGTCAACCCGGTCGAGGTCAACCTGCTGTTCGAGCGCTTCATCAGCGAGCAGCGCCACGAGCCGCCCGACATCGACGTCGATTTCGAGCATGAGCGGCGCGAGGAGGTGATCCAGCACATCTACCGGAAGTTCGGCCGCCATCGCGCCGCGCTGACCGCCACCGTCATCTGCTACCGCACCCGGGCCGCGGTGCGCGATGTCGGCAAGGCGATGGGCCTGTCGGAGGACATGATCGGCGCCCTGTCCGGCTCGGTCTGGGGCTGGAGCATGAACGGGCTGGACGAGGGCCAGGTGCGCGAGGCCGGGCTGGACCCGACCGATCCCCGGCTGCGCCTGGCGCTGGAGCTGGCGGTCGAGCTGATGGGCTTTCCCCGCCATCTCAGCCAGCACACCGGCGGCTTCGTCTTCGCCCGCAAGCGGCTGGACGAGCTGGTGCCGATCGAGAACGCGGCGATGGCGGACCGCACCGTCATCTGCTGGGACAAGGACGACATCGAGGCGCTGGGCATGCTGAAGGTCGACGTGCTGGCGCTGGGTATGCTGACCGCCCTGCGCCGCTGCTTCGACCTGCTGCACGCGCACTATCCGGAAACATTCCCCGAACGGCCGAAGCTGGGCCGCCGGCCGACCGACAAGGCGGTCTACGACATGCTGAGCCGAGCCGATTCGGTCGGCGTGTTCCAGGTCGAATCCCGGGCCCAGCAATCGATGCTGCCGCGGCTGAGGCCGCAGACCTATTACGACCTGGTGATCGAGGTCGCGATCGTCCGCCCCGGCCCAATCCAGGGCGACATGGTGCATCCCTATCTGCGCCGCCGCGACGGCATCGAGCCGGTGAGCTATCCGAAGGACGAGCTCAAGGAGGTGCTGGAGAAGACCATGGGCGTGCCGCTGTTCCAGGAACAGGGCATGAAGCTGGCCATCGTCGCCGCCAAATTCACCCCGGCCGAGGCCGACAGCCTGCGGCGGGCGATGGCGACCTTCAAGAATGTCGGCACCATCCACACCTACGAGAAGCGCTTCGTCGAGGGCATGGTCGCCAACGGCTATGAGCGCGACTTCGCCGAGCGCTGCTTCAACCAGATCAAGGGCTTCGGCAGCTACGGCTTCCCTGAGGCGCATGCCGCCTCCTTCGCGCTGCTGGTCTATGAGAGCGCCTGGGTCAAGCACCACCACCCCGAGGTGTTCTGCTGCGCCCTGCTCAACTCGCAGCCGATGGGCTTCTACGCCCCGGCCCAACTGGTGCGCGACGCGCGCGAGCATGGCGTGGAAGTGCGCCCGGTCGACGTCAACCGCAGCGATTGGGACTGCACGCTGGAGCCGACCGGTGGCCGCGACCACGCCGTGCGCCTGGGTCTGCGCCTGGTGAAGGGGCTGAACGAGGAGGAGGGCAAGCGGATCGTCGAGCGCCGCGGCGCCGGCTACGCCGCGCCGGCCGAGCTGGCCCGCCGTGCCGGCGTCTCCGCCCGTGCCCTGAACCGCCTGGCCGAGGCCGCCGCCTTCGGCTCGATCGGCCTCGACCGGCAGCAGGGGCTGTGGGCCGTGGCCGGGGTGGAGGGCGAGGCCCTGCCGCTGTTCGCCGCCCGCCCGGCCCAGCTGGCGCTGTTTGAGGAGGAAGCGGCGGCGCTGCCGCCGCTGCCGCCGGGGCTGGAGGTGCTGGAGGACTACGCCACCACCGGCCTGTCACTGACCAGGCATCCGCTGGCGCTGCTGCGCCCGGCGCTCGCCAGGCTGGGCATCGTGCCGGCGCGCAGCCTGCGCGACGACGGGACCCGTGACGGCACCCGCATCCGCGTCGCCGGCATCGTGCTGTTCCGGCAGCGGCCGCAGACCTCCAACGGCACCATCTTCGTCACCGTCGAGGATGAGAGCGGCGCCGCCAACATCGTGGTCTGGTCGCAGGTGTCGGAGCAGTATCGCCGCGCCGTCTATGCCGGCCGCCTGCTGGCCTGCGAGGGCCGGGTGCAGAAGGTGGGCGAGGGCGAGCACCAGGTAATCCATGTGGTGGCCGAGCGCTTCGTCGACTGGACCGACCAGCTGCCGGTGCTGGCCCGCGGCACCGACCAGGTGATGCTCGACCCCGGCCACCAGGCCCGACCCCGCGCCGATCCCAGCCGCGGCCACCGGGTGACGCTGCGCAGCCGCGACTTCAAATAGACCCTGCCGCCAGCCTTCCCGCCGCCGCAAATCCCGGCTAAAGCTCGGCCATGTCCCTGCTGCGCGGCATGGCGACGGTCGGAGGGTTGACGGCCGTCAGCCGGATCGCCGGATTCGCCCGCGATATGCTGACCGCCTCGCTGCTGGGCGCGGGGCCGATGGCCGACGCCTTCGTGATTGCAGTCAAGCTGCCCAATCTGGCCCGGCGTCTGTTCGGCGACGGCGCCTTCATGGTCACCTTCGTGCCGCAATACGCCGCCGAGCGCGGCGAGCGCGGCCCGGCCGCGGCGCTGGCCTTCGCCGGCGAGGTGCTGGCCGCCCTGCTGGCGGTGCTGATCCCGCTGACCCTGCTGGCGCTCTTGGCCATGCCCGCGATCCTGGCGGTGATCGCCCCCGGCTTCGTCGCCGACCCGGTGCGCAAGGCCCTGGCGCTGGACTATGCCCGCCTCGCCTTCCCCTACCTGCTGCTGATGTCGGTCTCGGCCCTGCTCGGCGGCATCCTGAACGCGCAGGAGAAGCTGGCCCCCTTCGCCGCGGCGCCGATCCTGTTCAACCTGGTGCTGATCGCGGCACTGCTGTTCGGCACGCATCTGGCCGGGTCGCCCGGCCGGGCGCTGGCGATCGGCGTCACCCTGTCCGGCATCGTCCAGCTGGCCTGGCTGGCGCTGGCCTGCCGCCGCCACGGCGTGCCGGTGCGGCTGATGCCGCCGCGGATCGGGCCGCGGCTGCGCCGGCTGGTGGTGCTGATGGGGCCGGGCGCGATCGGCACCGGCATCACCCAGATCCAGATGGCGCTGAACACGCTGATCGCCAGCTTTCTGCCGGCCGGCGCGGTCAGCGCCCTCTACTACGCCGACCGGCTGACCCAGCTGCCGCTCGGCATCGTCGGCATCGCGCTCGGCACCGCCCTGCTGCCCACTCTGACCCGCCTGCTGGTCGCCGACAGCACGCAGGAGGTCGCGGCGACCCAGAGCCGGGCGATCGAATACGGGCTGCTGCTGGGCTTGCCCGCCGCCGCCGGGCTGGTCCTGCTGGCCGGGCCGATCGTGCATGGGTTGCTCGAGCGCGGCGCCTTCGGGCCGGAGCAGACGGTGGCGGTGGCCGGGGCGCTCGCCGCCTACGCCGCCGGCATCCCGGCCTATATCTTGATCCGGGTGTTCTCGACCCTGTGCTTCGCCCGGCAGGACACGGCGACGCCGATGCGCACCGCCCTGGCCGCCACGGTCCTCGCCGTCGCCGGCGCCCTACTGCTGATGCGGCCGCTGGGCCATGTCGGCATCGCGCTGGCCACCGCCGTCTCGGCCTGGGCCAATGCCGGGCTGCTGGCCTGGTCGCTGCGCCACCGCGGCGCCCTGCCGATCGATGCCGGGCTGCGCCGGCGCGGCGGCCGGATCCTGCTGGCGGCGCTGGGCATGGCGGCCGGGCTGCTGCCGGCCCGGCAGGGCACGGCGGCGACCGGCATCGCGGCGCTGGCCGCGCTGATCGCCGGCGGCATCGCGCTTTACGCCGTCCTCTGCCTGCTGCTGGGCGCGGTCGATCGCGGCGAGCTGGCCAAGTTCCGTCGCCGCGGGCATCAGGCGGCCCCGAATCTACACCGTTGACCCGCCCGCACCGGCCCGGCCATAAACCGAGCCTCCCCATCCCTCTGCGGCACCGGCGGACATGAAGCGCATCTTCTCGGGCATCCAGCCCACCCACAACATGCATCTCGGCAACTATCTCGGCGCGGTGCGGAACTGGGTGGCGCTGCAGGGGGACGAGTTCGAGACCATCTACTGCGTCGTCGACCTGCATGCCCTGACCCAGCCGCAGGATCCGGCCGAGCTGCGGGCCCATATCCGCGAGCTGACCGCGACATTGCTGGCCGTCGGCATCGACCCGGAGCGCAGCATCCTGTTCGCGCAGAGCCAGGTGCCCGGCCACAGCGAGCTGGCCTGGCTGTTCTCCTGCGTCACCCCGCTGGGCTGGCTGCGCCGCATGACCCAGTTCAAGGACAAGGCCGGCAAGCAGCAGGACACGGCGATGCACGGCCTCCTGGCCTATCCCGTGCTGATGGCGGCGGACATCCTCTTGTACAAGGGCACGCATGTGCCGGTCGGCGAGGACCAGAAGCAGCATCTGGAGCTGACCCGCGACATCGCCCAGTCCTTCAACCAGCGCTACGGCGTCGACTTCTTCCCGCTGCCGGAGCCGCAGATCCTGGGGTCTGCCACCCGGGTGATGAGCCTGCGCGACGGGTCGAAGAAGATGAGCAAGTCGGACGAGTCCGACTACAGCCGCATCAACATGACCGACGACGCCGACACCATCGCGCTGAAGTTCCGCCGCGCCAAGACCGACCCCGAGCCGCTGCCGACCGAGGCGGCCGGGCTGGCGAGCCGGCCGGAAGCCGAGAACCTGGTCGCCATCTATGGCGCTTTGGCCAACAAGGACGTCGACGCGGTGCTGGCCGAGTTCGGCGGCGCGCCGTTCTCGACCTTCAAGGGCGCCCTGACCGACATCGCGGTCACGGTGCTGGCACCGATCGGCGGCGAGATGCGCCGGCTGATGGCCGATCCCGGCCATGTCGATGCGGTGCTGCGCCGGGGCGGCGAGAAGGCCGCCGCCATCGCGGCGCCGGTGCTGGCCGAGACGCAGGACATCATGGGGCTGCTGCGGCCGTGAGGGAGCGTCCGATCGCAGCCCTGCCCAATCTGGGGCCCAAGACCGCCGAGTGGCTGGCCGCCGTCGGCATCACCACCGAGGCCGAGCTGCGCGCGATCGGCCCGATCGAGGCCTGGCAGCGGCTGAAGGCGGCGCAGCCGGAGCTGATCACGGTCAACGCCCTCTACGCGCTGCACGGCGCCCTGACCAACCAGCACTGGGCCTCGCTGCCGCAGGAGCTGCGCGCTTTGCTGCGCAAGGATGCCGGGGTGGAGTGAGGTCGGCCCGGTGGCCACCGGGCCGGAAAGTCCCTATATTGAGGGCATGAGCCGAGCCCTGTCCCCGATCGAGTCCGAGTTCGCCACGGTCGAAGAGGCCGAGGCCTATGACCGCTGGTTCCGGGCCAAGGTGGAAGCGGCCCTGGCCAGCACGCAGCCTTCCGTTCCTCACGACGAGGCGATGGCACGCCTGCGCGCGCTGATCGAGGAGAAGCGTCGCGCCCATGCTGCCCGTAAGCTGGAGCGCTGAGTCTTTCGCCGATCTCGAGCAGATTCTCGGCTACATCGCCGAACGCAATCCCGCTGCCGCAGACCGATTGCTGGCCATCTCCGCCGAGACGGCGGAGCGGCTTTCCGAGCATCCTTACCTGTATCGACCGGGACGCGTTGCCGGAACGCGCGAGGGGGTGATCCACCCGAACTACATCATCGTCTATCGGGTCGGCCCGTCCGTCATCGATATCATGAGCGTCCTCCACGCACGGCAAGCCTACCCGCCAGGCTGAGGCCGCCTCGAACACCATCCACCTGTCATTGCCCGGCTCGACCCGCAATCCAGAGGATGTCGACGCTCTTGGATGCCCGGGTCAAGCCCGGGCATGACAGAATGGGGAGGTCAGCCCTACCTCAAATCGACGGATCCGCATCCTCCCCCGCCCGCTTGGCCGAGCCGGCGAAGCTGGTGATGGCGAAGGATTCCAGCAGGTCGATCGCGGCGTCGCGCGGCATGGCGCCGGTGTCGATCGTCAGGTCCGGCGTCTCCGGCTCCTCGTAAGGCGCCGAGACGCCGGTGAAGCCCTGGATCTCGCCGCGGCGCGCCTTGGCGTAGAGGCCCTTGGGGTCGCGCTGCTCGCAGATCGCCAGGTCGGCCTTGACGAAGATCTCGCGGAAGCCGTCGCCAATCACGTCGCCGGCCAAGGCGCGGTGCCAGCGCTCCGGCGAGATCAGCGCCACGATCGCGATCAGCCCGGCCTCGGCGAACAGCCGCGCCACCTCGGCCGCGCGGCGGACATTCTCGGCCCGGTCCTCGGTCGAGAAGCCGAGATCGCGGCCCAGGCCGGTGCGCAGCGAATCGCCGTCCAGCACCGTGGCCTGCCAGCCACGGGCGAACAGCCGCGACTCCAGCGCCGTCGCCAAAGTCGACTTGCCGGCGCCGGACAGGCCGGTCAGCCAGACCACGCCGCCGGCATGGCCGTTGGCCAGGCGCCGGGCCGCGGCATCAACCCGCCGCTCGGTCGGGAACAGCAGGCGGCTGTCGCCCGTCGCGTCGAGGATGGTGACGCCGCCCACCACGTCGTAGCCATCGACCAGCACGCCGCGACCGGTGCCCGGCAGGTCGGCATGGCGGTCGAAGGCGATGGCGGTGCGGCCGACCACCTCGATCTCCGCGGTCTCGTTGCGCCGCACCAGCTCGGCCGTCCGGGTCTCCAGCGTGTGCACCTCGACCACATGGGCGATGCGCTCCACCGTCACCGTGTGCTCGGCGGCGGCCAGGCGCAGCGTCAGCCGGGCGCCGGGGCGCAGCGGCTCGCGCGCCAGCCAGAACAGCCGCAGCTTCAGCCGGGTCGAGGTTTCCGGCGCCTGCTCGACCAGGGTCGCGATCTGGCCGCGCTCGACGAAGACCGGCGGGTCGAGCGTCAGCCCGACCGCCTGACCGGCCTTGGCCGAGGTAATCTCCGCCGCCGGCCAGCTCTCGATCGAGGCGATGCGCGCGACCTTGCCGGAGGGGGCGAAGCGCAGGGTCTGGCCGACCGCCAGCCCGCCGCTCTCGATCCGGCCGGAGACGATGCGGCGCTCGTCGAATTTGTAGACGTCCTGCACCGGCAGGCGCAGCGGCTGGTCGACTGCCGACGGCGCCGCCTCCAGCCCGTCCAGCGCCTCGACCAGAGACGGCCCGTCATGCCAGGGCATCAAGGCCGAGCGGGTGGCGATGTTCTCGCCATGCCGCGCGGCCAGCGGCACCACCACCGCGGGGGTGATGCCGACGCTGCTGAGATAGGCCGAGATCTCGTCGGTCACCGCCTGGAACCGGGCCTGGTCGTACTCCACCAGGTCCATTTTATTGATCGCCACCACCACCTGGGTGATGCCGAGCAGGCCGAGGATCAGGGCGTGGCGGCGCGACTGCTCCAGCGTGCCCTCGCGGGCATCGACCAGCAGCAGCGCCGCGTCGGCCCCGGCGGCGCCGGAGACCATGTTCTTCAGGAACTCGGCATGGCCCGGCGCGTCGATCAGCACATAGCGCCGGCGCGGGGTGCGGAACTGCACCTCGGCCGTGTCGATGGTGATGCCCTGGTCGCGCTCCGACTGCAGCGCGTCGATCAGGAACGACCATTCGAACGGCATGCCGCGCTTCTTGCTCATCGCCTCGACCGCCGTGACGCGTTCGGGGCCGAGCGCGCCGGTGTCGTGCAGCAGGCGGCCGATCAGGGTCGACTTGCCGTGGTCGACATGGCCGGCGATGACGACGCGCAGGGTGCGGGCCGCGGCCAGCGCGGGGTGCAGGGCGACGATGCCGTCCATCTTACATGTATCCCGCACTGCGGAGGCGCTCAAAGCCGTCCTCGGTCTCGTTGTCGATGATGCGGCCGGCGCGCTCGGAGACCTTGGTGGTCTCGAGCTCGGCGATGATCGCCTCGATCGAATCGGCGTCGCTGGCCACCGGCAGGGTGATGTTCTTCTCGCCCAGCGAGCGGTAACGCAGCCCGTCCCTGGCCAGGTACAGCGGCACGATCGGGATGCCCTCGCGCTGGGTGTAGCGCCAGACGTCGATCTCGGTCCATTTCAGGATCGGGTGGATCCGGACATGGGTGCCGGGCTCGAACCGGGTCTTGTATTGGCCCCAGAACTCGGCCGGCTGGTCGGACACATCCCAGGCGCCCTCGAAGCTGCGCGGGCTGAACACCCGCTCCTTCGCCCGCGTCCCCTGCTCGTCGCGGCGGATGCCGACGATGATGCCCTCGAAGCCCTCGCGCTGGATCACCGCCTTCAGCCCCTCGGTCTTGCGCGCCGCCGCCCGGCCGCCGGGCGCCAGGGTCTGGTCCATCAGCTCCTCCGGCGGGCAGTCCTCGACGATCAGCGGCAGCTTCCACTCGCGCACCAGCCGGTCGCGGAACTCATAGACCTCCGGCAGCTCCATATGGGTCTCGAGCTGGACCAGCGGGAACGGCACATGGCCGAAGAACGCCTTGCGCAGCAGCCACAGGATCAGGGTGGAGTCCTTGCCGATGGACCACAGCATCGCCAGCCGATCGATGCGGGCGAAGGCCTCGCGGAGGATGGTGATGCTCTCCGCTTCGAGTTCGTCGAGATGATTCATGGCCTAAAGGAACGTGACTGGGGAGGGATCGGCGGGGCGGTGGATACCGCATTCGGTCTTGTCTTGGCCAGACCAGCGGCCGGAGCGCGGGTCTGCGCCTTGCGCCACCCGCTCGGTACAGGGCATGCAGCCGATCGACAGGAAGCCGTCGGCCTCCAGCGGATGATGCTGCAGGCCCCGGGCCTCGAATTCCGCGGCGATCCGGTCGGGTGACCAGCCGGCCAGCGGGTTGATCTTGAAGCGGCCCTCGTCGGCCGCCCATTCGACCGCCGGCAGGTCGGCACGGGTGAGCGCCTGGAAGCGCTTGCGGCCGGTGATCCAGCCGCCGAAGCCCGACAGGGCCCGTTCCAGCGGCTCCACCTTGCGCAGCGCGCAGCAGGCGTCGGGGTCACGCTGGAACAGCAGCAGATCGGGGTCTCGTCGGGCGATTTCGTCGGGGTCGGGCCTGACCGAGCGTACATCCTCGAGTCCGAGCTGCGCGACCAGACGGTCGCGGTAGCGCAGAGTCTCGCCGAAATGTCGCAGCGTGTCGAGGAAGATGACCGGCACGGCCGGCGCGACCTCGGCGGCCAGGGCCAGCAGCACCGCCGATTCGGTGCCGAAGGACGATACCAGGGCGACCGGCCCGAGCCGTGGATCCGCCAGCACCTTTTCGATCAGCGCATGCCCGTCCAGCCCGTCGAATTCGGCGGCGATCAGCTCCTGGACAACAGTGGCGGCAGCGGACATAGAGTGCTCATGGTCGGCAAATTTCTCCAGTTTTCCTGTAAAATGGAGCACATTTGCTGGTTGACTGTGTGTGAATCCCGAGACTAATGTCAACCATCAATTGTGGATAGAACGCCGCCGCCGATGTCCGCCGAACACCCCGCCGCCCCCGCGGCCCCGCCGAAGCTTTCCGCCGTCGAAGGCGTGAAGGAACAGAGCCGATTCCTGCGCGGCGGCATCGCCGCCGACCTCCTCACCCCCGGTCCCTCGGTCACCGAGGAAAGCTATAACCTGCTGAAATTCCATGGCAGTTATGAGCAGTACGACCGCGACACCGCGACGCCGCGGAAAAAGCAGGGGCTGGAGAAGGAATACCAGTTCATGGTCCGCGCCCGCATCCCGGGCGGGCGGCTGACGGCCGAGCAGTACCTGGCGCTCGACGCCATCGCCGACAGGTATTCCAACGGAACGCTGCGGATTACCACGCGCCAGGGAATCCAATTCCACGGCGTTCTGAAGGGAAACCTGAAGGCGACGATCGCCGACATCAACCACTCGATGCTGACCACCATGTCGGCCTGCGGCGACGTGGTGCGCAACGTCATGACCACCCCGGCGCCGATCCGCGACGCGGTGCATGCGCGGCTGGAGGCGGATGCCCGTTTCCTGTCGACGCGGCTGCTGCCGAAGAGCCGGGCCTATTACGAGCTGTTCCTCGACGAGGAGAGCCAGGCGCCGGCCGAATCGGTCGACGAGCCGCTGTACGGCGCCACCTACCTGCCGCGGAAGTTCAAGATCGGCCTCGCCACGCCCGAGGACAACTCGATCGACCTGCTGACCCAGGATCTCGGCATCCTCTCGGTGTTCGAGGGCGACCACCTGGTCGGCTACAACCTCAATCTCGGCGGCGGCCAGGGGCTGACCCACACCAAGGCCGGCACCCATGCCCGCATGGCGTCGCCGATCGCCTCGGTCGGCCCGGGCGAGCTGCTGCAGGGCGCCGAGGCGGTGATCCGCCTGTACCGCGACCACGGCAACCGCACCGACCGCAAGCGCGCCCGGCTGAAATACGTGCTCGACGACATGGGGCTGGACTGGACCCGCAAGGAGCTGGAGCGCCAGTTCGGCCGGGTCCTGGCCGACCCGCTGCCGCATGCGCCGTTCCAGGTGCCCGACCATCTCGGCTGGCATGAGCAGGGCGACGGCCGCTTCTGGCTCGGCCTGCCGGTGGCCAGCGGCCGGATCGAGGACGGCCCGAAGGTGCGGCTGCGCACCGCGCTGCGCGCCCTGTTCGAGAACTGGGCCAAGCCGGCGGTGCTGACGCCGCAGCAGGACATCCTGATCGCCGACATCGCGCCTTCGGAGCGCGACGAAATCGAGGCCCATCTGCGCGCCCACGGCGTGGTCTTCGCCGAGGACCTGACCGCCGTCCGCCGCTGGACCCTGGCCTGCCCGGCCCTGCCGACCTGCGGCCTGGCCCTGTCCGAGGCCGAGCGCATCCGCGAGCCGCTGGTCGATTCGATCGAGGTCGCGCTGCGCAAGCACGGGCTGATCGAGGAGCGGATCAGCATCCGCATCACCGGCTGCCCGAATGGCTGCGCCCGCCCCTATGCCGGCGACATCGGCCTGGTCGGCCGCACCCCCGGCACCTTCGCCCTGTTCGTCGGCGGCGATTTCGAAGGCACCCGGCTGAACGCCAAGCTGACCGAGAAGGTGCCGGAGGCGGCGATCGCCGACACGCTGGACCCGCTGCTCGGCGCCTTCGCGCAGGAGCGGCTGCCGGGCGAGGGCTTCGGCGACTGGTGCCACCGCCAGGGCATGGACAAGCTGGCCACGCTGCTGCCCGGCGGGAAGGCGCTCTGATGCTGCCGATCGCGCTGTGCCCAGAGGCCGTGCCGGTCGCCCTGGTCGGCATCGGCGACAAGACGGTGCATCGCCTGGCCCAGCTGGACGAGGCCGGCTTCACCGTTACCGTATTCTCCGACGCGCCGTCGCCGGATCTCGTGCTCGCCGCCGGCGACCGGCTGCGGCGCCGCCTGCCCGGCGCGGCCGATCTCGGCGCCCAGCGTCTGCTGCTGGTGGCCGACCTGGACGAGGGCCGCGCAGCCGACCTCGCCCTGCTGGCCCGCCGCCTGGGCCTGCTCGTGAACGTCGAGGACCGCACGGCGCTGTGCGACTTCCACCTGCCGGCGATCGTCCGCCGCGGCGACCTGGTGGTGGCGATCTCGACCGGCGGCCAGAGCCCGCGCCTGGCCGGCCGGCTGCGCCGCGCCGCCGAGCGTCTGATCCACCGCGACTGGGGCGCCCGCCTGGCCCGGCTCGGCCTGCTGCGCTCCGAGCTGCGCGCCCAGGGCAAAGGCCCGGCCGAGATTTCCCACGCGGTCGACGCCATGATCGACGGCGAAGGCTGGCTCGGCCGGCCGGGAGCTTGAGCGGTCAGACGGTGCGCTTCGCTGCATTCGCGGCGACGATCTTTCGTCCCGGTCGGCCTCAGGCTTTGTCGAGCGGGAAGCCCCTGAACGGCTTGATCTCCTTCAGCACGAACATCGTCTGCATCTCCTTGATCCCGGGCAGGCGGCGCACCACCGCCATGGCGAAGTCGGCATAGCTGTCGAGGTCGGGGGCGACGACCTGCAGCAAAAAATCCGAATCGCCGGCGATGCTGTAGCAGGCGACCACCTCCGGCAGCTGCCGGACGCTCTCCGAGAACTCCTCCGCCTCCGCCTCGCTGTGGCTGTCGATCCTGACCCGGATGAAGGCGAGCACGCCGAGGCCGATCCGCCGCCGGTCCAGCAGCGCCGCATAGCCCTGGATGACGCCGTCCTCCTCCAGCTGGCGGACCCGGCGCCAGCAGGGCGAGGTCGACAGCCCGACCTCGGCTGACAGCGCCTGGTTGGTCAGCCGGCTGTCCTGCTGCAGGGCGGCCAGGATGCGGAGATCGACCGGTTCGAGCATGATCTACCTTGTGGAAAATGATTCTGGGTAGACCCTACCAAAGATCTTCGCAGACGGCGCAAGGATAGGCAGGATCGACCAGCCGGCCGGCGGTATCCTGCCTGCAGACAGCATCCGCGAAAGCCGCCATGACTCAAGATCTCCGCCTCGCCATCGTCGTGAACCCCGACCTGCCGCTCGGGCTGATCGCCAACACCGCCGGCGCCATCGCCATCGGCCTCGGGGCCCGGCTGCCGGCCCTGGCGGCGCGGCAGCTGACCGACCGCCACGACCGCACCATCGACATCAGCTCGAACCAGCCGGTGCCGGTGCTGCAGGCCGATGCGGAGGCGATCCGCGCGCTGCTGCTGAAGGCGCTGGCCCGGCCGGACGAGAGCGAGCGGGCGGTCGTCCCCTTCCCGGCCTTCGCCCGGTCGCTGCACGCCTATGCCGACTACGAGGCCGCCTTCCCCGGCCGCGACCTGGGCGAGGAGGCGATCGACGGGCTGGGCCTCGCCGGTCCGGCGAAATGGGTGAAGTCGCTGACCGGCTCGCTCAAGCTGCTGCGCTAGCCTACTCCGGATCCTCCGGCCAGCGCCGGGCGTGCTCGGGGATGATCACGCCGGGCAAGGCCCGGCTGGTCCAGATATGGACGGCGTCGCCGAGGTCCAGCGGCGCGTCGAGCGAGCCGCCCTTGATGCAGACCTCGTCCTCCCGGTCCTTGTCGCCGTCCCAGAGGCGGGACCCACAGTCCGGGCAGAAGGAGGAGACGATCGTCCACCCGGATTTCGTTGGCCGCGACCAGCGGCTGGGCGTGCCGCCGAGCAGGCGGAGGTCGGCGCTGCGGAAGAACGCCGAGATCCCGAAGGCCGAGGCCGACTGCTTCCGGCATTCGCGGCAGTGGCAGACATACAGGCCGAGCGGCGGGCCGGTGAGCTCGTAGCGGACCTGGCCGCATTGGCAGCCGCCGGTGCGGGATAGTCCGGCCGTTGAGGCGCTCATGGCTCATCCTCCTGAAGCGGCGACAAAGGCAGGCCCGCCATGATGCCTGCCTTCTCGGCCACGCGAAAATCGATCTTGGACCTGTGTGACGCCGGTGACAGCGATCCCCCGCCCGACCAGGGCAGCTTGAGGATCAGCATCCAAGGGAGATCCGAGATGACCATGATCGTTTCACCCCGCGAGTCCCGGGCACCGACCATCCGGCCGGCAATCTGGACGATGACCGGCGGCATCGCCTGGGTCCGGCATCGGCTGCGGATCCGGCGGGACGCGGCGAAGCTGCTGGCGCTCAGCGACCACCTGCTCGCCGATATGGGCATCCGCCGTGATCAGGTCAGGCACGCCGTGCACGACGGCTACCGCACCCCGCAGTGACAGAGCCTCAGCCGCCGGTCGTCAATCGCAGCCGGAAGCGGAACTGCAGCGTGCCCTCGCACCACATCGGAAAGTTGGTGCCCCATTTGTTGTTGTGCAGGTTGATCCGCACGCCGCCGGAGACATCCGGCAGGCCGGGGGCGAAGGGCATGAAGGGCGAGGCCACCGGCGCCGCCAGCGGCGCGTCGAGCGATTGCAGCAGGCCGATGCCGCCATCCGCCAGCCGGCCGCGGAGGCCGGACACGGCCTGCAGCTGGCCGCCGCCCTTCGGCGTGATGCGGTCGGCCGGCTGCCACAGCCCCATCTTGCGGAAGTCCCAGCCCTCGACCCCGGCCGGGGTGAAGCCGAGGAAACTCGCCTCCGGCATCCGGTTCGCCGGCTTGTCGCGCAGCACCAGGATGAGGTCGAGCCCGTCTTCCGCCGCCACGATCCGCAGCTCCGCCCGCCGCGGCGCGCCGAACACTTCATGGGCCTCTTCGGGCAGATCCAGCAGCAGCGACGCACCCGATTCGTCCTGCGCCAGCCCAGCCAGGCGCGGCCGCCAGACGGCGGAACGCGCAGTCCGGGCCCGCTCCAGCCCCGGCTTGCCGTGGTCGAGCAGCGCCCATTCCAGCCGCTGGGTCAGATAGAACTGCATATGGGCGGCGACATCGGCGGCGTCGTAGCTCTCATAGCCATAGGCGATCAGGCTGCCGCCGATCCCCTCCAGCCCACGGCCATCCGGCGCGGTCAGCGCGGTCACGGCCCCGGTCGTGCCGTCGACGCCCAGCCGCCAGTCGCCGGCCCGAACCTCGACGAGTCCGGCCGCCGGCATGTCCCCTTCGACGGGTTCGCCCGGCCGCAGCTCCGCCAGCGCCTGGTCCGCCGCCGGCCGGTCTGCTGGAGCCAGCGCCTCCAGGGCTGCGTCGAGATAGCCGCGCTGCTCGGCCCAGGAGCTCTCGGTGAAGCGGAAACGCGGGTCGCGCTGCCGGGCCGCCTCGAACTCCGGCCGATCCCAGGCCGCCTCATCGCGCAGGAAGGTCTTCACGTCGACGCCGCAGGTGTGCTCGGCGACCATCGCCAAGCGCCGGCCGAAGGCCAGGCGGCCGGCATCCAGCCCCTGCTCCGCGAACCGGTCATAGACCCGCTGCAGCGCCAGGAACCGGGCGGTCTTCTCCGGATCGCTGGCGCTGCCATGGATCCAGCTGTCGCCGATCTCGCGGTCGACCACCGGGAAGCGCTCGCGCTGCGGCCAGACCCCGGCGGCGAAATCGTCCAGGGTCGAGGCCCGGACCGCGGCGCCCGGATTCGCCGCCCGGATTTCGCGATGGCATTCCGCCGCCGCCGAGATGCCCTGCGGCCCGACATTGTCCGAGGTGTGGGCGAAGCTCAGCCCCTGGTCCATGCCCTCGGGGAAGAAGGTGGCGCCGTAGCTGCTCTGATACGCCACCAGCACCTCCTCGCCCGACGGCGCGCGCCAGCGGAACAGCGGCGGCACCTCGGGCAGGGTCGAGGCCGAGTTGACGCCGATATGCAGGAAGCGGATGCCGGCTTCGGCCAGGATCGGCACGATGCCCAGCGGGTGGCCCGGCACGTCGGTCATCTTGGCGGCGATGGTGCTGGTGCCGAAGCGCCGGTCCAACTCCTGCGCATAGGACAGCCCGGCGCGGAACAGCGCCGGCGACATCAGCTCGGTGTGGGTGGTGAAGGGCAGGCCGTGCCAGCGGATCAGCCCGCGCTCGATCGCCCGCTCCAGCCGCCGCACCTTGTCGCGCGGCTGGGTCTCGAGATGGTCCCAGATCAGCCAGGCCCCGGTGGTCCAGACGAACATGCGCTGCGCCGGGTCCTCGGCGAAGAAATGCTCGCCGGTGTCGATCGCGCGCGGGATGAACACCTCGTGATATTCCCGCCGCACCGCCTCGGCCAGCTGGGTGAAGCCGATGTCGAGATGCGTCTTGAAGACGAGGTGGATCGTCCGGCCGGTCATCGTCTCATCCATGATGGCGTGATGGGTCAACCCACGGTGCTGCGGACGACCAGCTTGGTGCGGATCGTCTCGACCAGCGGCGGGGCGGCGCGGTGCTGCAGGCGCTGCAGGATCAGCCGCACCAGCGCGGCCACCCGCTCCTCGACATCGATCTTGATGGTCGTGAGGTCGTAGCTGCGCCAGGCGGCCTGGTCGATGTCGTCGAAGCCGACGACGCTGACCTCTTCCGGCACCCGCAGGCCCAGGGCATGGCGCAGGGCATCGAGCGCACCGAAGGCGCTGACGTCGTTGGCGGCGAACACCGCCTCAGCCCCCGGCCCGCCGCGGAACAGCTCGATGGTGGCGTCATGGCCGCGCTGGTAGCTGAAATCGCCCTCCACCACCGCGGCCGGCGGCAGGCCGCGCGCCGCCAGCACCTGCTGCAGCGTGCGCAGCCGCGCCGTGTTGGCCTGGGCCTTCGGGTTGCCGGCCAGATAGGCGAAGCGCCGCCGGCCGAAGCCGGACAGCAGCGCCACCGCCTGCTCGATGCCGTCACGCTGCAGCACCCGCAGGCAGTCGAACCGGTGCATCCCCGATTCCGGGAGCGGCCCGGGGTCGGTCGCCTCGTTCGGATAGTCGACATAGACCGGCACCGCCTGGTCGAAGGCGCGGTGCAGCTGGTCGGGCGGCACGTTCTCGGTGAACACCACCACGCTGTCCGGGTTGTAGGCCCGCATATAGGACAGCAGCTTCGGGTCCAGGCTGCGGTCGACCTGGGTCTTGAACAGCAGGGTAGCGAAGCCACGCGCCTGCAGCGCCGTGGTCAGCGCGTCGATCTCGAGGCTCTCCCAGGGGCTGCAGACATGCGGCACGATCACGCCGACCAGATGCGACCGCTGCGTCGCCAGCGCCCGGCCGGCCATGTTGGGGACGTAGTTCATCTCCTCGGCGATGCGCAGCACCAGCTCGCGCTTGTCGGCCCTGAGCGGCGCCTTCGGGTTGAACGCCCGGGACACCGCCGCGCGAGAGACCTTGGCCCGGTCCGCCACGATCTCGGCGATGGATTGTCTCTGGTCCTCTCGTGCCACCGGCCCCTCAACAAACTGAAATCGCTTTCAGCCACACTGAGCAGGCGGACTTGGGCTGTCAAGCGTGGTTCCGTGGAAATCTGGCAGGATTCCTTGCATTCTATCGATTCCCGGGCGGAGCATCAGCGACATCCGGGATCCAGAACGATCGCGATTGACGGAGAACTGAAAGCGTGTTCACTTTTGGGCGAAGCCGCATCCCGCCTGAAGGATGCGCCGCCTTGGGGAGGACAAGAGCGCATGACCGCACATCGCCTGGGGATTCTCGCCGCCGGCCTGCTCGCGACCCTGTCCTGGGGCGCGCCGGCCCAGGCCGCCGACCTGTCGATCGTCTGCCGCTGCGTCGAGGGCGGCGTGAACACCGAGCTGGCGACCTGGATCAAGACCTGGGTCATCCCGGAATTCGCCAAGTCCCCGGCCGGCGCCGGCAACACCGTGACGCTGAAGAGCTTCGGCGGCACCGACGAGCAGCTGACGCAGCAGCTGGCGCTCGACTTCTCCACCGGCGCCGGGGCCGACGTCTCCAGCTTCGACGGCTTCCTGATCCCCAGCTTCGTCGAAGGCGGCCTGTTGAAGCCGCTCGACGAGATCGCCGGCTCCGAGGTCGACGGCTGGGACGGCTGGCCGCACATCTCGGCCGGCGCCCAGGCGTTGATGTCCTACCAGGGCAAGCGCTTCGGCCTCGCCGAGGGCACCGATGTCCGCGTCATCTTCTACCGCCGCGACGTGTTCGAGAAAGCCGGGCTGAAGGCCGAGGGCTGGCAGCCGGCCAGCTGGGACGAGCTGCTGGCCACCGCCCGCGCCCTGAAGAAGGCCGATCCGGACAGCTTCCCGCTGCAGATCAATGCCGGGGTCTCGATGGGCGAGGCCACCACCATGCAGGGCTACTACCCGCTGCTGCTCGGCGCCGGCGAGGCGCTGCAGGACAAGGATGGCAAGTGGATCACCGGCAGCCCGGCGATCCTGGCGGCGCTGACGCTGTACAAGACCATCTATGTCGACGAGAAGCTGGGCGACCAGCGGGCCCAGCTGCTGGCCGACGGCCGCAACCGCAGCTTCGCCAATTTCCGCGACGGCAAGACGGCGATGCTGGTCGAGGGCGACTGGTTCTACCGCTCGGTCACCGCGCCGGGCAGCGAGTTCGCCGTCGCCGACCGCGACAAGACCATGGGCTGGGCCAAGATCCCGGCCGAGGCCGCGGGCCGCGGGCTGGACGGCCGCGACTTCGTCACCATCTCCGGCGGCACCGGCTTCGTGCTGAACCCGAACACGCAGCACCCGAAGGAGGCCTGGGCGCTGCTGGCCTTCATGAACAGCCAGACGGCGCTGGCCGCCTATCAGGGCTTCGAGGAGCGGATCCGCATCCGCGACGACGTGCCGGTGCCGAACTCCGCCTTCCTGCAGGACACCGCCAAGGCGCTGATGCCGATCACCACGGCGCGGCCGAACGACCCGAACTACGACAAGGTCTCGGCCGAGCTGCAGCGCATGACCGAGGCCGTGGTCTCCGGCACCGCCACGCCGGAGGAAGCGATGGCCCGCTACGGCGCCGCCGTGAAGAAGATCGTCGGCGAGGCCAACACCGTCAGCAAGGGCTGAGGATGGGGCCGGGGCTTGATGTGCCTGCAAGGCTGATGACCTCCCCCTCCCCTTGCAGGCTGCCCGCTTCACACATCGGTGAAACGAGCTTTTTAAAGTCAAAGAAGGCGACATCCGGATGCCCTGACCCCGCGAGGGGAGAATAGTGGAGAGACGCCCCACCCTGCTCTCCGCCCGCACCGGGGCCGCCTTCATGGTGCCGGCCGGGGTGCTGGTCGGGCTGTTCGTCGTCGTGCCGTTCTTCTGGATCATCGCGGTCAGCTTCACCAACCGCACCCTCTTGGGCCGCACCGCGCTGCACCCGGATTTCGTCGGGCTGCAGAACTACACCTCGCTGTTCGACGGCGGGTCCTTCTTCGCGCCGGGAGAGTTCGGCGCCTCGCTGATCCTGACCGTCCAGTTCGTGCTGCTCTCCGCCCTGATCGGCCAGGCCCTGCTGGGCCTGCTGCTGGCCTGGCTGCTGCAGAATGTCCCGCCGGCGCTGAAGGCCGCGGTGCAGGCGGCGGTGGTGGCGGCCTGGATCCTGCCGGAGGTGGTGATCGGCTTCGCCTGGTTCGCCTATCTCGACCGCGACGCCGGCACGCTGAACGGCATCCTCGGCGCTCTCGGCCTGCCCCGGCCGGACTGGCTCCTGGAGATGCCGTTCCTGGCCATCGTCGTGTTCAACACCTGGCGCGGCACCGCCTTCTCGATGATGCTGTTCTCCTCGGCGCTGCAGTCGATCCCGCCGAGCTATTTCGAGACCGCGAACGTCGTCGGCGCCTCGTCCTGGCAGAAGCTGCGGGACATCGCCCTGCCGCTGATCCGCGGCCATGTCGTCACCGACCTGATCCTGGTGACGATGTGGACCTTCAACGTGTTCACGCCATTCCTGCTGACCGGCGGCGGCCCGTCCTTCCGCACCGAGATCCTGTCGATCTACACCTACCAGCTGGCCTTCAAGCATTTCGAATTCGGCCGCGGCGCGGCGGTCGGCGTCGTCATCATGCTGATCAACCTGGCCTTCGCGCTGGTCTATCTCGGCCTGGCGCGGCGCCGCCGGGCCGCGGCGGAGCATTGACATGCCGCTGCGCCCCGTCCTCCTCCGCATCCTGTTCGCCGGCCTGGCGGCGCTGATCGGCCTGGTCTTCGCCCTGCCGCTCCTCTGGTTCCTGCTGGCGCCGTTCAACGCCCGGGCGGAACTGGGCTTGGCGGTGCCGGACCCGTTCACCCTCGGCAACTTCGCCAAGGCGTTCGAGAACGGCTTCGCCATGCGGGCGCTCTTGAACAGCCTGATCCAGAGCGTCGGCGGAGTCGCCCTGGTGACCGCGGCGGCGACGCTGGCGGCCTATGCCATGTCGCGCGCGCCGGTGCCGGGCAAGGGCGCCATCACCTATCTGCTGCTGCTGTTCTCCTCGGTCGTCTCCGGCTCCGCCGCCATGGTGCCGATCTTCCTGATCGTCAGCGCCATCGGCCTGGTCGACACCCACATCGCGGTGATCCTGGTCTTCGCCGGCGGCCTCTTGCCGACCGCGATGTTCATCCTGCGCGACTTCATCGACGGGCTGCCGCGGACCTATGAGGAATCGGCGCTGGTCTCCGGCGCCTCGCCGCTGCGCGCCTTCTTCGACGTCGCCCTGCCGGTGATCCGCCCCGGCGTCGTGGTCGTCGCCGTCTGGGCCTTCGTGCAGATCTGGGGCAGCTTCCTGATCCCCTTCGTCCTGCTGCGCAGCGAATCCCGGATGCCGGCGGCGCTGGCGATCTACTCCTACTATTCCGAGGCCGGGACGCCGGTGGTCACCCTGCTCTCCGCCTATGCCGTGGTCTATTCTGCGCCGGTGGTGGCCCTGTACCTCTTCGTCAGCTGGAAGTTCGGCTTCCGCTTCTTCGGCGGCATCAAATCTTGAGCGAGACTCGATGGCTTCGGTAACTCTCGAGCGTGTGCAGAAGGCCTTCGGCGACCTGACCGTGGTGCGCGACATCGACCTCGAGATCGGCGACGGCGACTTCGTCTGCCTGCTCGGCCCCTCCGGCTGCGGCAAGACCACGACGCTGCGCATGGTGGCGGGGCTGGAGCAGCCGACCGGCGGCCGTATCCTGATCGGCGGCGCCGACGTCACCCGCAAGCCGCCGAGGGACCGCAACCTGTCGATGGTGTTCCAGGACTATGCCCTGTACCCGCATATGTCGCTGGGCCAGAACATCGGCTACCCGCTGAAGGTCCGCGGCGCCCCGGTCGAGGCTCGCCGCAGCCGCACCCAGGAGGTGGCGGACATCCTGCAGATCGGTCATCTGCTGGACCGGCTGCCGTCGCAGATCTCCGGCGGCCAGCAGCAGCGCGCCTCGCTGGCCCGGGCCCTGGTGCATCCGTCCCAGGTCTATCTGTTCGACGAGCCGCTCTCCAACCTCGACGCCAAGCTGCGGCTGGAGGCGCGGGCCTTCCTGAACCACCTGCAGCGCGACATCGGCATGACCGCGATCTATGTCACCCACGACCAGGCCGAGGCGATGGCGCTGGCCACGAGGGTGGCGGTGATGGAGGCCGGGCAGGTGGTGCAATACGCCCCGCCGCTCGAGGTCTATCGCCGCCCGGCCACCACCTTCGTCGCCGGCTTCGTCGGCAACCCGCCGATGAACCTGGTGCCGGTGGAGGCCGCGCGGCAGGACGGCGCGGCGGTGCTGGCGGCCGACGGGCTGCAGGCCCCGCCCCTGCCGCTATGGGATGCACTGGCCCGGGCGATCGACCGCGGCAGCAAACTGACACTGGGCATCCGGCCCGAGCATCTGCGTATCGGCGGAGACGACTGGCACCTCTCCGGCGAACTGTTCGCCAATGAGGGCATGGGGCCGGAAAGCCTAGTCACGCTTATGCTGCCGGGCGACCGGCGCGTCACCGCCCGGATCTTCGGCGACGAGCCGCTGAGCCTCGACCGCACGGTCCGGCTCGGCTTCCGGGCCGAGGACGCAGTAGTCTTCGACGCCGAGGGACGCCGCATTCCCGGCCCAGGGGAGGAGCCGTGACCCAGGCGCTGAGCGTCCGGGTGACGGCCACCGAGGGCCCCTACCGCCCGGTGCCGGTCGAGATCCGGCCCGGCACCACCCGGATCGACGTGGCGATGGCCTATGCCAAGGCCGGCGACTGCATCATCGATCTCGGCCTCTTCGACCCGCGCGCCACCGCCTTCCCCAGCCCGGCCGGCTTCCGCGGCTGGAGCGGCGGCGCCCGCGACGCATTCTTCATCGCCACCGACGACGCCACGCCGGGCTACGTGCCGGGGCCGATTCCGGCCGGGACCTGGACCATCCTGCTCGGCCTGTACCGGGTGCCGCCGGGCGGCGCCGAGGTGGCGCTGACCATCCGGCTCGACGACATGCCGCGCCCCGACTGGTCGCCCGAGCCGGCGGCCGAGGCGCATCACCGGACGCCCGGCTGGTATCGCGGCGACCTGCACTGCCACACCCATCACAGCGACGCCCGCGGCGGGCCCGAGCTGCTGCACGAGGCGGCGCGGCGGGCGGGCTTGCGCTTCCTGGCCGTGACCGACCACAACACCACCACCCAGCGCCGCTACTTCTCGCCGCGCAGCACCCCGGATCTGGTCTTCGTGCGCGGCGAAGAGATCACCACCGCCGACGGCCATGCCAATGTCTTCGGCGCCGAGGACTGGATCGACTTCCGCATGACCGCGCCGGCCGATTCGCACCGCCTGGCGGAGGCGGTGCGCCGCGCCGGCGGCATCTTGTCGATCAACCACGACAAGCCGCCGATCCCGTGGCGGCACGAGCTGCCGGCGCTGGACTGCATGGAGGTCTGGCAGTCGCACTGGTTCGCCGGCAACTGGATCTCGCTGGCCCACTACGACGAGCGGCTGCGGCAAGGCCGGCGGATCTCGCTGATCGGCGGCAGCGACTGGCACCAGCCGGCGATCTTGGCCCCGCCCGGCCCGCTCGGTCCAGGCCGGCCGGCCACGGCGCTGTGGCTGCCGGAGCTGTCGGAACGGGCGGTGCTGAAGGCGCTGCGCGCCGGCCGCGGCTATGTCACCGAGGGGCCGGACGGACCGCATCTCTCCGTCACCTCCGGCGGCGTGCCGATGGGCAGCACCCGGCTCGGCGGCACCGTCTGGACCGTCGAGGCGGAGGTGCGCGGCGCCGCCGGCGACCGTCTGGTCTGGGTCGATGCCGGCGGCATCGTCGCCGAGCAGGAGATTCCGGCGGAGGGCTGGATCGGCCGGCTGACCCTGCCCTCGCCCGACCGCTTCCTGCGCGCCGAGATCGTCGCCGCCGCCAGCCGCCCGCGGCTCGAGGCCGAGTTCCTGCGGGCGCTGGCAGGCCGCAGCCTGCCGGCCGGCGTGACTCGGCAGGAGATCGCGGCCCAGCCGCTGCGCCGGGCATTGAGCAACCCGATCTATGTCGGGTGAGGCTGCCAGGCCCGTCGCAGCCGGCTCCGCTCCGCCTATTCGAACATCCCCTTCGGCGTCTGACCCTTGAGGAACGGCTCGATCACGGCCGCCAGCAGCTCGGTCTGGCCGATCACGGCGGTGTGCGAGGTCGCCGGCAGCACGGCGAGGCGTGAGGCCGGCAGCGGCTGGCCCATGTCGCCCATGCCGCCGCCGCCGAGCAGCCGGAACAGCGCCACCGAATGCTCCAGTGTCGCCACATCGGCGTCGCCGGTGATGATCAGCACCGGGGTCTTCAGCGCCTTGACCTCCGCCTCCCACGCCATCGGCTCCTTCTCCAGCGCGATCAGCTTGCGCACCAGCTCGGGGAAGCCATCGGGGTTGGCGGCAAGCTTGCGATACGCCTCGGCGAAGACCGGCATGTCGACGAACATCTCCACCGTCATCTGCGGGATGAACTCCCGGAACGCCGGCTGCCAGCCCTGGGCGTCATAGGCGACGGAGGCGGCGACGAGCTTGTTCACCTTGTCCGGGTGGCGGATCGCCAGCTGCAGCCCGGCGGCGGCGCCCATCGAATAGCCGAACACATCGGCCTTCTGCAGCCCCACCGCTTCCATGAAGGCGGCCGTGTCGTCCGCCAGGGCAGGATAGGTGATCGGCCGGTCGATGTCGGTGGTGCGGCCGTGGCCCTGGAACTCGAACGCATAGACCTTGTGGGTCTCGGCCAGCTTCGGGATGATCGCGCCCATCGACGGGATGTTCATATAGGCGCCGTGCAGCACGACCAGCGGGTCGCCGCTGCCGGAGACCTCGTAATAGACCTGCATGCCGTTGACCTCGACGCGGGCGCCCGCCGGCTGGGCCTGGGCGAAGGCGGGGCCGGCGACGAGCAGGGCCGCGGCAAACAAGGCGGTGCGGATCATGGGGCTTTCCTCTCCAGCGGGTGCGGTTTCGCTGACGCTGTCGATAAGACGAAGCACCCCTGCCCCGATCCGACACGGCCGCAGCAGAATCTTTGCGAAGGCATCCGGATGAAGATCCGCATCCGCCCGGCCCGGCCGGAGGACAGGGACGCGCTCGGGGCGCTCAAGCTGCGCGCCTCGCTGGCCTGGGGCGATCATGTCGAGGAATTGCAGGCGCTGCCCGAGGCGCGGCAGGTTCCGGCCGGGCACCTGCCCGCGGCCATCGTCGCCGAGTTGGACGGCGCGATCGTCGGCTTCGCCACGGTGCTGGCGCGCGGCGCCGGTGAGGCCGAGTTGGAGGACCTGTTCGTCGATCCCGCTTCCTGGCGTCGCGGCATCGGCGCCCGGCTGGTGGCCGAGGCCGAGACGCGCGCCGCCGCGCTCGGCACCCGTTCGCTGCATGTGATCGCCCATGAACGGGCGCGGGCCTTCTACGAGCGCTGCGGGTTCCGGGTCGTCGGCACGGCGATGACCGCCTTCGCCCCGGCCCCGGAGATGCGGAAGGATCTCGCGCGCTGACCGCAGGCCTGTCCAGCTACAGCAGGGCCACGCCCACCGCGGTGTTGACCACGTCCCTGACCGCTCTCAAGACCGCGTTGATGATGTCCTGGATCTCCTTCAGGACGCGGTTGGCGAACCTGACGATCACCGAGGCCGCGGCATCCAGCGACGCCGCCACCTCGACATCCGCGATGTCCTTCGTGAACGTGCCGTCGGCGAGCCGCCCTCCGGTCACGGCGAGGCTGCGGGCGATCGACGCCATGGTCGGGATGACATGCTGCTCGATGTCTTGGACGACACCCCGAAACGAGATTTCGGCCTGTCCGGTCAGGGCGGACAGGATTTTCCGCGTCGCGCTATCCAGGCTGGAGCTCGGCATGGGAGTCTCTCCTACTCATTGCCCAGCGGCTTGATGTCTCGCTCAGCGCCAACGAGTTCGTTGAGGCTGATGGCAACCGCGCTGACGATCGGGGCGTCGCTTTGCCCGGGCGAGAAGATGTTGAAGATCGGCGGCACCGAGAAGAGCGTCGTGCAAAGCACGGCCTTCGCCGACCGGTTGCACCGCAACTGGTGCTGGCTTCTGAGCCGCTCCATGTTGTTCTGGGCGAGCCGCACCAGGATGGTGATGCAGCTGGCGCTGTCCGCCTCTCCCTGCGGGGACGCTGCGGCGATCGACGGCGCGGCCTGGTCCCCCAGGGGGAGTGGAACCTTCTTGGCGGCGTCCAGCGCGCGCCCGCAGGGAACGCCGCCGCTCAGGCTCTCCGAGCGCATCCGGATCACCGCCAGGCGTGCTTCGAAGTCGGCATATTGTGACGCGTGCTCGTCGTAGTAGCCCTTCGGCGTGCCGGCGACCATCTGCATCCCCGCCGCGAATCTGAGGAAGTCGGACTGCAGGGCGCTGGCCTGGTCATCGATGTCGCTGCTGTATGGCGCCGTGAGCTGGACCGTGCACCCTGCGACGAGAGTGGTCGCCGCGATGCCCCTCAGCAGGCGGCGCACGCGACGCCCCCATGCCGCCAGGCGTATGGAGAAAGCGAGCTCTGTATTGCTCATCGAGTTCTCCTGAACTTGTTTTCCATTATTGAAATAAATCGAGAAATCTTGGCTATATGAAATGAACTCTCAAACCGCTCTCAATAATTATACACCGCCCTTAATCACATCAATGAAAGGCTAACCTAGCTAGAGAGCGTTCTTGATCACGCCGACGAAGGTGCGTCGCCCGTCCCTGATCCGCCCCTCGGAGTCCAGCTTGTACGTCGTCCGGGTCACCGCCTGTGAGACGTTTCCGCCGATGACGTCGACTTCGCCGTCGCGGATTGCGACGACGATGTCGGAATGACTGCAGAAGCTGCCCGCCGTGCCCTCGCGGATCTTCTTGAGCTCCCTCCTGGCCTCGGCAAAGGTCGATGGCGGCCTGCGGCAATCACGGCCGGTCCGGCTCGACCAGAGGAGATCGCCGATGCCGGGCGCGGTGACGCCGGGATCCTCGACCGAGAGCCCCGGGAACCTCCCCGAATCGATCTTCGAGACGTAGATCGAGTGGTTCTCATGCGAGGGAAAGCGCTCGCCGGAGCCGGCCTCGATGAAGCAGAACGAGATGAAGGCTGCCGACCATGCCGGAGGATCCCTGCCGTCGAGGTCGATGTCGATCGACCGCCAGTAGTCTCCGACAAAGGCGAAGAACGGAGAATCTTCCTCCATTTTGGGGCCGGCAAATCCCGCTTGGGTACTGTCGATCGCGACGCGCGGCCCGCCCCAGCGGTCCCATTCCGCTCGCGCCACCCTGACCAGATCGTCGACGAAGGCCATTGCCACCTCCCCTCAGACGAAGTCGCCTGCTGCACGAGACCATGTCCTTGTCTTCAGCTTTGCCCGCCGGGTCTCGAGCGCGGCCTTCAGGTTCTGCACGCGCTGGGGCTCTCCGTCGCCGCCGACTTCGAGCAGGGCTTCGAACGGCTTTCTGGCGCCGAGCGCCGCCTGCAACTCGTCGAACCGGGCGCGCCCCTGGTGCCTGACATCCATCACGATGCAGCACAGGTCGGCGCCGCGGCCGTCCAGCCCCAGCCGCCGGTCCGCTTCCTTCACCAGGCGGCGGGCCGTGTTGATCATGTGCTGGACCTGCAGCAGCCGCACATCCGGGTGATGGCCAGTCCAGTGGATCAGCTTGGCCGCGGCGATGACCTCGGCATCCTCCACATCGTCGAGCGTTGGGTTGAGGAAGAGTTGCAGCGGCTCGGTCGAGCCCGCATCCTCCATGGGGATGACCCTCGCCTCCTCGACCTTGACGATGCGTCCCGCCTGGACCTCGAGATTGGGGAAGTAGTCCTCGACCTCGGGCCGCTGCAGCATGTCGCGAAACCAGCGGATGAAATCGCCGTCCGGAACGTGGGCGGCGAACTGGCCGAACCCGAAGGTGAAGCGCGCGCGATCGAAGGTGTTCAGCGAGATGAAGCTTTGCCCTTCGCAGATCGCCGTCGGTTCGATGAAATCGCACCAGAACGGATGTACGGCTTCGAAGTCCTTCGCGACGTAGAGGACCTTCCTCGCCTCCTCCGACCCGAAGAAGCCGCGGTCGTTCGACAGCCCGAACCGCTCCCCGCCGAACCGGACCTTCGAAGCGATGGCGAAGGCTTCGCCGTCGTCGGCTCGCGCCGAGAAATGCCTGCCGTCGCGCACGATGTCGAAATGAATGGCCATGAGGCCCCCCGAAATGCGCAAACCCAATGAATTCTGAATGCGTCGGCATCGGCTCGGCGGGAGCAGAAAACACCGCCGGCCACGATCAAACCATTCCATATATTATACACAAATGGTAATAAGATTACAGCAGGCATATTTTCATGGATATTTAAGATCGCCTGCAGCGCGCTTGAGACAATCGCTTCAGGCACTTCAGCCTGCTGTCCTGCCGCAACAGATCAATCCGCGCGACCGGCACGCGGAATCGCTGTCTATGGTCCGGGGCGCGGGCTCGCCCCGTCTCGTCCCGCAGAGCGGCGCGCCGCCCCGGCTACTCCGCCGGCTTCGGATGGGCCGGCGGCGCGTCCGCCTCGACCACCCGGTGATGGTCGCGGGCGAGGTAGGTGTAGACCATCGGCACCACGAACAGGGTGAACAGCGTGCCGATCGACATGCCGGAGGCGATCACCAGCCCGATCGAGAACCGCGCCGCGGCGCCGGCGCCGCTGGCATAGAGCAGCGGCACCACGCCCAGCACCATCGCCGCCGTGGTCATCAGGATCGGCCGCAGCCGGATCGCCGCCGCCTGCTCGATCGCGTCGCGCCGCGACAGCCCCTGCTCCTCCTGCAGCTTGTTGGCGAACTCCACCATCAGGATGCCGTGCTTGGTGATCAGCCCGACCAGCGTGATCAGCCCGATCTGGGTGTAGATGTTGATGCTGGCGCCGGGCACGGTGATGACGATGCCGAGCAGCTTGCCGATCCCCGGCAGCATCGAGCCGAGATTCAGCGCCGCCAGCGCGCCGAAGATCGACAGCGGCACCGACATCATGATGATCAGCGGGTCGCGGAAGCTCTCGAACTGCGCCGCCAGCACGAGGAAGATCACGATCACCGCGAAGGCGAAAGCGATCATCACCGTGTTGCCCTCGGTGATGTACTGCCGCGAATCACCCTCGTAGTCATAGGTGACGCCGCGCGGCAGGATGCGGTCGGCCGTCTCCTGCAGGAAGGTCAGCGCCTGGCCCAGGGTGACGATCACCGGGGTCGGCACCCCCTGGATGGTCGAGCTGTTGAGCTGGTTGAACTGGGCGAAGGCATTCGCCGTCGCCTGGGTCTTCAGCGTCACCACCGAGGACAGCGGGATCAGGGCGCCGCTGGCGGTGCGGACGAAGTACTTGTTCAGCTCCTCCGGGTTCAGCCGGCTCTCCTGCGCCACCTGCGGGATCACCTTGTAGCTGCGGTTGTCGCGGTCGAACCGGCCGATGTCGTTGCCGCCCAGCATGACGTTCAGCGTGGTGCCGACGTCGTCCATGTTGATGCCCAGCGCCGCCGCCTTGTTGCGGTCGATCTCGACCGACAGCTCCGGCCGGTCGAAGGACAGGGTGGCGTTGGCGAACAGGAACAGGCCGCTCTTGCGCGCCTCGTTCGCGATCTGCTGCGCCATCTCGTAGACCAGCTGAGGCGAGCCGGGGGCCTTGATCACGAACTGGATCGGCGGGCCGCCGGAGGAGCCGGGCAGCGCCGGCGGCGTGACGACGAAGCCCTCGACCCCGGCGATGCCGCTGACCACCTGCTGGACCTGGGCCTGGATCTCGGCGCCGCTGCGGGTGCGTTCGCCCCATGGCTTGAAGGTCATGCCGCCGAAGCCGGAGGCCAGCGAGCCGGCGCCGTTGACCGCGAAGATCGCGTCGTGCTCCGGGATCGCCTGCAGGTCCTTGATCAGCTTGTCGCTGAACCGGTTCATGTATTCCAGATTGGCGTAGCGCGGCCCCTCGAGGATCATGAACACGAAGCCCTGGTCCTCCTCCGGCGCCAGCTCGCTCGGCGTGTTCGCGAACAGGAAGGCCGAGGCACCGAGCAGCACGACGGCCAGGAAGATGGTGACCGGCCGGTAGTTCAGCGAGTGGCGCAGCCGCCGGTGGTACCAGCCCTGCAGCCCGGTGAAGAAACGGTCGACCGCGCGCTGGAACCGGCCCCCGCCTTCGCCATGCGGCTTCAACAGCTTGCTGGTCATCATCGGCGACAGGGTCAGCGCGACGATGCCGGAGATGATGACGGCGCCGGCCAGGGTGAAGGCGAATTCGCGGAACAGCGCCCCGGTCAGGCCGGTGGCGAAGCCGATCGGGGCATAGACCGCGGCCAGGGTGATGGTCATCGACACCACCGGCCCGGCGATCTCCGCCGCGCCCTGCAGCGCCGCCTGCCTGGGCGTCAGCCCCTCCTCGATATGGCGGTGGATGTTCTCCACCACCACGATGGCGTCGTCGACCACCAGGCCGATGGCCAGCACCATGGCCAGCAGCGTCAGCGTGTTGATCGAGTATCCCAGGGCATAGAGGCAGAACAGCACGCCGATCAGCGACAGCGGGATGGTGACGATCGGGATGATCACGGCGCGGAACGAGCCGAGGAACAGCAGGATGACCACGACCACGATCGCCACCGCCTCGGGGATGGTCTTGCCGACCTCCCAGATCGAGGCCTCGATGAACTCGGTGGCGTCGTAGACGATCTCGCCGCGCATGCCCTCCGGCATCTGGCGCACGATGTCCTGCATCGCCGCGCGCACATTGGCCGCCGTGGTCAGCGGGTTGGCGGCGGGGGTCGGGTTGATGGCGATGAAGATCGCCTCGCGGCCGTTGAAGGTGACGCGCGCGTCGTAGCTCTCGCTGCCCAGCTCGACCCGGGCCACGTCCTTCAGCCGGACGATGTTCGACCCGTCCGAGCGCACCACCAGGTCGCCGAAGGCCTCGGCCGTGCGCAACGTGGTGTCGGTGCGGATGGCGAAGGTGACCAGCTCGCCCTCGGTCCGGCCCGGCGCCGACTGGAAGTTGTTGGCCCGGATCGCCGTCACCACATCGGCCGCCGTCACCATGTGCGCGGCCAGCCGCATCGGGTCGACCCAGACCCGCATGGCGAAGCTCTTGGCGCCCAGGATGTCGGCATCGGCCACGCCCTCGGTGGTCGAAAGCTGCGGCTGCACCACCCGGGTGATGTATTCGGTCACCTCCTCCGGCGACATCCGGTCGCTGTCCAGCGCGATGTACTGGATCGCGATGTCCTGGCCGGTGCCCTTCACCACCACCGGGTCCTTCGATTCGTCCGGCAGGTCGTTGCGGACCTGCTGCACCTTGGTCAGCACCTCGGTCAGCGCCGAATCGGGGTTGGCGTTCAGCCTCATATGCACCGACACGGTGCTGACGCCCTGGACCGAGGAGGAGGTCACGTAGTCCAGCCCCTCCGTGCTCGCCACCGCCTGCGCGACCGGGGTGGTGATGAACCCCTGCATCAGGTCGGCGCTGGCGCCCGGATAGGCGGTGGTGATGGTGATCACCGTCTCTTCGGTCTTCGGGAACTGGCGCACCGGCAGCGACGCCAGCCCCTGCAGCCCGAGCAACAGGATCAACAGGCTGATCACCGAGGCCAGCACCGGCCGGCGGATGAAGATCGAGGTGAAGTTCATCGTTCCCCCTTCCCGGCCGGCTCAGGACCCAGCCGGCGGAGGACGGGTGGGGTCGACCGAGTTGTCGATCACCACCGGGAACCCGTTCTGCAGCTTGAGCTGGCCGGAGGTGACGACCTGGTCGCCCGCCTTCACCCCCTCGACGATCTCGGCGAGATTGCCCTGGCGCTGGCCGACCCGGACGAAGACCTGCTCGACCGCCAGCTGCGGCCCGGCCGGCGCCTGGCCCTCTCCCTTGGCGGCATCACCTGAGGCCGCCGGCGGCTGCTGGCCGGCCTCCGCCGGCTTCTCGCGGATCGCGAAGACGGTGTCGCCATAGAGGCTGAAGGTGATCGCGGTCTGCGGCACGGTCACCACATTGGGCCGCTCCGGCAGGATCAGCCGGACATTGGCGAAGAAGCCGGGGCGCAGCTTGAGGCCCGGATTGTCGATGGTCGCCCGCACCTTGACCATGCGGCTGGCGGCGTCGACCACCGGCTCGATGCCGCTGACCTCGCCGCGGAACACCTCGTCCGGGAAGGCATCGGCCCGCACCTCGACCTTCTGGCCCTGGCTGATGCGGCTGAACGCCTGCTCCGGCAGGGTGAAGTCGGCATAGACCTGGTCCAGGCGCTGCAGCGTCACCAATGCGTCGCCGGCGGCGACGTAGCGGCCGATGTCGATCTTGCGGATGCCGACCATGCCGGCGAAGGGCGCCATCACCGCCTTCTTGTCGATCGTCGCCTGGGCGCGGGCGATCTGCGCCTGCGCCTTCAGCAGCTCGGCATTGGCGGAATCGAGGTCGGATTGCGGGGCGTTGCCGCGCGACCGCAGCGACGACACCCGGTCCAGGACCCGCTGCGCCAGATCCATTGCGGCCTGGTACAGACGCACATCCGCCTGGTCGATCGAATCATCCAGCTGCACCAGCCGCTGCCCGGCCTGGACCGTGTCGTTGGCCTTGAAGTCGATCGACTTGACCGTGCCTGCGACCTCGGAGGCGACCTCGATGCCCTCGACCGCGGAGACGCTGCCGATGCCCTCGAGATAGTCGGTCCAGGTCTTCGCCTCGGCCTTGGCGGCGGAGACGGTGACCGGCGGGATCTGCGGATTGGCGAACATCTCCGCCACCACCTGATCGCGCTTGAGGTTCATGCCGACGAGCCCGCCGACAACGACGATCAGGGCGATTCCGACCAGGATGAAGCGGAGGATCATGCGCAATTCCGTCCCCAGGCCCGCGTTGATCATACGGGCTCGTGCTGTGAATCGAAAAGCGCAGCACCATACACTAGACCGCGACGCCCAGCCTAACTTGAAACATACATGCATGTACGGCATGGGTAACCGAGGCGCGCATGCCGCGGCGGCATCGCTTCGCCGCCGCCGCCAACGGCCTTCGCATCGACGCGTTCACCGACTAAGGTGCGGCTGAGACTGGACGGGACCCCGCGCCATGCAAGTCTATCTGCCGATCGCCGAGGTCTCGGTGAACGCCCTGCTGATTCTCGGCATGGGCGGGCTGGTCGGTTTCCTGTCCGGCCTGTTCGGCGTCGGCGGCGGCTTCCTGATGACGCCGCTCCTGATCTTCATCGGCATCCCGCCGGCGGTCGCGGTCGGCACCCAGGCCAACCAGCTGGTCGCGGCCAGCGTCTCCGGCATGCTGGCGCATCTGCGACGCGGCAATGTCGACCTGAAGATGGGGCTGGTGCTGCTGGCCGGCAGCGTCGTCGGCAGCGTGCTGGGGGTCCGGCTGTTCAGCCTGCTGCAACTGCTCGGCCAGATCGACCTCGCCATCAACCTGTTCTACCTGCTGTTCCTCGGCACGGTCGGCGCGCTGATGCTGGTCGAGAGCCTGCGGTCGATGCTGCGACGCCGCCGATCTCCCGGGCAGCGGCGGAAGCTGCACAAGCACGGCTGGTTCCACGGCCTGCCGTTCAAGACCCGGTTCCCGAAGTCGCGGCTGTACATCAGCGCCCTGGCGCCGATCGCGATCGGCGCGCTGGGCGGCTTCCTGACCGCGATCATGGGCATCGGCGGCGGCTTCATCCTGGTGCCGGCGATGATCTACCTGCTCGGCATGCCGGCCTCGCTGGTGGCCGGCACCTCGCTGTTCCAGATCATCTTCACCACCGCGCTGGTCTGCTTCCTGCAGGCCTTCCAGAACCAGACGGTCGACGTGCTGCTGGCCCTGCTGCTGCTGGCCGGCGGCGTGATCGGCGCCCAGTTCGGCACCCATGCCAGCGGCCGGCTGCGCGGCGACCAGGCCCGCGCCCTGCTGGCCACGCTGGTGCTGATCATCTGCATCAAGGTCGGCTTCGACCTGATCGGCACGCCCGCCGACCTGTTCACCGTCGCCATGCGCCGGGGGGGCTGAGCCGTGCGGCGCATCGTTCTCGCCGTCGCCATCTGGGCCGCGGTCCTGGGCCTGTGCCGACCCGGCGCCGCCCAGGACCTGGTGGCCGATCTGTCCGACCACGTCATCGCCATCAACACCGGCTTCACCGGCACCAAGGTGCTGCTGTTCGGCGCCACCGAGGGCGAGGGCGACGTCGCGGTGGTGGTGCGCGGCCCGGCCGACCGGGCCACGGTGCGCGAAAAGGACCGCGTCGCCGGGGTCTGGCTGAATCATGCCAGCATGAAGTTCAGCGGCGTGCCCGGCTTCTACGCCGTGGCCTCGAGCAAGCCGCTGGAGCAGCTGGCCGCGCCGAATGTGCTGGAGCGCGCCGGCATCGGCCTGAAATACCTGCAGCTGGCCGTCAGCGACGACGACCGCGAGGCCGGGCCCGAGGCCATCGCCGCCTTCCGCGACGCGCTGATCCGCGGCCAGCAGCGCAGCGGCCTCTACGTCACCGACACCGGCCAGGTCAGCTTCCTCAGCGGCCGCCTGTTCCGGACCCGGATCGAGTTCCCGGCCAATGTCCCGACCGGCCAGTACCAGGTCGAGGCCTATCTGTTCCGCGGCGGCCAAGTGGTCGACGCCCAGACCACGCCGCTGATCGTCGGCAAGGTCGGGATGGGCGCCGAGATCTACGAATTCGCCCAGAACGATCCGGCGCTGTACGGGCTGGCCGCCATCCTCGTCGCCGTCGCCGCCGGCTGGCTGGCCAGCGTCGTCTTCCGTCGTCCCTGATGCGTTCCCATCTATCGAGGGTGCCATGACCGACAACGCCCCAGAGACCAAGCACGAGCTGCCGCGCATCTTCCTCGTCGTCGTCGACGACAGCGAGGAGTGGCGGGCGGCGCTGCGCTACGCCTGCCGCCGGGCCCAGCACACCGGCGGCCGGGTCGCCCTGCTGCACGTCATCAGCCCCAGCGAGATCCAGCATTGGGGCGCGATCGAGGACGTGCTGCGCGAGGAGGCCCGGCACGAGGCCGAGCAGCGGCTGCAGCGGGTGGCGCGCGAGGTCAACCAGCTGACCGGCACCATCCCGATCCTGCACATCCGCGAAGGCGCCGCCCGCGACGAGCTCCTGGCCCTGATCGCCGAGGAGCCGTCGATCTCGATCCTGGTGCTGGGCGCCGACACCACCTCCTCCGTCGGCCCCGGCCCGCTGATCCAGTACCTGACCAGCAGCAAGGCCATCGCCCGGCTGCGGATCCCGCTGACCATCGTGCCGGGCCACCTGACCACCGACGCGATCGACGCCCTGAGCTGACGCGCCCCTCCCGCGCAAGGCCGGCCGCTTGACGGCGCCACCCGGCGGTGGCATCCGAGCGTGACGGGTGCCGCCAGGCCCTGCCTTCGATGAATCGAGACATGGACGAGCCAGACAGTCGTCCCGACCGGGACGAACCACGGAGGCGACCCGACCGGATCGCCCCGCCAGGGAACGGACGGCCCAGCGCCGCGCCGGCCGAAGGGCTCCGCTAGACACCGCGGTCCCGGCCCGGCGATGCGCCGGCACCAGGGGACAGACCGCGATGCTGCGCATCTACACGCTTTCGAATGCCCGTTTCGTCACGATCGACCCGTCGGAGGGCGCCGCCTTCCCGCCGGACATGGTCTGGATCGACCTGTTCAACCCGACCGCCGAGGAGGAACGGCTGGCCGAAGCGCAGCTCGGCCTGTTCCTGCCGACCCGCGAGGAGATGCAGGAGATCGAGGCGTCGAGCCGGCTGTACCAGGAAGACGGCGGCATGTTCATGACCGCCAGCGTGCTCTACGCCACCGAGACCGACGCGCCCGGCACCGCCCCGATCACCTTCGTGCTGAAGGGCCAGACCCTCGTCACCATCCGCTATGCCGAGCCGAAATCCCTGGCCGGCTTCATCGCCCATGCCGAGCGCCAGCCGATGCTGTGCCCGTCGGGCTCGGCCACGCTGATCGGCCTGCTCGAGGCCATCGTCGACCGCACCGCCGACATCCTGGAGCGGGTGGCGGGCGAGGTCGACGCGCTGTCGCAGCGCATCTTCAAGGTGCATGAGGCGGTGCACAAGCGCACCACCAACGAGGAGCTGGAGGCCAATCTCAAGCAGATCGGCCGCAGCCAGAACCTGGTGTCGAAGGCGCGCGAGAGCCTGGTCAGCCTGGCCCGGCTGCTGAGCTTCCTGGCGGTCGGCGACGCCACCAAGGACAAGGTGTTCCGCACCCATCTGAAGAGCCTGAGCCGGGACGTGGCGTCGCTGACCGACCACGCCACCTATATCGGCAACAACATCACCTTCCTGCTCGACGCCTCGATGGGGATGATCAACATCGAGCAGAACGCGATCATCAAGATCTTCTCGGTCGCCGCGGTGGTGTTCCTGCCGCCGACCCTGGTGGCCAGCATCTACGGCATGAACTTCGAGAGTATGCCGGAGCTGCATTGGGCGGCCGGCTATCCCTGGGCGCTCGGCCTGATGGTGCTGTCGGCCGTGCTGCCCTATCTGTGGTTCAAGCGGAAGGGTTGGCTGTAGGACGGCCTGCCGTCACCCGTGCCGCTCCCACCATCGTCATGGCGAGCCCCGCAGGGGCGTGGCCATCCAGTGGCACCGCCCTCTGGATGGCCCCTTTCTAAACTCAACGGGGCGGCTTCGCCTCCTCGCCATGACGGCTTTGTGATCACCTGAACAGACCCAAGGGCCTCGGCATAGCCACCACCAGATGGCACCATAGCCATCCATATCGCCTGGATATGCCGATGATCGAGCTGCGCCATCTCCGCTATTTCGTCGCCGTGGCCGAGGAGGGGCATGTCACCCGGGCGGCGGAGCGGCTGGGCATGCAGCAGCCGCCGCTGAGCCAGCAGATCAAGGCGCTGGAGCAGGCGCTGGGCGTGCCCCTGCTGCACCGGCTGCCGCGCGGCGTGCGGCCGACCGAGAGCGGCCTGGTGCTGCTGGCCGAGGCCCGCGCGATCCTGGCCCAGCTCGACCGCGCGCTGGAGACGGTGCGCCGCACCGGACGCGGCGAGCAGGGGCGGATCGCCGTCGGCTTCACCAGCTCCGCCGCCTTCCACCCCTTCGTCTCCGCCGCCATCCGCGGCTTCCGCGAGGCCGCGCCGCAGGTCGAGATGGCAATGGAGGAGGCCAGCACCGGCGAGCTGGTCGAGGCGCTGCGGCTGGGGCGGCTGGATGCCGCCTTCATCCGCTCGCCGGTCGGCGACGCCGCCGGCCTCGCGGTCGAGCCGCTGCTGGACGAGCCGATGGTCGCGGTCGTCCCGGCCGGCCACCCGCTGGCCGCCGGGCCGGACCCGATCCCGCTCTCGGCCCTGGCCGAGGAAGCCTTCGTGCTGTACCGCCGGCCGAGCGGGCCGGGCCTCTATGACTCGATCATCGCCGCCTGCCGCGCCGCCGGCTTCAGCCCGCGCATCGTGCAGGAGGCGCCGCGGCTGGTGTCGACGCTGAGCCTGGTCGAGGCCGGGCTCGGCGTGTCGATCATCCCGGCCTCGATGGCCCGGCTGGACGCCGGCGGCATCGCCACCCTGCGCCTGGCCGCGCCCCCGATGGCGCCGCTGCACCTGGCCCGCCGCGACGCCGAGCCGCTCGGCGCGACCCGGCGCTTCGTCGAGCATGTCCGGCGGATGGTCGAGGCCTAACGCGAAAAGCGCTTGGCTCCCGCGACGCACAGCACCACCGCGGAGGCGCAGCCGACCAGGCCCCAGCCGACCGGCTCATGCAGCAGGCCCGCGGCCAGGGCCAGGCCGAAGAAGGGCTGCAGCAGCTGCAGCTGGCTGACCGCGGCAATGCCGCCCAGCGCCAGGCCGCGATACCAGAAGATGAAGCCGATCAGCATGCTGAACAGCGAGACATAGGCCAGCGCCGCCAGCGCCGGCCAGCCGACCCCGGCCCAGGAGGCGGGCCAGGTCAGCAGCGACGCCGGCAGCGACAGCGGCAGCGAGATCAGGAGCGCCCAGGAGATCACCTGCCAGCCGCCGAGCCGGCGCGACAGCCGGGCGCCTTCGGCATAGCCCAGGCCGCAGGCCAGGATGGCGGCCAGCATCAGCCCGTCGCCGAGCGGCGAGGCCTCGCCCCCCTGGCGCAGCGCATAGCCGCCGACGATCGCGGCGCCGAGCACCGAGAAGATCCAGAAGGCCGGACGCGGCCGCTCGCCGCCGCGCAGCACGCCGAACACTGCGGTTGCAATCGGCAAGAGGCCGACGAAGACGATGGCATGGGCCGAGGTGACGTAGCGCAGCGCCAGCGCCGTCAGCAGCGGGAAGCCGACGACCACGCCGAGCGCGACCACGACCAGCGGCCCGAGATCCGCCCGTTCCGGCCGCCGCGGCCGCAGCGCCAGCAGCATCGCGGCGCCGAGCAGCCCAGCGATCGCCGCCCGGGCCACGGTCAGGAACAGCGGGTCGAGGTCGAGCACCGCCACCCGGGTCGCCGGCAGCGAGCCGCTGAAGATGAGCACGCCGAGCAGGCCGTTGATCCAGCCCGCCGCCGCCTCGTTCGAGGGTCCGTCCAAGGTTCGTGTCGCTTCCATGCGGCCGACCATGACGGCCGGCGACGGCGACGGCCAGAGATGGTAGGGTACAGTTTCGCCGAACTGTCCTGATCCGGAGCCCGGTACGGATGCTCGATCTCGTTTCTGTGCCAAGACACGGCGCCACCCTGGTCTCGACCGTGATGGACAGCATCCGGCAGCGGATCGAGAGCCGTGCCCTGGCGCCGGGCGCCAAGGTGCCGTCGATCCGCCGCCTGGCCGAGGCGCTGGGCGTGTCGAAATCGACCGTGGTCGAGGCCTATGACCGGCTGGCGGCGGAGGGGGCGATCGCCGCCCGCCCCGGCTCCGGCTTCTACGTCGCCCGGAAGGCCCAGCCCCTGACCCTGGCCGAACCCGGCCGGCGGCTGGACCGCACCATCGACCCGCTGTGGATCGCCCGCCAGGCGCTGGAGGATACGGATAGTCCGACGCTGAAGCCGGGCTGCGGCTGGCTGCCGGCCGACTGGATGCCCGACCCGGCGATCCGGCGGGCGCTGCGTGGCCTGGCCCGGTCGGAGGGCGAAGGCCTGGTCGAGTATGATTCGCCGCTCGGCTTCGCCCCCCTGCGCCGGCACCTGGCCGGGCGGCTGGCAGAACGCGGCATCGTCGCCGAGGCCGGCCAGATCCTGCTGGCGGATGGCGGCACCCAGGCGATCGACCTGATCGGCCGGTTCCTGCTGGAACCGGGCGACGCCGTGCTGGTCGACGACCCCTGCTACTTCAACTTTCTCGGCGTGCTGCGCGCCCACCGCGCCCGGGTGATCGGAGTGCCACGCACCCCGGCCGGCCCCGACCTCGACGCCTTCTCTCGTGCCGCGGCGGAGCACCGGCCGAAGCTCTATGTCACCAACGCCGCCCTGCACAACCCGACCGGCGCCAGCCTGTCGCCGCAGGCGGCGCACCGGCTGCTGATGCTGGCCGAGGCGCATGACCTGGTGGTGGTGGAGGACGACATCTTCGCCGATTTCGAGACTGAGCCGTCGCCGCGCCTGGCCGCGCTGGACGGGCTGCAGCGGGTGATCCATATCGGCAGCTTCTCCAAGACCCTGTCGGCCGCGGTGCGCTGCGGCTTCATCGCCGCCCGGCCGGACTGGATCGAGGGGCTGACCGACCTCAAGCTCGCCACCAGCTTCTCCAACAGCGCGCTGGCGGCGCGGCTGGTGCACCGGCTGCTGACCGACGGCAGCTACCGCCGCCATGTCGAGGGGCTGCGCGGCCGGCTGGCGCGGACGATGGGCGAGACCGCGCGGCGGCTCGGCGCCCTCGGCCTGGTCCCCTGGGTCGAGCCGCGCGGCGGCATGTTCCTGTGGGCGGCCCTGCCCGACGGCCTCGATTCGGCCGAGGTGGCGCGCCGCGCCCTCGCCCGCGACCTGGTGCTGGCCCCGGGCGACGTGTTCAGCCCGTCCCGCAGCGCCGGCCGCTACCTGCGCTTCAACGCCGCCCAATCCGCCAGCCCGCGCATCTTCGCCGTGCTGGAGGAGGCGATGCGGGGGTGACTGCTGGTCGGCAGAGCCGATTGCCTCTCCCGCCTGGCGGGAGAGGTCGGGCGTCCGCAGGACGACCGGGTGAGGGCGGGCCCGGGCCTCGACGCCCTCCCCTCACCCGGAGCCGCTTCGCGTCTCCGACCTCTCCCGTAAACGGGAGAGGCAATCTGTAAGTCGCCCCTCGGTCTGCTCCGTCCCCCAAACCAAAAGGGCGCCCCGACCGGGACGCCCCTTTGTCTTTTGCGCCGACCCGCCAATCAGGCCAGCTCGGGTTCCTTGGCCGCGTCGTCGGAGGAGACCGGGGCGGTCGGGTTCTCGATGTACTCGAACGCCAGAGTCTCGCCGTCCGCCGCGACGTCGACCCGGACCTGGCCGCCCTTGACCAGCTTGCCGAACAGGAGCTCGTTGGCCAGCGGCTTCTTGATGTGCTCCTGGATCACCCGGGCCATCGGCCGGGCGCCGTAGAGCTCGTCATAGCCGCGCTTGACCAGCCACTGCCGCGCCGCCGAGGACAGCTCGATGGTGACGTGCCGGTCGGCCAGCTGGGTCTCCAGTTGGATCACGAACTTGTCGACCACCTGGGCCACGATCTCCGGCGTCAGATGGCCGAAGGCGATGGTCGCGTCCAGCCGGTTGCGGAACTCCGGCGTGAACATCCGGTTGATCGCCTCGGTGCCCGCATCGTCCTTGCGGGTGGCGCCGAAGCCGATCGACTGCTTGGTCAGCTCGGTGGCGCCGGCATTGGTGGTCATGATCAGGATGACGTTGCGGAAATCGACCGACTTGCCGTTGTGGTCGGTCAGCTTTCCGTGATCCATGATCTGCAGCAGGATGTTGAACACATCCGGATGCGCCTTCTCGATCTCGTCCAAGAGCAGCACGCAGTGCGGGTGCTGGTCGACCGAATCGGTCATCAGCCCGCCCTGGTCGAAGCCGACATAGCCCGGCGGGGCGCCGATCAGCCGGCTGATCGAGTGCCGCTCCATGTATTCCGACATGTCGAAGCGCACCAGCTCGATGCCGAGCAGCCGGGACAGCTGCCGCGCCACCTCGGTCTTGCCGACGCCGGTCGGGCCGGAGAACAGGTAGTTGCCGATCGGCTTCTCCGGCTCCCGCAAGCCCGCGCGGGCCAGCTTGATCGCCGCCGCCAGGGCGTCGATCGCCTGGTCCTGGCCGAACACCAGCGTCTTCAGGTCGCGGTCCAGGGTCTGCAGCAGCGCCTTGTCGTCGCGGCTGACGCTCTTCGGCGGGATCCGGGCGATCTTCGCCACCACCGCCTCGACGTCGCGCATGCCGATGGTCTTCTTCCGCCGCGACGGCGGCAGCAGCATCTGGGCGGCGCCGGCCTCGTCGATCACGTCGATCGCCTTGTCCGGCAGCTTGCGGTCGCCGATATAGCGGGCCGACAGCTCCACCGCGGCGCGGATCGCATCCGCGGTGTAGCGCACTTGGTGGTGCTTCTCGTAATAGGTCTTCAGCCCCTGCAGGATCTTGATCGTGTCGTCGACCGACGGCTCGTTGACGTCGATCTTCTGGAACCGGCGCACCAGGGCGCGGTCCTTCTCGAAGTAGTTGCGGTATTCCTTGTAGGTGGTCGACCCGATGCATTTCAGCGCGCCCGAGGCCAGGGCCGGCTTCAGCAGGTTGGAGGCGTCCATCGCCCCGCCCGAGGTGGCGCCGGCGCCGATCACGGTGTGGATCTCGTCGATGAACAGCACCGCGCCGGGCAGGTTCTCCAGCTCCGACATCACCGCCTTCAGCCGCTCCTCGAAGTCGCCGCGATAGCGGGTGCCGGCCAAGAGCGCGCCCATGTCGAGGGCGAAGATGGTGGCGTCGGCCAGCACCGGCGGCACCTCGCCATCGACGATGCGGCGGGCCAGCCCCTCGGCGATCGCGGTCTTGCCGACCCCGGGGTCGCCGACATAGAGCGGGTTGTTCTTCGAGCGGCGGCACAGGATCTGGATCGTCCGCTCGATCTCGGCCTCGCGGCCGATCAAGGGGTCGATCTTGCCCTTCGTCGCCTTCTCGTTGAGGTTGACGCAATAGGTCCTGAGCGCCTCCGAGCCCTTCTTCACGACCTTCTCCGCCTGCGCGTCCTCATCGGCGCCCGACACCGGACGCGCTGATTCGCCCGACCCGGACCCGGTCCGTGCCGCGCCCGAAGCACCGGCCTTGGCGATGCCGTGGCTGATGTAGTTCACCGCGTCGAAGCGGGACATGTCCTGCTCCTGCAGGAAATATACCGCATGGCTCTCGCGCTCGGAGAACAGGGCGACCAGCACGTTGGCGCCAGTCACCTCCTCCCGCCCCGAGGACTGGACGTGGATCGCGGCGCGCTGCAGCACGCGCTGGAAGCCGGCGGTCGGCTTCGCGTCCTCGATCCCGTCGATCTTCAGGGTTGCGAGCTCGGTGTCGATATAGCCGACGAGATCGCGGCGCAGCTTTTCGAGATTGACGCCGCAGGCCCGCATCACGGCCACGGCGTCCTGGTCTTCTGACAGCGCCAGCAACAGGTGTTCGAGCGTGGCGTACTCATGCCGTCGCTCATTGGCGAAAGCGAGGGCCCTGTGCAGCGTCTGCTCCAGATTCCGCGAGAGCATCGGTCGTCCCCATGCCGGAAGGGCCCGCCAGACCTCTGGTCAGGCCTTCTCAAGAATACATTGTAGAGGATGCTGATTGCGGCGCGCGAAGTCCATCACCTGCGCCACCTTCGTCTCCGCGACCTCGTAGGTGAAGACGCCGCAGACGCCCACACCCCGCCGGTGCACATGGAGCATGATGGTGGTGGCTTCCTCGCGGCTCTTCGCGAAGAAGCGTTCCAGGACATGGACGACGAACTCCATCGGCGTGTAATCGTCGTTCAGCATCAGGACCTTGTACATGGACGGCTTCTTCGTCCGCGTCCTGGTCTGAACGACAACCCCCGTGCCGGCGTCGTTGCCGCCTCCTCGATCATCCTTCCGTTCGGTGTCGCTCATGGATATGGGATGCGTGCTGCCGGTTTTGAACCCGATCATGATGATAGTGCCGCGAGGCCCGGAGTTGTAGGCCTGCGATGCGAAAGAACGCGGAAAGCTGAAATGCGAACGGCCCCGGCGACGCGATGTCGCCGGGGCCGTGCGGCCGCCGATCCGGGGGAGGAGGACGGATCAGGCAGCGAGCGGCTTGGACAGCTTCTCGACCGCGACGTTGACGCGGGCGGCGATCGGCGCCACGGCGTCGTTGGTCACCTTCAGGCCCAGCTCCGACAGCTTGCTGCTCTCGGCGACGAGGCCGTCGAAGGCGGTCTTGCTGTAGGTCGACTGCAGGTCGACGACCTCGCGCAGGGTCTTGGCGGCGAACAGCGAGCGGGTCGCCTCGGCGGCCTGCTCGGCGGCGCCGTGCTGCAGCGCGAACCAGGCGCGGGTCAGCTGCTCGGTGCCCTGGGCGAAGATGGCGGCCGACGCGAACACGGCGTCGACATTGCCCTTGGCGAAGGCGACCAGCTCGTCGACGTTCTTGGTCGCGGCCTGGGCGGCCTTCTCGAACTGGTCCTTGGACAGGGCGAGGCCCTGGGCGACATTCTTCTCGACGGCGGCCTGGCTGGCCTTGACGGTGTCAGTCACGGTGTCCCTCACGGTCTCGATGTTGGTGTCGACGGCGGCGGGCTTGCCCGCGCCGGCACGGCTCTTGGCGGTGGTCATGACGAACGGCTCCTCATGCTTCGCAGCCGACTGCCGTCGCCCGGGGCGCCCACCCAGCCATGCTGCACTGCAACATGGCGCATATATGAGCAGATCGATTCGATCTGTCAACGTTTTTTGTGCACTGCAACATGCCGGACATATGGCGCCCCGCGGCCAAGGCCGTTGCCGCGGGACACGCGATGCTGTCAGGATGTCTGCAACCGGGCGGATGTCGAGGCCGGCATATCTTTTTGCCGTGTTCACGAATTGGTTTATGGACAAAAATCAACGACTTAATTTAGACTTCTGAAATCACGCCTTAACCAAAGATCCGCAAGTGGCGTGGAGCGGGGGGTCGGCATGACAGCTTTCGTTGCGCGATCGGCGGCAATTCTTCTCGCCTGCCTCACTTTGGCGCTTCTGCCCGCCCGGGCCGAGGCGGCGTCGCGTTATGCCGCCTATGTCATCGACGCGCGCACCGGCGAGGTGCTGCACGAGGAGAACGCGAACCAGCAGCTGTATCCGGCGTCGCTGACCAAGCTGATGACGCTGTATCTGACGTTCCGCAGCCTGGAGCGGGGCGAGCTGACGCTGGACACGCGGCTGCCGGTGTCGAGCTACGCCGCCTCCCAGTCGCCGACCAAGCTGGGCCTCGCGACCGGGTCCCGCATCCGGGTCGAGGACGCGATCCTGGGCCTGGTCACCCAGTCGGCCAATGACGCATCGGTGGTGCTGGCCGAGACCATCGGCGGCAACGAGGCCCGCTTCACCCGGCTGATGACGCAGCAGGCGCGGGCGCTGGGCATGAGCCGCACCAACTTCACCTCGACCAACGGCCTGCCGGACCCGGACAACGTGTCGACCGCGCATGACATGGCGGTGCTGGCCCGGGCGCTGATCAACGACTACCCGCAGTACTACCCCTATTTCGCGACCAAGAACTTCCGCTATCGCGGCCGCAACTTCCCGAACCACAACCGGCTGATGCAGTCCTATGCCGGCATGGACGGGATGAAGACCGGCTACATCCGGGCCGCGGGCTACAATCTCGTGGCGTCGGCGGTGCGCGGCCGCACGCGGCTGATCGGCGTGGTGTTCGGCGGCACCAGCCCGATCGCCCGCAACGCCCAGATGGCGGAGCTGCTGGACGCAGCGTTCGAATCGCATGAGGGCACCGGCGCCTATGTCGCCGAGGCGCCGGCCGCGGCCGCGCCGCGGGTCGCCTCTCCGGCATTCCAGCCGCCGGTGCCCGACCGCCGGCCGGATGTGCTGGACGAGCCGTTGCTGGCCGCGGCCGACGGCGAGGGCGACGCCGAGGATGACGGCGCTGCCGGCACCGACGGCATCGGCGCGATGATCGCGATGCACGCCCGCCCCCGGGCGCAGAAGGTGGCCTTCGAGCCGGTGCCGAGCGCCCTGGCCGACATCCCCCTGCCCAAGCCCCGGCCGCTGCGGCGGCGCTGAGGCTTAACCGCCCTCCCCTTCATTGTCATTGCCGGGCTTGACCCGGCAATCCAGGGGCCACCCAGAGCGGCATCGACAGTCCCTGGATGCCCGGGTCAAGCCCGGGCATGACAGGAATGGGGAGTGAACGCCTGTCCCCTACCCCCGCAGCGTGCCGCCCTGCTTCTCGACCGCGGCGACGATCTTCTTGCCCACGGCCTCGATCGCCTCGTCGGTCAGGGTCGCCTCGACCGGCTGCAGCGTCACCGCCAGCGCCAGGGACTTGCGGCCCTCCGCCACGCCCGGGCCGCGATAGACGTCAAACAGGGCGACATCGGCGACCAGCGCCTTGTCCGCGCCCTTCGCCGCCTTGAGGATGCGGTCGGCCGGCACCGCCTCCTCGACCACGAAGGCGAAGTCGCGCACCACCGGCTGGAACGCCGCCAGCTTCAGCAGCGGCTTGGCCGTGCCGGCCTTCTTCTTCGGCTGCGGCACGGCGTCGAGGAAGACCTCGCAGCCGACCACCGGCCCGTCGACCTCCAGCCCCGCCAGCACCGCCGGGTGCAGCTCGCCGAAATGCGCCAGCACCGTCGGCCCCAGCCGCAGGCAGCCGGAGCGGCCCGGATGGTACCAGTCCGGCGCGTCGGTCGAGACTGCGAGGTTGGCGACCGGCGCCCCCGCCGCCTCCAGCGCCGCGATGGCGTCTGCCTTGGCGTCGAACACATCGGCCGGCCGCGGCGCCTGCGCCCAATGACGCGGACCGCTGGATCCGGCGCGGACCGCGGCGGCGACCATGGCCTGGCCGGTCTCGCTGGCATCGCGATAGGCCGGACCGATCTCGAACAGCGCCACGTCGGGCAGGCCGCGCGCGGCGTTGCGGCCGGCCGCCCGGATCAGGGTCGGCAGCACCGAGGGCCGCATCGTGTCGAGATCCGACGCGATCGGGTTGAGGAGCTTGAGCCCGCTGTTCTGGAAGCCGAACCAGCCGGCGTCGCGCCCATCCATGAAGGACCAGGTCACCGCCTCGTCCAGGCCGCGGGCGGCGAGGGTACGCCGCACCAGCTCACGCGCCTTCTGCGCCGGCGTCAGGGCCGGCTGGGTCAGCGAGGTCAGCTTGGGCAGCGGCACCGCCGGGATGGCGTCATAGCCGGTGACCCGCAGCACCTCCTCGACCAGGTCGGCCTCGCCCTGGACATCGCCACGCCAGGACGGCACAGCCGCCTGGATCAGCCCGTCGGCGCCATCCGAGACGCCGAAGCCCAGCGCCGAGAGGATCGCCACCTGCCGGTCGCGCGCCACGTCGAGGCCGCCCAGGCTCTCGACCCGCGCCGGGCGCAGCGTCAGGGTCCGGCGCCAATCCGGCTCACCCCCGGCGATCACCAGCTGAGACGCCTCGCCGCCGCACAGCTCCAGGATCATCCGGGTCGCCTGCTCGATGCCGGCGACCACCGCCGCCGGGTCGACGCCGCGCTCGAAGCGGTAGCGTGCATCGCTGGTGACGCCCAGCGCCCGGCCGCTCATCGCCGTGCGCACCGGGTCGAACAGCGCCGCCTCCAGGATCACCTCGCTGGTGTCCCCGGACACGCCGGTCGACGCGCCGCCCATGATGCCGCCGAGGCTGAGCGGCCCACTGTCGTCCTCGATCACGGTGACGCCGGCGCCCAGCGTGTAGGTCTTGTCGTTCAGCGCCGCCAGCGTCTCGCCGCCCTGCGACAGGCGCAGCCGCAAGCCGCCGCGGACCTTGGCCTGGTCGAAGACGTGCAGCGGCCGGTTGCGGTCGAAGGTGAAGTAGTTGGTGATGTCGACCAGCAGCGAGATCGGCCGCAGCCCGATCGCCTTCAGCCGCGCCTGCAGCCAGGCCGGGCTCGGGCCGTTCCTCACCCCGCGGAACACCCGCGCCGCGAACATCGGGCAGGCCGAGGCGGCGTCGACCGGGAAGTCGAGGCCGACCGTCAGGTCGGTGCGGAAGCGACCCTCGACCGCCGTCTCGTCGAGCGGCTTCAGCGTGCCGAGGCCGGCGGCGGCGAGGTCGCGGGCGATGCCGCGGATGCCGGCGCAATCGGCCCGGTCCGGGGTCAGCCCGATCTCGATCACCGGGTCGTCCAGGCCGCGCCAGGCGGCGAAGGAAGCGCCGAGCGGCGCATCCTCCGGCAGGTCGATGATGCCGTCATGCTCGTCCGACAGGCCGAGCTCGCGCTCCGACACCAGCATGCCGTTCGATGCCTCGCCGCGGATCATGCCGGCCTTGAGGTCGACCTTGGTGCCGGGGATATACGATCCGGCCGGCGCGAACACGCCCTTCATGCCGGTGCGGGCGTTGGGGGCGCCGCACACCACCTGGACCTCGCCGCGGCCGGTATCGACGATGCAGACCCTGAGCCGGTCGGCGTTGGGGTGCTGCACCGCCGATTTGACATAAGCGATGGTGAAAGGCGCCAGCTCGGCGGCCGGGTCCTCGACGCCGTCGACCTCGAGGCCGAGGCTGGTCAGCGTATCGGTGATCTCGCCCAGCGACGCCGTGGTGTCGAGATGGTCCTTCAACCAGGACAGCGTGAATTTCATGATCTCGGTCTCGCTGCGGCGGATTGGATCAACAAGAGCTTGCCCGAGCCCGTTCGAGAATGCGCTGGCGTGAGTCGGATGGCGGTGGTTTTGAGAACCGGAGCGCAGCGGACATTGAGTCCGTGAGCACCGGAAGCGGAAAAACCACCGTCAGACGGCCACGCCAGTAGCATTATCGGACGGGCTCAGCGGGTCAGGCCGGTGGCCAGGCTGGGCACGTCGAGCGGCACGAAGCCGTAGTGCTTCAGCCAGCGCAGATCGGCCTCGAAGAAGGTGCGCAGGTCGGGGATGCCGTATTTCAGCATCGCCGGGCGCTCGATCCCCATGCCGAAGGCGAAGCCCTGGTAGCGGGTCGAGTCGATGCCGCAGGCGTCCAGCACCTTCGGATGGACCATGCCGCAGCCCAGGATCTCGAGCCAGTCGCCGTAATTGCCGAGCTTGAGCTCGCCGCCCTTGCGCGAGCAGCCGATATCGACCTCGGCCGAGGGCTCGGTGAAGGGGAAGAAGCTGGGACGGAAGCGGAGCGGCAGGTCCGGCAGGTCGAAGAAGGCGCGGCAGAACTCGATCAGGCAGCCGCGCAGATGGCCCATATGGATGGCCTCGTCGATCACCAGCCCCTCGATCTGATGGAACATCGGGGTGTGGGTCTGGTCGTAATCCGACCGGAAGGTCCGGCCCGGCGCGACGATGCGGATCGGCGGCTTCTGCGACAGCATGGTACGGATCTGCACCGGCGAGGTGTGGGTGCGCAGCACCGCCGCTTTCCCGTCCGGCCGGTCCGGCAGATAGAAGGTGTCGTGCATCTGCCGCGCCGGATGCTCCGGCGGGATGTTCAGCGCGGTGAAGTTGTGCCAGTCGTCCTCGATGTCCGGGCCTTCGGCGACGGTGAAGCCCATCTCGGCGAAGATCGCGACCATCTCGTCGCGGGTCTGGCTGATCGGGTGGATCCGGCCGGTCCGCTCCGGCCGCGCCGGCAGGGTGACGTCGACCGTCTCGCGCGCCAGCTTGGCGTCCAGCGCCGCGCGCTCCAGCTCCGCCTTGCGGGCATCGAGCAGGGCCGTGATCTCGTCCTTGGCCACGTTCAGCGCGGCGCCGAAGGCCTTGCGCGCCTCGGGGTCGAGGTCGCGCAGGCCCGCCAACAGGCCGGTCAGGCTGCCCTTCTTGCCCAGCGCCGCGACCCGCACGGAGTCCAGGGCCGCGAGGTCCGGGGCCTGGGCCAGCGCCGCGGTCACCTCGCGCTTCAGCGTCTCTACCTGTTCCATCGCCTGGCAATCCTCGATGGCATCGGCCGCCCCTCACTGCGTTAAGACAGCGGCCATGAAAAAAGGGGCCGAGCCCTCAGGCCCGACCCCCGCTTCCTTTCGCTTTATCCAGTCCCGCCGGAGCGGGACGAGGATCAAGCGGCGTTCTTGAGCGCGGCCTGGGCCTGATCGACCAAGGCCTTAAACGACTCCGGCTCGCGCGTGGCGATGTCGGACATGACCTTGCGGTCGATGTCGATGCCGGCCAGCTTGATGCCGTGCATGAACTTCGAATAGGTCAGGCCGTGCTCGCGCACGCCGGCGTTGATGCGCTGGATCCACAGGCCGCGGAAATCACGCTTCTTGTTGCGGCGATCGCGATAGGCATAGCGCAGCGCCTTCTCGACCTTCTCGATCGCAATGCGATAGTTGGTCGAAGCGCGGCCCCGATAGCCCTTGGCGAGCTTGAGGATCTTCTTGTGGCGGGCGTGGCTGGTGACGCCGCGGGAAACTCGTGCCATTGCTCAGCGCTCCTCTGCTCAGCCGTTAACCAGGAGGTAGCGCTTCACCTTCGTCGCGTCGGCGTCGCACATCACCTTGGTGCCCTGGTTCCGCTCCTTGGCCGCCTTGGTCTTGGTCAGCAGGCGGTGGCGGCGATAGGCCGAGTTGTAGCGGACCTTGCCGGAGGCGGTCAGCCGGAAGCGCTTCTTGGCGCTGGAATGGGTCTTCATCTTGGGCATTTTCGGTCCTTCCGAAGGAAGACGATGGAGGGTGGTTGGGCATGCCCCGGGGATCGGACCCCGGCCTCGCCACCCGAACGGAGCGCGCGTTATAACGGCACGGGCGCGCGTTGACAAGCGCCGCATAAGCTGGGCTTAGTCCGAGCCTTCCCGCAACCACGAGACTCTGACCGAGACTCACTCCAAGCGAGCCTGTCCATGATTCCCGCTGTCATGCCGACCTATGCGCGTGCCGACCTCGCCTTCGCGCGGGGCGAAGGGGCGTATCTGTTCGGGACCGACGGGCGACGATACCTGGATTTCGCGGCGGGCATCGCGGTCGTGGCGCTGGGCCACTGCCACCCGCATCTGGTGCGGACCCTGCAGGAGCAGGGCGCGAAGCTGTGGCACGTCTCGAACCTGTACCGGATCCCGGAGGGCGAGCGCCTGGCCCAGCGGCTGGTCGACAGCACCTTCGCCGATACGGTGTTCTTCACCAATTCCGGCGCCGAGGCCTGGGAAGGCGCCACCAAGCTGGTGCGCAAGTATCATTATACCCGCGGCAACCCGAAGCGCTGGCGGATCATCACCGTCACCAACAGCTTCCACGGCCGCACCCTGGCCGCGATCTCGGCCGCCAAGGGCGAGAAGCTGATCAAGGGCTTCGGCCCGCTGGTCGACGGCTTCGACCAGGTCGCCTGGGGCAACATGAACGAGCTGCGCGCGGCGATCACCGACGAGACCGCGGCGATCTGCATCGAGCCGATCATCGGCGAGGGCGGCATCAAGGCGGCGACGCCGGAGTATCTGCGCGAGCTGCGCCGCGTCTGCGACGAGTTCGGCCTGCTGCTGTTCTTCGACGAGATCCAGTGCGGCTACGGCCGCACCGGCAAGTTCTTTGCCCATGAATGGGCCGGGATCACGCCGGATGTGATGTGCGTCGCCAAGGGCATCGGCGGCGGCTTCCCGCTCGGCGCCTTCATGGCGACCGAGGAGGCGGCCTGCGGCATGACCCCGGGCACCCATGGCTCGACCTATGCCGGCAACCCGCTGGCGACGGCGATCGGCAACGCCGTGCTCGACATCGTCCTGGCCGACGGCTTCTTCGAAAGCGTCGAGCGCACCGGCCGGCAGCTGAAGGCCGAGCTGGAGGCGCTGGTCGCCCGCCATCCGGCGGTGCTGGAGGAGGTGCGCGGCACCGGGCTGATGCTGGGCCTGAAATGCGTGCAGAAGAGCGACGAGTTGGTCCCCGAGCTGCGCGCCGCCGGCCTCTTGACCGTCGGCGCCGGCGAGAACGTCGTCCGCATCCTGCCGCCGCTGACCATCGGCGCGACGGAGATCGCCGAGGCCGTCTCGATCCTCGACCAAGTCTGCACCGCCCGGGCGGCGAAGGCGGTTGTGAATGGCTGACATCCGGCACTTCACCGACCTGCACCACCTGCCCAAGGCCGATCTGCGCCGGATCATCGACCGGTCGATCGAGCTGAAGCGCACCGATCCGCGCGGCGCCGCGTCGAAGCCGCTGGCCGGCCGCACCCTGGCGCTGATCTTCGAGAAGCCGTCGACCCGCACCCGCGTCTCCTTCGAGGTCGGGATGCGCCAGCTCGGCGGCGAGGTGGTGATGCTGACCGGCACCGAGATCCAGCTCGGCCGCGGCGAGACCATCGGCGACACCGCCCGGGTGCTGTCGCGCTATGTCGACATCATCATGCTGCGCACCTCGGACGAGGACCGGCTGCGCGAGATGGCCGAGAACGCCACGGTGCCGGTGATCAACGGCCTGACCGACGAGACCCATCCGTGCCAGCTGATGGCCGATGTGATGACCTTCGAGGAGAAGCGCGGGCCGATCGCCGGGCGCGTCGCCGCCTGGACCGGCGACGGCAACAACGTCGCCCGGTCCTGGATCCGCGCCGCCGGCATGTTCGATTTCGAGCTGCGCCTGGCCTGCCCGGACGAGCTGTCGCCGCCGGCCGACCTGATCCAGTGGGCGCATCGCGAGGGCGCCCGCATCTCGGTCGGCACCGACCCGGAGACGACGGTGCGCGGCGCCGACCTGGTGGTCACCGACACCTGGGTGTCGATGGGCGACAAGGACGCGCCGTCGCGCCACAACCTGCTGCGGCCCTACCAGGTCGATGAGCGGCTGATGGCGCAGGCCAAGCCGGACGCCCTGTTCATGCACTGCCTGCCGGCCCATCGCGGCGAGGAGGTGACGGACGGGGTGATCGACGGCCCGCAATCCGTGGTCTGGGACGAGGCGGAGAACCGCCTGCACGCCCAGAAGGGTATCTTGCTGTGGTGCCTGGGGGCCCTCGAGGCGAAGTGATCATGGCGGTGTCAAAGACGGGGGGCGATGACCTCATCCTCCCCTTCCAGATCGAGGCGTCGGGGCTGCGCGGCCGGCTGGTCCGGTTCGGCCCGCTGCTCGACGAGATCCTGGGCCGCCACGCCTATCCCGAGCCGGTCGCCCATCTTCTGGCCGAGACGGTGGTGTTGACCGCTCTCCTGGCCAGCGCCCTGAAATACGAGGGGGTGTTCACCCTGCAGGCCAAGGGCGACGGGCCGGTGCGGCTGGTGGTGGCCGACGTCACCACCGACGGCGCGGTCCGCGCCAACGCCATGTTCGACGAGGCCCGGCTGACCGGCACCGCCACCACGGTGCCGGCGCTGCTGGGCCGCGGCCACCTGGCCTTCACCGTCGACCAGGGCCAGGACACCGAGCGCTACCAGGGCATCGTCGACCTGTCCGGCGAGACGCTGTGGGAATGCGCCCAGCATTATTTCCGGCAATCGGAGCAGCTGCAGGCCGGGCTGCGCTCCGCCGTCCGGCACGGCGAGGCCGGCTGGCGCGGCGGCGGCATCATGCTGCAGCGCCTGCCCGACCCCGAGAAGCAGGTGCCGACCGACCGCGAGGACGACTGGCGCCGCGCCATGGTGCTGCTCGGCTCCGCCACCGATGACGAGCTGACCCAGCCGGCCCTGTCCGGCGAGGCGCTGCTGTTCCGCCTCTATAATGAGGACGGCGTCCGGGTCTTCCCGTCGCAGCCGATGCGCTTTTCCTGCCGCTGCTCGCGCGAGCGGGTGGCGTCGATGCTGAAATCGATGCCGAAGGCGGAGATCGAGGGCCTGGCCGTCGACGGCCGGGTCGAGGTCGCCTGCGAGTTCTGCAACACCCGGTACGATTTCGACCGGGACCAGCTCGCGGCGCTGTACGCCGCCTGAGCCGACCGGAGGACCCGATGCCCCATCCGAACCGTCGCAGCCTGTTGGCCGGCGCCGCCCTGCTGCTGCTCGGCGCCTGCGGCGGCCCGGAGCTGGCCGCGGTCGCGCCGGTCAGCTTCGCCGGCCGCCCGCCGATCCGGCTGAACGTCGCCCGGATCGACACGGTCGACCGGTCGGTGCCGGGCGCGACGCAGTCGGGGCAGAGCCCGGCGGCGGCGATCCGCGGCTGGGCCGCCGCGCGGCTGCAGGCCGGCGGCCGCGCCGGCGCGGCGCAGCTGATCATCCAGGAGGCCGGCCTGACCCGGGAGCCGCTGGCGACCCAGGGCGGCATCACTTCGATCTTCAAGGACCAGCCGTCGCAGAGGCTGACCCTGCGGCTGACCGCCCGGCTGCAGGTCGGCCCGGTCGGCAATTACACCGGCGGCTACACCGACGTCAGGGTCGAACGCTCGACCACCGTGACCGACGGCTCCAGCGTCGCCGACCAGAGCCGCGCCGAGGCCGGCCTGCTGCAGGACGGAATGGCCGAGTTCGACCGCCAGTTCGAGGCCAACATCCGGCAATACCTGGCGCCCCTGCTGCTGCCGTAGCGCGATTTCCGGCGGTGTCCATCGGGCCGATGCGGGCCATCCTTCCGGCCAGGGCGGCCGTGAGCCGTCTGCCCGATTTCCCTTTCGCCTCGCTCTATGGCACAAGGCGGGATGTGGAGCGTTCTAAACGGGCGTCCTGATTTTTCGGAAGAAGGTATTCATGTCCGAACCCGTCAAGGTAGCCGTGTTTCCCGTCGCGGGTCTCGGCACCCGGTCGCTGCCCGCCACCAAGGCAGTGCCGAAGGAGATGCTCTGCGTCGTCGACAAGCCGGTGCTGCAATACGCGGTCGAGGAGGCCAAGGCCGCCGGGATCGAGGAGTTCGTCTTCGTCTCCAGCCGCGGCAAGACCGCGCTGGAGGATCATTTCGACGAGAATGCCGAGCTCTACGCCTCGCTCGAGGCCCGCAACAAGGCGGAGCAGCTGAAGGCGGCGCGCGACGCCGAGCTGCCGCCCGGCCAGTTCAGCTTCGTCCGCCAGGCCCAGCCGCTGGGCCTCGGCCACGCCGTCTGGTGCGCCCGCCACCTGGTCGGCAACCGGCCCTTCGCCGTGCTGCTGCCGGACGAGATCTTCAAATGCCAGACGCCGCTGCTGGCGCAGATGGCGCAGGCCTATGCCGGGCACGGCGGCAACCTGATCGCGGTGCGCGAGGTGCCGAAGGCCCAGACCTCGCGCTACGGCATCCTGGCGATCGGCCAGGACGACGGCACGGTGGCCGAGGTCACCGGCCTGGTCGAGAAGCCGAAGCCGGAGGAGGCCCCGTCCGACCTGTCGATCGTCGGCCGCTACATCCTGCAGCCGGAGGTGTTCGCGCATCTCGACCGGCAGGAGCGCGGCGCCGGCGGCGAGATCCAGCTGACCGACGCGATGGCCCGGCTGATCGGCCACCAGCCCTTCCACGGCGTGCGCTTCGAGGGCGACCGCTTCGATTGCGGCGACAAGGTCGGCTTCATCGCTGCCAACCTGGCCTATGGGCTGGACCGCCCGGACCTGTCCGCCGCCCTGCGCGAGGCGGTCTCACGCTATCTGTAACCCGGCCGGGCTGGCCGGCGAAATGTTGGAGTAGGCGCCCCCATGCGCATCGCGATGATCGGCAGCGGCTATGTCGGACTCGTCTCCGGCGCCTGCTTCTCCGAATTCGGCCATGACGTCATTTGCGTCGACAAGGACCCCGGCCGGATCGAGCAGCTCAGGCGCAACGAGATGCCGATCTACGAGCCGGGCCTCGACGCGCTGGTGGCGAAGAACGCGGCCGCCGGCCGGCTGTCCTTCACCACCGACCTGGCGGCGGCGGTCGACGGCGCCGGTGCGGTGTTCATCGCGGTCGGCACGCCCAGCCGGCGCGGCGACGGCCATGCCGACCTGTCCTATGTCTTCGCCGCGGCCGAGGAGATCGCCCGGGCGCTGACCGGCTACGCCGTCGTCGTCACCAAGTCGACGGTGCCGGTCGGCACCGGCCGCAAGGTCGCCGAGGTGATCCGGAAGGTCCGGCCGGACGCCGATTTCGACATCGCCTCCAACCCCGAATTCCTGCGCGAGGGCTCGGCGATCGGCGACTTCATGCTGCCGGACCGGGTGGTCATCGGCATTGAGGGCGACCGCGCCAGGAAGGTCCTGTCCGACGTCTACCGGCCGCTGTACCTGATCGAGCGCCCGATCGTGACCACGGCGCTGGAGACGGCGGAGCTGATCAAATACGCCGCCAACAGCTTCCTGGCGATGAAGGTGACCTTCATCAACGAGGTCGCCAATCTGTGCGAGCAGGTCGGCGCCAATGTCCATGACGTCGCCCGGTCGATCGGCCTGGACAAGCGCATCGGCCCGAAATTCCTGCATCCCGGCCCGGGCTATGGCGGCTCCTGCTTCCCCAAGGACACGCTGGCCTTCGTGCAGACTGCGCGCGAGGCCGGGGCCCGGCAGCACCTGATCGAGACGGTCATCGAGGTCAACCAGGCGCGCAAGAGCGAGATGGCGGACCGCGTGATCGCCGCCTTCGGCGGCGACGTCGCCGGCCGGACCATCGCCGTGCTGGGCCTGGCCTTCAAGCAGAACACCGACGACATGCGCGATTCGCCCGCCTTGACCGTGGTGCCGGTGCTGCAGAAGGCCGGGGCCCGGATCCGCGCCTATGACCCGGAAGCGATGAAGGAGGCGCGCAAGCTGCTGACTGACGTCGACTACGCCGTCGGCGCCTATGAGGCGCTGCGTGGCGCCGACGGCGCCGTGGTGCTGACCGAATGGAACGAGTTCCGCGCCCTCGACCCGGCGCGGATGATCAAGCTGATGGGCGGCCCGGTCTTCGTCGACCTGCGCAACGTCTACAAGCCGGCGGACATGCAGGCGGCCGGCTTCCGCTACCACAGCATCGGCCGCCCGGTCCCGGGCTCGGCCGGCTGACGCCACAAGACCCTTCCGAGGACCGCCCCCCGATCATGACCCACAGCTTCCATCCCACCGTCCTGCGCGAATACGACATCCGCGGCGTCATCGGCAAAACGCTGAACGCCGCCGACTACGGGGCGGTGGGCGCCGCCTTCGGCACCATCGTCAAGCGCAAGGGCGGCCGGCAGGTTGTGGTCGGCTATGACGGCCGGCTGAGCTCGGTGGAGCTGGAGGCGGCGCTGGTCCAGGGCCTGGCCTCGACCGGGATCGAGGTGGTGCGCGTCGGGCTCGGCCCGACCCCGATGCTGTACTTCGCCCAGAAGCACCTGGACGCCGATGCCGGGGTGATGGTCACCGGGTCGCACAACCCGCCGGACTACAACGGCATCAAGATGGTGCTGCGCTCTGGCCCGGTCTATGGCGACCAGATCCTGGAGATCGGCCGCCTCGCCACCGCCGGCGACCTCGAGACGGGCGACGGCCGCGTCAGCGACCTCGACCTGCGCGACCTTTATGTCGAGCGGCTGCTGCGCGACTATGACGGCACCCGCGACCTGACCGTGGTCTGGGACAACGGCAACGGCGCCGCCGGCGAGGTGCTGCGCCGCCTGACCGCGAAGCTGCCCGGCAAGCACATCCTGCTGTTCGACGACATCGACGGCCGCTTCCCGAACCACCATCCGGACCCGACGATCCCGGACAACCTGGTGGCGCTGCAGGCCAAGGTGGCCGAGGCGCGCGCCGATCTCGGCATCGCCTTCGACGGCGACGCCGACCGCATCGGCGCGATCGACGGCCAGGGCCGGATCATCCCGGGCGACATGCTGGTGGCGGTCTACGCCATCGACGTGCTGCCGCGGTATCCCGGCGGCACCGTGATCGCCGACGTCAAGACCAGCAAGACCGTGTTCGATGCGATCGCCGGGCTGGGTGGCACGCCGCTGATGTGGAAGACCGGCCACTCGCTGATCAAGGCGAAGATGGCCGAGGTGAAGTCGCCGCTGGCCGGCGAGATGTCGGGCCACATCTTCTTCGCCGACAAATGGTACGGCTTCGACGACGCGCTCTATTGCGGCGTGCGGCTGGTGGCCCAGGTCAGCCGCAGCGGCGGCACGCTGGCCGACCTGCGCGACACTTTCCCCAGCACCGTCTCGACCCCCGAGGTACGGTTCCAGGTCGATGAGAGCCGGAAGTTCGCGGTGATCGACGAGGTCATGGCCCGGCTGCGCCAGGCCGGCGCCGAGGTCGTCGACATCGACGGCGCCCGGGTGACCACGCCGGACGGCTGGTGGCTCTTGCGCGCCTCGAACACCCAGGACGTGCTGGTGGCCCGGGCCGAGAGCGGCGACGAGGCCGGGCTGGAGCGGCTGAAGGCGCAGATCGTCGACCAGCTGCAGCAGAGCGGCCTGGCCGAGCCCAGCTTCACCGCCTCGGCACATTGATCGGGGGCTTGCCCCTTCTCTGATCTGTCATCGCCGGGCTTGAGCCGGCGATCCAGGGGCCACCCAGAACGGCGTCGACATTCCTGCATGCCCGGGTCAAGCCCGGGCATGACAGATAAGGTAAGCCCTACCCCACTCCCCGCAACCGCGCCATCGCCAGCGCATCAACATAGGTGCCGTCGCGATAGGCATAGGCGCGCAGCACGCCTTCCTCGACGAAGCCGAACCTGCGGTAGAGCGCCAGGGCCGGCGCGTTGTCGGCCCACACGGTCAGCTCCAGCCGCTTCAGGTCCAGCCAGTTGTCGGCGGTGTCGATCAAGGCGGCCAACAGCGCCGTGCCGACGCCGCGGCCGGCGAAGGCGTCATGCACGCCCATGCCGATCGACGCGGCATGCGACCGGCGGCCCTTGCCGAGGTCGAGACCGGCATCGCCGATGATCCGGCCGGCCGCCTCGGCGACGATGTGCGGGTTGTCGGGCGACCGCGTCTCCAGCCATTTCCGCACCGTGTCGATCGACGGGTAGCGCGGCCGCAGCGTGCCCCAGCGGAAGCGCGGCTGGCTGTGCATCTCGTGCAGCCCGGCCGGGTCGTCGATCCGGCTGGCGCGCAGGACGAGAGCGGGCGCCCCGGTCACGCCTCCTCCTCGCCCCGGGCGATGGCCACGGCGCGGCGGGCGCGGGCGGTGACCGCCGCCCAGTCGCCGGCCGCCACCTCGGCCTTGCCGGCGATCCAGGTGCCGCCGACCACGGCGACGTTCGGCAGCGCCAGATAGGCCCGCAGGTTGGATTCGCGGACGCCGCCGGTCGGGCAGAAGCGCATGCCGGCGAAGGGGCCGGCCAGGGCCGCAAGCGCCGACTGGCCGCCATAGATCTCGGCCGGGAAGAATTTGAGCACGCCGTAGCCGAGGTCGCGCGCCGCCATGATCTCAGACGGCGTCACCGCGCCGGGCAGGAACGGGAAGCCTTCCGCCGCCTTCGCCAGGGCCGGGGTCAGGCCGGGGCTGACGCCGAACACGGCGCCGGCCTTGCGCGAGGCCTCGAGGTCGGCCGGGTTCAGCACGGTGCCGGCGCCGACGATCGCGTCCGGCACTTCCGAGGCCATGGCGGCGATGACCTCGAACGCGACCTTGGTGCGCAACGTCACCTCCAGCACCGGCAGGCCGCCCTCCACCAGGGCGCGGGCCAGCGGCACCGCCGCCGCCGCCGTCTCGACGGTCAGCACGGGGATGATCGGGGCGCGGGCGATGATGGCGTCGACGGTCATGGCAGGTCTCGATCGGTCAGCGGTGGGCGGACATTCAGGTTGCGCCGCACCATAGCAAATTGCGGCGGCCGGACGACACTCCTCACGACGAAAACGCTCCACGCGTTGCCTCTCCCGCTTGCGGGAGAGGTCGGAGACGCGAAGCGGCTCCGGGGCGTCGAGGCCGGGACCAGCCCTCACCCGGTCGCCCTGCGGGCGCCCGACCTCTCCCGCCAGGCGGGAGAGGCAACGCAAAGAGCACCTGCGTTACTGGGAGCCGCCGGCGAAATCCGGCATCGCCTCGCGCGGCACCACGGCGCCGCGGTGGCCGATCACCACCGCGGCCAGGCGGTGCCCGCGCAGCGCCGAGGCCGCCGGGTCCAGCCCGGCGAAGCGGCCGGCCAGGTAGCCGGCGTTGAAGCTGTCGCCGGCCGCGGTGGTGTCGACCGGGGTCACCACCGCAGGCACCGGCACCGACACAACCCCGTCCGCCGTGGCGATGTGGCAGCCCTCGCCGCCGCTTTTCACCACGATCTCGCCGACGCCATGGCCGCGCAGCCGGGCGATGGTCGCCTCAGGGTCGGCATCGCCGAACAGCGCCTGCTCATCGTCGAAGGTCGGCAAGGCGTGCGTCGCGAGCGCCAGGAACCGCGCGAACACGGCCTGCGCCTTGGCCTTGTCGGGCCAGCCGCGCGGCCGGTAATTGCCGTCGAAGGCGATGCGCGCGCCCTTGGCCTTGGCGGCCGCCAGCGCCGCGTGGAAGGCGTCGCGGCCGCGGTCGCTGTACAGCGACAGGGTGATGCCGGAGAAGTAGAGCAGGCCATAGCCGGCCAACGTTTCCGCCAGTTCGTCAGCACCTGGCAACTCGAAGACTTCCCGCGCGGGCGCCCGGTCGCGCCAGTAGTGGAACGTCCGCTCGCCCTTGTCGTCGGTGCGGATCATGTACAGGCCGGGCACCCGGCCCGGCAGGCGCGGCACCAGCCCGGTCCCCACCCCTTCCGCCTGCCAGCGGGCCAGCATCTCGTCGCTGTACGGGTCGTCGCCCAGAGCGGTGACATAGTCGACCGCGACGCCCTGGCGGGCCAGGTACACCGCGGTGTTCAGCGTATCCCCGCCGCTGGCCAGCTGGGCGTCGCCGCCCGGCTTCACCGCGATCTCGATCATGCACTCGCCGATCGATGCCACCCGCATTGAAACAATCCCTTCCCGGCTTACGGCCGGGGCCCGCTCACGGGGTCGGCGCGTCGGCGCGAATCAAGCGTTCGGATTTCAGATCCGACCACAGGCCGGCCGGGATCGGGTAGCGGAAATTCTCGACATTGCGCGTCACCTGCTCCGGCGACAGCGCCCCCGGGATCACCGAGGCGACACTGGGGTGGCCGAGCGGGAACTGCAGCGCCGCCGCGGCCAGCGGCACGCCATGGGCGGCGCAGACCCGCTCGATCCGGCGGCAGCGCTCCAGCTCCTCCGGCGTCGCGTCGCGGTAGTTGAACTTGGCGCCTTCGACCGGGCCGGTGGCGAGCAGGCCGGAGGCGAAGACGCCGCCGATGACGATGCCGGCGCCGTGCTTCTGGCACAGCGGGAACTCCTCGGCCAGCGGCTCCTGGTCCATCAGCGTGTAGGGCATCGCCACCAGGAAGGCGTCGAGATCGGCGGCGTCGAGCAACTTCGGGATCATGCCCATGACGTTGATGCCGGCGCCGACCGCGCCGATCACGCCGGAGGATTTCAGCTGCTCCAGCGCCCGCCAGCCGGAGGCGGAGAGCCGGTCGAGATGCGCCCGCACCCTGGCATCGGTCTTGTGGTGCGGCAGGTCGAGGTCGTGGATCAGCAGCAGGTCGATCCGCGGCAGCGTCAGCCGCGCCCAGATCTGCTCCATCGCCCGCATGATGCCGTCATAGCCATAGTCGAAGACGATATCGAAGGGCAGGCCGCCGGCCCATTTCTCGGAATGGAAGTTCTCCGGGTCGGGCGACGGCTTGAGCCAGCGCCCGACCTTGCTGGAGACCTTGAACTCGCCGCGGTTCTGGCCGTGCAGGAAGCTGCCCAGCCGGTGCTCGGCCAGGCCCAGCCCGTACCAGGGCGCGGTGTCAAAATAGCGGATGCCGGCGTCCCAGGCCGCCTGCAGCGTGGCGTGGGCCTGCGGCTCCGGCACCTTGACGAAGAGCTCGCCGAGCGCCGCCGTGCCGAAGCCGAGCGTGGTCACCTCGACATCGGTGCGTCCCAGGCGGCGGGTGTCGATCGGCATCGGCGGAGCTCCTGTCAGATGGCCACGATCACTGAGAGTCGGCGGCGCCGGACGCCTCGACGATCGGCGCCCATTTCGCCAGCTCGGCCGTCACATGCTTGGCCAGCTCGTCCGGCGTGGAGCCGACCACGGTGGCGCTGAGCTCGGCCAGGCGCGGCTGCGTCGCCGGGTCCTTCACCGCCTTGACCGCCGCGGCGTTCAGCCGGTCGATCACCGCCTGCGGCGTCCCCGCCGGGGCGAAGATCGCGTTCCAGGTGTAGGTCTCGTAGCCCGGCACCCCCGCCTCCTCCATCGTCGGCAGGTCGGGGAAGCTGGCCGAGCGGGTCTTGGTGGTGACCGCCAGCGGCCGCAGCGTCCCCGCCTTGATGAAGGCGGTGGAGGACGGCAGGTTGTCGAACATGATCGGCACCTGGTTCGCCACCACGTCGTTCAGCGCCGGCCCGGCGCCGCGATAGGGCACATGGATCATGTCGACGCCGGCCAGGCTCTTGAACAGCTCCCCCGACAGGTGCAGCGGCGTGCCGATGCCGGAGGAGGCGTAGCTGTATTCGCCCGGCTTCGACTTCAACAGCGCGATCAGCTCCTGCACCGACTTGACCGGCAGCTCGGGATTCACCTCGAGCACGTTCGGCACCAGCACCAGCAGCGAGATCGGCGCGAAATCCTTCACCGGGTCATAGGGCATCTGCTTCATGACCGCGGGGTTCAGCGCATGGGTCGCGATCGTGCCCATCAGGATGGTGTAGCCGTCCGGATCGGCCTTGGCGACGGCATCGGCGCCGATGTTGCCGCCGGCGCCGGCCTTGTTCTCGACGATCACGGTCTGGCCGAGATCCTCGGTCATCTTCTCGGCGATGATGCGGGCGATCAGGTCGGTCGAGCCGCCGGCCGCGAACGGCACCACCAGCGTCACCGTCCGCGACGGGAAGGCGTCGGCGGCCGTGGCCATGCCGCCCGGCAGCGCGAAGCAGGCCGCCAGGCCCGCGAGCAGGACGGTTCGTCGGACCAGGCCATGCAGCGTCGTCATGCGTCTCCCCCTACGTCGATCGTTCGATGATGCGCTTGTTATGATTCGGGCACGGCGCTGGATGGCGCCCGGCCGGCCGCGATTGTCGCGGAGGATGGCGGCGCTGGCAACCCGCGCCGCCGTGTGCATCAGGGAGATCGGGTAAAAGACGGCGAACTGCTCTGCACGGCGTTTCCCGCCTACGAGACCTTCTCAAAATGGCCGGGGCTCCAACCCTTTATAGTCCCCCCTCCCCTTGCGGGAGGGGGGACTCATTTTGCTTTCGGCCGAATCGATCCTAAGCCGGAATATCGGCGGCGATCGCTGTCTCGGGGCTGGCCGCCTCCAGCTCGCGGGCGCTCTGGTTCATGATGAACTGCATCGCCTTGCGGGCCGCCCGGGCGTCGCCGGCGGCGATGCCCTCATAGACCGCGCGGTGGTCGCCGACCGCCAGCGGGAAAGCCCGGTTGCGCCGCGCCTGGGCCTGGAAGCTCATGGTCAAGAGCGGGCCGAGGATGGTGCTCAGCCGCTCGATCAGCGCGTTGCGGCTGGCGGCGAAGACGGCGAGGTGGAAGCGGACATCGGCGCTGTAGAAGGCGTTCGGGTCTTCGCCCGCCCTTTCCATCTCGTCCAGCGCCTCCTGGATCAGCGCCCGGTCCTCCGGCTGCGACCGGCGCGCGGCCAACTCCGCCGCCGCCGGCTCGATCGCCCAGCGCAGCTCGACCAGGTCGCGGCGGAAGGTCGGAACCAGCGCCTCCGGCGAATGCCAGCCGAGGATGTCGGGGTCCAGCAGGTTCCAGGCCTCGCGCGGCCGCACCCGGGTGCCGGAGCGGCGCCGCGGCTCGACCAGCCCCTTGGCCGCCAGCACCTTGACCGCCTCGCGGATCGCCGAGCGGCTGGCGCCGTAGGTCTCGGCCAGCTCGCCTTCGCTCGGCAATGTATCTCCGGGGGGAATCTGGCCGGTGACGATCCGGGCTCCGATGTCATGGACCACCCGGCCATGCAAGCCGGCGGAAGGATAACCGTTTTTCTTCATGCCGCGGTCTTCGACCTTCTTTGGATCCTGGGCCATTGTCGCCGAAATCTCCCGCGTTGCAATGATTTGACAAAAACTAAGGTGGGATCAGCGGCCCCCCGACACGTCGATCGTGGTCGCCGTCATATACGAAGCAGCATCGGACAACAGGAACAGCACGGCCTCGGCAATCTCCTCCGGCCGGCCGATGCGGCCGATCGGAATGGTCGGCGCGACGGCACCCAGCACCGACTTGCCGCCGACATGGTCGTCGTTGATGTCGGTGTCGGTCAGGCCCGGGCGCAGGCCGACGACGCGGATGCCGTCGCCCGCCACCTCCCGCGCCAGCCCCACCGTGAACGAATCGACCGCGCCCTTGGACGAGGCATAGGCCACCTCCTGCGGCAGGCCGCCATGGCGGGCCGCGACCGAGGAGATGTTGACGATCACGCCGCCCGGCCCGCCCTGCCGCCGCGACATCCGGCGGATCGCCTCGCGGCTGCAGTAGAACATGGCGAAGACGTTGGTGGCGTACAGCGCGGCCAGGCCGCGGGGGTCGTCCAGGCCGTCGACTCGGGTCACCGGCCCGATCACCCCGGCATTGTTGACCAGGCCGGTGACCGGGCCCAGCGCCCGGTCGATCTCCGCGAACATGGCGGTCACCGCGGCGCTGTCGCCAACATCGGCGGCGAAGGCGGCGGCCTCGCCCCCGGCCGCCGCGATCTCCGCGACCAGGGCTTCCGCCGCTTCGCGTGACCGGCCGTAATTGACCGCGACGCGCCAGCCGCGGGCCGCGCCCTGGCGGGCGATAGCGGCGCCGATGCCCCGTCCGGCACCCGTGACGAGCATCACCCCAGCCATGGCCTCCTCCGCTTGTCCGACGAATGAACGTAGCAGAGGATAAAAGCCCTACCAATGGAGAGAGTGATGGCAATCGATCGCCATGCTGCAGCCGGGATCCTGGCCGGCCACCGGCTGCGGCCCGGCGCCTTTCCCGGCCTGCCGGCGGCGTTGCGCCCGGCCGATCTCGCCGCCGGGCGCCGATTGCAGGATGCGGTGCATCAGCAGCTGTCGGCCCGGCTGGGACCGCGGGTCGGCTGGAAGATCGGCTGCACCACACCGGTGATGCAGCGCTTCCTCGGCATCCCGGAGCCCTGCGAGGGCGGCATATTCCAGGCCAATGTCCAGGCCAGCCCCGGCCGCTTCCCGGCGGCGGCGCATCACCGGATCGGCGTCGAATGCGAGATCGCGGTCCGCATCGGCCGCGACCTGCCGCCCGGCGAGCATGGCCGCGCGGTGCTGGAAGCGGCGGTCGAGGCGGTGCTGCCGGCGATCGAGGTGGTCGACGACCGCTATGCCGATTTCGCCGCGCTCGGGGCGCCGACTCTGCTGGCCGATGATTTCTTCCAGGCCGGCTGCGTTCTGGGCCTGCCGGTCGCCGACTGGCGCGGCCTGGACCTGGCCGCCCTGTCCGGCCGGATGCTGGTCGACGGCGCCGAGGTGGGACGCGGCCACGGCCGCGACGTGCTGGGCCACCCGCTGAACGCGCTGGCCTGGCTGGCCGGAACCCTGGCCCGCCGCGGCCGGGGCCTCAAGGCCGGCGAGTTCGTGCTGCTGGGCAGCCTGGTGCAGACGCAATGGATCAGGCCCGGCGCCCAGGTCGCGATCGAGATCGAGGCGCTAGGCCGGGTGGAGATGATGGCGTGACGGCGGGGAATCTATAAACGCAATGTTCATAGTATTATCTGCGAATCGTGTTCATGATACGTTCTATGAACAACGCGCAGACCGACCAGACC
>NZ_VCCH02000439.1 GCF_005938675.2 Mycobacterium sp. KBS0706
AACAGGGCTCCCGATCGCGATGTCCTCACCCGCCCCCAGACGCGACAGCAGCGCCGCCAACCCCGCCTGCAGCACCATGAACAGCGTCGCGCCGCTCGCCCGCGCCAGCCCCTGCAGTTCCCGATGCAGATCCGCATCCAGCCGCACCGGCACCACGCCTCCCCGGTGGCTCGACACCGCCGGCCGCCGACGGTCCGCCGGAAGCTCGATCTCGTCCGGCAGCCCG
>NZ_VCCH02000440.1 GCF_005938675.2 Mycobacterium sp. KBS0706
TGGGTTGCCGGAAGAGATCGAGCTTCCGGCGGACCGTCGGCGTCCGGCGGTGTCGAGCCACCGGGGCGGCGTGGTGCCGGTGCGGCTGGATGCGGATCTGCATCGTGGACTGCAGGGTCTGGCGCGGGCGAGCGGAGCGACGCTGTTCATGGTGCTGCAGGCGGGATTGGCGGCGCTGCTGTCGCGTCTGGGGGCGGGTGAGGACATCGCGATCGGGAGCCCGGTG
>NZ_VCCH02000441.1 GCF_005938675.2 Mycobacterium sp. KBS0706
GGACGCCGCGAACGCCCCCAGCATCGACGGCACGAAGTGCAGCGTCGTGATCCCCTCCGCCCGGATCACCCGGCCCAGCGCCTCGGGGTCGCGATGCGCCCCCGGCTCGGCCACCACCAGGCAGGCCCCGGTCATCAGCGGCCAGAAGAACTCCCACACCGACACGTCGAAGCCATAGGGCGTCTTCTGCAGCACCCGGTCACCCGGACCGATGCCA
>NZ_VCCH02000442.1 GCF_005938675.2 Mycobacterium sp. KBS0706
CGAGGCCGCGAACGCCCCCAGCATCGACGGCACAAAGTGCAGCGTCGTGATCCCCTCGTCCCGGATCACCCGGCCCAGCGCCTCGGGGTCGCGATGCGCTCCCGGCTCCGCCACCACCAGGCAGGCCCCGGTCATCAGCGGCCAGAAGAACTCCCACACCGACACGTCGAAGCCGTAGGGCGTCTTCTGCAGCACCCGGTCACCCGGACCGATGCCG
>NZ_VCCH02000443.1 GCF_005938675.2 Mycobacterium sp. KBS0706
GATCGTGTCCCTGGGGGAGGTGTAGGAGCTGTGGGTAAGAGGCCCGCCGCAGCGACCGCCAGGAGTCAGGCGGCGGTGGGCCTCTTATCCACAGCGGTGGTCATCTTCGGTTCTCCGGTAGGGTCGGGTTGCTGAGACCAACCTGAGACCGAGGAACCGAAGATGACCGAGGACATGATGGCCCTTCGCGGGCTGATGGAGAAGAGCGCCGACGCC
>NZ_VCCH02000444.1 GCF_005938675.2 Mycobacterium sp. KBS0706
TTTCGTGGCGCGTGCGGCCTGTTCGGCGGAGGTCACCCTGGGGCATGGTCTCGCGATATCCGATTGCGGCGGCCTCCAAACGGGCTCGGCTGGCCGGTAAGTATCAAGCGACATCCGGAACTGGACCCCTGTCGTCAGGGAGAACTAGACCCCCTCATCATAGTTGGTTGCGGGTCATCCCCGGAGTCCATAGGAGGGACCCGCGCGTAGCGG
>NZ_VCCH02000445.1 GCF_005938675.2 Mycobacterium sp. KBS0706
GGTGGTGCTCGCCGTGCCGACCGCCGCCGCCGTGACCGAGCCGGAGCCCAGTGCCACGTCGCCGGCATTGGCACCGGCGGTCGCGCCGTGGCCGACGGCGACCCCGTCCTGCACCGAGGCCACCGCCTCGGGCCCGGCCGCCGTGCTGTCCGTGCCCGTCGCCTGGCTGTCCGCCAGGGTCGAGGTCGCGTGGAAGTATTTGATGCCGGC
>NZ_VCCH02000446.1 GCF_005938675.2 Mycobacterium sp. KBS0706
ATTGGCTGCCGATGCCTGGCGGTATAGCTTTATCAGCGCCAGAAGTCCGGGCGTTATCGGAGGTCCGCTTGCCGCCCTTCGCGGACGGCCCGGCCGGCTGTGGGGGGGGGGCCGAAACCGGCCGTTGCGCCTCGCTCCTCAGACCGGACATGACGGCACGCGACCCTTTGCCGAAGTTGGGCGCACTCCGGCTAAACGGGCGCTTTGGA
>NZ_VCCH02000447.1 GCF_005938675.2 Mycobacterium sp. KBS0706
CGCGCTCGCCCATGCCGGCAAGAGCGGCCGCCGTGTCGTCTCCGCCTTCATCGCCACCGCCTTCGCCCAGGAGGATGCCGCCGCCGGCCAGGCCCAATGGCGCAAGGTCGCCGACCAGCTCCGACCCAAGCTTCCCAAGCTCGCCGGCTTCATGGATGCAGCCGAGACCGACGTCCTGGCCTATATCGGCTTCCCCAAGGACCACTGG
>NZ_VCCH02000448.1 GCF_005938675.2 Mycobacterium sp. KBS0706
GGGCATCCAGAGTCTGTCGACATCTTCTGGATTGCCGGGTCAAGCCCGGCAATGACAAGAGGGGAGATACTGCTCACCCGGTGTCGGGGGCCTTGGGCTTACGGCTGCCGGCCGAGCGCGGTTTGGGCTTGTCCTCGGGCGAATCGTCCTCGCCGTCCTCCGACGGCAGGAAGCCGAGATTCTCCATGGCTTCGTCGGCCATCTCG
>NZ_VCCH02000045.1 GCF_005938675.2 Mycobacterium sp. KBS0706
CGGCACCAGCGGATCGGCCTCGCCGACGCCACGGGTCACGATCTCGCTGTCGGCGACGCCGTCGGACACCAGCTCGCGGCGCACAGCTTCGGCGCGGCGGACCGACAGGGCCTGGTTGTACTTGTCCGAGCCCGAGCGGTCGGTGTGGCCGGTGACGTCGATGCGGGTGCTCTTGCCCTGCAACGCGTCGGAGGCGGCCGAGCCGACGATCTGCCTGGCCTCAGGCGTCAGCTTCGAGCTGTCGAAGTCGAAGAACACCAGGTAGCTGCGGGCCTGGGTGACTTCCTGGACCGGCTCCGGCGGCGGCGCTTCTTCCGCGGCGCCGAAGGTGTAGCGCAGGCCGACAAGGACGGTGTGGTTGTTGTTGTCGTCCGACTTGATCCGGACGCCATTGTCCTTGAAGGTCGGCCCCTGGGTGCCGAGGTAGCGGTATTCGACGGTCGCGGCCATGTTCGGCGCGAAGTTGTAGGCCACGCCGGCGATGCCCTGATAGGCGAGGGCCGCTTTGGTCGAGCTGAAGTAGTTGCCCGGGCCGCTCGGGTTGAAGTCGGCGTCCACCAGCGCCAGGCCGATGCCGGCGCCGACATAGGGCACGAAGGGCGAGCCGAAATCGAAGTCGTAGTAGCCGTTCGCCATCAGGCCGTAGGTGGTCTGGTGGTTGTTGCCGTCGTGGCTGTTCTCCCGGATGCTGGCCTCCAGGTCGGTGCGGAAGCCGTTGCCGAAGCCGTAGCCGACATAGAGGTTGCCGGCCGGCCCGACATCGTAGTCGTCCTTGTTCAGGCCGTTGCCCTGGAGGAAGTTGGCGCCCGCTCCGGCACCGACATAAAGGCCGCCTACCTGCTGCGCCATGGCCGGCGTCGCGGCGAGCATTGCTGCTGCCCCCGCGGCGAAGACGATGCGTCTGGTCATTCCTGACTCCACGAATTTCTCGCTAGGATTTCGGTCTCGAATCTCGTCCCAGGTCAGACGATACAGACGCATACAGTCTTGAATGCTTGCCAAAATGGCGCGCAGCGGCATTGTCGCACCTTGAACCGTCATCGGTCCGTCACACGGGTGCGGCGGGAGAACAGGCGAAAACTCGCCGGAAGGCCGGGACAGCAAGGTTTTGAGAGGGGCGTGGCCCTCCGGCAACACCGCTCCGGGATCACCCGCCGGCGCCCTCAGCGCCGCGGCGGCGGGGCGGTGCTGGCGCGGACGATCAGGCGGTAAGGCACCTCGACGCCGCGCTTCGGCCCGGCGACTCCGGCCAGCCTTTCGGCCAGCAGGCGCATCGCCTCGAAGCCCAGCCGGCGGGACGGCTGGTCGATGGTGGTCAGCGGCGGATCGGTGACGGCGGCGAAGTAGATGTTGTCGAAGCCCACGATCGAGATGTCCTCCGGCACCCTCAGGCCCGCCTGCTTGATGGTGCGGATGGCGCCCATGGCGATCTCGTCGCTGCCGCAGAACACGGCGGTCGGCGGCTCGGGCAGCTCCAGCAGCTCCGCCATCTGCTCCGCCCCGGTCGCGATCGAGAACGGACCGTAGCGCACCATCTCGGGCCGCGGCGCGAGCCCGGCCTCGGCCAGCGCCTCGGCATAGCCGGCGAAGCGCTTCGGCGTCGCCGTGGTCGCGGGGCTGCCGCCGATATGGCCGATGCGGCGGTGGCCCAGCCCGATCAGATGGCGCGTCGCTTCCCGCCCGCCGGCCTTGTTGTCGATCTCGACCACTGGCACGCCGGGGGCGGCGACCGGCTCGATCACCGCCACCAGCCGTTGCTGCAGCGCCGGGGCCTTCAGCGGCTCCGGCATCCGGCCGCCCAGGAGCAGCATGCCGTCGACTGCGCCGGTCAGCAGCTGGCGGGCATGCTCCTCCGCCCGCGCCGGGTCGCCGGCGGTGTTGCCGATCAGCACGTGGAAGCCGGCCGCCACCGCCGCCTCCTCGGCGCCCAGCAGCACCGAGGCGTGGAACGGGTTGGCGATGTTCGGCACCATCACGAACACCTGCCGCGCCTGCTGCAGGCGCAGGCCGCGGGCCATGCGGTTGACGACATAGCCGGTGTCGCGCACCGCCGCTTCGATCCGCTCTCGCGTCTCCCCGGTCACCCGCGGCGACCCGGCCAGGGCGCGGCTGACCGTCGCCACCGACACGCCGGCGATGCGGGCGATGTCGGCCATGCGCGGCCGCCCGTCCTCGGGCGCCGGCGGCAGGCTGCGGCTGCGGCTCACGGCCGGATCTCGGAATCCTGGATCATGCCGCGACGATGCCCGGAACGGCGGTGCGGGCCAAGGGGGGCGAACGCCCGCTCCGCCCAAGGGCGTATTGCGAATTGACAGCGGGCGCTTTCCCCGGTTCACTTGTAACCAATTGGTTACTTCGCCGGCGCGGCCAACCCGCCCGGATCATCGGCAACCAGGCAGGGGAGGGTGCGATGTCGGCTGCGATCGGGCGCAGATCCGTGTTGGCCGGGGCAATGGGATTGGCGGGGGCGGCGGCGCTGCCGGCGGCCTTGCGGGCCGAATCGGCGCGGCTGCGCGTCGTCTGGTGGGGCAATGACGACCGCACCCGCCGCACGCTGGAGGTGCTGAAACTGTACCAGGCCAAGGCGCAGGGCGCCGAGCTGGTGGGCGAGGTCAGCAACGCCGAATACTTTCCCAAGCTCGCCACCCAGCTGGTCGGGCGCAGCGCGCCGGACATCTTCCAGCTCGAACCCGGCAGCTTTGCCGATTTCGTCCAGCGCGGCGCCACGCTGCCGCTCGACGATTTCATGCCGCAGCCGATCGACACCGCCGGAATCGGCCGCGACCTGCTCGACCTCTGCGCCCTGGACGGCAAGGTCCAGGGCATCCCGCACGGCCTGAATTCCTTCGCCCTGATGTACGACACCGCCGTGTTCAAGGCGGCCGGCATTGCCCCGCCCGACGAGAAGACCAGCTGGGACGACTATGCCGACCGGATGGCCGAGCTGACCAAGGCGGCGGGCCGCGACCAGTATTGGGGCTCCTGCGACGCCAGCGGCTACGGCTTCGCCTTCCAGGTCTGGCTGCGCCAGCGCGGCGCCGACCTGTTCACCGCCGACCGGGCGCTCGGCTTCGGCCAGGACCATGCCGCAGAGTGGTTCAGCTACTGGGACAAGATGCGCCGGGCCGGCGGCTGCGTGCCGGCCGACATCGCGGCGCTCAGCCCGGATTCGACCATCACCCAGATGCCGCTGATCCAGGGCAAGGCGGCAACCAGCTTGGCCTTCTCCAACCAGATCGTCGGCATGCAGTCCGCCACCACGGCGCCGCTGGCCCTGACGATGTATCCGAACGGCGGCCCCGGGGCGAAGCCGGGGCAGTTCTACCGGCCGGCCACGTGCTGGTCGATCTACGCCCGGTGCGAGGCGCCGGAGGCAGCGGCCGGCTTCATCGCCTTCTTCCTCAACGACCCCGAGGCCGCCAAGGTGCTAGGGGTCGAGCGCGGCGTGCCGATGGCCCCGACCGTGCGTGATCTGATCCTGCCGACGCTGAAGCCGGTGGAGCGCGCCACGATCGACTACGTCAACTTCATTGCCGACAAGGTCGGCCCCTATCCGCCGCCGCCGCCCAAGGGGTCGCAGCAATTCGGCCGGGTGCTGAAGCGGGTGGCGGACACGGTCGCCTTCGGCAGCGCCTCGATCAGCGACGGCGCCGCCCAGCTGATCGCCGACGCCCGCGGCATTCTCTGAGGAAATCCGATGTCGGTCCCGGATGCCCGCCCGGTCGAGGAGTTCGACTCCCATCCCTGGCGGTTCGAGAGCCAGGCCACGGACGCGCAGCGCCGGGCGCAGGCGGAATTCGTCGCCGAGCTGGCGCAGCGCCTGCCGCTCCAGCTCGGCGAGGCCTGCTACCTGTCGCCCCAGGCCTATATCTTCCCCGACAGCCTGACGCTGGGCGGCCGCTGCGTCGTCGCAGCCGGGGTGCGCCTGCACGGCCGGCTGACCGCCGGCGACCACTGCTCGATCAACCTGCACGCCTCGGTGATCGGTCAGGTCCGCATGGGCTCCTGGGTCCGCATCGCCGCCGGGGCCATGATCGCCGGCTTCGACCATGTCTCGGACGATCCGGAAAAGCCGATCGCGCAGCAGGGCGTGTCGACCAAGGGCATCGAGATCGGCGACGACGTCTGGATCGGTGCCAATGCCGTGGTCACCGACGGGGTGCGGATCGGCAGCCATTGCATCGTCGCCGCCGGGGCGGTGGTGACCCGCGACGTGCCGGACTATGCGCTGGTCGGCGGCAATCCGGCCCGGCTGATCCGCGACCGCCGCCGCCCTCGGGGAGCGCCCCCGGCCGATGCGCCGCTGGAAGAGGTCAAGGCGTTCGACGCGCGGATCGCGGAGGAGTGGCCGGCGATCCTGGCCGCGCATGCGGCGCCGCCCGGCCAGCCCTCCTGGTACCAGGACCCGCGCAACGCCGGGAGGGCGCCGTTCCGCGCCGATTGCGACGCGATCCAGATCGCGGCGATGTTCGGCGCCGTGCCGCCGCCCTTCGGCCGGGAGGACTGGATCGCCCGCCTGCAGGCGCTGCAGGATCCGGACACCGGGCTGTGCTTCAACCCGGACACGCCCGATACGGTCCGCCGCGACCCGCCGGCCGATCCCGGCGGCGACAATCTCTACAACATCCTCTGCGTCGGCTACGCGCTGGAATGCCTCGGCGCATCCTTCCGTCATCCCGTCGCCTGGGCCTCGCGGCTCGACCCCGCGGCGCTGCAGCGGGCGCTCGACGGGCTGCCCTGGGCTGAGCGCGGCTGGGGCTCCGGCGCCTGGGTCGATGCGCTGGGTACGGCCTATTATCTCAATGCCCGCGATTTCGGCGATCCGGGCCAGCTCACCATGCTGATCGGCTGGCTGACCACCCGGGCCAGCGCGACCACCGGGCTGTGGAGCAGCCCGGCCGGCGACGACTGGCTGCAGCCGGTGAACGGCTTCTACCGGCTGACCCGCGGCACCTACGCCCAGTTCGGCCTGCCGCTGCCCTATGCGGAGCGGACGATCGATTCCGTCCTGGCCCATCTCCGCCGCAACGGCGGGTTCGAACCCACCGGCTTCAACGCCTGCAACGTGCTCGACGTGGTGCATCCGCTGATGCTCTGCGCCCGCCAGACCAACTATCGCGCGGCGGAGATCACCGAGGCCCTGCGCGCTCTGCTCGCCGCCGCGTTCCGTCACCACCAGCCCGGCCGCGGCTTCGCCTTCAGCCGTGGGGAAGAGCCAGGGTTGCAGGGAACGGAGATGTGGCTGTCGATCGTCGCCCTGATCCTGACCCATCTCGGCCTGGCCGACGCGGTGGGGTTCCGGCTGGTGGGTGTGCACCGCTGGGGCCCGGCCCTGCCGGTCGATCGGATCTGGCCGCAGCGTTAGGAACCGCGGCCAAGCCCGCGCGGCGTCGGTCGAGACACGTCGTCCTGGTGGTTGAAACTTGACACTCGGTACCTGCCCGGTGAGTCGGCTTTGGGTGAGAAGCGGCCCCGCGGACGGAGCGGCGAGACGTCCGGATCGCGCGAATTCCGGACATTGCCCGGTCGTCTCCGAAGCGGACGTCCAAAGGCCCGATGTATGCATTCGGCGCCATTGCCATATATCAGTTCTGGAGGGCGGTTTCTCCGCTCTCGGCCAAGAGGCGCATGCCTCGATAGGTGCCGGCACTGGCCGGCCAAGGAGGCCCGATGCCTTACAAGGATATCGTGGTGTTCCTCGATGCGACGTGCGACACCCCGCCCCGGCTCGATCTCGCGATCTCCCTCGCCCAGGAACACGGGGCAAGACTGCTCGGCGTCGACGTCAGCACGTCGGCGGCGTTCGAGGGGCGATGGAAGGACCAGGCGACCGGCCTTCAGGCCCTGTTCCAATCCCAGCTGGACAGCGCCCATCTCGATGGCGAGTTCCGGGCTGCTGATCGCTCCGCCGGCAGCTGGAAATCGCTCTATGCTCATTTCGCCGACCTGGTCATCGCCACCCAGCGTCACGAGACCAACGCGGAAGTCGTCTTGCCCGCGGTTCCTCAGGATGTCCTGCTCTCGGCGGGGGTGCCGCTCATCGTGCTCCCGCCCGACTGGCAACCAGAGCCCGTGGGCCGGAATATCGTTCTCGCCTGGAATGCAAGCCGCGAGGCAACTCGCGCCGTTCACGACGCGCTGCCGCTTTTGTCTCGTGCCGAAAAGGTGACACTGTTCGAGTTTGCGCCGCCAGCCGACCAGACAGAATCGGCGCCAGGCCTGATGGCGGACCATCTTCGCCGGCACGGTATCGATGCCGAGCTGTTCACTTGGCCGGATACAGGCGACAATTCCCTGCTCGACGCCCTATTCTCCTGCCTTGACCGGCAGCGGGCGGATCTCATTGTTGCCGGCGCCTACGGCCATTCCCCGTTGTTTGAACGTCTGTTCGGCGGCGTGAGCCAGGATCTGATCCACAATGTGTCGATGCCGGTTCTGATGTCGCATTAGCGGCGACTTGACCGTCCGGAAGCGGATGTGTGGACTCCGCTCTGGAAAGCGGACAAGGCTCGAATCGACCCATTCCGGTCAGCGGCCAAATGACTCGCAACCGATCCTTTGCGACTGTCAGCGCGGCATGAGAATGTTCCATTTTTGGGACATCAACGATGAAGACATCACTGATTGCCGCCGTTTTGATCATCGATCTTGCTGCCTGCTTAACCCTTCCTGTAGCTACGCTGGCTCAGGCCCCGCTAACCGCTGGAAAACCAGCGAGATCTCAGCAGATCAATATTACCAGCGACTCTCAGCGAGGCTGGGTCCCGTCGCCGCAGCAAATGCAGCAAGTTCGTCTGGCAACTGAAAAATATCTTTCGGCACTCGATGAGGAAAGATATATGGCTGCCTACGACTTGCTGACTCGGCGCAACAGAACCATCCTGCCGTTCGACAAATTTAGCAGCCTGCAGCACGATTTCTACCGACAATCTGGTCGATTAATACGGCGCGAGATTCTAAGACTTACCTGGACAAAATACCCAGAAACCTTCCCAGCATCCGGCGTGTACGCTGCCGTGGATTTTGCTGGCCGATTTGAGAATATTGATCGGCAATGCGGCTACATCGTCCTATATCAAGAATCAGTGAGTCAGCCATTCCAGGTGATGAGGTTCGAGAACAATTTTTTGACTAATGATATGGCGGCGGAAATGGAACGCCAAAAATCGCGCTCGGAGCTCGATCAATTGTGGGCCAAGCTCGCCGCAAACTGCCCAAATTACTCCCCGCCCACATCGCCCTAGCCGGATAGAGGCAGACCATATTCTTTCTGATGGATGACCGCTTTCCGCCCAAAGAGGACGTCTACCGTCACCGGCTATTGAGCTTCAACATAGCGTATGATGCTTTGGTTTTGAACGTTTGCGACCAATTCATCGGCTCGGGACAAAAGCCGACGAAGCAAGGGTGATGGATTTGCCCGATTGTATCCGAGGGCCAGATCGACCGTTGGCGTGCCGCCCTCGAGCGCTCTGGCGACGACGTTCGGCGCCAGCATGTTCTGCGCATAGAGGGGGACGAGGCTGATACCGCCCGTGGAGGCCACGAGCGACATGGCCGACGAGATGTTTTCGCCTTCGTACTTCGCCTTGAGGGTAATGCCGACCCGGGATGCGTAATTCTGTATGACCTCTTGCAGGACGGGGGACGTTCTTGCCGAGCTGACATAGATCTCGCGGGCGAGATCCTGGGGACGGATCGTCTTGCGCGATGCCAGACGGTGTTCGGCCGGCAGCACGGCAATCAAGGGCTCCTTCGCCAGCATCTTGAAGACGACGCCCTCGTTGCCTTTCTCGGGACGAAGGAAAGCGATGTCCAGCTTTCCCCGCATCAATGCCAGCGCGAGCTCTGGTGAAGACTGCGTGCTGAGGGTGACTTCGACATCGGGGGCTTCCTCGCGGAGGATGCGCAGAAGCTGGGGAAGCCACATCACCTCCAACCCGACGAGAAAGCCCATCGAGAGGACGGGCCTTTGCGGTTGCGCCGTCTGCCGGGCCCCCTCTGTTGCGGCCTCCACCTGCAACAGCGCCAGCCGCGCATGATCGAGAAACACGCGTCCGGCGGCAGTCAGCGCCACGCCGCGCGCCTGGCGTTCTAATAACTGCACGCCGACTTCGGCCTCGAGATCGCGGATCTGCCGGCTCAACGATGGCTGCGAGGTGTTCAGTCGTCGCTGGGCTGCGGTCAGCAGGCTGCCTTCTTCGGCGACGGCAACGAAATAGCGCAGGTGCCGGAGCTCCATGATCCCCTCGTATACCTTCCAGGCATAGCTCGAAGCGTACAAGGTCTTGGTCATCGGCCAAAGCGGGATTTACCGTATCGCTGTCTTCAACCAAGAAAAGGACAACGAACAATGTCTCCGCCGAAGCCCCGCGTCTTCAGCAAAGTGATCTCCGCACTCCAGGCCGATGAGCAAGACGTGATCGCGTACGTCGTCAACCATTCTGCAGCGCGATCGAGAGTGCTTCTCTCATTGCCCGGGGAGCGCGCGCGAATGCGCAGGAGCGGCGAATGGTGCCGCGCTGGTTCCGCCGATAACACGTCCGCGATGGGGTGATCCCGCGGCAAGGCTTCGCCGGCAAGGCCGCTGAACCTCGTGCCTTTTGGAAAGACAGGGGGCGCGATCTGTGGCCTGATGAGCTTGGGCCGCTCGCTTGTTTTAAATCCCCGTCCGCAAAACTTTGAATAAACCGAACAGCGCAGATGGAGCGACTCGATGTCCACGATCACGACCACAGACGGCGTAAACATCTTCTACAAGGACTGGGGCTCAGGCCAGCCGATCGTTTTCAGCCACGGCTGGCCGCTGACAGCGGACGACTGGGACGCCCAGATGAGCTTCTTCCTTCGCCACGGCTACCGGGTGATCGCCCACGACCGGCGCGGCCACGGCCGGTCCGATCAGCCCAACACCGGCAACGACATGGACACTTGGGTTGCCGACCTCGCGGCCCTGACTGAACACCTCGACCTGCGCGACGCGATCCACATCGGCCACTCCACGGGTGGCGGTGAGGTGGCTCGCTATGTCGCTCGCCACCAGGAGCGCGTCGCGAAGGCGGCGCTGGTCGCTTCACTGACGCCGAACATGTACCGGAGCGAGGACAACCCGTCCGGTCAGCCGCCGGAGTGGTTCGAAGCGATCCGGGCAGGCGTGCTGGGCAACCGGTCGGAGTTCTACCGTTTCGTCCCTGAGAATCCGTTCTACGGGTACAACCGAGATGGAGCGAAGCCTTCGGAGGCGATCATTGCGAACTGGTGGCGTCAAGGCATGGCCGGCGGTGCCCTCGCTCATTACGCAACCGTCGACTCTTGGCTCGAAGATTATACCGAAGACCTGAAGAAGATCACCGTGCCGGTGCTGGTGATGCATGGCGAGGCTGATCAAGTCGTCCCGTTCGCAAGTTCGGTGCCGCGTGCGGTCGACCTGCTGAAGAAGGGGTCGCTGAAGACTTATCCCGGCTATCCCCATGGCATGCTCACCACGCATGCGGATGTCCTCAACCCCGACCTGCTCTCGTTCATCAGGTCTTGACCGGCATCTCTCCTCCGTCATCGCCTTCCCGCACGAAGGAGATGCCGTTTGCAAGGCGGCCTCTCCTTCCAGTTCAAGAGACGGTATGCGACGGCCGCTTTTGGCCGATGTCGTTGAAAAAGTCGGGCCGGCATTCCGGCGGATAACAATGAACCCTGACGAAGGTCCGAAGCTTGCTGAATGATGCGGATTTTCGGCCTTTGCGATAGCGATCTTACCCAAAATGGCGTCCCAAGTAGTCGTTCGGGACTTTTCCAACGACATCGGCCCTTCCCGGTCTTCCAGGCCAAATGACGATCGTGTCCCCGGGAGTGGTGTAGGAGCGGCGATGAGATCGTCGCGCTCTCCGGCGTGAGCCGGGTCGGTCAGGCGGCCATGATGGGCAGGCTGACGAGGGGATCATCGCCGATGGCGGCGACGCTTTCCAGGGTCATGTAGCGGCAGCGCTGGACGGCCCATTCGTCGTTCTGTTCGAGCAGCAGGGCGCCAACCAAGCGGAGGATGGCGGCGTCGGTGGGGAAGATGCCGACGACCTCGGTGCGGCGCTTGATCTCGCCGTTGAGCCGCTCCAGCGGGTTGGTGGAGTGGATCTTGGACCAGTGGTCCTTGGGGAAGCCGATATAGGCCAGGACGTCGGTCTCGGCTGCATCCATGAAGCCGGCGAGCTTGGGAAGCTTGGGTCGGAGCTGGTCGGCGACCTTGCGCCATTGGGCCTGGCCGGCGGCGGCATCCTCCTGGGCGAAGGCGGTGGCGATGAAGGCCGAGACCACCCGGCGGCCGCTCTTGCCGGCGTGGGCGAGCGCGTTGCGCATGGGCCGAAGGCAACGCCCGAAGGGCGGTAAGTGCACCCGGCAGCGCTGCCAGGTGGCGTTCAGCACCCGGGCGGCAGCGGCCTTGAGCCCCTCATGCGCGTCGGAGACCACCAGCTTGACGCCGCGGAGGCCGCGCCGGGCGAGACCGCGCAGAAACTCCGTCCAGAAGGTCTCGGCCTCCGACGGGCCGACATCCAGGCCCAGCACCTCGCGGCGGCCGTCGGTGTTGGCGCCGACCGCCACGATCACCGCGACCGAGACGATCCGGCCGGCCTGGCGGACCTTCACGTAGGTGGCATCGATCCACAGATACGGCCAGTCGCCCTCGATCGGACGGGTCAGGAAGGCCTGGACCTTCTCGTCGATCTCCTCGCACAGCCGGCTCACCTGGCTCTTGGAGACACCCGAGCCGCCCATGGCAGGGACCAGATCGTCCACCGAGCGGGTCGAGATCCCCTGGACGTAGGCTTCCTGGATCACCGCCGCCAGCGCCTTCTCCGCCAGCCGCCGCGGCTCCAGGAAGCCGGGGAAGTAGCTGCCCGTCCGCAACTTCGGGATGCGCAGCTCCACCGTGCCGGCCCGGGTCTCCCAGTCGCGCTCGCGATAGCCGTTGCGCTGCGCCAGCCGCTCACCGCTCTTCTCGCCGAAGGCCGCGCCGGTCTTCGCCGTCACCTCCAGCTCCATCAGCCGCTGGGCGGCGAACCCGATCATCTCCCGCAGCAGATCCGCGTCGGCGCTCTTCTCCATCAACCCGCGCAGGGCCATCATGTCGTCGGTCATCTTCGGTTCCTTCGGTTCCAGGTTGGTGTCAGCAACCAGACCCTACCGGAGAACCGCAGATGACCACCGCTGTGGATAAGAGGCCCACCGCCGCCTGACTCTCGGCGGTCGCTGCGGCGGGCCTCTTACCCACAGCTCCTACACCTCCCGGGGGACACGACCCAAATGACGGGCGCCCGGAAGCGGCAATCGTCCTCGCCGCCGAAAAGCGGAACTGACCCGATTCGAACCACAGCGGCCCCGTCCGCTTTCGGGCAAGATTGAACCGTCGGAAATGTCCGCTTCCGGGCAGCGTGGAGCGCCCTCGACTGTCCGCAACGAGCCGGATGCGGACCAATAGGCAGGGGTGGCTTGGTCGCCACGCCCGCGACCGCAACGGGTCGACAGCTGCCATGGCCGATGGGTGCCAAGTGTCAGATTTTGACCACTAGCTAGCGGCGCCGCTCCTGATATTCCTCTTCGGTGAGTTCTTCGGGCTCCAGGTCACCGATGTGCAAAGACCAGCTCGTTCTCTGGAGCACCGGGTCGTTCTGGCGTCCTCCGAGGAACCACCAGGATCTGAGTTCCGGGTTGTCGTAAACCGACAGAATATCGCCATTCTCGAAAACCAGATCGAGCTGATCTTTGGACGCAATTCGCGCTTCGGCAATTTTTGTGCGGAGAATTCGGTCGACGTTCAAATACTTTTTGTCGCCATAGATTTCATAAGTATAATTGATTGCGCCGTCGCAGGATCTGTATGAGCATCGATCTGCCACGTTTAGCAATGCGTAGTCATCCTCAAACCAGAACATGAGATGATATTTATCGATGGTCACCTGTAGAAGCGCCCATCCGATGATGGGGGTGAAATCAAGCCTGTCGGTAAAGCCGATCGACATACCCGATCCTCCTTCTGATTTTTTTGATCCGCTTCCGCTTCGCCAGGCCGGGGCTCACCCCCACACGCCGGAGACCGGGCGCGCCCGCTTGGCCGTCAGCTCCGCGTCCAGCCAGGCGCGGAACAACTGCACCTTGCGCTGGCGCGACCGGGATTCGGTGGTGACGAACCAGTAGGCGATCTCGGTCGGCGCCGCGATCGGGAAGGGGCGGACCAGCCGCCCGTCGGCCAGCGCGTCGGCGGCGATCAACTGCCAGGCCATGAACACGCCCTGGCCGGCCACCGCCGCCTCGATCGCCGGGATCGGGTCGGTGTAGGACGGGCCGGACAGGCGTGGCGGCGACGCCACCCCGGCGGCCGCGAACCATTCGGCCCAGGAGATCAGCGAGCCCTCGTCGCGGATCACCGGCACCGTCGCCAGGTCGGCCGGGCGCTTCAGCCGCGCGGCCAGCGCCGGGGCGCAGACCGGGAACACGGTCTGCGGGATCAGCTTCTCGGCCAGCGCCCCGGTCCAGCCGCCGCGGCCCATGCGGATGGCGCAGTCGATGTCGCCGAGCGCCAGGTCCAGCACATCGGCGGTGGCGACGAAGCGCAGTTCGATCTCCGGATGGGCGCCGGTGAAGCGCGACAACCGCGGCACCAGCCAGCGCGCGGCGAAGGCGCTGCCGGTGGTGACGGTCAGGACGCCGGCGCGCTCGACCGCCAGCGCGGACATCGCATCCGCCAGCATGCGGAAGCCGGCATCCAGCATCGGCCGGATGCGCCACAGCTCCGCGGTCGGCACCAGCCCGGTCGGGGTGCGCTCGAACAGCATCACGCCCAGCCGCGCCTCGGCCCGGCGGATATGCTGGCTGACCGCGCCCGGCGTCACCCCCAGCTCTTTCGCCGCGGTCGACAGCGAGCCCCCGCGCGCCACCACCGCGATGGCGCGCAGCGCATTCAGCGGAATCGGGAAGGGCGAGGCCATGCCTCTTCTTGATCGGCGGAAGGCGAGCTGTCCAGGTGTTGACATGTAAATATCCAATTGGTTATATAACCAAATGGTTTTAGAAGACTCGCTCACTCTCAGATTCGCCGCGCTCGCCGACCCCACCCGGCGCGCGATCCTGCTCCGCCTGTCACGGGGCGAGGCCACGGTGTCGGAGCTGCAGGCCCCGTTCCGGATCAGCCAGCCCGCCATCTCCAAGCATCTGAAGGTGCTGGAGGGGGCGGGGCTGATCGAGCGCGGCCAGGTCGCCCAGTCGCGGCCGCGGCGACTGAACCACCAGGCGCTGAAGGAGACGGTCGAGTGGTTCGACCACTTCCGGACCCTCTGGAACGACAGCTTCGACCGCCTCGAGGCGCTGCTCGAAGCCACCTCCGAACCCACAAAGGATTGATCATGGCCGCCACCGAATTTGTCATCACCCGCCTGTTCAAGGCGCCGCTCAGCCGGATCTGGCAGCACTGGACGGACGCCGGGCTGATGGCGCAATGGTTCGGCCCCAAGGGCGTCACCACCACCGTCAAGACCCTCGATCTGCGGCCGGGCGGGATCATGCACGCCCGCATGGACCAGCCCGGCGGCGGCCGGATGTGGGTGAAGTTCGCCTATCGCGAGGTGGTCGAGCCGTCGCGCCTGGTCTGGGAGCACTCCTTCGCCGACGAGCAGGCCAACATCGTCCCGTCGCCCTTCGGCGGGTCCTGGCCGCTCAGGATCCTGTCGACCGTGACCTTCGCGGAGGAGGGGGCGGAGACCCGGATGCGCCTGGTCTGGACGCCGCTCGACGCCAGCGAGGAGGAGCGGCAGGCCTTCGCCGAGATGCTGGACTCGATGACCGAGGGCTGGGGCGGCACCTTCGACAAGCTGGACGAGGCGCTGGCGGCAGGCTAGGCCGACCGCCCGGGTCTATGGAGATTTTCTATAGACCCGGAGAGACACTGTCCATCGCAGCCGCCGGCCGGCGGATCTATCTCTTGGAGAGGATCTGCCGAGGAGGCTGCGATGTTCTCCTTCCTGCGGCGCCGGGATAGCCGGCGCCGGGCCGACGGCGCCGAGGCGCTGCTGGCCATGACCCCGCGCGAGCTGGCCGACCTGCCCTTCTGGGCCGAGCCGCCGCAGCCGGATTGCGTCGATCCGGCGGGCCGGCCGGTCACAGCCCGAACCGCGCCTCGGCCTCTGCCAGCGTGAGGGTCAGCAGCGGCCGTTTGCCGGCCACCAGGGCCAGCGGCCCTCCCGGCGCGAAGTCCCAGTCGAGGCCGCCGAAGCGCGGCCGGCCGGTGGCGGCGGCGCGGGTGATCCGGACGCCGGTGCCATCCGGCTGCAGCACAAGCAGCGGGACCGGCAGGCGCAGGGGCAAGGCGCGTCCCAGCCGGTCGGTGAAGGCTGCCACCGGCCCCTGGGCGTCGGTCAGATCCGTCCGACTGTCCACGGCTTCGAACCGCCCCAAATGCTTCGGGATCGCCCACAGCACCCGGCCGCCGGCCAGCGAGGCCATGCTGTCGACCCAGGCGTCGGTGATCGTGATCCCGATCCGGCGCCCCAGCCGCACCGGCACCGCCACCACCAGCTCGCCATAGGCCAGGTCGCCGCCGGGCTGCCACTCGGCCCGCACTGTCGCCAGCAGCGCGCTCCGGCCCCAGCCCAGCGGTTTGGCGCCGGCCGGCAACGGCCCGGGCAGCGCCGCCCGCGGCACCCGCCACAGCGCCGCCTGCACCGTGCCGCGCAGCCGCCAGGGCGGGGAGGGGTAGGGGGCTTCGATCATGCTGGAGACAGCGTCCGAGATTTCAGGCGGCGAGTCCAAAACGCACTTGGATTGCGAAGTTTGCGGCGGCCCCAACTAGGTATTGACGGAAACCAGCGGAAAGACGTCTATATCTAGACATCACGGGCAACCAAGGGAATCCGGTGCGCCGCCTGTCGGCAAGGCCGGAGCTGCCCCCGCAACTGTAAGCGGCGAGTCGGTTCGTCGTTCGGGCCACTGGCGGGCAACCGCTGGGAAGGTCGGACGATCCGATGGCGACCCGCAAGCCAGGAGACCGGCCCGTGATCGCGTAGAACGTCCTCGGGCGGGGTGTCCCCGACGGTGCGATGATCGAGATGCGCCGGCCTGCCGGCGCGCTGCCGACTCCGCATCTTCGGCCCAAGCCCCAACACGATCATGGGGTTTGCCGATGTCCGTCCTCCTCGAATCCGACCGCGCCCTCGCGGGCACGCCTGCCGCGCCGCGCACCTCTGCCGAGCCCGCCTATCAGGTGATCCGCCGCAACGGCGCCGTCACCGCCTTCGACGAGACCAAGATCTCCGTCGCCCTGACCAAGGCCTTCCTGGCGGTCGAGGGCGCCGGCGCCGCCGCCTCGCGCCGCGTGCACGACATCGTCGAGGGCCTGACCGCGCAGATCGTCGGCGCCTTGACCCGCCGCGCCGACCACGGCCGCACCTTCCACATCGAGGAGGTGCAGGACCAGGTCGAGCTGGCGCTGATGCGCGGCGAGCACCACAAGGTCGCCCGCGCCTATGTGCTGTACCGCGAGCAGCGGTCGCGCGAGCGCGCCGCCGCGGCGGCGAAGGTAGAGTCCTCGCCGGTGGCGCCGGCGCTGCATGTCACCGCGGCCGACGGCAGCAGCGCGCCGCTGGACCAGGCCCGGCTGGTCCGGCTGGTCGAGGAGGCCTGCGCCGGGCTGGACGACGTCGCCGCCGCCCCGGTCCTAGCCGAGGCCCGGCGCAACCTCTATGACGGCATCAGCGAGGCCGAGCTGGCCCTGGCGCCGATCATGGCCGCCCGCACCCTGATCGAGACCGAGCCGAACTACAGCCAGGTCAGCGCCCGGCTGCTGCTCGACCTGCTGCGGCACGAGGCGCTGTCCTTCGTCCACGGCCGCCCGACACGCGCCACCAATGCCGAGATGGCGGCAGGTTACGCCGAGTACTTCCCGGCCTATGTGAAGACCGGCATCGCCGTCGGCCTGCTCGACGCCGAGATCGGCCGCTTCGACATCGCCAGGCTGTCGGCGGCGCTGAAGCCGGAGCGTGACCTGCAGTTCCAGTTCCTCGGGCTGCAGACCCTCTACGACCGCTACTTCCTGCAGACCGACGGCATCCGCTTCGAGCTGCCGCAGGCCTTCTTCATGCGCGTTGCCATGGGCCTGGCGCTGCGCGAGATCGACCGCGAGGCGCGGGCGATCGAGTTCTACGACCTGATCTCCTCCTTCGACTTCATGTGCTCGACGCCGACGCTGTTCAACGCCGGCACGCCGCGGCCGCAGCTGTCCTCCTGCTTCCTGACCTCGGTGCCGGACGACCTCGACGGCATCTTCAAGTCGGTCAAGGACAACGCGCTGCTGTCCAAATACGCCGGCGGGCTCGGCAATTCCTGGACCCGGGTGCGCGGCCTGGGCGCCCATATCCGCGGCACCAACGGCCAGTCGCAGGGCATCGTCCCGTTCCTCAAGGTCGCCAACGACACCGCCATCGCGGTGAACCAGGGCGGCAAGCGCAAGGGCGCGGTCTGCGCCTATCTCGAGACCTGGCACGTCGACATCGAGGAATTCCTCGACCTGCGCAAGAACACCGGCGACGACCGGCGCCGCACCCATGACATGAACACCGCCAACTGGGTGCCGGACCTGTTCCTGCAGCGGGTCGAGGCCGACGGCCCCTGGACCCTGTTCTCGCCGGACGAGGTGCCGGACCTGCACGACCTCTACGGCCCGGCCTTCAGGACCGCCTACGAGGCCTATGAGGCCAAGGCCGCGCGCGGCGAGATCCGGGTGCACAAGCAGGTCCGCGCGCTCGACCTGTGGCGCCGCATGCTGACCATGCTGTTCGAGACCGGCCACCCCTGGGTGACCTTCAAGGATCCCTGCAACATCCGCTCGCCGCAGGGCCATGTCGGCGTCGTGCATTCCTCGAATCTGTGCACCGAGATCACGCTGAACACCTCGGATGACGAGGTCGCGGTCTGCAACCTCGGCTCGATCAACCTCGCCAACCATGTCGGCGAGCGCGGGCTCGACCGGGCGCGGCTGCAGCGCACCATCCGCACCGCGATGCGGATGCTGGACAACGTCATCGACATCAATTTCTACACCATTCCGGAGGCGCGCCGGTCGAACCTGCGGCACCGCCCCGTCGGCCTCGGCATCATGGGCTTCCAGGACGCGTTGCAGGCGCTGCGCTTGGCCGTCGCATCCGACGCCGCGGTGCGCTTCGCCGATGAGAGCATGGAGGTGATCAGCTTCCACGCCATCGAGGCCTCGGTCGACCTGGCGGCGGAGCGCGGGCGCTACCCGTCCTTCGACGGCTCGCTGTGGAGCCGCGGCATCCTGCCGATCGACTCCGTCGAGCTGCTGGCCGACGCGCGGGACGGGGTGCTCGACCTCGATCGCTCCGCGACGCTGGACTGGAGCGGGCTGCGCGAGCGGGTGCGCACCACCGGCATGCGCAACTCCAACACCATGGCGATCGCGCCGACGGCGACCATCTCCAACATCTGCGGCGTCGCCCAGTCGATCGAGCCGGCGTTCCGCAACCTCTACGTCAAGGCCAACATGTCGGGCGACTTCACGGTGGTGAATCCCGGCCTGGTCCGCGACCTCAAGGCGCTCGGCCTGTGGGACGAGGTGATGATCTCGGACCTGAAGTATTTCGACGGCAGCCTCGGTGCCATCGACCGGGTGCCGGACGACCTGAAGGCGCTCTACGCCACCGCCTTCGAGATCGACGCCTCCTGGCTGGTCGAGGCGGCGGCGCGGCGCCAGAAATGGATCGACCAGGCCCAGTCGCTGAACCTGTACATTGCCAACCCGAACGGCCGGAAGCTGGACACGCTGTACCGCCTGGCCTGGAAGCGCGGGCTGAAGACCACCTACTATCTGCGGGCGATGAGCGCGACCCATGTCGAGAAGTCGACGCTGAAGGGCACCGACGGCAAGCTCAACGCCGTCTCCGCCCCGGCCCCGGTCGTCGCGGCACCGGCCCCGGCCGAGGAGCTGACGCTGACCGACGGGGCGCCGATGGTGTGCCCGATCGACGACCCTACCTGCGAGGCCTGCCAGTGACGGGGCACCCTGCAGTCTCGTGAAAGCCGGGCCGGCGGGCTCACCCCAGCTGGACCTTGCGCTCCTGCAGGATGTTGCCGCCGTCCACGACCAGCAGCGAGCCGTTGACATAGCTCGCTTCGGCCGAAGCCAGGAAGGCGACGGCCGCCGCCACCTCGTCGGGCGTTCCCGCCCGGCCGGGCGGCGTGTGCCGGGCCGCGATCCGCTCGTCCTCCGTCGAGGCCCCGGTCTCGATCCACCCCGGCGCGACCGCATTCGCGGTCACGCCGTAGCGGGCGACCTCGAGGGCCAGGGCGTGGGTCAGCCCCACCATTCCGGCCTTGGCCGCCGAATACGCGGCCTCCCCCGGGTTGGAGACCAGGGGGCCCGTGACGGAGGCGACATTGACGATGCGGCCGCCCCGCCCGCTTTCCGTCATCGCGCCGAGAAAGGCGCGCGTCACCAGGAACGCCGTCTTGAGGCTGACGTCGATGCCGGCATCCCAGTCGGATTCGTCCAGTTCCAGGAACGGGCGTTGCTCCGCCGGCGCAGCCACCGATCCCATGCCCGCATTGTTGACCAGGATATCGACGGCTCCGACATCCTGGCGCAGGCGCGAGACCTCAGCGGCACTGGTCAGGTCCGCCCTGAGGGAGGTGACGCCGAGGCCTTGCGCCCGCAGCTCCGCAGCGCGGGCATGGATGCGCTCGCTGGCGCCGGTGATGAAGACCGCAAGGCCCTGGCCCGCCAGCTTGCGCGCGATCGCGACGCCGATGCCGTCCGGGGCGCCGGCGCCGGTGACGAGGGCGGTGCTGAAGACGGTCATCGGCGCTGTCCTCAATAGCCGGCGGTGACGCCGAAATCGATCGGCAGCGCGACCCCCGTGATCGGCGCCGCCTTGTCCTCGCACAGGAACTGTACCAGCCGGGCCACCTCCGCGGCCCGGATGAAGCGCGCCGACCGGCCCTGCGGATAGTGCTTCAGCAGATTCGCCCGATAACCGTCCGGGTCGCCGCCGCCATAGACCTCCGCCTGCCCATCCAGCATCGGCGTCGCCACGTCGGCGGGGCACACGGCATTGACCCGGACACCCTGGGGCGCCAGTTCGAGCGCCAGCGCCTTGGTCAGCAGAACGAGCCCGCCCTTCGAGGCACAGTAGACGGCGGCGCCGTTGTTGCCGACCAGGCCGGCATCCGATGCGATGTTCACCACCGCGCCGCGCGACGTCGCCAGATGCGGAATGGCCGCCGAGATCATGAAGAAGGCGCCCTTGAGATTCACGTCGAGGACGCGATCCCATTCTTCCTCCCCGACATCGGCGGAAGGCCCTTCGAGCCAGACGCCGGCGGCGTTGACCAGCACGTCGATGCCGTTGCCCCACGCCGCCGCCTGTTCGACCGCGCGGCGGCATTGCTCGACCGACCGGATGTCGAGCTCGATCACGTTGCAGCCGGCCTTGATCTCCGCCAGCGCGGCCGCGGCCGCCAGGGTGCGGTCGCCCGGAAGATCGGCGATGGTGATCCGGTCGCCCGCGGCCGCGAAGGTTCTGGCGATCTCGATCCCCATACCCCCGGCGCCGCCGACGACAACGACGTGGCGGCCTGCCGTCATATGACGCCTCCGTAATAGGCGAACTCTTCCGCGGTCACCTCGGCGGCGAAGCGGAGATATTCGGCCCGCTTGAGCGCGACGAAGACGGCGGCCAGCCGCTCTCCCAGCGCGTCCTTGATGAACTCGGATCCGGCAGCCCGCTCGATCGCCGATCGCCAGTCGGGCGGCAGGGCGCCGCTGTCGCCGCTGCCGTAGGAGGACGCCTCCGCATCCGGCTGAAGCCGGTTCCGGATGCCGTGCCGCATGCCCGCGAGAACCGTCGCCGCCACCAGATAGGGGTTGGCGTCGACGCTGGGCGAGCGATGTTCGAAATGCCGGTTCGCCGGGCTTCCGGCGGGCACCCTGATCGCGACGCTGCGGTTGTTGCGCCCCCAGGTCGGGGCGGTCGGCGCGTAGCTGTTGCGGGCAAACCGGCGCCAGGAGTTGAGGTTGGGCGCGAACACCAGCATCGACTCCGCCATTGTCTGCTGCACGCCGGCGATGGCATGCCGCAGCCGCGGCGCGAGATCGTCGCCGATATCGGCGAAGAGATTGCGGCCCGACGCATCCGCCAGGCTGGCGTGCAGATGCATGCCGGAGCCGGCACGGTCGGCGAAGGGCTTGGCCATGAAGTTCGCCCGCATGCCGTGGCGCAGGGCCAGGCCCCGGACCAGCCGCTTCAGCATCACCAGGTCATCGGCCGCGCGCAGGCCATCGGTGCGATGGCGCTGCGTCAGCTCGTACTGGCCGGGAGCGTATTCGGAGATCAGCGTCTCGACCGGCAGCTCCTGCGCCGCAGCGCAGCCATACAGCGCTTCGATGAAGGGTTCGAGCCGGTCGAGCGCGTCCACGCTGTAGACCTGATTGCCGCGCGGAACCTCCCCGGTCAACGGCATCCGCGCGGCCCTCGGCTGTCCGAAGGCGTCGGTCTCCGCGTCGAGGAGATAGAACTCCAGCTCGAACGCCAGGACGGGCGACATGTCCATCGATCGATATCGTTCGATCTGGCCCGCCAAAGCGTGACGCGGGTCGGCCCCCATCGGCGCGCCGTCGAGCTCATACAGGCCGACGCGGACTTCGCCGCGCCTGGGCGAGGTCCAGGGCAGCTCCATGAGCGAACCCGGGATCGGCCAGGCCGACCGGTCGGCATCGCCGTCATCCCAGACCAAGCCGGTCTCCTCGACATCGGCGCCGGAGATGTCGAGCCCCAGGATCGAGCCCGGAAGGTGGCGGCCGGAGCGATAGAGCGGCAGGAGCTCGTGCCGACGGATGATCTTGCCACGCGCCACGCCGTTGGGATCGATCAGCACGAGGTCGAAGGCCGCGATGTCCTCATGCCGCGCCAGGAAAGCCTCGGCTTCCTCGATCGGCGCCGCATCGATGGGCCGGGCTCCGCTCACTTTGCCACCGCCCCGGCCGCCAGGCGCGACAGGATCTGCCCGAAGGCGGCGATAAGTCCCGCGACCTGCGGCCCGGAGGTCGTCGGCGCCACCAGGACCATATTGTGGAACGGGGTCAGAAGATAGCCGCGGTTGAGCAGTGCGAGATGTATCGCCTTCTGGACTTCGGGAATGGATGCGGCACGCGCTTCCGCCGCGTTCGTGACGGGGCTGGGTGCGAACACGACCTCCAGCCTCGCGCCGACGCGGCTGACATGCCAGGGCAGCCCGGCGGACCGGATCGCGGCGGAGAACCCCGCCTCGATCCGGTCGGCGAGCGCGTTCATCGTCGCATAGGCCGCGTCGGTCATGACCTTTTCCAGGCACGCCCGCAGGCACGCCAGTTGCAAGGCGCTTCCCGACAGCGTCGTGCCGATGCCGGAATGGCCGATGCCGCTCTTGCTGGCCCGGATCGCATCGAGCCGGCCGGCGACCGCCTCGGTCATTCCCCAGACCGCCACGGGCACGCCGCCGCCGACGGGCTTGCCGATGACGAGGATGTCGGGCTCCAGCCCATGGGTTCGCGTGTAGCCGCCGAGCCCGGTCGAGATCGTGTGCGTCTCGTCGATGTGCAGCAGCGTGCCATAGGCCCCGGTCAGCTCGCGCAGCGCCTGGTGGAAGCCGGCCTGCGGCAGGATCATGCCGCAATTGGTCATGACCGGCTCGGCGACGACGCACGCGATGTCATGCGTCGCCAGCGCGGCTTCGAGGGCGGACAGGTCGTTGAACGGGATGCAGACCGTCGTCTCGGCCAGATCGACGGCCTGGCCGATCAGGTTCTCCCGGCCGACCGTGCGCCCGTCCTTGAGGTCCACCAGCGTCTCGTCGGCGGCGCCATGGTAGCAGCCGTCGAACACCAGGATCTTGCGCCGGCCCGTGACGGCGCGCGCGACCCGGAAGGCGAAGCGGTTGGCATCGCTGGCCGTGGCCGTCACCTGCCATCGCGGCAGGCCGAAGGTCGTCGACAGGAGGCTGCCGACGACACCGACATCCCCGGATGGCAGCATCGTGGTGAGGCCGATCTCATCCGCCCGCGCCAGCGCGTCGAGAATGGCGCCCGGCCCATGCCCGAACATGGCGCCGGTATCGCCGAGGCAGAAGTCGACGGCCTTGTTGCCATCGATATCGGTCACCTCGCTGCCCTTGGCGGTGGCCAGCGCCATCGGGAACGGCATCGGCCAGTCGCGCATCCAGTAGAGCGGGACCTGGTCGAAGAAGCCGGAGGAGGAGTCGTCGAACAGGGCTTTGCTGCGGGGGTGCCGGTCGACGAAGGTCGCGGTCTCTTCGGCGAGGATCCGCTGGGCAGCGGCAAATATCGCGGCAACGCCTTCGCTGGAGCCGCGCTGCCGGCTGGACTGGCTATCGAGCACTCCGGATTCCCTTCATCATTCGATTTGTGATCACATTTCTCAGGAGCGCCTGGACCTTGTCAATGCTGTGGTGGTTCCGGCTTCCAGAAAATCCCCTGAGCTCGAGCCATTGAATGAAGTACCGGTTGGGCTCTTGGGTCTTCTCCGGTTGTATGTGATCACATTTGCTCTGGCAAACACCCCGCAACCGGCTGCATAGACCGGGTCGTCAAACCAGCAGGAAAGCGCTAAACTAAACTCTAATTGTCATTGCCGAGCTTGACCCGACAATCCAGGGGGCACCGAGAACTGCATTGAAAACCCCTGGATCCTCGGGTCAAGCCCGAGGATGACAATAAAATAGAATATCAATCTAAGATAAACCGCTTCCCCTGGGGTGTCGGTCAAAGATTGATCTTCAGTACTGGGAGGCCAGGGTCTGCCTCAGGAGATGCACGGCATCCAGGATATCGGCCCGGATGGCGACCTCGAGAGCATCCTGGTCGTGGCGCCTGATCGCTTCGAGGGCCATCTTGTGCTTGTCCACGATCGCTGTGGTCTCGCTCATGTCGTACACGCTGCGCATGAACGGGCCGAACTGCATCCAGACGCTTTCGAGCAGCGGAACGAAGACCTGCGAGCCGCCCGCGCGGTAGAGCTCGAAGTGAAAGCGGTAGTTCTCCAGCATATAGGCATCGGCGTTGCCCGACCCGTAGCTCGAATTCATGGTGGCGTCGAACGCTTCCATCCGTGCGAGACATTCCGCATCGACGAAGGGAAGCGCCCAGCGGGCGCAAGGCGGTTCGAGCTGAAGCCGGGCCTGCATCAGCTCCTCGAATCTCGGCTGCGTGAGATCCGGCACGCTGACGCGGCCGTTGCGCCTGACCTCGAGCGCCCGCTCGCCCGCCAGCCGATTGATCGCCTCGCGGACCGGCATGAGCCCGACGGCGAAGCTGGACGCGATGCCCCGCAGGCTGACGGCGGTGCCGGGCTTGAAACGCCCGGCGATGAGCTGCTCGCGGAGCGTCTGATAGACCTGCTGCTGCTGGGTTGCGAGATCCCGCATCGATCATGGACCCTCGACGCTCATCGCCACTGAGCTGGATCGGCACCGTCACCTAGCTAGCAGACCGGCGAGGCCGCCAACAACGATTGAACATCTGCCGGCGGCCAGGCCACAGCGAGCGCCGCGTTTACAAAAAATAATATTTGGATGGATGATTGCCTGCCGGCCCGCTGCGAGAATGCATCCATGGTGGGACCCAGGAAGGCCATATCCTCCGCCGCAGCCGCGCGGCCGGAAGGGCAGCTGCATGTGCTGCTCGTCGAGGACGATCTCGAGATCTCCCGCATGCTGCAGGGCGTGCTGTCCGAGAGCGGCTTCGCCGTCTCGGCCGCCATCGGCGCGGCCGAGATGGATGCGGTGCTGCGCCTGGCCAAGGTCGACCTGGTCGTGCTCGACCTGATGCTGCCGGGGGAGGACGGGCTCAGCATCTGCCGCCGGCTGCGGGTCGCGTCGGCGGTGCCGATCATCATGGTGACGGCCCGCGGCGACGCGGTCGACCGGATCATCGGGCTGGAGATCGGGGCCGACGACTACCTGCCCAAGCCGTTCGACTCCCGCGAGCTGGTGGCGCGCATCCGGGCGCTGCTGCGCCGCGCCCAGGGCGGCAATGGCGACGGCCGGCTGCGGCCGCTGCGCTTCGCCGGCTGGCGGATCGATCCCACCTCGCGACAGCTGCACGACGCCGACGGGGTCCAGGTCGCCATGACCAGCGTCGAGTTCGACCTGCTGGCGGCGCTGTGCCGGCACCATGGCCAGGTGCTGTCGCGCGATCAGCTGATCGAGCTGACCCATAGCGGCCTGGCCAGCCCGGTGCAGCGCAGCATCGACGTCCATGTCAGCCGGATCCGACAGAAGATCGAGCCCGACCCCGACAACCCCCGCTACATCAAGACCGTGCGCCTCGGCGGCTACATGTTCACCGAGCGGGTCGAGCCGGCGTGATGCGTCTCCTCTCCCGCTTGGTTCCGCGCAGCGTCGTCAGCCAGATCACCGGGCTCGTTGCGGTCTCCGTGCTGCTCGGCATCGGCTTGACCGGCTCCGTCCTGTTCCTGTTCTTCCGGGAACCCGACGCGCGGGACGGGGTCGTTCTGTCGGCAGCGGGAATCGCCAAGGTCACCCAGATCTTCCAGAGCGCCGGCTCCCCGGAGGAGGCAGACAGCATCCTCGACATCGCCCGGCGAGCCGGCGCCGGTGTCGTCCGGGCGCCGGCAGGGTTCATGGGGCCGCCCGACGGCGAGCGGACGTCGGTCCTGTCCGGCCTGATCGCCTATCAGCTGAGCACCCTCTGGGGCATCGATGCCCGCGCCGCCAAACTTCCCGACGGTGCCGGCGACGGCGTCGTCGTGCGGGCCGACGACCACACCATCCTGCTGTTTCCGACGCCGAACTGGGCGGGCCTGTGGCCGTTCATCCTCAAGCCCACGGTCCTGATCATCGTCACCATGCTTGTCTTCGTGCTGATCCTGTCGATCTACGCCGTGCGCTGGATCATCGCGCCGCTGTCGGCGCTGGGCGCGGCCGCCGAATCCTTCGGGCGCTCGCCCGACGACGACCGCCTGGTCCACCGCCGGGGGCCGCGCGAGATCGGCCAGGTTGCCGCCGCCCTCAACGACATGCGCACCCGCATCCGCGCCCTGATCGACGACCGCACCCGCATGCTGGCCGCGATCAGCCATGACCTGCGGACGCCGCTGACCCGCCTGCGGCTGCGCGCCGAACGGATCGGCGACCCGGAGCTGCGGGACGGCATCCTGCATGAGGTCGTGCGGATCAGCGGCATGCTCGACGAGACGCTGGAGTATCTGCGGCCCGGCACCCGAGAGGAGCCGATGTCGCCGGTCGACCTGCCGAGCCTGCTGCAGACGATCTGCACCGAATTCGGCGATGTCGGCCACGACGTCGCCTATGCCGGGCCGCAGCGGCTGGCCTGGGTCTGCCGGCCCAACGCGCTGGCCCGCGCGGTCACCAACATCGTCGACAACGCCGTCCAGCACGGATCGGCGGTGCGGGTCGGCCTGCGGGCCGGTGGCGGGGGATTGGCGGAGATCGAGGTGGCCGACGACGGGCCCGGCATTCCCGCGCCGCTGCGCGAGAAGGTGTTCGACCCGTTCTTCAAGGGCGACGACACGCGGTCCGCGGCTTCGGGCCGGGGCTTCGGGCTGGGCCTGTCGATCGCGCGCGACGTCGTCCGCGGCCATGGCGGCGGCATCGAGCTGCGCGACCGCCTGCCGCGCGGCCTGGTCGTCCGGATGTCGCTGCCCCGCAATCCTTCCGGTCTTCGGCCGGCGATCTGATTCGAACCACCAGAAATGGAGCTGCCTCATGATCCGCCACACCGTCGTCTTCAGCCTCAAGCACCCGGAAGGCTCGAGCGAAGAGACGAGATTCCTGGACTCCGCCCTGGTTCTCGCCGGCTTGCCCACGGTGAGGAATTTCGAGCGGCTGAAGCAGGTCAGCGCCAAGAACCGGTTCAGCCATGGCTTCTCGATGGAGTTCGAGGATCAGGCTGCCTATGACGCCTACAACCTCCACCCGCTGCACGTCGAATTCCTCCGCGACCGCTGGCAGCCGGAGGTCTCGGACTTCATGGAGATCGACTACGTCAGGATCTGACGGCAGCTCGGCGACCTCGCCGATCCGCGGCCGGGATCCCGGCAACATCTCTTAACATAACTTAAAACCCGTCCATCCGGTCGGCTTCTATCCTCGCGGCTCAATCGAGTCACGGGATGAACCGAATGCAAGCGTCACTGTCGACTGCCGCCTATTCTTCGCGACCCGATATCCGCTGGGCCAGGACTTGGGCGCCGCTCGCCTTGGCCGGCGCCTGCCTGGTCCTCGCCGTGCCCGGCATGCGTGCGGAGGCTCAGGACGCGCTTATCCTGCCGCAGGAGGACGCTCCGGTTCCGGAGGCGGCCAGCCCCCGTGGGGACTGGACCTTCGTGCTCGGCGGCGGCGTCCGGGTCGCGCCCAGCTACGAGGGGTCCGACAAGTTCTCGGTGTCGCCGCTGCCCTTCGTCGCGATCGACTGGCGGGACCGGGTCTTCCTCGACATGGCGCGCGGTATCGGCGTCAACGTCGTGCGCACCGACGCGCTCCGGCTCGGCGTCTCCGTGGGTCTCGCGCCCGGCCGGAACGAGGATGACGAGGACCATTTGAAGGGGCTGGGCGATATCGACATGGCCGCGCGCGGCCATGTCTTCGGCTCCTATTCCTTCGGCATGTGGCAGATCGGCCTCGACGTCGCCAAGGATTTCGGCGGCAGCGAAGGGCTGCAGGTCCGGCCCGAGATGTCGGTGAAGGTGCCGCTGTCCGAGACCTGGACCCTGTCCTCCGGCGTCTCCGCCACCTGGGCCAATGACGACTACATGCAGAGCTTCTTCGGCATCTCGCCGTCGCAGTCGCGGAAATCGGGGCTGGAGCGCTACGACGCCGGCGCCGGGTTCAAGAGCGTCGACTTCAAGGTTGGCCTCAACTGGGCGATCTCCGAGAGCTGGTTCGCCACCGCGAATGTCGGCGTGGGCGTCCTGCTCGGCGACGCGGCGGACAGCCCGATCACGGAAAGCCGGGTGCAGCCTTCGGTCGGGCTGGCGGTCGGCTACCGGTTCTGAGGCGGGGTCATGCTCGTGCTCGGCCTGATCGAAGCCCTGGAGGACAGCATCATGACCTTCGCCATGATCTGGCTCGGCGGCATCCTGCTCTGCGCCGCACCATATATCTGGGCCCTGTGCCGCGCCGCCCGGGACACGGCGCGGCCGCCGGCGCCGCGCCGACCGCTGCGACGCGACAAATGAAAGAGGCGGCGGGGGAACCCGCCGCCTCCGTCATTCTCCGGTGAACGGGTGGTCAGAGCACGAAGTCGCTCGCCACCAGGACGCCGTTCAACCCCTTCAGCACGATGTGGAAGTCGGACACGCCGTCACCATTGAGATCGCCGGCAATGGTGATGACGCCCGAGCTGGTGTTGGCGGCGCGCAGCTCGCCGGCATGGTGCGTGAACAGCCCCGAGCCGATATAGGTGAACGCTTGGTTGCCCGCCGCGCCGGTGTTGGCGTCGATCCCCGACAGGTCGATCTTGTCGCCCTGCGCCCGGCTGAAGTCGGTGCCCACATCGGCGTTGGCGCCGAGGCCGCTGTCGCCGGCCGCCGAAAAGACGAACCGGTCGGCCCCGGTGCCGCCGGACAGCGTATCCCGTCCCGCGCCACCATTGATCACGTCATTGCCCTCATAGCCGTTGAGGACGTTGTTGGCGACGTTGCCGGTCAGCGTGTCGCCGCCCTTGCCGCCGTTGACGGCCTCGATGCCGACAAGGGTATCACCCTGCGCCTCGCCGCCGCTGCCGATTCCGGTCGCGAGATTGACCGTCACCGCGTCGGTGCTGCCGTAATAGCTGACCGTGTCGGCGCCGGCCCCGCCATCGAGGTGGTCGGCCCCCGCGCCGCCGCGGAGGAAGTCGGCGCCGCCGCGGCCGTAGAGGGTGTCGTCGCCGTCGCCGCCATCGAGATTGTCGTGCCCGGCCAGGCCGATATTCGGCGAGGTCGGCGGCGGCGGCGTCACCGAGACGTTCAGCTCATAGGTAGCGCCGCTGGGGACGATCTTTTCGGTATCTCCCGTGTCGTTGTTGTACTGCCCGACCACGATGTAGTAGTCGCCGGTCTCGGTGACCTTGAAGCTGAACAGCGAGTCCGTCCGGCGGGCGGAGCCGGGATCGTTGCCGCCGTCGTCGTTGAAGGCGACCACGGTGCCGTCGGCCCGTTCCAGCCACAGGAAGCTGTCGCTCAGCCCGTCCGAGGTGTGGTCGATATCGGCGGTGATGACCGTTCCCGCATTCACGGTCAGCTTGTAGTAGCCGCCCTGGCCGTTGCCGGTGGCGTTGACCGTCGAATGCGCCAGGGTGGTCGCGTTGCCGATGTCGGCATCGGCGGCCAGCGAGAAGTTATTGGTGATGGCATGGGCGGTGGCGACGGAGTTGTTGGTCGCGCTCGGCGCCAGCGTCGTGTAGCCGGTGCCCATGCCGACGCCGGTGACCGGGAACGGGGTGAAGTCGCCGTCGATCGTATCGTTGCCGGCATTTCCCTTCAGCACGTCGTCGCCGCCCTGTCCGACCAGCTTGTTGGCGAGGGCATCGCCGGTGAGCTGGTCCTTGTGGGCGGAGCCGGCCAGGCCCTCGATCGAGATGTACGTCTCCGGATGCGAGCCCGGCACGAGGAGGGAGACGTTGACCCCGGTGGCGCTGCCGTAATAGGCCGCCATGTCGAGGCCGGCGCCGCCGTTCAGCGTGTCCAGCCCGCCGCCGCCGGCGAGGACGTCGTCGCCCGCGGCGCCCGACAGGACGTTGACGCCGGCATTGCCGATCAGCGTGTCGGCGAACTTCGAGCCGATCACGTTCTCGATGTTCGTCAGCTTGTCGAACTGATGCGTCGTCGTGGTGTCGCCTTCGCCGTCGCCGCCGCTGGCGGTGCCGGTCGCGAGGTTGACGGTCACGCCCTCGGTCGCGGGCGTCCGCGGCGGGCCGAACATCGGCTGCCGCTCGTCCAGCGTGTAGTCGGCCGTGTCGATGCCGGCGCCGCCGTCGAGGAAGTCCGCCCCGGCGCCGCCGATGAGGAGGTCGTTGCCGGCGTCGCCGCTCAGCACGTCGCCGTCGCGGGCACCCTCGAGCTTGTCGTCGCCATTGCCGCCGTTGAGGACGTCGCCGCCGCCGAGGCCGAGGAAGTAGTTGTTCGAGTCGTTGCCGACGAAGCGGTCGATGCGGTCGTCCGACCCGATCAGGTTCTCGACGCTGAAGAAGGTGTCGCCGGACGCCGTGCCGCCGGCGGCGACATTGGTCACCAGGTTGACCAGCAGCTGGAACGGGCTCTCCAGGCTGAAATCGACCGTGTCGTTGCCGGCGCCGCCGATGAAGACGTCGACGCCCGCCATCCCGCGCATGATGTCGTCGCCGGCGCCGCCGTCGAGCACGTCGTCGCCCTTGCCGGCATTGATCGTGTCGTTGCCGTCCTCACCGTACAGCAGGTCGTCGCCGTCCTTGCTGTCGGGGCCGGTGATGATCGGCAGGGTGTTGTTGCGGTCGCGGCTGTCATTGGTGTCGGCGCCGCCGACGATGATGTCGTCGCCGGAGCCGCCATGGATCTCGTCGGCGCCATTGCCGCCATCGATCCGGTCGTCGCCGCCGCCGCCCAGCAGCTCGTTGTCGCCGTCATTACCGATGATGATGTCGAGATACGCGCTGCCGACGCCCTTCTCGATATAGTACTCGGTCGCGTCGGCATTGTGGCCGTCGAAGATGGCGACGTTGTTGGTGTGGCCGTTGACGCTGGAGAAGCGGCCCTCGCGCAGGTCCAGGATGGTGCTGTCGGTCGAGCCGGAGAAGTCGACCGTGTCGTGGCCGCCGGTGTCGTGGATCACGAAGCCGATGTCATGGGTCGACCCGTCCGCCGTCAGCGTGTAGCCCAGCCGCGTGCTGCCGAAGCCGTAGACGTCGTCGCCGGTGTTGAGCTGGATGTCCTGGTAGCTGCGGACGCCGTTCGTCACCGTCGAGAAATAGTGCCGGATGACGGCCTCGATATCGGCAATGCCCGGCGTGGTGTTGGTCCAGGCCGTGCTGCCGCCGATGTCGATATTGTCGAAATACGACATCACCGAATATTGCTGGTTGTCGTAGACCCACTTCGCATCGTTGTAATAGGTGATCTGCGGTCCGCCGGGGCCGCCGTAATTGTAGAAGCCCGGATGGTTCAGGCCCCATTCATGGCCGAACTCATGGATGAAGGTGTTGAAGATATAGCCGCCCGGAGAGGTCGCGTCCGGCTCGGTGTCGTGGAAGCGCTGCCCGACGCTGACATAGCGGCCGGCGGAATAGGCGCTGCCGTCATCCTGCTCGCCGACCTCCGGGCTGACCACTTCGAGATAGTCGGTCGCCGCGTTGAAGGGCCGGTCGGTGACGATCGTGAATTGCAGCGGCGTCACCGCCGACCACATCTGCAGCGCCCCGGTGGCGGCCTCCAGATAGGCCGGATGGTCGCTCAGCTCGGACAGGTTCACCACGATCGGCGATTGCGCCATCGCCGGCGTCAGCGGGCGGTTCAGCGCGCCGAGGTAAGTGAGAAACGTCTCGTAATTGGTGTCCTTGTTAAACGGATTGTCCGGGGTCTGGTCGATGTTCTGCCAGTTCTGCAGATCCTCCGGGCTGATCGTCAGCGAGCCGGCGCTCGCCTGGACTGTCGGGGTGGAATGTTCTCGGCTGTAGCCCATCTGGCAAAGGACGCACATGTGTTTCCCCTTTGATGTCGGCCCTGGCATGGGTCCGTGTCGGGTCGGCGCATTCGGCGGCGAATAGAATCCCGTTCACGGAAGCCGCGTCAGCTTCGGCCGTGGTGTCAGCGTCTCTCGATTAAGGTCTCGTCAGCTGGCGCCGGACAGTGTCCGCCGCTCGCACTCAGCGCGTCCGCGTCGCGCCCCGGGCACCGATGCACTGACATCGCCCCGGACGCGGCGCCTGCGCCGGTGGGGACGATGCATGGCCCGCCGGGATCGATGCAGGCGTCAAGGAACGACGCCGCGGCAGTCCCGACGTGGATGCGATGCTCATGGTTATCGTTGTCCCCCTGTTTGCGGTTCGCAGTTTGTCGACATGCCGGGATGAGAAACGTCACGCGTCGCCCGTCCAACCGCTGCGGCCATTTCTTGACGGACGCCAATGACAACGGCGCCACGTCCTGGCTCTTCCACCTCTCAAACGAGAGGTGAAGCGCGATTCAGCATCTCGACTGTCTGCGCACCTGTGGCATCATCCTTCGGCAATGTAGCGGCCACCGCAATCAAAAAATCTCTCATATCCGGTTACATCGCGAGGCTTTGTTGGTGTACATACACCCGCCTCCGCGGGCGGCAGACAGATATTTCCAGAATGCCCATCTGTTTATGCAATAGATTATCCGAAATTATCCTCAAAACCGTTCAATCCACTGCCTGGCCGATCAAGGCGATTGCAGGCACCGCATTGCAACTTTCTTTTCTTCTGCAACCCCACGATCGGGCGGGTGGATGATTTCACGACAGTCGGGCGGGCCACGAACGCTAGTGCCGCCGCGGATTGCTCGGGTGTCGGGACCTGGCGGCACAACACCTGGGGTTCGCCTTGCTGTCCGCGGCAACATCTTGTAGGGTCGCCGACCCTGCGTCGCCGCCCGAACCTCGACGGTCCCGGTGCCGAGCCGAGAATCCGTCCACCACAGCCGTGAGCCACCCCATGACCATGCTCGACTGGTCCGACACCCCCGCCGCCGCGCCGATCCGGGCGAAGCGGTCCGACGCGCCCGCAGCCGGCCTCGCGGGCGACGCCACCGGCCTCGGCGCGATCGACCGGTCCGGCGGCCGGGTCAGCATCGACGACAAGGCGATGATCAACTGCCGCGCCGACGTCAACCAGCTGCTGCCGATGAAGTACCGCTGGGCGTGGGAGAAGTACCTGGCCGGCTGCAACAACCACTGGATGCCGACCGAGGTCTCGATGCAGGCCGACATCGCGCTGTGGAAATCGCGCGACGGGCTGACCGAGGACGAGCGCCGGTCGGTGAAGCGCAATCTCGGCTTCTTCGCCGCCTCGGAGTCGCTGGTCGCCAACAACATCGTGCTGGCGATCTACCGCCACCTGACCAACCCGGAATGCCGCCAGTACCTGCTGCGCCAGGCCTTTGAGGAGGCGGTGCACACCCACACCTTCCAATATGTGGTCGACAGCCTGGGCCTGGACGAGGGCGAGCTGTTCAACATGTATCGCGAGGTGCCGTCGATCACCGACAAGGCGGCCTGGGCGCTGCGTTACACCCAGAACCTGTCAGACCCGTCGTTCCGGACCGGCACGCCGGCGGCCGACCAGGCCTTCCTGCGCGACCTGGTGGCGTTCTACGTCATCTTCGAGGGCATGTGGTTCTACACCGGCTTCGCCCAGATCCTGTCGCTCGGCCGGCGCAACAAGATGGTCGGCATCGCCGAGCAGTACCAGTACATCCTGCGCGACGAGTCGATCCATCTGAACTTCGGCATCGACGTCATCAACCAGATCAAGATCGAGAATCCGCATCTCTGGACAGCTGAGTTCCAGGAGGAGCTGCGGCGGATGCTGGCCGAGGCGGCGGAGCTCGAGGCCGCCTATGGCCGGGACACCATGCCGCGCGGCTTCCTCGGCCTGAACGCGGCCCTGTGCGAGCAGTACATGCACGTCATCGCCAACCGCCGCTGCGCCCAGCTCGGCCTGGCCCCGGTCTTCGCCGAGACCGAGAACCCGTTCCCCTGGATGTCCGAGGCGATGGATTTGAAGAAGGAGAAGAACTTCTTCGAGACCCGGGTGATCGAGTACCAGAACGGCGGTGCGCTGAGCTGGGACTGATCCGCTCCCGCATTCAGCCGAAGGATGGCGTTGCCTCCGGCCCGGGCCGATCCTAGCGTTCAGACAGGACCGACGGAGCGAGGGGGGCGGGGATGCAGCGCATCTTGATCCTGGGCGCGGGATTCGCCGGGCTGTGGGCCGCGGCCGGCGCGGCGCGGGCGCTTGACGCCTTCGGCATCGGTCCCGGCCGGGTCAAGATCACGCTGATCAACCGCGACGCCTGGCACGGCATCCGCGTGCGCAACTACGAGGCCGACCTCGACGCGATCCGGGTGCCCCTGGCCGCGGTGCTCGGCCCGATCGGCGTGCATCTGGTCGAGGGCGAGGTGACCGACATCGATCTGGCGCAGCACACCGTGCGCTGCCTGGTTGCGGGCAAGGGGGTGGCGCTGCGCTACGACCGGCTGGTCTTCGCCCTCGGCAGCACTCTCGTCCGGCCGGCGATTCCGGGGCTCGCCGAGCACGGCTTCGACATCGACACCTTCGCCGGCGCCCGCCGCCTCGCCGGCCACCTGGCCGGGCTGGCGGACCGGCCGGCATCGCCAGGGCGTGACACCGTCCTGGTCGTCGGCGCCGGCCTGACCGGAATCGAGGCCGCGACCGAGATGGTCGGCCGGATCGGGCCGGGGGCCCGGGTGATCCTGGCCGACCACGCGCCACAGGTCGGCTCCGACATGGGCGACAGCGCCCGGCCGGTGATCGAGACCGCCCTGGCCGCGCTCGGCGTCGAGACCCGGATGGGCGTGTCGGTCGCGGCGGTCGAGGCCGGCGGGGCGGTGCTGTCGACCGGCGAGGTGATCCCGGCCGCGACCGTGATCTGGTGCGCCGGCATGCGGGCCAGCCCGCTGACGGCCCGGTTCCCGGTGGAGCGCGACCGGCTGGGCCGGCTTCCGGTCGATCCGACCCTGAAGATCATCGGCTGCGACGCCGAATTCGCGGTCGGCGATTCGGCGCGGGCGATGGTCGACGACGGCCACGCCTCGGTGATGTCCTGCCAGCACAGCCGGCCGATGGGCCGCTTCGGCGGCCACAACGCGGTCGCCGACCTGCTCGGCCGGCCGCTGCTGCCGCTGCGGATCGAGTGGTACACCACCATTCTCGACCTCGGCGCCTGGGGCGCCGTCTACACCGAGGGCTGGGATCGGCAGGTGGTGGCGCAGGGGACGGCGGCGAAGCAGACCAAGCAGATCATCAACCGCCAGCGCATCTACCCGCCGGCGAACGGGGACCGCCGCGCCATCCTCGATGCCGCTGCCCCGGTGATCCAGGCCCCGCCGCAGCGCTTCCGCTAGCCCAGGCTGACCAGCGCCGAGGCCGCGGTCTCGTCGGTGATCAGGCCCTGCAGCAGGCCGCGGGTCAGCACGGCGCGGATCGCCGGCACCTTGACCGTGCCGCCGGCGATGGCGACGGCCGGGCGCTGGGCCACGGCGTCGAGCGGCAGGCCGATCACCCGGTCGCGCAGCGGCGAGGGCAGCACCTGGCCCTTGGCGTCCAGGAAGTTGCCCAGCACCTCGCCGATCGCGCCGGCCTGGCGCAGCACCTCGAACTCGGCGCGGCTGATCACCTTGTCCTGCAGCACCGGGGCGCTGTCGTCGAGCTGGCCGATGCCGATCAGGATGGCGTCGGCCCGCGCCGCCAGCGCCATGATCTCGCGGAACGGCTTCTGCTCCGCCAGCACCCGGCGGTCCTCGGCGCTTTCGGCGATCAGCGGCGCCGGCAACAGGTAGCGCTGGGCGCCCAGCCGGTCGCCCAGCCGCATCACCACGTCGAACGGGTTGTAGGAGGAATCGCGCGCGATGTTGCCGGTGACCGAGACCACCTGGTGCTGCGGCCGCGGCGACGACGCCATCTCCTCCACCGCCGCGCGCACGCTGCGGCCGTTGCCGACGCCGATCACCAGCGGCGCGTCGGTGTCGACCAGCCGCTCGATCCAGGTGGCGCCGGCGATCGCCAGCGCCGGCAGGTTGGGCTGGGCCGGCGCCACCGGGTCGGCCGGCACCACCTCGCAGAAGCGCAGGCCATGGCGGCGGGCGATGCGCTCGCCCAGCTCCATGCAGGCGGCGATCGGATGGTCGATCCGGACCTTGACCATGCCCTCCTGCGCGGCGAACGCCAGCAGGCGCTGGGCCGCCATGCGCGAGACGTTGAGCCGGCGGGCGATCTCGTCCTGGGTCAGGCCCGAGACATAGGACAGCCATGCCGCCCGTGCCGCCTGGTCGCGCTTCCTCTCCGCCTGGTCGATCCCCGGCATCCGCCACGCTCCGCGCCGTTCCTTCTGCACCATCTCCGCCGATCGGGGCGTCCGGCGCAACGGTGGCGTGCAGCGATTGCGGTTCGCCGGCATCGCGGCTGCGGCGATGATGCCTGCTCCGGCCCGTGTCGAAAGGCTTGACCGCAGCGCCGCGGAACGGTTCCTTCCGGCCGGTAGGAAGCAGGAATCCCGCTCGGCAAACCGGCGGGCGAGCGAAGGGGCAGATGATGATTCGGTGGGCTCTGGTGCTGGCGGTGGCGCTGGCGCCGCATGTCGCGGCGGCCGCGACCAAGCCGACGCCGGTGGCGGCGGAGGACAAGGTCCACGCCCAGCTGCGCCTGGCGCTGGAGCGGGCGGAGGCCGAGCTGGCCACGGCGCCTTCGGCGATTCCGGTCGGCACCCTCAAGCCCAGCGCCGTCGACCCGCGCGTGCCGCTGCTGCGCCAGCGGCTCGACGCCATGGGCGTGGCGCTGCCCGAGGCTGCCATGCCTGCGGTCGCCGTGCCCGCCATCGTCCAGCCCGCCATTGTCGAATCTGGGGCGGCGCCGGCGGAGCCGGTGCCGGTGGTGGCGACCGCGCCGGAGCTGATCGGCCCGGTGGCCCCGGCCACCCTGGTCTATGACGAGGCGCTGACCCAGCGCGTCAAGGCGCTGCAGCTGAGCTGGGGCCTGCGCGACGACGGCGTGGTCGGCCGCCGCACGCTGCGGGCGCTGAACTTCACCCCGGCGGACGAGGCGGCGTCGCTGCGCCAGACCCTGGCCCGCTGGCAGGCGCCGCCGACGCGCGGCAAGTCGATCACGGTCAACGTGCCGACCGCCGAGATCATTGCCTTCGACAACGGGGTCGAGGTGCTGCGCACCCGCGCCGTGGTCGGGTCGCCCTTGACCCAGACGCCGCTGATCCAGTCGAACATGATCGCGGTCAAGTACAATCCGGACTGGACCGTGCCGCCCGGCCTGACCAAGAAGTACAAGGCGCTGATGGCGGCCGGCCAGTATGACGAGATGCGCAAGCACAACGTGGTGGTGAAGACGCCGGAGGGCCAGACCTTCGACCCGGCCCAGGTGCCGCCGGACATGGTCGGCACCATGGGCTGGAAGTTCTGGCAGCCGCCGGGCGACGACAACGCCCTCGGGCTGCTCAAATTCGAGCTCGACAACGACCAGGCGATCTATCTGCACGACACCAACAACCGCAAGCTGTTCGCCACCGACAACCGGGCGGTGTCGAATGGCTGCATCCGGGTCGAGAACTATCTCGGCCTGGCCGCCTGGGTGCTGGGCACCGACATCCCGGCCGTGGAGGCGGCGATCGGCACCCAGAAGACCCACTTCGCCCGGGTGCCCAGCCGGATCCCGGTGCGCATGACCTACTACCTGGCCTATCCGGACACGGCAGGCGGCATTCGCTACGGCGAGGACGTCTACACCCTGGCTGAGGGCAGCTAGGGCGGGGCCGGACCGGGCACCAAATATTGACCCGTCATGGCGAGCCCGGAAGGGGCGTGGCCATCCAGCAGCACCGCCCCCTGGATGGCCACGGCGCTTCGCGCCTCGCCATGACGGAAAAGAAGCGGGGCACTAAAGCCCATTAATATTAGCGCGAATTCAATATTCTCGTCCCGCTGATCCAGTGGATGCGCGAGCCGCGCGAATCATGCTCTAAGCGAGTCCATCGGACTCACGAACTCCTTCCTGGATCGCGCGCGACAGCATCGGCCAGGTCACCGTCGAAACGACGACGGTCCGCGACGGCGCGCCTGGGGTGGTCATTGCAACGGAGCGGAAAGCCATGCAGCGGATCAGCCGCCTGTCTCGTCCCGTCATCGTGTCGCTTCGCCCGACCCTTGCCGTCCTGCTCGTCGCCGCCCCGGCGCTGGCGGCGGAATACCAGCCGCGCGAGACCTTCGCGCCGCGGGAGATGGGGCAGGCGGTCAACACCTATCGGTCGGGCAACGGCGCGCCCGGTCCGGAGTATTGGCAGAACCGCGCCGATTACCGGATCCAGGCGACGCTCGACCCGAAATCCCCCTCGCTGAGCGGCGAGGAGGTGATCGCCTACACCAACAACAGCCCGGACGCGCTCGGCGAGCTGTGGCTGCAGCTCGACCAGAACATGTACCGGCCGGACAGCCGCGGCGTCTTCGCCGCCGGCAAGCCGGACAAGGGCTCCTCCGACGGTTTCGTGCTCGACGACGTCGCGATCGAGCGCGATGGCAAGACCACGCCGGCCTCCGTCCTGGTCAGCGACACCCGCGGGCGCATCCAGCTCAGCCAGCCATTGGCGCCGAAGGGAGGCCAGCTCAAGCTCCACATCCGCTACCATTTCACCATTCCGGGCGAGGAATGGGGCGGCCGCATGGGCTGGGGCAAGGCCAAGGACGGCCCGATCTACAGCCTCGCCCAATGGTATCCGCGCATGCAGGTCTATGATGACATCCGCGGCTGGGACACGCTGCCCTTCCTGGCCCAGGAATTCTACCTGGAATACGGCGATTTCGACTACGCGATCACGGTGCCGAGCAGCATGATCGTCGCCGGCTCCGGCGAATTGACGAATCCCGATGCGGTCTTGACCGGGGACCAGCGCGCCCGGCTCGACAAGGCCCGGACCAGCGACGCGACGGTGGCGATCATCGGCCCGCAGGAGATCGGCGCCGCCGCGACGCGGCCGAAGCCGGACGGCACGCTGACCTGGCATTTCGCGATGAAGCAGACGCGCGACGTGGCGCTGTCGATCTCGCCGGCCTTCGCCTGGGACGCGGCCCGCATCAACCTGCCGGACGGCAAATCGGCACTGGCCATGTCGTTCTATCCGGCCGAGAGCCAGGGGGCCGACCGCTGGGGCCGGTCGACCGAGTATCTGAAGGATTCGGTCGAGCGGTTCTCCGCCCGCTGGTATCCTTATCCCTGGCCGGTGGCGGTCAATGTCGCGGGGCCCGACAACATCTCCGGCATGGAGTATCCGGGCCTGCTGTTCGATGGCATCGGCGACGCGGGCAAGACCCTGTTCTGGATCACCGCGCATGAGATCGGCCACACCTGGTTCCCGATGATCGTCGGCTTCGACGAGCGCCGCGACGCCTGGATGGACGAGGGCTTCAACACCTTCATCGACGTCTACCAGTCGGACGAGTTCAACCAGGGCGAATACGCCCCCAAGCGCGACAGCGAATATGCGCCGGGCGGCGGCAATCCGGCCGACGAGATCCTCGCCGTGCTGAAGGACCCCGACGCGCCGGTCATCCTGTCGCGCGCCGACACCATCATCGAGAAGTACCGCCACCCGGTCACCTACTTCAAATCGGCCTTCGGGCTCGTGCTGCTGCGCGAGCAGATCCTCGGGCCCGAGCGCTTCGACGCCGCCTTCCGCGCGTTCATCGCCGCCTGGGCCTTCAAGCATCCCAAACCGGCCGACTTCTTCCGGTTCATGGAGAGTGCCGCCGGCGAGGACCTGTCCTGGTGGTGGCGCGGCTGGTACGACCACAACTGGTCGCTCGATCTCGCCATCGACAAGGTCGAGCCGGGCGATGCAGCCGAAGGCACGGTGATCACCGTCGAGGCCAAGGACAAGCTCATCATCCCCGCGACCCTGCGCGTCGATTTCACCGACGGCAGTCACCGCGACTATCGCCTGCCCGCCGAAAGCTTCATCCGCCAGGCGGCGACGACGGTGACGACCGACCCCGGCAAGACGGTGGCGCAGGTGATCCTCGACCCCGACCACAAGCTGCCGGACGCGGACCGCACCGACAACGTCTGGAAGGCCAAAACGCATTAGGGCGGCTCCACTCGGCCTAAGCTTTTAATTCTCCCCCTCCCCTTGCGGGAGGGGACAGGGGGGAGAGGCTGCGCGCGTCCGCGCGCGAATGCGTAGGGAACAGTCCGGCTGTCAGGTTCGAGATGCCAGGGCACCGGCCGGTTCGTGCGGCGAAAACCCCCTCCCCCTGCCCCCCTCCCGCGAGGGGAGGGGGGACTCATTTGCTTTCGGCGTCTCCCGGACTCAGCCCGCGGCCGGCAGCGGCGCGCCGATCAGCCGGAAGAACTCCCCTGCATCGGGCGCCCCCTCCGGCCAGGCGGGAACCTGCGGGTCGATCGTCAGCCAGGGCTGCTTCCGCTTCGTCCACATATGGGCGACGACGGACAGGCGGTGGCTGTCGTCGAAGGTGCCGGCCCGGATCACGACCAGGCCCGGGCGCGAGCTGTTGGTGTTGCAGACCCGGGTGAAGCAGGCCGGGCAGGCGACCTGGTGCGAGACCCGGCAGCCGTTGGCGCTCGGCAGGTCGAACCGGCCGACCGGGCCGGTGCAGGCGAACCGATCCTGCGCCACGATCGCCTGCTGGCTGAAGGCGCTGCCGCACCAGGTCTGGCAGTCCAGGCAATGGCAGGCATAGGTCAGAGGCAGGTTCTCGGCGTCGAGGCGCCAGCGCACGGCGCCGCAACGGCAACCTCCTTCGATCCCGGCCAACTCGCCCTCCCGAACGTTTCCGGCCGCGAGAATGCGGGATCGGGCCGGGAATGGGAACGGCCGTATCGACGACGCATATCTGCAGCACAAAACTCGTCATCCCCGCGGAAGCGGGAATCTCATCGCGCCTCGACCGGCAAGAGATTCCCGCTTTCGCGGGAACGACGGCTAAAAGGGGAAGGGCGCCCCTATGCCGCCGCGATGCGCCGTCCCTTCAGCTCGAAGCCGCCGCCGTTCAGCCGGTGCAGGGCCGGGGCCGCAGCCAGGAGCTCGCGGGTGTAGTCGTGCTGCGGATGGTCGAACACCGTGTCGCGCGGCCCCGTCTCGACGATTTGGCCTGACTGCATCACCGCCACCCGGTCGGCCACCTGCTCGACCGCGCCGAGGTCGTGCGACACGAACAGGCAGGCGAAGCCGTAGCGCTCCTGCAGCGCCCGGAACAGCTCCAGGATCTGCTTCTGCACCGTCATGTCGAGCGCCGAGACCGGCTCGTCGGCGATGACGAAGGCCGGACGGCGGATGATGGCGCGGGCGATCGCCACGCGCTGCCGCTGCCCGCCCGACAGCTGGTGCGGATAGCGCCCGGCATGGTCCCGCGACAGGCCGCAATCGGCCAGGGTCTCGGCCAGCCGGTCCGCCTTCTGCTTCGGCGTCATCTCCGGCGCCAGCCGCAGCGGCTCTGACACGATCGGGCCGATCTTCATCCGCGGGTCGAGCGAGGAGTAGGGGTCCTGGAAGATCATCTGGCAGTTCAGCCGATGGTCCCGTGCCGCGGCGTCCTGGCGGGCGCCATGCACGTCCTGGCCGCGGAACCGGATGCGGCCGGCGCTGGGCTTCAGCAGGCCGACGATGGCGCGGCCCAGCGTGGTCTTGCCGCTGCCGCTGCCGCCGACCAGCGCGACCGTCTCGCCCGGATGGATCGCCAGGCTGACCCCGTCCACCGCCCGCTTCGGCGGGGTGCGCGAGAACAGCCGCTGCCGGCCGGCATGGTCGATGGTGACGTCCTCGACCGCGATCAGCGGGGCCGTCTGGTCGACCGGCGGCCGCGCCGTGCCGCGCTTCGGCAGCGCGTCCAGGAGCTTGCGGGTGTAGTCGTCGCGCGGGCTCAGCAGCACCTGCTCGGTCGGGCCACCATCGACGGCACGGCCGTGCTGCAGCACCACCACATGGCGAGCGTAGCGGGCCACCATCGCCAGGTCGTGGCTGATCATCAGCACGGCGGTGCCGTTCTCGCGGGTCAGCTCGACCATCAGGTCCAGCACCTCGCGCGCCACCAGCGTGTCCAGCGCCGTGGTCGGCTCGTCGGCGATCAGCAGGGCCGGCTTGGTCAGCATCACCGAGGCCAGCATGATCCGCTGCCGCATGCCGCCGGAGAATTCGTGCGGATAGGCCGACAGGCAGCGCTCCGGGTCGGCGATGCGGATCCGCTCCAGCATCGCCAGGCTGCGGCGCCGGATCTCGGCATCGTCCAGGCGCAGATGCAGCTTCAGCGCCTCGGCCATCTGCCGGCTGATCGGCATCGCCGGGTTCAGCGACACCATCGGCTCCTGGAACACCATGCCGATGCGGGCACCGCGGATCTTGCGCAGGCCCTTGGGCGGCAGCGCCGCCAGGTCCTGGCCGTCGAAGCGGACCCGGCCCGCGATCCGCTGCATCGGCGGCGGCAGCAGGTCCAGCACGGCGCGCGCCGCCATGGTCTTGCCGCTGCCGGATTCGCCGACCAGCGCCAGCATCTCGCCGGCCGGCAGGGCGAAGCTGAGGTCGTCGACCACCAGCGGCCCGCTGTCGCCGGCGCGAATGGTCAGGTGCTCGACCGAGAGGAGGGGGCTCATCGCTGCATCCTGGGGTCGAGGCGGTCGCGGATGGCGTCGCCGAACAGGTTGATGCCGAGCAGGGTGAGGGAGATGCACAGGCCGGGGAAGATGCCGAGCCAGGGCGCGGTGCCGATATAGGGCCGGGCGGCGGCCAGCATGTTGCCCCAGGTGGCGGCCGGCGGCGGCACGCCGAGGCCCAGGAAGCTGAGCGCGCTCTCCGACAGCAGCACCCAGCCGAACATGCTGGTGGCCAGCACGGTCAGCGGCGCGATGCAGTTCGGCAGCACGTGCCGGGCCATGGTGAACAGCTCGGAATTGCCCATGATCTGCGACGCCTCGACATATTCGCGGCCGCGAATCGACAGCACCGTGCCGCGCACCACGCGGACGACCGAGGGCATGTAGGCGAGGCCGAGGGCCAGGATGATGCCGTATTTGTTGGCGCCGAGCACCGCCATGATGCCGAGCGCCAGCAGGATGCCGGGAAAGGCCAGCAGGGCGTCGTTGAACACCATGATGATGCGGTCGACCCAGCCGCGCATGTAGCCGGTCAGGACCCCGACCAGGGTGCCGCCGGTGACCGCGGTGGCGACGGTCAAGAGGCTGATCCAGGCGCTGGTGGCGGCGCCGCTCATCGCCCGGCTCAGCACGTCGCGGCCGAACTCGTCGGTGCCCAGCCAATGCGCGGCCGAGGGCGGCTTGAACCGCGACAGGATGTCGATCTTCAGCGGGTCGTAGGGCGTCCACACCGCGCTCAGCAGGGCGGTCGCGACCAGCACGCCGATGATCAGCCCGCCGATCGCCGCATTGGCGCGGATTCGCCGCCGCGGGCCGGCGGCTGCGGTGGAGTGGGCCTGCACGCTCATGCCGTCACCCGCGGGTCGAACAGGGGATACAGGAGGTCGACGATCAGGTTGACCACGACATAGATGCCGGCGACGAACAGCAGGCAGCCCTGCACCACCGGATAGTCGCGGGCATAGATCGAATCGACCAGCAGGCGGCCGAGGCCGGGGATGGTGAACACGGTCTCGACCACGGCGATGCCGCCCAGGAGGTTGCCCAGCATCAGCCCGATCAGCGTCCAGGTCGGAGCGAAGGCGGTGCGGAAGGCGTGGCGCCACAGCACCGCGCCCTCGGACAGGCCCTTGGCCCGGGCGTGGGTGATGTATTCCAGCCGCATCACCTCGATCGTGCTGGCCCGCGCCATGCGGATGATCACCCCGGTCTCGACCAGCACCAGCGTCGCCACCGGCATGATCATGTAGACCAGGGCGGCGCCGGCATCCTCGCCGAAGGGCACGTAGCCGATCACCGGCAGCCATTGCAGCTTCAGCCCGAGCAGCAGCAGCAGCAAGAGGCCCAGCCAGAAGCTCGGGATCGACAGCAGCAGCGTGGCGCCGGAGATCACGGCCAGGTCCAGCGGGCTGTCCTGGCGCCAGGCGGCGATCATGCCGGCGGGCACGGCCACCAGGCTGGCCAGGGCGACCGCGACCAGGACGATGCTGGCGCTGACCGAGAACCGGTCCAGGATCAGCGGCAGCACTGACTGGCCGGTGCTGATCGAATGGCCGAAATCGCCCGACAGCGCGTTGCCGAGCCAGTACAGGAACTGCACCGGGATCGGCTGGTCGAGGCCGAGCGACCGGCGCAGGTCGGCGACGGCGGACGGATCCGCCATGTCGCCCAGCATCAGCGTCACCGGGTCGCCCGGGATCAGCCGGATCATGGCGAAGACGATGATGGCGACGACCAGCAGCGTCGGCACCGCCATGCCCAGGCGTTGCAGCAGGAAGCGAAGCATCGCGGCCTCCCCCGAGCGGACCGGTTCAGTTCTTGATCGCCACGTTCCACAGCCGCGGCTTCGACGCCGACCAGGGCTTGTAGCCCTCGAGCCGGTCGGACACCGCGGCGATATCGGCCCCGTTATAGGTCACGATCAGCGGCACGTCTTCGATCTGCATCTGGTGCAGCTTGTCGAAGATCGCCTGGCGCTGCTTCGGGTCGCTGGTCACCATCGCGTCCTGGATCAGCTTCAACGCCTCGGGGTTCTCCCACACCTTGCGCGGCTGCTTGTCCTTCGGGCCGGACATCATCTCGTAGCTCAGCGCCGGGTCCATCCGGGCGGAATAGCTGAATGACATGGTCTGGTAGTCGCCGCTGGTGTAGCGGTCCAGCTGCGCGCCCCAGTCCAGCACCTCCAGCTCGATATTGATCCCGGCCTGCTGCGCCAGCGCCTGGGCCAGGATCGCGGTGTCGTAGACGCTCTGGATCTTGCGGTTGACCAGCATCTTGATCGGCTGGTCGGTGTAGCCGGCCTCGGCCAGCAGCGCCTTCGCCTTCTCGATGTCCGGCGCGTAGCCCTGGCGCTCGACATCGGTGTAGTAGGGGCTGGCGCTCGGCATCACCGACGGGTTCGCCGGCGAGGTGCCCTGGGTCAGCGCCTGGGCGATCTGGTTGCCGTCGATCGCCAGCGCCAGCGCCCGGCGGATGCGGACATCCTTCAGCAGCGGGTCGCGGGTCTGGAACAGGATGGCGTTCATCGACAGGGCCTGCGCGAACTCGGTGCGCACGCCCTTCTGGCCGTCGAGCTCCTGCTTGTCGGCGATGCTGACATCCGGCACCACGTCGATGTCGCCGGACAACAGCGCCGTCTTCGCCGCCGCCGGGTCGCCGATGATGTTGAAGCGCACGGTCTCAGCCAGGGCCTGCTTGCCGCCGGTATAGCCGTCGCGCTCGCCGCCGCGCGAGGCGTAGTCGGCGAAGCGCTTCAGCAGCACATACTGCGCCGGCTCCCACTTCTCCAGCTTGTAGGGGCCGGTGCCGATCGGCGCGATCCACTTGCCGTCCGGGCCGACCGAATCCGGATGGATCACGGCGCCCTCGGCGCAGTCGGTCCGGGCCATGGTGGCCAGGAACAGCGCGCTCGGCGCGTTCAGCTTGAACACCACGGTCTTCGGGTCCTGCGCCTCGACTGCCTCGATCTTGGTCTTGCCGCGGCCGTCGAACTCCGGCAGGCAGCGCCATTCGGTCTTGGGGTCCAGCCAGCGCTTCCAGCTCCACACCACCTCGGCCGAGGTCATCGGCGCGCCGTTCTGGAACTTGATGCCGTCGCGCAGCGTGAAGGTGTAGGTCTTGCCGTCGTCGGAGACGGCGATCGTGTCGGCCAGCATAGGCCCGACCGAGGCGTCCTCGCGATAGGCGACCAGGCCCTCGACGATGTGCAGGATCACCGCATCGGTGTTGTCGTCGCGCTTGGTGCCGGGATCGGTGCTGCGCAGGTCGCCGTTCAGCGCCACGCGGATGGTGTCGGCAGCCGGCGCCGCCCAGGCCGGGATGGTCGAGGCGAGCGCCGCCGCGAGCGCAAGAAGGGAAAGACGGGTCAACAGGGCCTCCCTGTGTTGAGGCGTTGCAACAGGCCGGACCGCGTTCAGGCCGCGTTTTTGGTCCGGCGGGAGAGGTCGAGCGAATAGGTGGTGAAGGTCCGGTTCAGGGCAGGCAGCGGCGCCACCTCCATGACCCCCTCGGCCGGGCGCATGATCACCATCGCCACGGTGGCCGACAGGTTCGCGCGCGACGACGGCCGCGGCGGCCGGCAGACGGCGTAGGGCGTGCCGAAATCGTCGAAGAAGGCGGCCTTCATGTCCTCGGCGGTCAGCTGGCCGCGCCTGGCCTCGAGGTGCTGCTGCACCCGCCAGTCGCGGTAGTAGCTCTCGGGCGAGCTCGGGATGCCGGCTTCCTTCAGCTTCGTCAGCGCCACCGGGCTGCGCCAGTGGTTGGCATGCACCAGCAGCCCGTCCTCCGGATACAGCGGGAAGGTCTCGTCCGGCGCGCATTCGAAGTCGATGGCGAAGCCGCCGGCATTGCTCAGGATCATGTTGTTCGAGGCGGATTTCGCCGTCGTCGCCACGATCCGCATCGACAGGGCGAAATGCTCCTGCTCCAGCGCCTTGCGCCGGATCAGCGGCAGCGGCACCCCGACCTCCAGCTTGTAGTCGCGGTCGGATTCCAGGTAGTTCGCCGTGATCGCGGTGCCGACCGAGTTCAGCCCGTTGCGGGCCAGGCCGCCGGCCTCGGTGAAGGTCAGCACGTCCGGCCCGTCCTCGCGCCGCACCCGCAGCACGATCGCGGTCTCGGCGCATTCCGCCCGCCAGTCCCAGTTCTGGCCGTGGATCAACTGGCCGTCGGCGCTGGCCGACCCCATGATCACGGCGCCGGTGCAGCCGTCCGGGTCGTCCTCGGCCATCCCCTTCCGGCGATGCGCCAGCTGCATCACCTCGGTGCGGCAGTTGATCAGCGCCACCGCCTCGAAGTCCAGCTCGGCGCCCTCGGCGATGCCGCGCATCTCCTCGATCAGCTCGGGCGCGAAGGCGTCCATCTTCGGCAGGAAGTCGCCGACGAAGCCGCGGATCTGCGCCCAGTCATAGCCGAGGTCGCGCAGCTGCCGGGCATAGACCTCGACGCTCTTGCGGGTGCGGTCGGCCGCGGCGGCGCCATATTGCCGGCCGCGTTCGCGCGGCGTGCCGTGGATGTCGACGAAGGGGAAGGGCGTCATGATCGGCAGACCCGTGTGTCATCGGATGGTCACACCGTAATGCACTTTATGGAGACGAAAAACATGTTTTTAAGGCATGCTGCGAAGTCGAAAGAATTTTACACGCTCGCCGCACGCCCTTTCCCCGCGTCGCGCGATCGCTATCATGAGAGGGCAGGACAGCGTGGAGCAGAGCGTGTCAGCGGCTGAAGCGGCGGAGCGGGCGAGCCCGCTGCAATTGGAACTGGCCCGGCAGATCGTCGAGCGCATGCGCGACGAGGGCTGGGTGCCCGGCATGCGGGTGTCGGAGCAGGCTCTGGCCCGCACGCTCGGCGTGTCGCGCTCGCCGATCCGCGGCGCGCTCGACCTCCTGGTGGCGCAAGGCGTGCTGGAGGCGGCGTCCGGCCGCGGCTTCGTCGTGCTGCGCCGGCCGGAGGGCAACGAGATCGCCGGGCTGATCCCGCGCTCGGAGGGCGAAGAGGTCTACGCCGCGATCATGACCGACCGGGCCAATGGCCGCCTGCCGCAGGAGGTGTCGGAGGCCGAGCTGATCCCGCGCTACGGCGCCTCGCGCGGCGTGGTGCGCAAGGTGCTGATGCGCTTCGCCGCCGAAGGGCTGGTGCAGCGCCAGCGCGGCCATGGCTGGCGCTTCGTCGACAGCCTGGAGACCGACGAGGCGGTCAACGAGAGCTACCAGTTCCGCATGGTGGTGGAATGCGCGGCGTTGCGGCAGCCGGGCTTCCGCGTCGACCGCGACCGGCTGCTGCAGCTGCGCCGGGCGCATGAGGACATCATGGCCCGCGCCGCCGGCGGCGTCGGCACCGACGAGTGGTTCCGGGTCAACACCGCCTTCCACGAGATGCTGGCCGCCTCGTCCGGCAACCGCTTCTTCCTGCAGGCGGTGCGGCAGCAGAACGCCCTGCGCCGGATGCAGGAATACGCCGATTTCGTGCAGCTGCCGCAGGGCCGGGTCGAGCAGTCCTGCCGCGAGCACCTGGCGATCCTCGACGCGCTCGAGGCCGGCGACATCGAATGGGCGGCGGCGTTGCTGCACCGCCATCTGGCGCTGGCCGCCGGCACCTATGCCGGCGAGGCCGCGGCGGATGGCAAGCCACGGGCCGAACTGAGCGCATGACGGCGGCGGCTGGGCCCTACCGCATCCGCCCGGGCCGCCCCGACGAGGTCGAGACGGTCCGCGCCATCGAGGTCGCGGCGGCATCGCAGTTCCGCGGCGTCGGCCTGCCGACGATCGCGGCGCTCGACCCGGCGGAGCGGCAGGAGGTGCTGTTGCGGGCGCGGGAAGGGCGGCTGCTGGTCGTGGCCGACGCCGCCGACCGGCCGGTCGGCTTCGTCCTGTTCGGCGAGATCGACGGCACCCTGCACATCGAGGAGCTGGACGTCCATCCCGACCATGCCCGCCGCGGCCTCGGGGCGGCGCTGATCGAACGGCTCGACGCCATCGCCCGCGACCGCGGGCTGCCGGAGCTGACCCTGTCGACCTTCCGCGACGTGCCCTGGAACGCGCCCTATTACGCCCGGCTCGGCTTCGTGCCGATGCCGGACGAGGCCCTCGGCCCCGGCCTCGCCGCGATCCGCGACATGATCGCCGCCAAGGGCATCGACATCATCCCGCGCCTGTTCATGCGGCGGCCGGTGGCGGGCTAGGGCTGGTCCATCCTGACGAATTCGGAGCGGAGCCTGGTTGCGGCGAAATCCACGAAGGCCCTGACCTTGGCGCTGGCCAGTCGGCCTTCCGGAATGACGAGATGGGCCGGCAGCGGCGGCAGCTCGTCTTCCGGCAGCAGGATGACGAGGCGACCCTCCCGGACATGCTGATCGATCTTATACGACATGATGCGGAGCACGCCTTCGCCATCGACGGCAGCGTCGACTGCGGCCTGATCCGCATTCACGGTCAGGCGCGGGCGCACCCGCACGTTCCGGTTCATCCGCTGTCCGGGCGCGGGCGGGAAGCTCCAGATCTCATTCGGGCTCAGCTGAGCGATCGCGATACAGTCGTGGTCCGACAGGTCGGCCGGAGCGGTGATCGGGGGCCTGTTCGCGAGGTAGTCCGGCGAGGCGCAGAGCACGCGTCTGACATCGCCGACATGCAGCGCGATCATCGTCGAATCCGGCAAGGCCGCGATCCGGAGGGCCACATCCACACCCTCGTCGATCAGGTTGATCATCTGGTCCAGCAGCAGGAGGCGGATCTGGACGTCGGGGTGGGCTTTCAGGAACGCGCCGACGATCGGGCGCAGGATATGGGTCCCGAACATCACCGGCGCCGTGATCGTCAACGGGCCGCGCGGCACGGTTTGTGCGCCGGCCACCGACAGGTCGGCTTCTTCGAGGTCGGTCAGCATGCGCCGGCAGGCCGCGGCATAGCGTTCGCCGGCATCGGTCAGCCGCAGGCCGCGGGTGCTCCGATGCAGCAACTGGACGCCGAGCTGGCGTTCGAGAAAGGCGATCGCGCGGGTGACCGCCGCCGGTGACCGGCCCAGCCGGCGTCCCGCGCCGGCGAGGCTGCCTTCATCGAGGCTGGCGACGAACACGCGCATGGCGTCGAGTCGATCCATTGTCCTTGCGGCTGGCGAAAGAAGGGCTTTCGGAGGATAGGCGTTCTGGCAGCCGGGACAAAGCCGTAGCCTTGTGCAGCGAGAGGGCGGCCGCGCCCCTGCAACTCCGCCAGAATGAGGAAGATCGAGATGTCAGCGACCGGACCGGCCGTCACCCACCACCGCACGGCGACCGTGGAGGGCGTGGACATCTTCTACCGTGAGGCCGGTCCGGCCGACGCGCCGGTCGTGCTGCTGCTGCACGGATTCCCGACCTCATCGCACATGTTCCGCAACCTGATCCCCGTGCTCGCCGACCGCTACCGGGTGATCGCGCCGGACTATCCCGGCTTCGGGCAGAGCGCCATGCCCGATCACAGGGAATTCGCCTACACATTCGCCCGCTACGCCGACGTGGTCGACGGGCTGCTCGGGCAACTCGGCATTCGGCGCTATGCCATGTATGTGATGGATTACGGTGCGCCGGTCGGCTACCGCTTGGCGCTGAAGCACCCCGAGCGGGTCAGCGCGCTGATCGTCCAGAACGGCAACGCCTATGAGGAGGGCCTCAAGGAGTTCTGGGATCCGATCAAGGCCTATTGGGCGGACGGCTCGGCGGCGCATCGCGAGGCGCTGGCCTTCCTGGTGGCGCCGGAGACGACGAAGTTCCAGTACACCGACGGTGTGCGCGAAGTCTCGCGAATCTCCCCCGACAACTGGGTCCACGACCAAGCGCTGCTGGACCGGCCGGGGAACAAGGACATCCAGCTCGACCTGTTCCGGGACTACGGCAGCAACGTCCCGCTCTATCCCCGGTTCCAGGCCTTCTTCCGCGAGCACAAGCCGCCGACGCTGATCGTCTGGGGCCAGAACGACAAGATCTTCCCCGCCGATGGCGCCCATCCCTACAAGCGCGACCTGCCGGACCTGGAGTTCCACCTGTTCGACACCGGCCATTTCGCCCTGGAGGACAAGGCCGACGAGATCTTCCCCCTGATCCACGACTTCCTCGACCGGAAGATCGGCCGGCCATGACCCGGCCCCATCACCTTGCCTTGTCGCGTCGCGGCTTCTGCCTGTGCTGCGCCGGCTCGGCCGCCTTCGCCGCCGGCGGCGGCTGGCTGACCCCGCGCCAGGTCTTCGCCGAGGCCCGCGGGATTGTGGACATGATCCGCACATCGGCGGCCACGGCGCCGATCCAGATCCATCGCCTGCGCGGCAATGTCAGCGTGCTCGAAGGCTCCGGCGGCAATATCGCCGTGCTCACCGGCCCGGACGGCAAGCTTCTGGTCGATGCCGGCATCACCGCGTCCCGCCCGCAGATCACCAAAGCCCTTGCCAGCCTCGGGCCCGAGCCGATCACGCATCTGATCAACACCCATTGGCACTTCGACCATGCCGACGGCAATGAATGGCTGCATTCCGAAGGCGCGGCGATCCTGGCGCATGAGAACACGCGCAAGCACTTGCTCTCGGCTCAGCGGGTCGAGGATTGGAGCTTCGACTTTCCCGCATCGCCGCCGGGCGCCATCCCCGTCGACGTCTTCGCCACGGATCACACCGTACAGGTGAATCATTCGACGCTTGCGCTGAAGTATTACGGGCCGGCCCACACCGACAGCGACATTTCCGTCACCTTCGCCGAGGCCGATATCGTCCACGCCGCTGACATCTACTGGAACGGGATCTATCCCTTCATCGACTATTCGACCGGCGGCAGCATCGACGGGACGATCCGCGGCGCCGAGGCCACCCTGGCCGCGACGACCGACAAGACGATCATCATCCCGGGCCACGGCCAGCCTGTCAGCAACCGGTCCGAGTTCCAGGCCTATCGCGACATGCTCGTCGCCATCCGGGAAAACGTCGCGGCGATGAAACGGCAAGGCCGGCCGCTCGAGGACATCGTCGCAGCCAAGCCGACCGCCGCCTACGATGCCAAATGGGGCCAGTTCGTGATCGGGCCCGATTTCTTCACGAGGCTTGTCTACGAAGGCGTCTGACGTCATGCGCTGCGGGGCATGGTCCGGCCTCGGCCTCAGAACGCCGTCAGGCCGGCGACATCGCGGCCGAAGGCAGATTGCGGCTGCGAGGGCTGGAAATGCTTCGTCCGTTCGCGCCGGGCGACGCAGCCGGAGATGTCCGCCGCGATCGCGGTCCAGGCTGCCCCTCGCTTCAGCGAGTCGAGGAAGCACTGGTCGTAATAGGTGTAGCGGTCGCCGCGGCCGCAGCCGAAGGACGGCCGGTCGGCCCGGGCCGCGGTCAGCACGATGCGGTCCGGCGTCGTCAGCGCCGGTGTGTCGGTGTAGATCCCGGAGTAGCAGCCGGAGGTGACCAGGACGGTCGGCCGGCCGGCGCAGGCGCCGTCCAGGGCCTGGGCCAGATAGGCGGGCGGGATCACCGCATCGTCGGCGGCGGCGAACAATCCGCGGCCCTCGACGCCGTGCGAGGTGAGATAGACGAAGCAGCCGGTCCCGGCGGGGCCGGCCAGGCCGGTCATGGCGCGGTCGAAATTCGCCTTGGTCGCGATCGCATCCGCCTGCCGCGCATCGGCCTTGAGCACGGCGATGTCGGCCGGCGCCACGCCGAAGGACAGCAGGCTGCGCCGCAGCGCGTCGACGCCGTTGTCGAACACCGGCTCGGCGTCGTCGGCCGCGACCAGCAGCGCCTTCCAGCGCAGCGGCGTGTCCGCCGCGGCAACGACGGAGGGGGAGGGGACGGCCGGGCCGGCACAAGCCGCGAGCAGTGTGGCAACCGCCAGCGCGGCCAGACGCAGTGTCGTCATGAGGCTCGTTCGCCCCCTCATCATCTCAGAGATCGTTTGGAAATGCGCTGGCGTGAGTCGGCTGGCGGTGGTTTCGAGAACCGGAGCCCAGCGCACATTGGTGCGTGAGCACCGGAAGCGGATACACCGCCGTCAGACGGCCACGCCAGGTGCATTTACAGGCGGTCTCTTACCAGGCGCCGGTGTTCGGCATCGACAGCCAGGGCTCGGCCGGCGGCTTGGCGCCGCCCTTCTGCAGGATCTCGATCGAGATGTTGTCGGGCGAGCGGACGAAGGCCATGCGGCCGTCGCGCGGCGGCCGGTTGATGGTCACGCCGGCCTTCTGCAGCCGGTCGCAGAAGTCGTAGATGTCGTCGACCTCATAGGCCAGGTGGCCGAAGTTGCGGCCGCCGGTGTAGACCTCGGGGTCCCAGTTGTAGGTCAGCTCGACCGGCGCGTCGTCCTGTCCGGGCGGGGCCAGGAAGACCAGCGTGTAGCGGCCCTTCTCGTTCTCGCTGCGGCGGGTCTCCTTTAGGCCCAGCAGGTCGCGGTAGAAGTGCAGCGACTGCTCCAGGTCGGTGACGCGGACCATGGTGTGCAGGTATTTCATCTTCCATCCTCCCGAACGGGTTCGCGGCGGCGGGTGTCGAATCATCTGAGGCAGCCCGGACGGTGGCCGCGCGGGCATCGCCGAGTCCGGACCCGCGCTACAATCGTCGCCCGGCGGCTGTCTGACAAGTCGCTCCGCTCCTTCAGCCGGAGCCGGCGGAAAATCTCGCCGGATCGCAGATCAAAGGTTGTGGTCGGCCCCATCGTTCATAAATGATGGACACCGTGTCGGCCCAGCCGATGCATCCCCGACCATCTCTGCTCCGGAGGCCGAGGCGCATCCATGCCGCACGACACCCCCCTGATCGCCACCATCGTCGCCGGCCTCGGCCTGGCCTTCGTCTTCGGCGCCCTCGCCAACCGGATCAAGGCGCCGCCGCTGGTCGGCTACCTGCTGGCCGGCATCCTGGTCGGGCCGCACACGCCGGGCTTCGTCGCCGACCAGGCGCTGGCGCCGGAGCTGGCGGAGATCGGCGTCATCCTGCTGATGTTCGGCGTCGGGCTGCACTTCTCGCTGAAGGACCTGCTGTCGGTGCGGGCGATCGCGGTGCCCGGCGCCGTGGTCCAGATCGCCTTCGCCACCGCGCTCGGCCTCGGCCTGGCGCTGATGCTCGGCTGGACCATCCCGGCCGGCCTGGTCTTCGGCCTCGCCTTGTCGGTCGCCTCGACCGTGGTGCTGCTGCGGGCGCTGCAGGAGCGCCGGCTGGTGGAGACCGAGCGCGGCCGCATCGCCGTCGGCTGGCTGATCGTCGAGGACCTGGCGATGGTGCTGGCGCTGGTGCTGCTGCCGGCGCTGGCCGGGCTGGTCAATGGCGACGTCGACCTCGGCTCCGATCCGCTCGCGGTCTCCCTCGGCCTCGACCTCGGCGTCGGCGGCATCCTGGCGCTGACCCTGCTCAAGGTCGCCGCCTTCGTCGCGCTGATGCTGATCGTCGGCCGGCGGGTGATCCCCTGGGTGCTGCACTACGTCGCTCACACCGGATCGCGCGAGCTGTTCCGGCTGGCGGTGCTGGCGATCGCGCTCGGCGTCGCCTTCGGCTCGGCCAAGCTGTTCGGCGTCTCCCTGGCGCTCGGCGCCTTCTTCGCCGGCATGGTGCTGAGCGAGTCGGAGCTGAGCCACGCCGCGGCGCAGGAGACGCTGCCGCTGCGCGACGCCTTCGCAGTGCTGTTCTTCGTCTCGGTCGGCATGCTGTTCGACCCGACCAGCCTGTGGCGCGACCCGCTGCCGCTGCTGGCGGTGGTGTTCATCATCGTCATCGGCAAGTCGGTCGCCGCCTTCGTCATCGTCCGCATCTTCAAGCATCCGGTGTCGACGGCGCTGCTGATCTCCGCCAGCCTGGCGCAGATCGGCGAGTTCTCCTTCATCCTGGCCGAGCTCGGGGTGAAGCTGCAGCTGCTCCCGGAGGCGGGACGGGACCTGATCCTGGGCGGCGCGATCCTGTCGATCCTGCTGAACCCCGTGGTGTTCAACGCCTTCGGCCGGCTGCGGCCGCTGCTGGAGCGTTTTGCGCCGGTCCCGGTTCCGGCCGGCGGCCCGGCCATCCCCGCCGAGGAGGCGCCATCGGCCGAGGCCGCACCCGCGCCCGCCGCACCGCCCGCGGCCGAGCCGGCCACGCTGGACGAGCCGGCGCTGCCGACCGCGCTCATGGATCATGTCGTGCTGGTCGGCTACGGCCGCGTCGGCAGCCTGATCGGTGCATCGCTGCAGGCCGCGGGCCGGCCCTTCCTGGTGATCGAGGACGCCGACCAGCCGCTGGCCCGGCTGCGCGAGGCCGGGATCGAGACCATCATCGGCAACGCCGCGGCGCCGGAGGTGCTGGCGCTGGCCAACCTGCCTGGGGCCCGGCAGCTGGCCGTCGCCGTCCCGAACGCCTTCGAGGCCGGCCAGATCGTCGCCCAGGCCCGCGCCGCCAACCCGGGCATCGCCATCATCGCCCGGGCGCATTCCGATGCCGAGGTCGAGCATCTCAGCAGCCTCGGCGCCGACGCCGTGATCATGGGCGAGCGCGAGATCGCCCGCGGCATGGCCGAAGCCCTGGTGGCAGGCGAGGCGACACCGCCCGAAATCACCCGGACGGCGTGACCCTTTCGAACCCGGTCGCAAATCTGTTGCGCGGCCGGGTGGGTTCAGACATATTACATTTTGTATACCAGTTGGAATCCTGTCGATCGTGACTGGTCGTGGGCGGACCCGCCGACGGAGAAGAGATGTCGGCCCACGCCGTCGCCGATCGTGCATCCGGGCGACATGACATGTCGGCCCGGCTTCGCTGCCACAGCGGCGCTCAGCGCCGGACGTCCTCCATGACTCGATTGGCGCTCAGCGCCCTACGCCTTTGCAGGCTCTGCCCGACGGCTCGGGATCAGGCAGGGTCGGCTCTCCGGAGGCCCCGGAGGACCGGCCCGATCCCGCAGGCACCGCCGCGGTAGAGCACGGGAGGCCAAAGAACCGCCGGCAGTCAACGACCGGCCGAACGAGTGCAACGAGACACTGGGAGAGCCATCGCCATGAGTGCGATTTCCAACGCGAGCGCCGGGACGGGGAGAGCGCCGGCGAATCGCTGGATTCAGCTGATCGCCGGCATCGTCTGCATGGTCGCCGCCGCGAACATCCAGTATGCCTGGACCCTGTTCGTTCCGGAGATCCAGGAGACCTATGGCTGGAGCCGCGCCGCGATCCAGACCGCCTTCACCATCTTCGTCATCGTCCAGACCTGGCTGACCCCGATCGAGGGGTACTTCATCGACAAATACGGCCCCCGCGCTTTGGTGCTGGTGGGCGGCGTCATGACCGGCCTGTCCTGGATCGTCAATTCCTACGCCACCTCGCTGACCGGCTTCTATGTCGGCGCTGCGATCGGCGGCATCGGCGTCGGCTGCGTCTACGCCACCTGCGTCAACGCCGCGCTGAAATGGTTCCCGGACCGCCGCGGCCTGGCGGTCGGCCTCACCGCCGGCGGCTACGGCGCCGGCTCGGCCCTGACCATCATCCCGATCGCCAACGTCATCGCCGGCTCGGGCTATCAGACCGCCTTCTTCTGGTTCGGCCTGATCCAGGGCAGCATCATCTTCGCCGCCGCCTGGTTCCTGCGTTCCCCGGGCAAGGAGGAAGTGAAGCACTCGACCAAGGTCGCCCAGACCCGGCGCGACTACACGCTGGGCGAGGCGCTGCAGACGCCGGTCTTCTACGTCATGCTGTTCATGTTCATCTGCACCGTCACCGGCGGCCTGATGGCGGTCGCCCAGCTCGGCGTCATCGCCCAGGATCTCGGCGTCAAGGACATGCCGGTGAACCTGTTCTTCTTCACCATGGCGGCGCTGCCCTTCGCCCTGATGCTGGACCGCATCATGAACGGCATCTCGCGGCCCTTCTTCGGCTGGGTGTCCGACCATATCGGGCGCGAGAAGACGATGTTCATCGCCTTCACCATGGAAGGCATCGGCATCGTCGCGCTCGGCACCTTCGGCCACAACCCCTGGGCGTTCCTGATCCTGTCGGGCGTGGTGTTCCTGGCCTGGGGCGAGGTCTACTCGCTGTTCAGCGCCACCGCCGGCGACACCTTCGGCACCAAGCATGTCGGCAAGATCTACGGCGTGCTGTACTGCGCCAAGGGCGTCGCCGCGCTGCTGGTGCCGTTCGGCAACCTGCTGATGGAGGCGACCGGCACCTGGTCGACGGTGCTGTACACGGTCGCGGCGATGGACCTGATCGCGGCGTTCTCGGCGCTGGCGATCCTGCGGCCGATGCTGCAGCGCCACCATGCCCGCAACGCCTCGGCCCTGGCGGCGGCCGAGCCGCAGCGGCCGGCCAGCCACAGCGGCCGGCTGGCCAGCGCGAACTAGGCTCTCGGGCCGGCTCTCAGGCCGGCCCCGCAGGACCTGACCCGGCCGCACATGTCCGTCCCAAGGGCGGCCGGGGATTTTCGGAGCGATGGCTCCGCGGGATGGAAGAGCCGGGCCGGGAGGGCAGCCTCCCGCCCGGTTTTCCGTTTCGGCCGCATCGGTCCGCTTCGCAGATCCGCCACAATCAGACGTGACGATGCGGCCATGTCCGACGTCGTCACCATCATCCGCATCCTCGGTCGGTTCCTGCTCAACATCCTGGTCCTGCTGACCTGGCTGTTCGCGGCGGCCCTGGCCTTCACGCTGGCGAGTTGCACCTCCGGCGACCCGTTGAGCTGGGCGGTCCTGATGGTGATCGCGGCCGGCTATTTCATCTGGCCGGCGACCCTGGCGCTGTTGGCCGGCGCGCTGGTGCTGGCCATCCGCCGCCCGCCGACCCGCAGCTGGTTGCGAACCATCGTGGCCGTCGCGGCGATCCTGGCCTTCCTCGGCGCCGCCGCAGGTTTCGGCGACCGCGGGGCCTGCACCTTCGGCGGCTTCTGAATCCGCCGGTCAGGGATCAGGCCGGCTCTCCTCGATTGACAACCCAGCCGCGAGAGCCGGCCTCGATCCGTCTCTACCCTTCGAACACCAGCTGGATGCGGTCGCTGGCGAAGCTGGACAGGCCGAATTCGACCACCGCGCCCTCGGCGTCGACATTGATCGCCTCGGTCGCCATCACCGGCCGGGTGCGGGTGATCTCGAGCAGCCGCTGCTCCCGCGCATCCGGCAGCCGGGCCGAGACCCGGGTGCGCCGGCGGGTGTAGTCGGCGATGCCGTAGCGGGCGAAGCTCGCCGTCACCGAGCCGGTCTCGCGGAAGATTTCGACCAGCCCCGGGAACCGCGCCGCCGGGAAGTAATGGCTGGCGAGGCTGAGCGGCAGCCCGTCGGCATGCGACCGAGTGTCCAGCCGGATGACCGGCGTCCCGGCCGGCACCTCCAGCTCCCGCGCGATCGGGCCCGAGGCCTGCTCGGTCGCCGATTCCAGCAGCTCCAGCCGCGCCGTCCGGTTCTCCCGCCGCATGTTCTCGTGGAAGCGGGTGCGCCGGCCGATCAGATAGGCGATGGCGCCGAGATGGACGAAGGTGCCGCGCCCCTGGGTGACGTCGATCAGGCCGCGCTCCTCCAGCTCGGCCATCGCCCGCCGCACCGTGTGACGGTTGACGCCGAACCGCTCCGACAGCTCCGCCTCGGTCGGCAGCCGGGCGCCGGCCGGGTGGACGCCGTCGCGGATCTCGCGCTCCAGCGCCTCGCTGATCTGGCGCCAAAGGGCGACGCCGGCGCCGCGGCTGAGCGAGGTGTGCGAATTCATGCCAGCTCCGTCACGCAAATTTCATCCTTCCCGACTTGCGGCCGTCGTCGAATCCCGTTCATGATCTAAACATACGGATGACTAGATGAATGTGCAATAGGTCGATCAGCCGATGACCAACAAAACCGAACAGCGCCGCGACTGGATGGCCGTGCTGGCCAAGTCCGATCCGGCGACGCTGCAACGCCTGTGGTCGGATCTCGGCGACCAGGCCGGCTTCACCACGCTGGGCCCGGCCGAGACCGGCATGGTGATGGTGCGCGGCCGCGCCGGCGGCGACGGCATGGCCTTCGCGCTCGGCGAGATGACGGTGACGCGCTGCACCGTTCGCCTCGACGGCAGCGAGGTGCTGGGCTTCGCCTATGTCGCCGGCCGCGACCGCCGCCATGCCGAGATCGCGGCCCGCGCCGATGCCCTGCTGCAGACCGACCGGCGCGACGCCGTTGAGGCCGCGGTGATCGCACCGCTGCGGCAGGCCCAGGCAGAGGCGCGCGGGACCGCCCGGCGCAAGGCCGCGGCCACCCGCGTCGACTTCTTCACCATGGTGCGGGGGGAGAATCCGCGATGACCGCGATCCTCGATTCGGCGGCGCTGCTGCCCGGCTTCGCCGACCCGGTGCTCGGCAGCCAGTCGGTGTTCCGCGCCGTGCTCGACGCCATGTCCCGGCCCGGCCAGCCGGTCGCCTGCCCGGAACCGGTCGCGGCGCCGGCCCCGCTCGGCCGCGCCATGAGCGCGGCGGCGCTGACCCTGGTCGATTTCGACACGCCGGTCTGGCTCGACCCCGCCCTGTCGACCCCGGCGGTGCAGAGCTTCCTGCGCTTCCACACCGGCGCGCCGCTGGTCGCCGACCCGGCCGCCGCCGCCTTCCTGCTCGTCGCCGATGCCGCATCCCTGCCGCGCCTCGGCGGCCTGGCCCTGGGCGAGGACCGCTACCCCGACCGTTCGGCGACGCTGGTGGTCGAGGTGCCGGGGCTGGACGGGTCGGAAGCGGGCCGCTTCACCGGCCCCGGCATCACCACCGCCGAGCCTGCCCGGATCGCCGGCCTGCCGGCCTGGTTCCGCGAGGACTGGGCGGCCAATAGCGCCGCCTATCCGCTCGGCGTCGACCTTCTGCTGACCTGCGGCGACCGGATGCTGGGCCTGCCGCGCACCACCCGCTGGGAGGGCTGATCCGATGTATGTCGCCGTCAAGGGGGGCGAACGCGCGATCGAGAACGCCCAGGCGCTGGTGGCGGAAACCCGCCGCGGCGATCCGGCGGTGCCCGAGATCGCCGCGGACCAGATCCGCGAGCAGCTCGGTCTGGCCGTCGACCGCGTGATGGCCGAGGGCTCGTTGTACGACCGCGACCTCGCGGCGCTGGCGATCAAGCAGGCGCAGGGCGACCTGGTCGAGGCGATCTTCCTGCTGCGCGCCTATCGCACCACGCTGCCGCGCTTCGCGGTGTCGGAGCCGGTCGACACCGCCCGGATGACGGTGCGGCGCCGCATCTCCGCCACCTACAAGGACATTCCGGGCGGCCAGATCCTGGGACCGACCTACGACTACACCCACCGGCTGATCGACTTCGCCCTGGCCGCCGCGGGCGAGCCGCCGGTGGCGGCGGAGGGCGAGACGGGGCCGGACGGGCCGGTGCCGCGGGTGGTCGACATCCTCAACCGCGAGGGGCTGATCGAGCGCGAGGCCGAAGCGCCCGAGGGGCATGAGCCGGTCGACCTGACCCGCGACCCGCTGACCCTGCCGGCCGACCGCGACCAGCGGCTGCAGAACCTGGCGCGGGGCGACGAGGGCTTCCTGCTGGCGCTCGGCTATTCGGTGCAGCGCGGCTATGGCGGCAACCACCCCTTCGCCGGCGAGATCCGGCTGGGCGAGGTGGCGGTCGAGATCGTGCCGGAGGAGCTGGGCTTCGCCATCGAGATCGGCGAGGTCACCGTCACCGAGTGCCAGATGGTGAACCAGTTCGCCGGGTCGAAGTCGGCGCCGCCGCAATTCACCCGCGGCTACGGCCTGGCCTTCGGCCATTGCGAGCGCAAGGTCATGGCGATGTCGCTGGTCGACCGGGCGCTGCGCGGCCGCGACCTGGGCGAGGCCGCGCGCTACCCGGCCCAGGATGAGGAGTTCGTGCTGGCGCACAGCGACAATGTCGAGGCTTCGGGCTTCGTGCAGCATCTCAAGCTGCCGCATTACGTCGACTTCCAGGCCGAGCTGGAACTCGTCCGCCGGCTGCGGGCGAAGCACGAGCAGCGCGCCCGGGAAGCCGACGACACCCGGAAGGAGGCGGCGGAATGAGCGCCGGTATCGTGACGAAGAGGGCAGGGCGGGTCCACCCCCTCACCCTCCCAGCCCAAGCGGGCTGGGCCCCTCCCTCTTCCCGGGGAGAGGGGAAGGGAACCAGGCGCGGATTCACCTCTCCCTGGGGAGAGGTCGAAATCGCGCAGCGATTTCGGGTGAGGGGGAGAGCCGATGTCTGACGTGAGCACAGCCGTGACCGGGCGCGATCCCGGCTACAACTTCGCCTATCTCGACGAGCAGACCAAGCGGATGATCCGCCGGGCGCTGCTGAAGGCGGTGGCGATCCCCGGCTACCAGGTGCCGTTCGGCGGCCGCGAGATGCCGGTGCCCTATGGCTGGGGCACGGGCGGCATCCAGGTCACCGCCAGCATCATCGGCCCGGACGACGTGCTGAAGGTGATCGACCAGGGCGCCGACGACACCACCAACGCCGTCAACATCCGCCGCTTCTTCGCCCGCGTCGCCGGCGTGGCGACCACCGAGGACACCGGCGCGGCCACGGTGATCCAGACCCGCCACCGTATCCCGGAGCAGCCGCTGGCCGAGGGCCAGATCCTGGTCTACCAGGTGCCGCAGCCGGAGCCGCTGCGGCGGCTGGAGCCGCGCGAGACCGAGGCCCGGATGATGCACGGCTATGCCGATTACGGGCTGATGCATGTCCGCCTCTACGAGGACATCGCCCGCTTCGGCCATATCGCCACCACCTACGACTATCCGGTGATGGTGCATGGCCGATATCTGATGGCGCCCTCGCCGATCCCGAAGTTCGATAATCCGAAGATGCACATGAATCCGGCGCTGCAGCTGTTCGGGGCGGGACGCGAGAAGCGGATCTACGCCATCCCGCCCCACACCCGGGTGGTCAGCCTGGACTTCGAGGACCATCCCTTCGACATCCAGCATTGGGATCAGCCCTGCGCCCTCTGCGGCGCCGAGGACAGCTATCTCGACGAGGTCGTGCTCGACGATGCCGGCGGGCACATGTTCGTCTGCTCGGACAGCCATCACTGCCGCACCCGCCGCCAAGCCGGCCATTACGGCGCGCTGAGCGGCGAGGCGCTGGCCGCCTATGACCGCGCGGTCGAGCAGGCGCATGAGCCCAAGGGAGCCGAGGCATGAGCGGCGACATCCTGCTGCGGGTCGAGGGCCTGACCAAGCTGTATGGCGACACCGTCACCGGCTGCCGCGAGGTCGCCTTCGAGATGTCGCCCGGCGAGGTGCTGGGCATCGTCGGCGAGAGCGGCTCGGGCAAGACCACGCTGCTCAACTGCATCTCCGGCCGGCTGCCGCCGAGCGCCGGAACGGTCGCCTTCGACACCAGGGTGCGCGGCCTGACCGACATCTATGCGCTGTCGGAGCCGGAGCGGCGGATGCTGGCCCGCACCGACTGGGGCTTCGTGCACCAGAACCCGCGCGACGGACTGCGCATGGATGTCAGCGCCGGCGCCAATGTCGGCGAGCGGCTGATGGCGGTCGGCGCCCGGCACTACGGCCGGATCCGCGGCCAGGCGCAGGACTGGATGGAAAAGGTCGAACTCGACCTCGGCCGCATCGACGACCGGCCGGCGACCTATTCGGGCGGCATGCAGCAGCGGCTGCAGATCGCCCGCAACCTGGTCACCAACCCGCGGCTGGTGTTCATGGACGAGCCGACCGGCGGCCTCGACGTCTCGGTCCAGGCCCGGCTGCTCGACCTGCTGCGCGGCCTGGTGCGCCGCCTCGGCATCGCCGTGGTGCTGGTCACCCACGACCTCGCCGTCGCCCGCCTGCTGGCCGACCGCCTGATGGTGATGCGGCATGGGCGGGTGGTGGAGACCGGCCTGACCGACCAGGTGCTGGACGACCCGCAGCACCCCTACACCCAGCTCCTCGTCTCCTCCGTCCTGCAGGTCTGAGCCATGCCGAACACGAGTCCGATGCCCAACCCGGCAATGATCGAGGTCTCCGGCCTGTCCAAGACCTTCGTGCTGCACAACCAAGGGGGCGTGCGGCTGCCGGTGTTCGACGGCGTCGACTTCACCGTGGCCGCCGGCGAATGCGTCGTGCTGGGCGGCGCGTCCGGCGCGGGCAAGAGCACCTTCATGCGCACCCTCTACGGCAACTACCTGGCTTCGGCAGGGCGGGTGCTGATCCGGCACGAAGGCGCGCCGGTCGACATCACCGCGGCGACGCCGCGCCGGATCCTCGAGATCCGCCGCCGGACGCTCGGCTATGTCAGCCAGTTCCTGCGGGTGATCCCGCGCGTGCCGACGCTGGAGATCGTGAAGGAGCCGATGCTGGCCTCCGGCGTCGCCGAGGCACAGGCCGAGCGCCGCGCCCGCACCCTGCTGGCCCGGCTGAACCTGCCCGAGAGCCTGTGGTCCCTGCCGCCCGCCACCTTCTCCGGCGGCGAGCAGCAGCGGGTCAACCTCGCGCATGGCTTCGCGATGGAGTATCCCATCCTCCTGCTCGACGAGCCGACGGCCTCGCTCGACGCCGACAACCGGCGCGTGGTCATCGAGCTGATCGAGGAGGCCAAGGCCCGCGGCGCCGCCATCGTCGGGATCTTCCACGACACGGCGGTGCGCGACCGGGTGGCGACCCGAATCTTCGACGTCACGCTCTACAAGGCGGCCGCATGAGCACGGATCTGATCTTCTCGAACGCCCGGATCGTCACCCCCGAGGCCGTCGTCACCGGAACCCTGCGGGTCGAGGACGGCCGCATCGCAGCGGTGGAGGAGGGGGGCTCGATCGTCGGCGACGATGCCGATGGCGACTATCTGATCCCCGGCATGATCGACCTGCACACCGACCATCTCGAGCGCCACGTGGCGCCGCGGCCGGGGGTGATGTGGAACAACGTCTCGGCGGCGATGGCGCATGACGCCCAGGTGGCCACCGCCGGCATCACCACCGTGTTCGACAGCCTGTCGCTGATGGGCGAGCACAAGGGCGTGCCGCGCGGCGACCTGCTGCGGCCGATGGTCGACGGGCTGGAGGCGGCGCGCCGCCAGGACATGCTGCGGGCCGACCATTTCCTGCATCTGCGCTGCGAGGTCGCCGACCCGCATGTGCTCGACTACCTGTCGGTGCTGATCGACGATCCGGCGGTGCGCCTGCTCTCGATCATGGACCACACCCCCGGCCAGCGGCAATACGCCCAGGTCGAGAAATGGCGCCAGGCCAACCGCCACCGCTACAACGAGGCGGAGCTGGACGTGGTGATGAAGCAGCGCCAGGAGTCGCAGGAGGCGCACGCCCACCGGCACCGCCTCGCCATCGCCGAGCTCGCCGCCGGCCACGGCCTGGCCTTGGCCAGCCATGACGACGAGACCTCGGCCCATGTCGACGAGGCGGTGTCGCTCGGCGTCTCGATCTCGGAGTTCCCGACCACGGCCGGCGCTGCCCAGGCGGCGCGCAGCCACGGTCTGTCGATCCTGATGGGCGCGCCGAACGTGGTCCGCGGCGGCTCGCACAGCGGCAATGTCGGCGCCGCGGAGCTGGCGGCCGCCGGGCTGCTCGACATCCTCGCCTCCGACTACGTGCCGATCAGCATGCTGCACGCCGTTTGCCTGCTGGCGGAGGCGCCGGTCGGGCTCGGCCTGCCGGGGGCGGTGGCGCTGGTCAGCGCCAACCCGGCCAGGGCGGCGGGGCTGGACGACCGTGGCCGCATCGAACCCGGGTTGCGGGCCGACCTGGTCCGCTTCCGCCTGATCGACGGCGTCCCGCACATCCGCGCCGTCTGGCGCGCCGGCAAACGGGTGGCCTGAGCTGGTCAAGCCGTTGAACCAACGCATTGCCCGCCCGATAGCTGGGATGCCTGAGACGACATGACCCGACGCTACGCGATCTATTTCGCACCGCCTTCCGCGTCTGCGCTTGCGGAGCTCGGCGCCGAGCTGCTCGGCCGCGACCCGGAGACAGGAGAGTCGCGGCCGCAGCCGCGGCTCGACGGCCTCGACCCCGGCCGGTTCCACGCCATCACCGAAGATGCCCGGCACTACGGCTTCCATGCCACGCTGAAGGCGCCGTTCCCGCTCGCCGAAGGCGTGTCCGGCGAGGCGCTGCATGCCGCGGCCGCGGCCTTCGCCGCCGCCCAGCCTCCGGCAGCGGGCCCGGCGCTGGCGCTGGCCTCGATCGGCGGCTTCCTGGCCCTGGTGCCATCGTCGGCGGCGCCGGAGGTGCACGCTTTGGCCGATGCCTGCGTCGAGGCCTTCGACCGGTTCCGCGCCCCCCTGACGGCGGCGGAGCTGGAGCAGCGGCGCCGGTCGCCGCTGACCCCGGCGCAGGACCGCCACCTCGAGCGCTGGGGCTACCCCTATGTCTTCGACGAGTTCCGCTTCCACATGACGCTCACCGCCCGCCTGACCGACAAGGCCGAGCACGAGCGGGTCCGCGCCCTGCTGGCCGAGCGGACCGCGCCGGTCTGCATCGATCCGCTGCGGATCGACGCGATCGCGGTCTACGAGCAGGCCGACCGGCAGTCCCCGTTTCTCGTTACCGGCCGCTATCCGTTGAAGGGGATGTCGGCATGACCGCGGTGGTCACGGCGGTCGGCCTCTGCCCGACCCACAGCTTCAGCAAGCCGGTTGTCGAGACGATCCGGCTGCTGGCCGGGCTCGGGGTCGAGGGTGACGCCCATCTCGGGGTCACGGTGAAGCACCGGTCGCGGGTCAAGGCCGACCCGACCCAGCCCAATCTGCGCCAGGTCCACCTGATCCAAGGCGAGCTGCACGACGAGCTGGCGGCCGCCGGCTTCACCGTGGTGCCCGGCGACCTGGGCGAGAACGTCACCACCCGCGGCATCGACCTGCTCGGCCTGCCGACCGGCGCGAAGCTGCGGCTCGGGCCTGACGCCGTGGTCGAGATCACCGGGCTGCGCAACCCCTGCAGCCAGATCGACGGCTTCCAGCAGGGCCTGCTGAAACAGGTGCTGGGCCGCGACGAGGCCGGCAACCTGGTGCGCAAGGCCGGGGTGATGGGCATCGTCCTGGCCGGCGGCACGGTGCGCCCCGGCGACCCGATCGGGGTCGATCTGCCGCCGCGGCCGCACCGTCCGCTTGAGCGGGTCTGAGCGCCCCCGGAATGATGCCGAACCTGCTCGGTGAGATCGCTTCGGGATGATCCGATCCGGCCTCATTCGGCTGTAAACACATTGTTCAGTTGTATTAGCAAACGCCTTCGTTCATGATATGTTCCATGAGCAAGACGAAGCCCGATTCGACCACGGAGGCCCCGCCCGATCCCCAGGAGGAACGGGCGGCGGATCTGTGCGTGCTGGCGGAGCTGGTCGAGATCCAGATGTCGATCGCCCGG
>NZ_VCCH02000449.1 GCF_005938675.2 Mycobacterium sp. KBS0706
TTTCGCCTTGAGGAACTGGACCCTCCTCCAGCGCGAGGAGGTCCTGATGGACGAGGATGTGATGAGGTCCTGTCCCGATCACGCTGTGGATCGGGGGGAGCAGATGAGGGAGCCGGACGAGGTCGCGGCGATGCTCCGGCTCAAGGCTTTGGGCTGGGGAGTTCGGCGGATCGCTCGGGAGCTTGGCTGCAGCCACATGACCGT
>NZ_VCCH02000450.1 GCF_005938675.2 Mycobacterium sp. KBS0706
TTCGGGCCCGGACGGCGGCGGCCTTCTTCTCCGTCGTCTCCTGCTGCTCGCGGGCAAGCCGGACCTGCAGCGCCAGCGACCGGCGCAGGCTGCGGCCGGCGTCGTCGAAGATCGCCGAGAACGCCTTGGCCGCGGCAGAGTCGCCGGCCTTGGCCGCGGCCAGGGCAGCCTGATGCATCGCCTCGGCCTGCTCCATTGCCAT
>NZ_VCCH02000046.1 GCF_005938675.2 Mycobacterium sp. KBS0706
TCCCCGACTACCGCAGCTTCGCCCTCGACGTGCCGCGGCCCGGCGGCAGCCGCGGCGAGGCGACGAAGGCGATGGGCCAGCTGCTGCGCGACGTCATCCGTCAGAACCCCGAGACCTTCCGCCTGATGGGACCGGACGAGACCGCGTCCAACCGCCTCGACGCCGTGTTCGAGGCGACCGACCGGGTATGGATGGAGGACATCCTGCCCGAGGACGTCCACCTGGCGCATGCAGGCCGGGTGATGGAGGTGCTGAGCGAGCATCTGTGCCAGGGCTGGCTGGAAGGCTATCTCCTGACCGGCCGGCACGGGCTGTTCTCCTGCTACGAGGCCTTCATCCACATCGTCGATTCGATGGTGAACCAGCATGCGAAGTGGCTGAAGGTCACCCGCGAGCTCCCCTGGCGACAGCCGATCTCGTCGCTGAACTACCTGCTGACCTCACATGTCTGGCGGCAGGACCACAACGGCTTCAGCCACCAGGACCCAGGCTTCATCGACCACGTCGTCAACAAGAAGGCCGACATCGTCCGGATCTACCTGCCGCCGGACGCCAACACGCTGCTGTGGGTCACCGACCACTGCCTGCGCACCTATGACCGGATCAACGTCATCATCGCCGGCAAGCAGCCCGCGCCGCAATGGCTGGACATCGACCAGGCGGCCAGCCATTGCCGGGCCGGCATCGGCCGCTGGGATTGGGCCGGCAACGAGGGCGACGGCGACCCCGATGTGGTGCTCGCCTGCGCCGGCGACGTGCCGACGCTGGAGGCGGTCGCCGCCGTGTCGCTGCTGCGCGAGCAGTTGCCGGCGCTGCGCATCCGCCTGGTCAACGTCGTCGACCTGATGGCGCTGCAGCCGAAGGAGCAGCATCCGCACGGGCTGCCGGAGGAGGATTTCATCGCCCTGTTCACTCATGACCGGCCGGTGATCTTCGCCTTCCACGGTTATCCGCAGCTGGTCCACCGCCTGACCTACAAGCGGACCAACCACGACAATTTCCACGTCCACGGCTATCGAGAGGAGGGCACGACGACCACGCCCTTCGACATGGTGGTGCTGAACCAGCTGGACCGGTTCCACCTGGCGATCGCCGCGCTCGACCGGCTGCCGCAGCTCGGCGCCGACGCCGACCGGGCCCGGCGCCGGTTCCAGGATCGGCTGGCTGAGCATCACGACTATGTCCGGCAGCACGGCCGCGACATGCCCGACATCGTCGATTGGAGCTGGCCCGCCCGCGGTACCGCGGCGCCGTTCGACTGACATGGAGATCCTGGCCCTCAACGCCGGCTCGTCGTCGATCAAGCTCGGCCTGTTCGAGGAGCGGGACGGCCGGGCCGTTCGCCGCGCCAAGGCCGTGCTCGACCTGAAGGGACGGCCACCGGCGCTGCGGCTGGAGAACGTTTCCGACGCGATCGAGATCGGCGTCGCGGATGCGGATGACCTGCAGGCCGTGCTCGGCGGCTGCCTGTGCGTGCTGGACGATCGGCTGGGCCTCGGCGGCCTGGCCTTGGCCGGGCACCGGGTGGTGCATGGCGGCGAGGCCTTCACCGGCCCGGTTCGCATCACCGAGGCGGTGTTCGGGCAAATCGCGGCACTGGTGCCGCTGGCGCCGCTGCACCAGCCGCCAGCGCTGCGCCTGATCGAGGCGATGGGCGCGCTGCGGCCCGGCATCGTCCAGACCGCCTCCTTCGACACCGCCTTCCATGCCGGGCAGGAAGACCGGGTGCGCCGCTTCGCCCTGCCCCGGCCGCTGCACGACCGCGGCATCAAGCGCTACGGCTTCCACGGCCTGTCCTACCGGTTCATCGCCGATACGCTGCGCCGCGACCATGCGGCGATCGCGGCCGGCCGCGTGATCGTCGCCCATCTCGGCAGCGGTGCCAGCCTGTGCGCCCTCGAGGACGGCGCCAGCGTCGAGACGACGATGGGCTTCTCCGCCCTGGACGGGGTGCCGATGGCGACCCGGCCCGGGGCGCTCGACGTCGGCGTGCTGCTGCATCTGCTGGGGCCGGGTGGCATGACGGTCGCGGAGGTCGAGGACCTGCTGTATCACCGCGCCGGGCTGCTCGGCCTGTCCGGGATCAGCAGCGACACCCGCGAGCTGCTGGCCAGCGCCGACCCGGCGGCGCACGAGGCGGTCGACATCTTCACCTTTCGCATCGCCCAGGCGGTCGCCGCCCTCGCCGTGACGCTGGGCGGGCTCGATGCCCTGGTCTTCACCGCCGGCATCGGCGAGCACCAGCCGGAGATCCGCGACCGGATCCGAGAGCGGCTGGACTGGATCGGCGTGGCGCCCGGCGGCAGCATCCCCGTGCTCGTCATCCCGACCGACGAGGAGCAGGTCGTGGCGGACGAGGCGCTGCAGATCCGGCCGATGCCGGGCTGACCAGGCCTCTCGCCCGGGTTCGGACTGCCGTCCTGCCCCAAATGTCCGGCTTCACAATCCGCCCCTTTGCAGCGGATACTGCCAGTCTTCGAGGGAAACGACCACAACCCGCAACAGGGTGGGAACCCACAACAGGGTAGGCAGATGACCTGGATTCTTCGTTTCGCAGCAGCGGCGGCGGCCGCTGTGCTGGCTGTTGCCGTCCCGGCCGGCGCCGCGCCGCTGGTCGAGACGCCGATGTATGAGCAGGATGTCGCGGCCGGCAAGCTGCCGCCGGTGGCCGAGCGCGTGCCGCAGGCGCCGCTGGTCGTCGACCTGGCGGCGGAGCAGAAGGAGCCGGGCAAGCCGGGCGGCGAGATCGCCTGGATGGCCGGCCGCGCCCGCGACATCCGCATCATGAACACCTACAGCTACGCCCGGCTGGTCGGCTACGGCACTGACTTCAAGCTGCATCCGGACATCCTGCAGTCGGTCGATGTCGACGGCGAGAAGGTGTTCACCCTGCATCTGCGGCCGGGCCACAAATGGTCCGACGGCCAGCCCTTCACCAGCGACGACTTCCGCTACTTCTGGGAGGACGTGTCGCTGGACAAGGAGCTGATGCCTTACGGCCCGGATTCACGGCTGCTGGTCGATGGCGAGCAGCCGAAGGTCGAGTTCCCGGACGCGCAGACCGTGCGCTACTCCTGGTCCAAGCCGAACCCGGACTTCCTGCCGGCGATCGCCGGGGCGACCCCGCTCTACATCTTCGCGCCGGCGCATTACCTGAAGCAGTTCCACAAGAAATATACCGACGCCGCGGCGCTTGAGGCCCTGGCCAAGGAGGCCGGCGCCCGCAACTGGGTGGCGCTGTACACCCAGCGCAGCAAGCTGATCGATTCGGCCAATCCCGACCTGCCGGTGCTGGAGCCCTGGATCAACACCACCAAGGCCCCGGCCGAGCGCTTCGTGTTCGTCCGCAACCCCTACTACCACCGCATCGACGGCCAGGGCCGGCAGCTGCCCTATCTCGACCGCGTCATCGTCAACGTGGTCGAGGGCTCGCTGATCCCGGCCAAGACCGGCACCGGCGAAGCCGACCTGCAGGCCCGCGGCCTGCGCTTCGACAACATCAGCTTCCTCAAGGCCGGGGAGCAGGCGGGCGGCTACAAGGTGCGGCTGTGGCCGACCGCGCTCGGCTCCGAGGTCGCCCTCTATCCGAACCTGAACTGCAACGACGCCGACTGGCGGGCGCTGAACCGCGACGTCCGCTTCCGCCGTGCCCTGTCGCTGGCGATCGACCGCGACGAGATCAACCAGACCGTGTTCTTCGGCCAGGCCCGTCCGAGCCAGAACACGGTGCTGCCGGAATCGCCCTATTACGACGCCGCCCAGGCGGCGGAGTGGACCCAGCTCGACCTCGACAAGGCCAACGCGCTCTTGGACGAGATCGGCCTGACCAAGCGCGACGGCGACGGCATCCGGCTGATGCCGAACGGCAAGCGGCTGGAGATCGTGGTCGAGAGTGCCGGCGAGCGCAGCCTCGAGGCCGACATCCTGCAGCTGGTCCGCGAGAGCTGGGCCAAGATCGGCGTGGCGCTGCACACCGCCCAGTCGCAGCGCGACGTGTTCCTGCAGCGGATCTTCGCCGGCGACACCGTGATGTCGGTGTGGATGGGCATGGACAACGGCCTGATCACCCCGACGACGGTGCCGTCGGAGCTGGCGCCGGTCGACCAGAACTGGCTGCAATATCCGAAATGGGGCCAGTATGTGCAGACCGGCGGCGGCGCCGGCGAGAAGCCGGATGTCGAGTTCGGCGAGAAGCTGATGGCGCTGTACGACGAATGGCGCGGCACCACCGACACGGCCCGCCGCGACGCCATCGTCCGCGAGATGCTGAAGATCCAGTCGGACGAGGTGACCTCGATCGGCACGGTGCAGGGCGTGCTGCAGCCGGTCGTGGTCAAGGCCCGGCTGCACAACGTGCCGGAGAAGGGCATCTTCTCCTGGGACCCGGGTGCGCATTTCGGGGTCTATCACCCCGACACCTTCTGGGTCGACCCGTCCTGATTCCTGCGAAGCGCCCGGCCCCTCGGCCGGGCGCTGCCGCCTCAGACGATCACACCTCGTCCCACTCGTAGCGCTTGGCGTTGTCGCGGTACCACTTGGCGATGGCCGGGATCTCCTCGGACAGGCGGCGCCGCGGCGCCCAGCCCAGGCTGCGCAGCCTGTTGGAGGAGATCGAGTAGCGCCGGTCGTTGAACGGCCGGTCCTCGACGAACTCGACCACCTCCTGCATCTCGACGCCGAAGGCGTCGCAGATCATCCGGGTGACCTGGAGGTTGGTGTATTCCTCGTCCGAGCCGATGTTGTAGACCTGCCCGATCTTGCCGACCTCGTTGATCAGGGCGATCGCCTCGGCCATGTCCTGCGCCGCCAGGTAGTGGCGGACATTGCTGCCGTTGCCGTGGATCGGCAGCTTCTCGCCCCGCACCAGGCGCAGGCAGAAGCGGGAGATGATCTTCTCCGGATACTGGCGGGCACCGAAGATGTTGTTGCCGCGGATCATCAGGATCGGCATCCGGTAGCAATGGATCAGGCTGCGGACCATCATCTCCGCCGCCGCCTTCGAGGCCGAATAGGGGTTGGTCGGGTTGAGGATGGTGTCCTCGTCGACCTCGCCCTCCAGCACCTCGCCATAGACCTCGTCGGTCGAGACGTGGATGATCCGCGGCACCTGGTTGATCCGGCAGGCCTCGAGCAGCGTGTGGGTGCCGAACACGTTGGTGTGCACGAAGCGGGTCGCGTTCATGAACGACCGGTCGACATGGCTTTCGGCCGCGGCGTGGATCACCAGATCGGCCCCCGCCGTCGCCTGGCGGCAGAACTCCGGATCGCAGATATCGCCGACCAGAAGCTGGCGCCGGCGGTCGTGCAGATGGTGCACGATGTTCTCGATATCCGCGGAATAGGTCATCTTGTCGAAGAAGACGAAGCGGGCCTCCGGGTACCGCGCCACGAACAGGTCGGCCAGATGCGAGCCGAGGAAGCCGGCGGCCCCGGTGATGACGATCTTGTTCAACCCCCAAGTCTCCTTCCAATGGCCAGACAGGCCGCACGGATACCGTCGCGATCGGCGACGGGGCCGAAGCGCGCGACGAAATGGTCGACATCCATCGTGAACGCATCGCGAATGGACGGATCGATAATGCTGAGGCTGCCGCGGCCGTAGCCTTCGAGGATCCACATCGCCAGCCAGCCGACCTCGAGCGCCACGCCGGAGCCGAGGTTGAACAGCCCGCCGGGGCGTGCCTCCACCACCTTGACCAGCGCCGCGGCGAACGCCTCGACTGGCAGGAAGTCCTTCGGGGTGAAGGGGTTGACGTCGTAGCGGATCACCCCCTCCTCGCGCAGCGACCGCAGCAGCATGCCGAGAAAGGTGCGGCGGCCGGGCACGTCCTCGAAGCCGAAGACGTTGGACAGGCGCAGGATGGTGAGGTTCGGGCCGAACCGGTCCCGCAGCAGGTCCTCGGTGACCAGCTTGTTGCGGCCATAGGCGTCCTGCGGCGCCGGCACCCGGGTCTCGACCAGCGGCTGGTCCCCGGCCGGGCCGTAGACCTTGCGGGTGCTGATCATCACCGCATGCGCATCCGCCGGCATCCGCCCGTCGCGCTGCGCCCGGCCGATCGCCTCGGCCAGGGTACGGTCGCAGTCGAACGCCGGGTCATAGGCCTCGCGCATATAGCGCGGGTCGAGGGCGAAATTGATGACGCAGCCGATGCCGTCGAAGGTCTCGGGCCGCGCCACATCGGCCCAGGCGGCGTGGCGGATGCCGTCGGCGCCATGGGCCTCGATGAAGCTGCGGGCGAGAAAGCTCGACCGCCCGATCACCAGCACGTCAGCCACGCATCCACCCCCACACAGACCCGGCCCCCCGGCCCATCCTTTTTCTGCGTCGCTATTGCGTCCGCAGCATGGCAGAGAGCGCGCGCCGCCAGTCGGGCTGCGCCAGCCCGAACACCCGGCCGATCTTGCCGCAATCCAGCACCGAATTCGACGGCCGCCGTGCCGGGGTCGGATAGTCCGAGGTCGCGATCGCGTGCAGCACCGGGGCGGCACCGCCCTTCTCGGCGAAGATCGCGACGGCGAAACCGTGCCAGGTCGTGGCCGGGGCGCCGGCGAAGTGGAAGGTGCCCCAGCCGTCGAAGCCGGGCGCCAAAGCGCGCTCGCGGATCGCCAGGATCGCGGCGGCGATGTCGACCGCCGCGGTCGGGCCGCCGCGCTGGTCGGCGACGACGCGCAGCTCCGGCCGCTCGGCGCCGAGCCGCAGCATGGTGCAGACGAAGTTGTGGCCGTGGGCGGCGAAGACCCAGGCGGTGCGCAGGATGACGTGGCGCGGCAGCGCCGCCCGCACCGCCGCCTCGCCGGCCGCCTTGCTCTCGCCATAGACCGACAGCGGCGCGATCGGGTCGTCCTCGCGCCACGGCCGGTCGCCGTCGCCGCGGAAGACGTAGTCGGTCGAGATGTGCAGCAGGGCCGCCCCCGCCTCGGCGCAGGCCTGGGCGATCACGCCGGGCCCGGTGGCGTTGACGGCGAAGGCCTGGTCGCGGTCGGCCTCGGCCTTGTCGACCGCGGTGTAGGCGGCGCAGTTGGCGACGAAATCGGCGCCGTGGACGACCGCGGCGACCGCGGCGGCGTCGGTGATGTCGACCTCCGACCGCGCGAATGCCCGCACGTCGAGGCCCTGCGCCCGGGCCAGATCAGACAGCTCGCGCCCGACCTGGCCGCCGGCGCCGAGAATGACGAGCGTCATGCCGCGTGCCCGAGGCCGATGCGGCTGCGCTCGCCGGCCCGCGCACACCAGTCCCGGTTGGCGATGTACCAGGCGATCGTCTCCCGCAGCCCCTGCTCCAGGCTGTGCTTCGGCCGCCAGCCCAGCTCGGTCTCCGCCTTGGTCGGGTCGATGGCGTAGCGGGCGTCGTGGCCCGGCCGGTCGGTGACGTGGGTGATCAGGCTCTCATAGGGCTGCGCCACCGGCTGCAGCTCGTCGAGGATACGGCAGATCTGGCGCACCAGGTCGATGTTGGTGCGCTCGGACCGGCTGCCGACCAGATAGGTCTCGCCCGGACGTCCCTTGGCGATGATCGCCCGCAGCCCGGCGGCGTGGTCGTCGACATGGATCCAGTCTCGGACGTTCTCGCCCTTGCCATAGATCGGCAGCGCCTTGCCCTCGAGCGCGTTGAGGGTGACGACCGGGATCAGCTTCTCCGGATATTGGTACGGGCCATAGTTGTTCGAGCAGTTCGACACCATCACCGGCAGGCCGTAGGTGCGGTGCCAGGCCCGGGCCAGATGGTCGGAGCCGGCCTTGCTGGAAGAATAGGGCGAGTTCGGCTGGTACGGGTTGGTCTCGGAGAACAGGCCGGTGGCATCGAGCTCGCCATAGACCTCGTCGGTCGAGACGTGCAGGAAGCGGAAGCCGTTGCCGTCGGGCAGCCCACGCCAATACTTCACCGCCGCATCCAGCAGGCTGGCGGTACCCATGACATTGGTGCGGACGAAGGCCAGCGGGTCGTCGATCGAGCGGTCGACATGGCTCTCGGCCGCCAGGTGGTAGACGATGTCCGGCCGATGCTCGGCGAACAGCGCCCGCATGGCGTCGACGTCGCAGATGTCGGCCTGGGCGAAGCGATGCCGGCCGGTCGCGTCCAGCCCCGCCAGATTGTCGAGATTGCCGGCATAGGTCAGCTTGTCGACGGTGACGACGGTCTCGCCGTCGGCGACCAGTTGGCGAACCAGGGCCGAGCCGATGAAGCCGGCACCGCCGGTGACGAGGGTGGTCATGCTGCACCGTATTGGAAATGGGCGGGGGCGTCGGCGAGGCGCGGCCAGCTGCGGTCGCGGTCGTTGACGGTCATCCCGGCCGGCGGGATCGGCCAGTCGATGCCGAGCTCCGGGTCGTCCCAGCGAATGCCGCCCTCGGCCTGCGGCGCGTAGCCGGAGGTGACCTTGTAGACCACCTCGGTGTCCGGCTCGAGCGTGACATAGCCATGGGCGAAGCCGGCCGGGACCCACAGCCGCGAGGGCTCGGCCGCGGTCAGGGTCACCCCGATCGAGCGGCCGAAGCTCGGCGAGCCGCGGCGGATGTCGACGGCGACGTCGAAGATCGCGCCGCGGATCACGCCGATCAGCTTGCCCTGGGAATTCGGAGCGGTCTGGTAATGCAGGCCGCGCATGGTGCCGGCGGCGGCGCTGCTGGCCTGGTTGTCCTGGACGAAATTCATCGGCAGCCCGGCTTCGGTGAACTTCTGCAGGCTCCAGGTCTCGAAGAAGCGGCCACGCTCATCACCGAACACGCGCAGCTTGATCAGCTTGACGTCTTCGATATCGGTCCCAACCACCTGAACCAAGATTTGTCCCCACGAAACCAACACGCAGCCGAAGGCGCTGCAACCTAGTGCGGATGCCTGCCGTTGTCGACATGGCTGATTCGCGGCTCGACGACAGGACGCCCCGGGCATTCGGTCGCGGCCGGCGACGCCGTGGCACAATCGCGATCAGCCGGTGTTAAAGCACGAGACGATCCGGACGGAGGCTGCCGTGGCGACCGTTGCGCTGACCTGCATTGAGACTGTCGCCGACCTGGCGACGCTGGAGGGTTCCGGCGCGGCGCTGGCTCTCGGCTATCACCGGCCGGGCGACGGCGGCGGCGGCCAGTTCGCCTGGGACGCCAAATCGGACGCCCAGGAGGATGGCGGGCTGGTGTTCCGCGGCTCGGCAGCGGCCGGCCGGTGGATCCGCCTGGCCCAAGGTGCCGTGGATGTCCGCTGGTTCGGCGCCCAGGGCGACGGCGCCACCGACGACACCGAGGCGATCCAACGGGCGTTCGACACCCACCGGGCCATCTACCTGTCGAGCGGCACCTATCTGGTGGGCAATCTGCGCTTCGGCACCAACCGGACCGACGGCGAGCAATCGATGCACGCCCCCGCCATCGCGGGCGACGGGCGCAGCTCCAGGCTGAAGGCCAAGCCGGGCACGCAGGGCTTCGTGCTCAACGCCCAGGCCACCGCCGGGCTGCTGCTGCGTGCCTTCCTGGTCGACGGCAACGGCCAGTGCGGCGGCATCGACACCGGCTGGCAGAAGGGCCTCGGCAAGGCGCAGTTGAACCGGTACGAGAACATCTGGGTCGAGAACTATGCCGGCCCGATGGGCTGGCAGGCGCTGCACAACGAGGATACCAGCTTCGTCGGCTGCATCGTGCGCATGCCGCAGCCGGCCGATGGCGACGCCATCGCCATCAGCGCCGACTGCACCGGCGGGATCGTCAGCTTCGACCGCTGCGTCTGGTATGGCGCCAAGCTGGTGGTCGACTGCCAGAATGCGCGCTTCAGCGCCTGTGGCGGACACGGCATCCAGGTGCTCGGCCGCTCGGTCAACCTGCTGTCCTTCAACGGCTGCTATCTCTACAGCAACGCCAAGTCGGGCCGGGTGGTCTGGACCGATCCGGCCAGCAAGGGCCACATCAACAGCATCACCTCCCGCGGCACCATGTGGATCACCACCGGCAAGGAGAGCAACGTGGCGATCTTCGGCGGGCGGTACTTCGCCGGGATCGATTCGACCGGCGACGAGTTCGTCACCGACGGCAAGGGCTCGAAGGGCCGGATCCTGGACGACGACGTGGCCAACAACAGCGGCCAGTTCGTGTCCCGGGCCCATTTCCGGAGCGTCACCTTCGTGCCCGAGCTCGTGATCACCGACCCCAGCTCCGGCGCCATGAAGGCGAGCTTCCAGAACTGCCGGACGGGGGGACTGAACGTTGCCGACCGGCTCTATATCGGCAACCCGTCGACCCAGCGCGTGCTGCTCGAGCCGAACGGCCTCGACGTCTCGAACGCCGCGACCCCGGACACGCAGTTCCGCATGTTCAACGAGACGCGGACGGTCGCCGGCGGCGAATGGCAGCCGGTGTTCGACCAGCCGATGACCCAGGGCAGCGGCCAGGTCTACATCGTCAGCCGCGGCGGCCAGGGCCCGGCGCTGCATGCCCGCCTGACCCGGGCCGGCGACCAGGAAAAGGCGGACCAGCTTGCGGTCCTGCAGGACCAGAACGCCGCCGATGGCGGCAAGATCGAGATGCGCTGGCCGGCGGGCAAGAGCCCCGAGTTCCGCGTCAACGGGACCGGCAAGATCGTGGTCGAGATCGTGTCGGAAAGCATGGGCCACTGATCCGCCACAATGCCCCCGGCCGGTTCAGGCCGGCGGCGAAGGAAGCTGCCATGTCCGTCTGATGGGGGGGTGCCCCCGTCCCTTTCGCATCCGATCCGTGCGACCCTGCACGGCGATCTCACCGCCGCAGCTTCACCTGGGACCGCTGCGCCGAGGGCGTCCGCCGCGCCCTGCACCAGGCGGCGGGCGCGTAGGCGTCAGGCGCTGCGCCGGGCCTGGCGCAGCATCCGCTTGGCCGCCTTCGCCGCCTGGAACGCCGGGAAGCAATGGGTGACCAGGAACAGCTTGGGATCGGTCCAGGCGAGGCGCCGGGCCATCTCCGGCACCGTGTGCAGCTCGGGATGATCGAGCGGGAAATCGCCCGAGCGCACCAGCCCCATCGCGATGCCCAGCAGGCGAGTCTTGTAGCGGCGCAGGTTCCGGTACGTCTCGGGCTTCAGCCCGGGGGCGTCGATCAGGCCTTGTACAGCCTCCATCGAGCGGACATAGCCGATGACATGGCGTTCGGTCAGCCTGCTGAAGGAGATCGAGTTCTGCCGGATGCGCCAGAGATAGAAGTCCCGGCTGCTGAGATAGGTCAGCCCCGCCTTCATGAACAGCCGTGGCGTGTATTCGACATCCTCGTGCAGGATCGGCAGGAATTCGATGCCGTTGTCGCGCGAGACGGAGCGGCGATGAACATACATCCAGGCCATGGGGAAGAAGCGCCGCCGACGGCACAAGGCATTGAAGGCATCCTCGCCGCTCGGGAACGGGCCTTCGAGGCCGAGGTTGTAGCGGACCTCGACCGAATTCGCCGCAGTCTCCGCCGGGCCGGTGAAGGAGAATGTCGAGAAGCAGAACAGGTCGATCCCCGGATGCCGGCTATGCACGTCGTAGAAGCACCGGACGAAATCCGGGTCCAGCACGTCATCCGAGTCGAGATAGTAGATGAAGTCACCGGTGGCGACCGCGACCCCGTTGTTGCGGGCCCCGCCAAGGCCGCAGTTCCTGGTGTGCAGGATCCTGACGTTCGGGACATCGCCGTACAGCCGGTCGACGAGCCGCCCGCTTCCGTCCGTCGAGCCGTCGTCGACGATGATGATCTCATGCACCGGGGCGGTCTGCCGGAGCACCGAATCGACCGCCTCCTGGACGTAGTCTTCGACGTTGTAGGTCGGAATGATGACCGACAGCTTGGGCGTTGAGACCTGCATCGTTTCCCCGTCTCTAGGCCGCAAACAGCTCGCAATCGTCGACGCGGTTGGTCCACGCCTCGAAATAGGTCGAGTTCTTGCCGTAGGAATTGTCCAGCAGCACCGTCTTCATGCCCAGGAGGCAGGCCAGGATGTGGCCGTGCATGCGCGACGTCACGATCCGGTCATAGGCCAGGATCCGTTTGACCGACTTCGCCACCACGCGGTCGCTGTAGCCGTACCAGAAGGGTTCGACCGGAACCAGCTTGCGGCCGGTCACGCCGTTGACCTGGTCGGTCCTGCGGGTCAGCAGTTGGATCATCCGATCCTGGCGGGTGGTGAAGTCCGGCCAGTCGAGCGGCTGGTCGATCTGGCCCCGGAACATCTCGGGGATGGCGACCGTCTCCTCGTCCCGGCGCATCATCCACAGCGTGCCGCCGCCGGTGGCCCCGGCGGCCTTGCGCGGCAGCTTGCCCCACAGGAAATGCGCCATGTCCGGGCACAGCTCGGCATTGTTCGAGAATTCGCGCCGGAAGACGTCGTAGGTCCGCTGGTCCCGCGCCAGGAAGTGCAGGTCCTTGTGCTGCGCCATGACCTCGGCGGCCAGGCGCATCTTGGCCGGATCGCTGAAATGCATGGTCTGCGGGAAAATCACGATCCGGTGATCGCGATAATGGTTGATGATCTTCTGCCGCAAAAGCTGGTGCGGATAGTAGATGTCGCCGAAATTGCCGCCGCCATGCAGCACGATCGTCACATCCTTTGGCACCACCGGGAAGTTGCGCTCGTGCCACGGAAAGCCGAAATACGAATAACGGCGGATCACGTCGTACCGTCGATCCTCAAAGAACGCTTCCGTTCCCTTGAGGATCAGCAGGTCACCAACATTGAAGTGCAGCGGATAGTCGATATATAGAATTCGACTGCCGGGCTTTATATATTGATCGATGACGGAAAGGCGGCTCTTCAGATAATCCATGCCATGCATCTTGAACCGCGCCTTCCGAGCCCGAGAGACTCGCCCTATTGATCAAACGGAGAGATATATAGCAATCCGCGTCGAGAGTTCGACGGGGTTATAGAATAGAGCCGGGAAAGATGGCAATGCCGTGGCGCATCGCCGGCGTCACGCCCCGGTGCCGCCGACCCGCAGCCGGCCGACCGTCTCGCGCAGCCCCCGGATCATCTTCCAGTTGAACAGCGGCACGGTGACCGCCGCGGTGACCATCCCGGCCAGGATCGCCGCCACCAGCCGAAGCACGGCCGGCGCATCGGCGAGCAGATGCTGGGTCAGCAGGACCGCGGCGGTCATCGCCGCCATCGGCGCCAGCGGCCGGACGACGGCCCGGAGCTGGTTCCGGACCGGAATCCGGGCATAGTGGCTGACCAGGAGGAAGCCCCAGGGCAGCGAGACAAGATTGCGGGCGGCCCACCCGAGCACCACGACGACCAGCGCCTGCTCGGCCGTGATGAAGCCGCTGGTCAAGGTGATCACGCAGGCGACCAGGGCATAGGGAACGATGACGTTCTGATGGCCCTTGGCCCGCAGCAGCGGCCCGGCCAGGGCCCGGGACAGCAGGAAGAACCAGGCCGCGGCGAAGATCTGGATCAGCGGCGCTGCGGGCTGCCATTGCCGGCCGAAGACCAGGGGAACCAGATCATCCGCCACCAGGGCCAATCCGATGAACAGCACGCCGCCGGCGACCGTGAGCAGACTGGTCGCCGTCAGGAAGGCCCGGTTCGCGTCGCGGTCGTTGCGGTCGAGATCGGCGAAGAACGACAGGCCGAAGCGGACGACATTACCCTGGATCAGGTTGCCGACCTCCTCCACCAGCCGCTGGGCGAACTGGAAGTAACCAAGGGCCACGGCACCGTGAAAATAGCCGACCTGCAGCGCGAAGATGCGGGTGGTGCCCTGCCACAGCAACTGCTCGATGCTCATCGAGCCGCCGAACGACGCCAGCGACCGGAACTCGCGCCAGTCGAAGCGCAGTCGCGGCACCCGCGGCATGGCTCGCCACAAAACGATGGCGGACAGCGCGTTGGAGATCAGCACGCCGCCGACCATGGCCCAGGCCCCGGCCCCGAGCCAGCCGAGGACGCCGATGACGACGACCTGCGAGATCCGCGACAGCATCATCCGTCGGGTCAGCACATTCGCCCGCATCTTGCGGGTGAGCAGCGCGGTCGGCACCGCCATCACCGCGTTGAGCAGCAGCAGGAAGCCGGTCACGCCGAGCAGCAGGAACAGCGTCGGGTCGTCGAACAGCCAGCCGACCGGGGCGGCGATCAACCAGCACAGGGCGACGCCGGCGACCCCGAGCGCCATCAGGCCGGTGAAGGCGGTGTCGGTGACGCTGGCATGGACCGAGCGATGGCGGATCAGGGATTCCTGGATGCCCAGGCCGGTCGCCAGGCCGAGCAGCATGACGAGCCCGATGGCGATGCCGGCGCGGCCGATATCCGCCGGTGACAGGAACCAGCCCGCCACGAAGATCGAGGCCACGCCCGACAATGCGTTGGACACCGCCTCAGCGACCGCCCAGGGCGCGGCCCGCATCACGCGGGATTCCAATCTCTTCGACATTGATCCGCCAGATCCGCCCAACTGGTCACGCACCGTCGCCGGACCGAAGACGGCGTGTCGTCTGCTGTCCCACCCGCCTCGTCACGTGTTCATCGACGAGGCCGCATCGCCGGGCGTCACGCCCCGCCGATCTCGCTTTGGTACCACCTCCAGGCCGTCCGGATCGACTCTTCCAGGTCGAAGGCGGCGCGAAACCCGAGAACCGACGCCGCGAGGGACGGGTCGGCCACCAGCTCCGCCGCGTCGCCCGAGCGCTGCGGCGCCAGTTCCACCGGAATCGGCCGGCCGGTGACGCGCTCGGCCGTCCGGATGACGTCGAGCACGGTGTGGCCGATGCCGGTGCCGAGGTTGAAGGCCCGCGGCGTGCCGCCGTCGAGCAGGTAGCGCAGGGCGCGGACATGGGCATCGGCCAGGTCGGCGACATGGATATAGTCGCGGATGCAGGTGCCGTCCTTGGTCGGATAGTCGTTGCCGAGCAGCCGGATATGGGGCAGCCGGCCGGCAGCCGCCATCAGCGTCAGCGGGATCAGATGGGTCTCGGGGTCGTGCCGCTCCCCCACCTCGCCATCGGGGTCGGCACCGCAGGCGTTGAAATAGCGCAGCGCCGCCCAGCGCAGGCCGTAGGCCGCGGCGAAATCCGCCAGCATGCGCTCGATCATCAGCTTCGATGCGCCATAGGGGTGGATCGGCGCCTGCGGCGTGTCCTCCACGATCGGCATGCGCTCCGGCAGGCCGTAGGTGGCGCAGGTGCTGGAGAAGACGATATGGCGGATGTCGTGGCGCCGGGCAGCCTCGAGCAGGGACAGCGATCCCGCGACGTTGTTGCGGTAGTAGATCGCGGGATCGCCGACCGATTCCCCGACATAGGTCAGCGCCGCGAAATGCAGGATCGCCACCGGCCGGTGCTGCGCCATCACCCGGTCGAGCGCCGCGCCGTCGCTGATATCGACGTCCTCCAGCGGCCCCCATTTGACGAAGTCGCGATGGCCGCGGCACAGGTTGTCGACCACGACCGGAACGAAGCCGGCGGCCGCCAGCGCCTTGCAGGCATGGCTGCCGATATAGCCGGCGCCGCCGGTGACGAGAACGACGCGGCTGCTGATACTCATCGGTTTACGACCTCTGGGAGATGGCTGGCGGGAATGGACCGCGGCTTCAGGCCGCGGCCCGCGCCACGATGATGTCCTGCCGGTTCATGCTGATCAGGCCCGGATCGACCTTGGCACCGGTCCAGGCGCCGCGGAGGACGGTCTCGATGGTCAGGCCCGCTGCCGCATAGGCGCCGCGCAGCCAGGCCTCGTCCAGCGCGGTCAGATCCTCCGGGATGTTCGGATTGTTGGTCCAGTAGCGGTCGCCCGGATACAGGGTCAGGTCGGTCTTCCCGTTCTTCAGAGCGGCCAGGGAGTCATCGTTGATCAGATAGTATGACGACGCCAGCTGGCCGCCGGGGCGTAGCACGCGGCCGATCTCGGAGAGGTAATGCGCCACGTCGTCCGGATACATGTGGGTGAAGACCGACCACAGCGAGACGACGTCGAAGGAGTTGTCCGGGAAGGGCAGGACGAACTTCGACGGCGGGATGGCGCCAGCGTGATTGTAGAACTTATTGAACAGGTCGACATGGATGAAGGTGAACCGGAAGTTCCGCGGCGTGATGTTGCGGCTGCACCAGCGGACCTGGTCCCGGTCGATATCGAGGCCGATGTAGCGGGCCTTCTCGTCGAGATAGGACAGCAGCTGAATGGTCTTGCGCCCCATGCCGCTGCCGATATCCAGCATGACGGCGCTGCGGTCGAGCCGCAGCACGTCGCGGTAGAAGCGCAGAGCCTCCTGGCCGTTCTGGGTCCAGACATCGCGGCCCCGCGGCCCGTCGCGCATCAGCCGCAACGGCGGCATCACTTCGTCCTGCGAGCCGCGGTCGACGAAGTCCCGGATTGCCCATGGCACGTCCCTGATGACGGAAAAAACCGGCGCCGGGACAATGTTCTTAATAGTCTGCTTGATGCTCATAAATCCCACCTTCCCGGGCCGTCGACGAAGCGTGCCTCCCCATCGCCACACGCCTCAACCCGTTTGCGGCTCTATCTTCTTCGCCTGCTTGCGCCCCAGCATCCGGGTCATGGCCGGGGCCAGCCGGAGCATCAGGAACAGGATGATCACCAGGAGGTCATCGATCTTCCATTGCAGCAGGTTGCTGCAGATCAGGGAAACGGCTTTGTAGGTGATGACGTTGATCGCCAGGACATACCGGTTGCCGCCCTTCTCGACAACCAGCCGGAACAGGAAGGCCTGAATCACGATCGCGAACCCGTCGACTGCCGACCACAGCACGAGGCCGGCATAGCCGAAGGCGTCATACCCCCAGAGCGACATCGGCAGCCGGAAGCCGCCCGACCCCGTGTTGAGATCGGCGCCGATGATCCACTTCGTGTAGTTGCCGGGATTCCATCGGAAGTCATAGGGCACCAGCCCGCCGAACACCGTCATGCCCATGGTCGGCGGCGGCCCAGCCTTGTGGTAAGCGTCCACGAACCACAGGATGTCGTGGATGTCCGACAGCCCCTTGATGATCGCGTCGAGCCCGACCTCGTTTTTCAGCCCCAGCACATAGACCAGGATCTGGTTCGCGGCGGAGCCGAAGGTGAAGACCGTCAGATAGACCGCCACGCCGACGATGATCCAGCCGAGGCGTGCTCGGACCACCAGCAGGATCAGCAGTCCTTCGAGGATCGGCTGGGCGGCGGCGCCGCGGCGCAGCGACAGCAGCGCCAGCAGGACGGCGAAGCCCAGCAGGCCCACCAGCAGGAACATCATGATCCGCCCGACATTGAGCCGGCTGGGCAGCAGCAGAATCCCGATCAGCACCCCGACCTGGTACAGGACCATGCCGCCCCGGAACAGCGGCATGTAGGGCGCTGCCCGGGCGGTGTATTCGCCGGCGAAATATTTGGCGACCAGGGGGTTTTCGGCAAAGGCGGGGATGATGCCGCTGAGCATGTAGAACCCGCCGATGAAGACGGCCGCCCCGGCCAGCATCAGCATGGCGGCGATGAACAGGAGCAGCCCGGCCCCGCGATTCACGGAATCGATCATGAGGCCGTTGAACACCGCGAAGCCGCGCGGGGCGGCCAGCGCCCGGATCGTCGCGACCGCCGCCAGGCAGGTGACTGCCGCCCCGATCGACAGGATGGCGATGAAGGATTCGGCGGCGCCCTGCTCCATCCCGCTCGCGGCGACATACTGGCTGGTCCAGTAGAAGGAGCCCCAACCGACGGCAATGACGACGAACGGAACCGACAGGATGAACGGCACGTTCCGGATGTTGGGCCAGACGAAAAATGTCAGCAGCTTGGTGGTGGCGATCAGCAGCAGGACGAAGCCCATCCAGGACAAGCCCGGCAGGCTCCACGAAAAGCTGTAGAGATAGCCGTCGCTGACAGTCATTGCGTGGCGTTGGCCAGATCCCCGAGCCCGCGCAGGGTGATGCGGAAGATCAACGCGGAGGAGGCGGCGAAGATCGCGAAGACGCCGATGACGACAAGCAACAGCAGCGGCTTGGGCGAGGTGGGCGCGACCGAAACCGAAGGCGGGTCGATCACGTCGATGGCGAAGGGCGTGTCGCCCTGCACCGCCAGCTGCCGGCGGCGCTGCTCGACCAGCAGCGGGATCAGCGTGTCGCGCATGGTGAGATCGGTGGTCGAGGACAGCAGGGCGTTGATGCGGCTGATCAGGGACGAGATCTGGTTGGCGATCTGCTCCCGGTTGACCTGGTCGTTGTCGGCGATGACGGTGCGCAGCACATACAGCGCCGCCTGCGGGTTGGTGTGATCGTAGGTGACGACCTGGGCGTTGCTGGCGACACCGGACTTCATGTTGAGGTTGTCCTGGATGGCGTCGCGGATCCGGTCGGCGTTGGGCGGGATGTAGGGCGGCAGACCGGTGGCCTTCGCCACCTGCGACTTGACCCAGGCGACCGGCCCCCCCGGCGGCCGCCAGCTCCGGGTCTCGGGATCCCATTCATTGGCGAAGAAGGCCTGAAGGAACTCCGGATCCTGCAGCAGGCGCTCGGACAGCGTGGTGCTGGCCAGCGTCTGCATGAACCGGTCGAATTCGGGCGGCACCTTCTGCCCACCGAAGAGGAGGTTGGCCACGCCTTCGCCGGAACCGCCGCCGAGCAGGCGCTGGTCGGGCTTGTCGGCGATGATCGGCATGATGATCGCGGAGGCCGTGTATTTCTTCGGGCTGACCAGGATGAAGGCCACCGCGGCGGCCTCGCACAGGATCAGCGTCACGAGAATGAACAGCCAGGGGCGTTCGAAATAAGCCGAACGATACCAGCGGAAGGGGGCGCTCAACCAACGCATAAGATGGCCGTTATCCAGACTGTTTGCAAAAAAGGCGCAACGCAGGACGTTGCTGCTTCGTACAACTTCGATCACCGCGCGTCGGCGGCAGGACCGGCACCGGACCGGCATCGGCATCCTTCGACGGCGGCGGGATATTGCCTCACACCCCTAACGATGTCTATATGGGCAGATCAAAACTTCACTTGAAAATAAGAAGGCCCCGTCAGGCCAGTAAAGACAAAGGAATTACCTTAATCTTGCCGCATTTTTGCCGATTCTTGCCAGCCGGATGCTTCTCCGGACTGCAACGCCGCCGATCAAGGGATGTTGTCTGGCGCCCTGACCCAGTGCAGGCCGACTTGGCCGGTGCGGGCGCCAGCGGCGCCGGATCGATATCCGGCTTGGGGTGTTTAGGATGGAGTTCACTGTTCAGCGTGTAGCGGGGCGAGAATGCGGTGCTTTTTGCCTTTTCTAGGAATGAATACGACTGGTTCACGATGCCGGATTGCCGTACTAATGTTGCGTTGCACAAGATGACGGGACGGGCATGATGTCCTTCGACGCGGATAAGGCATCGCCTGGGATCGGGTCGAGGATCGCCGAGGATCGTGTGGCGCTGGTCATTCCGACATTGAACGCGGCCAAGCATCTCGACTCCCTGCTCCCGGCCCTGCAGGCACAGTCCTTCCAGCCGCGGACCGTCCTCGTCATCGATTCCAGCTCGACCGATGACACGGTGGACCGTTTCCGGGCGGCCGGCGCCGAGGTGGTCGTCATTCCGCGGGCGCAGTTCGACCACGGCGGCACCCGTCAGCGCGCGGTCAACCGCCTGTCGCCGCGGATCGAGGTGATCGTCTTCCTGACCCAGGATGCGGTGCCGGCCGACGGCGAGACCATCGCCCGCATCGTCGGCGCCTTTGCCGACCCCGAGGTCGGCGTCGCCTATGGCCGGCAGTTGCCGCATCATGGCGCCGGGGCGATCGAGGCCCATGCCCGGCTGTTCAACTACCCGCCCGAGAGCGTCGTGCTGCGCCCGCAGGACGCCGCGGCCGCCGGGATCAAGGCGACCTTCTGCTCCAACTCCTTCGCCGCCTATCGCCGGCGGGCGCTGGAGATGGTCGGCGGCTTCCCCTCCGGCACGATCTTCGGCGAGGACGCCGCGGCGACCGGCCGGATGCTGCTGTCGGGCTGGGCCAAGGCCTATGTCGCCGAGGCCCAGGTGCACCATTCGCACAGCTATGGCCTGGGCGAGGAGTTCCGCCGCTATTTCGACGTCGGCGTGATGCACGCCCGCGCGCCCTGGCTGCTGGAGCGTTTCGGCAAGGCCGAGGGCGAAGGGCGGCGCTTCGTGCAGTCCGAGCTGCGCCACCTGGCCCGGCATGAGCCCAAGGCCATCCCGTCGGCCATCCTGCGCACCGCGATCAAGCTCGCCGCCTATCACTGCGGCCGCCGCGAGGCGCGGATTCCCCGCCCGCTGAAGCGCCGGATCAGCCTGAACCGGCGCTACTGGGCCTGACCGGCGCAGGCCGCCGCGCGCCCGGTGTGGCATAGGCTCCCCTTCCCGGCCGGCCCGCGATCTGCTTTAGAGGGGTGATGAGCAAGCCAGCCCCCGACCATCCGACTCGTCCCAATGCGGCGCAGATGGCGTCGCCCTCCTACCGCCTGCCGGAGCTCGACCAGGACTTCCTGCTCGGCGATTCCATGCGCGGCGTCCGCCTGATGCTGGAATACGCCAAGGCCGAGGAGTCGCTGCGGGCCTGGGGCGTGCGCTCCACCATCGTCGTCTTCGGCACCGCCCGCGCCACCGAGGACGGGCCCGGCCGCCATGCCCATTGGTACGCCCAGGCGCGCGAATTCGGCCGCATCGCGTCCGAGCGCGGCGGCGCCCTGACCGACCATGGCGGCCTGCGCGACAACGTCATCGCCACCGGCGGCGGCCCCGGCGTCATGGAGGCCGCGAACCGCGGCGCGGCCGAGGCCGGCGCGCCGACCATCGGCTACAACATCACCCTGCCGCACGAGCAGGAGCCGAACGCCTGGTCCACCCCGGCGCTGACCTTCCGCTTCCACTACTTCGCCATGCGCAAGATGCACCTGGCGATGCGGGCCAATGCGCTGGTGGTATTCCCCGGCGGCTTCGGCACCTTCGACGAGCTGTTCGAGCTCCTGACCCTGCGCCAGACCGGCAAATCCTCCTCGGCCCTGCCGGTCGTGCTGTTCGACGAGGCCTATTGGCGCGCCGTGATCGGCTTCGACGCGCTGGTCGAGCACGGCATGATCGACGCCCGCGACCTGCAGCTGTTCCACTTCGCCGACAGCGCCGAGGGAATCTGGTCGATCCTGGCCGAGAAGGGGCTGAAGCGGCGGTCCTGACCACTTCGGCCTGCAGCATTTAGCGAAATGTTTGCCCGGATATAACGACGCTGTAAGATCCCGCCCGACAGGCCGGCAACCGCCCGGCCGGCAATCGGGAACGGGGAACAGGACGATGCGGATCACTCGACGCGGCTGGCTCGGCGCGCTCTTGGCCGGGGCGCTGGGCGCGGCCATCGGCCTGGGCGCGCCGGCGGGCGCCCAGGCGCAGGACATCACGGTCTTCGCCGCCGCCAGCCTGAAGGACGCGCTGGACTCGATCAACACCCAGTGGCAGGCCGACGCCAAGCACAAGGCCGCCATCTCCTACGCCGCCAGCTCGGCCCTGGCGAAGCAGATCGAGGCCGGGGCCCCGGCCGACGTCTTCATCTCGGCCGATCTCGACTGGATGAAGTATCTGGCCGACCGCAAGCTGATCAAGCCGGAGACGCAGGCGACGCTGCTGGGCAACCGCATCGTGCTGGTGGCGCCGAAGGATTCGACGGTGCAGCTGACCATCGGGCCGAATTTCGAGCTGGCCAAGGCGCTGGGCGACGGCCACCTGGCCATGGCCGACGTCAAGGCGGTGCCGGCCGGCAAATACGGCCAGGCGGCGCTGCAGAAGCTCGGCGTCTGGTCCTCGGTCGAAGGCAGGGTCGCCCAGGCCGAGAACGTCCGCGCCACCCTGGCGCTGGTGTCGCGCGGCGAGGCTCCGCTCGGCATCGTCTACCAGACCGACGCGGCGGCGGATTCGGGGGTCAAGGTGATCGGCACCTTCCCGGCCGACAGCCACCCGCCGATCCTGTATCCGGTGGCGGTTCTGGCCAGCAGCAGCAAGCCCGAAGCCCAGGCCTTCGTCGACTACCTGAAGTCGCCCGCCGCCAAGCCGCTGTTCGAGAAGCAGGGCTTCACGGTGGTGACGCAGTAAGGCGTCCCCAATCTGTCATGCCCGGGCCTGACCCGGGCATCCAGACTGTCTCGACGCTCTCTGGATTGCCGGGTCAGGCCCGGCAATGACAGCATTGGGCTGCTGCCGGCATGAGAAAGCGCAATTGTTCGACTTCACCCCCGACGAGCTGACCGCGATCCTGCTGAGCCTGAAGGTCTCGCTCTGGGCCATGGTGGTCAGCCTGCCGCTCGGAGTGCTGGTGGCGCTGGCCCTGGCGCGCGGCCGGTTCTGGGGTAAGTCGATCCTGAACGGCGTGGTCCACCTGCCGCTGGTGCTGCCGCCGGTCGTCACCGGCTATATCCTGCTGCTGCTGTTCGGCAAGATGGGGCCGGTCGGCTCCGTCCTCGCCCAGGTCGGCATCGTCTTCTCCTTCCGCTGGACCGGCGCCGCCCTGGCGGCCGGGGTGATGGGCTTCCCGCTGATGGTCCGCGCCATCCGCCTGTCGATCGAGGCGGTGGACCGCCGGCTCGAGGCCGCGGCCGGCACGCTGGGCGCCTCGCCGCTCTGGGTGTTCCTGACGGTCACCCTGCCGCTGATCCTGCCCGGGGTGATCGCCGGCGCCATCCTGGCCTTCGCCAAGGCGATGGGCGAGTTCGGCGCCACCATCACCTTCGTCTCCAACATCCCGGGTGAGACCCAGACCCTGCCCTCGGCGATCTACACCTTCACCCAGGTGCCGGGCGGCGACCTCGGCGCGCTGCGCCTGACCCTGGTCTCCGTCGTGATCTCGATGGCCGCCCTGCTCGCTTCCGAGGTGATGGCCCGGCGCGCCGGCGTGCAGGTGCACGCGACATGAGCCTCGAGGTCGACATCCGCCACCGCCAGGGCGGTTTCACGCTGGACATCGGCTTCCGCAGCGAAGGCCGGCTGACGGCGCTGTTCGGCCGCTCCGGCGCCGGCAAGACCTCGGTGGTCAACGTCATCGCCGGGCTGGTGCGGCCGCAGCAGGGCTGTGTCGTGGTCGACGGCCGCGTGCTGGTCGACACCGCTCGCGGCGTGGCCCTGCCGATGCACCGCCGCCGCATCGGCTACGTCTTCCAGGAGGGGCGGCTATTCCCGCACCTGACGGTGCGGCAGAACCTGCTCTACGGCCGCTGGTTCACGCCGAAGGCCGAGCGCAGCGCCGAATTCGGCCGCGTCGTCGAGCTGCTCGGCATCGCCCCGCTGCTCGACCGCCGGCCGGCGCTGCTGTCGGGCGGCGAGAAGCAGCGCGTGGCGATCGGCCGGGCGCTCTTGTCCAGTCCGCGCCTGCTGTTGATGGACGAGCCGCTGGCCTCGCTGGACGAGGCGCGCAAGGCCGAGATCCTGCCTTATGTCGAGCGGCTGCGCGACGAGGCCCGGATCCCGATCGTCTATGTCAGCCACGCCATCGGCGAGGTGGCGCGTCTGGCCACCACCCTGGTTGTGCTGGCCGACGGCCGGGTCGCGGCCGCCGGTCCGGTGGCCGAGGTGATGGGTCGGGCCGACCTGTTCCCGCGGGCGGAGGCCGGCGCGGTGCTGGAGGCGGCGGTCGAGGACCATGACGACCGCTGGCAGCTGACCCGGCTGCGCGTCGCCGCCGGCTTCCTGACCGTGCCGCAGGTCGAGCTGCCGCCCGGCCGCCGGGTCCGCATCCGCATCCGCGCCCGCGACGTGATGCTGGCCACCCGCCCGCCGGACCATCTGAGCGCGCTGAACGTGCTGCCGGCGACGGTGGCGGCGATCGTATCCGGCGACGGCCCGACCGCGGAGATCCGCCTGGACTGCGCCGGCGACGGCCTGCTGGCCCGGCTGACCCGGCGCTCGGTCGAGGCGCTGGACCTGGCCCCGGGCCGGCCGGTGCATGCGGTGATCAAGAGCGTCGCCTTCGACAGCCACAGCATCGGCGGCGTCCTGCGCGGCCCGAACGGCGCCGATGCCGATCTGGAGGGCGGGTGAGCCGGGATCGGTAAGAGCCCCCGGCGCGGCCGGAGGCTCCTCGCCGTCAGTAGCTCAGCCCGGCGCCGAAGCGGTAGAGCGGCGCCCGGCTGTCATAGGGCGCGTCCGAGGCCTGGGCCAGCACCGCGGCCATCGACGACGGCAGCTCGAAGGGCAGCCGGCCGCGCGGCCGGGCCTTGCCCTGCAGCACGTCGAGCAGCGCGTCGTCGGTGATGCCGAAATTGCCGAGCAGCGCCGTCGCCCGGTCGCGCACATTGGCCAGCACCGCCGGCCGGTCGAGATAGACCGTGACGATGGTCGGCGCCGCGGCGGAGGCGCGCTTGACCGCCTCGTAATCGCTGTCGCCGTCGCGGAAGTCCAGCCGCCCCTCATGCTGCCGGCTGCCGAAGGTGTAGTTCGGGTGCAGGATCTCGTAGGGCGTCGCCGTCCGCACCAGCGCGAAATCGGCCTGTGCCGGGTCATCGACCACGGTGAAACCGCGGGCGCGGACCGCCGCCGCGTCGACATTGTGCAGCCAGACCCGCTTCAGCGACGGGTTCAGCGGCAGCATCGGCCGGCCGCGGCCGGCGCCGCGCATGGCCGCGGTCTTGTTCTCCAGCAGCACCAGCGACGCCTGCTGCGCGGCCTTGCCCTCCGCCGTGAAGCGGGCATTGCCGGCGATACGGCCGGCCGCCGCCGCGTCGACATAGGGATTGTCGAACAGGCCGAGGGCGAATTTCTGCACCAGGATGCGGACCACCGACTGGTCCAGGCGCCGCTCGCTGACCTGGCCGTCATGCACCGCCTGCACGATCGGCGCCGGGTCGTCGCTGGTGCCGCCGAACTGGTCGATGCCGGCGTCGATCGCCTTGACGAAGCGCTGCTGGACCGTGGCCTGCTCCATCCCCCAGGGCGTGCCGAAGCCGGCGAAGCCCGGCGCCTGCCCGTCCGGCCAGCCGTCGCGGCAGTTGGCGTCGCAATCCTGGGTGATCGCCCAGTCGCTGAGGATCAGCCCGTCGAAGCCGTAGCGGCCGCGCAGCAGGTCGGTCAGCAATTGCCTGCTGAAGCCGGCGCCGACCCGCTCGAGCGGCCGGCCGAACAGGGTCAGGCCCGAGGGCGGCACCGAATAGGTCGGCATCACCCCGGCCACGTCGGCGGCGAAGGCGCCGCGGAAGGCCCGGACATGGTCCTGGAAGCGCCCGGCCGGGAAGGTCAGGTCCTGGCCGTAATGGTTGTGGCCGTCGAAGCCGTCGACCGCGGCGCCGTAGCCGACCCAGTGCTTGACCACGGCAACGACGCTGCCGCGGTTCAGGCCGCGCTCGCCGTTCTGGAAGCCGGCGACATAGGCCTCGACCAGGCGGCTCGCCAGGTCCGGATCCTCGCCGAAGGTGCCGTTGATGCGCGGCCAGCGTGGCTCGGTCGACAAGTCGGCCTGCGGCGACAGGGTCATCCGCAGGCCGATCGCCTCGTATTCCTGCCGGGCGATGTCGCCGAAGCGGCGCACCAGCCGGGGATCGCCGATCGCGGCCAGCCCCGTGGTCTCCGGCCATTGTGAGAACGCGGTGTTCGCGACGCTGGCGCCGGGCACGTACTGGAAATGGTTGCGGGGGTCGGAGGCGAGCATCACCGGGATGCCCAGTCGGGTCTGCTCGGCCACGGCCTGGGCCTGGTTGGCGGCCAGGGCCTGGGCCTGCGCCGTGCCGGCCAGGCGGCTGATCATGGCCCCGACATGCCGGCCGCCGATCAGCGCCGCCAGCGACTCCGCGGTCCAGCCGTCGCCGGTCGCGGTCGAGGCCGGCGTGGCGTGCAGCATCTGGCCGGCCTTCTCCTCCAGCGTCATGCGCCAGACCAGGTCCTGGGCCCGCACCGCCGGCGGCAGGCGGCGGTCCTCATAGGGGTCCAGCCGGCCGTTGCGGTTCAGGTCCCGGTACTGGACCCCTCGCTCCGACAGGATTGGAGCCGATCTGGACTCCAGGGCCGGCGCCGCGTCGGCGATCGCAGGGCCGGTCGCCAGCCATCCGCCGAGGCCAAGTATGGCGACCGCAGGCCAGGTCCGTGACAAAGGCATCTTCTCTCCCCTCCTGCTGGGTTGCTGATTCGAAACCCGTTCGACTAAACCTACCAATCACTCGGTAAGTTTACCAAGCCGGATCATGCGCACGGCGCTCCGCAAGCCGGCGCGGTCGTGCTAGAGAACGGAATGCGTTCGAATACCCCCGCGGCCGACGGCCCGGCCGCGTTCCCCGAAGGCCCGAAGACCCGGCGCTCGCCCAAGGGACAGCGCCGGCGCCAGCAGATCCTGGATGCCGCCATGGAGATGTTCGCCCAGGGCGGCTATGCCGGCACCGCGATCGCCTCGATTGCCGAGAAGGCTGGGCTGTCCCTGCCCGGGCTGCTGCACCATTTCCCGAGCAAGATGTCGCTGCTGCTGGCGGCGATGGAGGAGCGCGACCACGAGACCGGCCGGCTGCTGGCTGTGGAGACGGAGGGGCGCGACCCGAAGACCGGACGGCTGCTGTCGCCGGTCGGGCTGACCTGGCGGAGGGTGCTGGACGACGCCCGCCGGGTGGTGCGCGCCAACGCCGGCAGGCGCAACCTGGTCCAGGTCTTCGCCATCCTCAACGGCGAGAGCCTGATCGAGGCCCATCCGGCGGCGCCCTTCTACCGCCGGCGTTCCGACTATCTGCTGTCCTTCATGCAAACCGCGTTCCAGGCCGGGATCGATGCCGGGGAGCTGCGGTCGGACCTCGACCCGCTGCAGCTGGCCTATGAGCTGATCGCGATGATGGACGGGCTGCAGATCCAGTGGCTGCGCGACCCGGACGGCATCGACATGGCCGCCAGCTTCGACGCCTATCTGCGGCGCCTGGAGCAAGGCATCCGCGCCTCGCCGGCGGGAGACAGCCGCGAGCCGGACGATTGAGTGTTTGACTGTACGTTATATTCCGTGGGATATATCGAAGAGGCGATCGGGCACTCCCGACGCGCCTCCCAGGTTGCGTGCCGGTCCGTCCCAAGCCCGGCCCGCGGCCCAGCCTTTCGGGGCGGCGGTTCTTCCGCCGCCCTTTTTCTCGGCCACCGAGGCTTGTCGACAAACTGCATTCCGCCGGCCTATCATCCAGCCCGGATCGAGAGGCAGGGAAGGGCATGCCCTTGGCGCGAGCGGCGAAACCACAGGATGCCGGTGAGACCCGGTCGCGCGGCGGCGGGGCCACCAAGGTCTATGAGGCGCTGAAGCACGATATCCTCGACCTGGTGCTAGCCCCCGGCTCGGCTCTGGACGAGACCCGCATCGCCGAGCGCTTCGGCCTGTCGCGCACGCCGATCCGCGAGGCACTGGTGCGGCTGGCCGCCGACGGGCTGGTCGCCACCCTGCCGAACCGCAACACCATCGTCGCGCCGATCGACTTCTCCACCCTGCCCGCCCATTTCGACGCGCTGACCCTGATGCACCGGGTCACCACCCGGCTGGCCGCCTTGCGCCGCACCGCCAAGGACCTCGACGAGATCCGCATCCACCAGGCCGGCTTCGGCCGGGCGGTGGCGGCGGCCGACGCCATCGGCATGGCCGACGCCAACCGCGACTTCCACCTGGCGATCGCCCGCGCCGGCCGCAACCGCTACTACACCGAACTGTTCGGCCGGCTGCTGGACGAGGGCCGGCGGCTGAACCGGATCTACTACGCCTCCTTCGACGACCATCTGCCGGCCGAGTTCGTGGCCGAGCACGAGGCCATCATCCAGGCCATCGCCGAGCGCGACGCCGACCGCGCCGACAGCCTGGCCCGTGCCCATGCCGGCCAGGTGGTGCGGCAGATCCAGGGCTTCCTGGCCAGCGGCGTGGCCGGCGACGTCGTCCTCGCCCCCGCGGCCGAGCCCGCCCAGCCCGCGCTGCCGGCCTAGATGGCCGGCATCGCCATCATCGGCGGGGGCGTGATCGGTTGCGCCGCAGCGGCCTGGCTGGCGGCCGACGGGCACGAGGTCATGGTCTATGAGCGCCGGCCGGAGGACCGCCACGCCTCGTCCGGCAATGCCGGGCTGCTGGCCTTCCCCGAGATCACGCCGCTGGCCCGGCCCGGCGTGCTGAGATCGGTGCCGCGCTGGCTGATGGACCCGCTGGGCCCCCTCGCCCTGCGCTGGCGCGACCTGCCGGCACTGACCCCCTGGCTGCTGCGCTTCCTGGCCGCAGCCCGGGCGGAGCGGGTGGAACGGTCGACCGCGGCGCTCGGCGAGCTGATGCGCGGCGCCCTCGGCGACCACCAGGAGCTGGCCCGCCGCGCCGGGCTCATCACGACGGAAGGGCGGGCCGGCCATCTGCGCCAGACCGGGGCGATCGACATCTACGACACCGAGGCCGGCTTCCGCGCCGCTCTGCCGGAATGGGAGCTGCGCCGCCGCCTCGGCGGCCATGCGTTCGAGCCGCTGACGCCGGACCAGGCCCGCGCCCTCGTGCCCGACCTGCAGGGCGGCTTCGCCCGTGCCGTGTTGTGCCCGGCCTATTGGATGGTCGACAGCCCGCTCGGCGTGCTGCGGGGCCTGCGCCGCGGCCTGGGCGACCGGCTGGTCGCGGGCGCGGTCTCCTCCGTCGAGCCCGGCGCGGAGGGCGTCGCCGTGCGGCTGGCCGACGGCACCGCCCGGACCTTCGACAAGGTGGTCGTCGCGGCCGGGGTCTGGTCGCGCGAGATCGTCCGCGGCCTCGGCCTGAAGGTGCCGCTGGAGACCGAGCGCGGCTACAACACCACGATCCCGGAAGCGCCGGTGCGCCTGCCGATGCCGGTGGTGTTCGCCGATCACGGCTTTGTCGCCTCGCCGCTGTCCGACGGCCTGCGCATCGGCGGGGCGGTCGAGCTGGCGGCGGTGGACGCCCCGGCCAACCTGGCCCGCGCCCGGGCGCTGCGGCGGAAGGCCAGGGCCTATCTGCCGGCGATCCCGGAGACCGGCGGCACCGAATGGATGGGCCGCCGCCCCTCCACCCCCGACAGCCTGCCGGTGATCGGCGCCCATCCGCGCGACCGCCGCATCGTCTTCGCCTTCGGCCATGGCCATCTCGGCCTGACCCTGTCCGCCACCACCGCCCGCCTCGCCGCCGGCCTGCTGTCCGGCAGCCCGGCCCCCGCCCCCTTCGGCATCGAACGATTCCAGTGACATGACCAAGAGCAGCTTCTTCTGTATCGACGCCCACACCTGCGGCAACCCGGTCCGCGTCGTCGCCGGCGGCGCCCCGCCGCTCGATGGCGCGACGATGAGCGAGAAGCGCCAGGCCTTCATCGCCGAATACGACTGGATCCGCACCGGGCTGATGTTCGAGCCGCGCGGCCATGATGTGATGTCGGGGTCGATCCTGTACGCCCCGACCCGCGACGATGCCGACGCCGCCGTCCTGTTCATCGAGACCTCGGGCTGCCTGCCGATGTGCGGCCACGGCACCATCGGCACGGTGACGGTGATGGTCGAGGAAGGGCTGGTGCGACCGAAGACGCCGGGCAAGCTGCGGCTGGAGGTGCCGGCCGGCATCGTCGACGCCGAGTACGAGCAGGACGCCGCCGGCCACGTCACCTCGGTGCGCATCCGCAACGTCCCGTCCTTCCTCTACAGGGAGAAGGTGGGGTTCGAGCTGCCGGGCTTCGGCCCGCTGGTGGCCGACATCGCCTATGGCGGCAACTTCTACGCCATCATCGAGCCGCAGCCGGGCTATGCCGATCTGGAGGCGCTGTCGGCGGGCGAAATCCAGCGCCTGTCGCCGATCGTCCGCCAAGTGGTGAACGAGCGCGTCGACATGGTCCATCCGGAGGATCCGACCATCCGCGGCCTGCGCCATGTGCAATGGACCGGCAAGCCGAAGCACCCGGAGGCGCATGCCCGCAACGCCGTGTTCTACGGCGAGAAGGCGATCGACCGGTCGCCCTGCGGCACCGGCACCTCGGCCCGCATGGCCCAGCTGGCGGCGCGCGGGCAGCTGAAGACCGGCGATGCCTTCGTGCATGAGAGCATCATCGGCAGCCTGTTCCACGGCCGGGTCGAGGGCACGGCCAAGGTGGGGCCTTTCGACGCGATCATCCCGTCGATCGCCGGCCAGGCCTGGCTGACCGGCTACAACACCATCTTCCTCGACGACCGCGACCCCTTCGTCCGCGGCTTTACGGTCATGTGACGGCGGCCGCCGCCTCGTTACTGTGTCCCCCGGACGATTCGCGGGGAGACAGGAATGATCGACCGGGTGCTTCTGATCGGAGCCGGGCTGCACGGCATGATGGCGGTGGCGATGGGCGCCTTCGCCGCGCACGGCATGGCGGCGGCGGCGCCGGAGCGGCTGGGCTGGGTGCACACCGGGGCGCAGTACCAGCTGGTGCATGCCGTGGCGCTGCTGGCCCTGGCCCTGCTGGGCGCGCCGGGCATGCTGCGCTGGGCGGGATGGTCCTTCCTGGTCGGCGCCGTGATTTTCGCCGGCACCCTCTATCTGATGGCATTCGGCGCGCCGCGCTGGTTCGGCGCCATCACCCCGATCGGCGGCGTGCTGCTGATCCTGGGCTGGGCCCTGGCGGTGCTGGCCGCCTTTCGCCTGGCGGAAAGTTGAGAGGCGGGGCGTTGGCCGCGGCCGCCGCCCGCGCTAGAGTCTGACTCATCATGGCGGACTTCGACCTCGACGCGCGCGACCTGATCTGCCCGATGCCGGTGCTGAAGGCGCGCAAGGCGCTGCAGGGGCTGGCGCCGGGCCAGGTGCTGGACGTGCTGGCCACCGACGCAGCGGCGCGCAAGGACTTCCCGGCCTTCTGCGACGCCACCGGCCATGTCCTGGTCGCGGTGACCGACGAGGCCGGCGGCGTCACCCGCTACAGCATCCGCAAGGCAGGATAGGGCATGGACACGCTGCTCTTCACCCACCCGGCCTGCATCGGCCACGACACCGGCCCCGGCCATCCCGAGCGGCCGGACCGGCTGCGGGCGGTGCTGACGGCGCTGGAGGATGAGAGCTTCCATCTGCTGCAGCGGCGCGAGGCGCCGGAGGCGACGATCGAGCAGATCGCCCGCGCCCATCCCGACGCCTTCGTCCGCCGGCTGCTGGCCGCGGTGCCGGAGAGCGGGCTGCAGCCGATCGACGCCGACACGGTGCTGTCGCCCGGATCGGGCGCCGCCGCGCTGCGGGCGGCCGGCGCCGGCTGCGCCGCGGTCGACGCCGTGCTGGCGGGCGAGGCGCGCAACGCCTTCTGCGCCGTGCGGCCGCCCGGCCACCATGCCGAGACCGCGCGGGCCATGGGCTTCTGCCTGTTCAACAGCGTCGCCATCGCCGCGATGCACGCCCGGCTGGCGCATGGGCTGGGCCGGATCGCGGTGGTCGATTTCGACGTCCACCACGGCAACGGCACCCAGGACATCTTCTGGTCCGAGCCGGACCTGTTCTACGCCTCGACCCACCAGTCGCCGCTGTATCCCGGCACTGGCTCCGAGGACGAGACCGGGGTCGCCGGCAACATCCTCAACGCGCCGCTGCCGCCGATGTCGGGCGGGGTCGAGTTCCGCCGGGCGATGGAGCGCATCGTGCTGCCCGCGGTCGACGCCTTCGCGCCGGAGCTGCTGCTGATTTCGGCCGGCTTCGACGCCCATGCCCGCGACCCGCTGGCCAATCTGGAGCTGCACGAGGGCGATTTCGCCTGGGCGACGCAGGAGCTGATGCGCCTGGCCGACCGGCATTGCGGCGGCCGCGTCGTCTCCACCCTCGAAGGCGGCTACGACCTGCGCGCCCTGGCCCTCTCCACCGCCGCCCATGTGCACACGTTGATGACCGGCTGAGCCGCCGGCTTATCCCGACGGCGGCCACAGCCCGGCCAGGATCTCCGGCAGGATCGCGTCGTCGACCGGCCCGGCGCCATGCGCTTCGCCGATGCCGTCGAGCTTGCCGTCCAGCGCCAGATGGGCGAAGCCGTGGACCATCGACCAGGCGGCCACCACGGTGGCGAGGGCCGCGCGGTCGAGCGGCTGGCCGCCGGCGATGCCGCGATAGGCGCGGACCGCGTCCTCGAGCTCGGCGAAGGCGGCCTGGCCGGCGGCGCGCAGCCGCGAATCCTCCCAGTTCAGCCGGTCCTTGCGGAACATCAGAAGGAACCGCGCCGGATGCGCCCGGGCGAAGCGGACATAGCCTGCCCCCTGCCCGCTCAGCCGGGCGGCGGGATCGGTGCCGCCTTGCGCCGCCCCCTCGCGCAGGAAGCGGGTCAGCGTCTCGAAGCCCAGCAGCGCCACCTCGGTCAGCAGCCCCGCGGCGCTGCCGAAATGGTGGGCCGGAGCAGCGGCCGACACCCCGGCACGGCGCGCCGCCTCGCGCAGGGTGAAGCCCTCGACCCCGCGCTCGGTCAGGATCGCTTCGGCCGCCTCGACCAGCGCCCGCTGCAGATCCCCGTGATGATACCGCTCCCGCGGCTCAGTCGTCTCATCCGGCATGCCGCCTCAAACTTTACAGTGTTCAGATTCGATGCTAGCTTCATCTTAACACTGTTCAGACGGAGAGGAAGCCATGCTCGACCTGCTGTTCCGCGGCGGCAACATGCTCGCGATCCTCGGCTGGCTGGCGTTGGCCGCCGCCCCGCTGCTGCCGCGCCACAAGGCCCGGCTGCGGAGCGTCGCCGGGCTGGCGGTGCCGCTGCTCTTCGCCGCCGCCTATCTCGGCCTGGTCGGCGTCTCCTGGGGCTCGGCCCAGGGCGGCTACGGCTCGATCGCCGCGGTGCGGGCCCTGTTCGATTCGCCCGGCATGCTGGTCGCGGGCTGGCTGCACTACCTGGCCTTCGACCTGTTCGTCGGCGGCTGGATCGCCCGCGAAGGTGAGCGGGCCGGGCTGCCGCATCTGCTGCTGCTCCCCTGCTTCGTCCTGACCTTCCTGTTCGGTCCGATCGGCCTCCTCGCCTTCGCCCTGCTGCGGGCCGGCCTCGGCCGCCGCGCGCCCGGCCAGGTGGCGGAGGCGTGATGATGTCCTCGACCGCCCTTCCCCTGCCGCGCGATCCGGTGCGCGGGCCCGCCAGCCTGCTCCGGGCGCTCCGCCGCCGCGACCCGACGCTGGCAGGCTTCGGCCTGGCCCTGCTCGCGCTCGCCGTCGTCCTGAGCGTGGCGTGGGCGCTCGACCCGCGCCAGCTGCATGGCGAGGACGTCTGGGCCAAGCCGGTCAAGTTCCTGCTCTCGGTCGGGCTGTTCGCCCTGACCAGCGCCTGGTTCATCGGCGAGCTGCCGCAGGCGCGACGGACCGCGGCCCCGATCCGCGCCGCGCGCTGGACCATCATCGTCGCCGGCACGTTCGAGCTGGTCTACATCACCCTGCAAGGCGCGCTCGGCCAGCCTTCGCATTTCAACGAGTCGACGCCGTTCCACGCAGTGATGTTCGCGCTGATGGGGATCGGCGCCGTGGCCCTGACCGCGACGACCCTGCCGCTGGCACGCGAGATCGCCCGCCACGGCACCGGGCTGTCCCCGGCGCTGCGCCTGGCGATCGTGCTGGGGCTGGTGCTGACCTTCGTCCTCGGCGTCGGCGCCGGCATCGCCATCTCCGTCCATGGCGGCCCTGTTGTGGGCGGCGCCGGCGGCCCCGGCCTGCCGCTGCTCGGCTGGTCGACCACCGGCGGCGACCTGCGGGTGCCGCATTTCCTCGGCATCCACGCCCAGCAGCTGCTGCCGCTGGCCGGCGCCGGCCTGGCCGCGGCCCTGCCGATGCGGGCGCGGCCGGCGGTCTGGCTGGTCTCGGCCTTCTATGCCGCGATCACCCTCGCCGCCTTCGCCCAGGCCATGACGGGCCGGCCGCTGATCGGCATGTGACGGTGCGCGGCGGGCGCATTACTGCGCCAGCGCGGTGATCCACAGCGCCCGCGCCTCGCCCTCGCCCGTGGCGATCGCGGCATGGCCGACGCGGGCGTCGAAATACGCGGCATCGCCGGGGCCGAGTTCGACCGAGCCGTCGCGCTCGGAGAACAGCGTCACCCGGCCGGCGAGCACATACAGGAAATCGTCGCTGTCGTGCCGCTCCCAGTCCGCGAAATCGTTCGGGGACCGGGCGTGGATGATGACCTCCGCCGCCAGGAAAGGCGCGTTGCGCAACTCGCCGCCGAAGGGGCGAAGGCGGTAATTCGGCATCTCGGTGGTCGCGCCCTCGCCGGCCCGAACCACAATGCGGCGCCCGCGCAGGGACGAATCGGCCGGGCCGAACAGCCCGGCCAGCTCGATGCCGAAACCACGCGCGAGCTTCTGCATCGCCTGGAAGGTCGGCGACATCTCGCCGCGCTCGATCTTCGACAGCGCCGAGCGCGACAGGCCGGTGCGGCCGGCCGCCTCCTCCAGCGTCCAGCCCTTCTCCGCCCGCAGCCGGCGCACGGTCTCCGCCAGGTCGATCTCCGGCGTTCGCACCATATCCTTCGGCGGCATGGTCGCTCCCGTCTTGCAGCCCTTCGCTTGTCGAGCGGCGGTGACAGCCCGTCAAGTCGCTTTCCACTATGCTGGAAATTTCCACTATAGTAGATGAGACGAGGCCGGCATGACCGGCGGCTGCGGAGAGACGACATGGAAGCGCTGGTGTTCGACCGGTTCGGCGGTCCCGAGGTATTGCAGTATCGGACGCTGCCCGACCCGCCGGTGCCGCCGGGCCATGTCCAGCTGGCGTTGCGCGCGGCCGGGCTGAACTTCGCCGACCTGCATCGCCGCCGCGGCCACTACCGCCTGGCCGGCGCGGCACCGCATATCGCCGGCTACGAGGGCGCGGGCGAGGTGGTGGCGCTGGGCGACGGGGTCGACGGCATCCGCCTCGGCGACCGCATCGGCTTCGCCGACGTGGCCTTCGCCAACGCGACGCGCGTGGCCGTGCCGGTGGACCGCGCCATCCCGCTGCCGGACGACATCGGGTATCGGGAGGCCGCCGCGATCCTGCTGCAGGGGCTGACCGCCCAGTATCTGGTGGCGGACAGCGCCCCGGTCCGCGCCGGGTCCCGGGTGCTGGTCCATGCCGCGGCGGGCGGGGTCGGGCAATTGCTGGTGCAGATGGCGAAGCGGCGCGGCGCCATGGTCATCGCCCTGGCCTCGACACCCCGGAAGGCGGGCATCGCTATGGCCAAGGGCGCGGATCACGGCCTGACCTATGACGGCGACTGGATCGCGGCGGTGCGGGGTCTCAGCGATGGCGGCGTCGACATCGCCTATGATTCGGTCGGCTCGACGCTGGCGGGCAGCCTGGCCGCCATCCGGCCGCGCGGCACGGTGGTGGCCTACGGCACCGCGGGCGGGGACCCGCCGGCGATCGACCCGCGGCGGCTGATGGAGCAGTCGAAGGCGATGGTCGGGGGCGACCTGTGGGACCATCTCGACAGCCGCGCCGGCCGGCTGGCCCGCGCCGATGCGCTGTTCGCCGCGCTGCGGTCCGGCGAGATCGCCCTGCCGGAGATCGAGGTGTTCGCGCTGTCGCGCGGCGCCGATGCCCATCGCCGGCTGGAGAGCCGCGGCGTCACCGGCAAGATCGTGCTGGTGCCGGACGCGGCGGGCTGAGCCTCAGCCCAGCGCCGCCGCGATCTCCGCCCATTCCTGCTCAAGGCTGGCCGAGGACATCGGCCGGCCGGCCTGGCGGTACCAGTAGCCGGCATTGCCGAGATCGCCTTCCTTGCGGTGCAGATAGGCATGGGCCCAGGCGGCGTCGGCCCCGTCCTCGGAATCGACGCAGCTGTGCGCCCGGTCCCAGTCGCCCTTGGCGTCCCACCACAGCGCGGCGAGCGGCGGCGACAGGGTCGCGGGCGGCTGGTCCTGGTCCAGGGAATTTCTGAAAGCGGAGACATCCATCGGTCGGCCTCCCGGTTCGGCAGGGGCGCGGCGCCCCGGGCCGGGGATCACGGCACAGCCCGGCGCCGGGCACAAGCCGGAGATGGGGTTGCTCCAACAGAACAAGGGGCCGAAGGGCCCCTCGTCTCATCCATCGGAACGACCGGTCCGGAGCCGTGCGGCCCCGGCGCGCCGGATCAGTAGCCCTGGATCTGCAGTCGCTTGCGCAGCGCCTTGCGCTGGCGGCGGACGGCTTCGGCTTCCTCGCGGATGCGGCGCTCGGACGGCTTCTCGTAGCTCCGGCGCTGCTTCATCTCGCGAAAGATGCCTTCGCGCTGCATACGCTTCTTAAGGACGCGCAGCGCCTGATCGATGTTGTTGTCGCGGACGAGCACCTGCATCGGGCAAAGGCCTTTTCACTAAACGGGTCGGGCGGGGTTACGCCTTTCAACCGAGAATGTCGAGTACGATTCGACGAATCTCGTCGCGGGACAGCTCTGCCTTGTGCGCTGGCTGCCGCAGCGGGGTGGTTGCCAGCCGCGGCGTCGGGCGACGCGGGCGGCGGGGCATGGTCTTGATCTGTACGGTCTTCATGTCTGTTCTTTACGGTTCGGGCCCTTGGGGCCTCGTTGCACTCAATATCGCTTAAACCACGACGCCCGGACCATCGGCCCGCGCGTCGCGGCACAAAGCACGATCGACAGGCGGATGCCTGCCTTATCGCTCGGATCATGGTTGGGATGGGGGTCCGGGCCCGTTCCTCGGAACGTCGGCGCGGATCGTGTCGAAACCGATCTCGGGGCTCCATATAGGGGAAGCGCGAGCGGTTTGCAACCCGCCGGATGAAAAACAGCCGATTGGCGGAGGTGACAGCGGGCCGGATCGTTCCCACATCGAAATCATCTCGGCGGCTGACACTGGGGGGCAACCATGCGCTTCGGCTTCGTCGGACTCGGCCTGATCCTCGTGCTGTTCCTGCCCAGCGCCCCTGCCGCGGCCCAGGACCAGCCGGTCGATCTCGAGCTGGTGCTCGCGGTCGACGTCTCCCGCTCGATGGACGATGACGAGCAGGCGCTGCAGCGCGACGGCTATGTCGGCGCCCTCACCCATCCCGAGGTGATCGACGCCATCACCTCCGGCGTCCATGGCCGCATCGCCATCACTTATGTCGAATGGGCCGGCGCCACCTCCCAGGCGGTGATCCTGCCCTGGCGGCTGATCGACGGCGCCGCGGCGGCGCGCACGGCGGCGGCGGATCTGTCCGAGACCTTCGGCACGGTGATGCGCCGCGGCACCTCGATCTCCGGCGCGCTCCTGTTCTCCGCCGGGCTGTTCGACAACAACGGCTACGAGGGCATCCGCCGCGCCATCGACATCTCCGGCGACGGGCCGAACAACGCCGGCTGGCCGGTGTCGGGCGCGCGCGAGATCGCGCTGGCGAAGGGCATCACCATCAACGGCCTGCCGGTGATCCTGAAGCGCGGCGGCTTCGGCGGCCTGCCGGAGCCCGACATGCTCGACGCCTATTACCGCGACTGCGTGATCGGCGGCCCCGGCGCCTTCACCGTTCCGGTGCGCAGCACGACGCAATTCGCCGAGGCGATCCGGCGCAAGCTGGTGCTGGAGATCGCCGGCGCGGTGCCGGAGGCGATGCCCGCCGCCTTCATCCCGGCCCAGTCTGGCGGCACCGACTGCATGATCGGCGAAAAGACCCGCCCGCGCTGGCTGGACCAGGACCAGCGCTGAGCCGGCCGAGATTGCGGTGGAATTCGATTCTGCAGGGTTGGACGCGATGACGTCAGCGGTGTGGATGCTGCCTGTTGTGGCGCTCGTTCAACAGCACTACACCCCAGCCCAGTGCCGCAACGACGATAGGGAGAATGACGAAAGCGAAAATCTGGGTCATTGTCATTCCTTCAACTCCCCGAGGACCCGCCTCGCCGCAATATGTAATACGGCAGCGGCGAAAAGCCAAACGACGAGCCCGGCGACGACCAGCCCGGTCGATACTGGATTATCGGCCTTGACGTTGTAGAAGGCCGCAGCCATCGGCGCGAGAACACCGATGGTGAAGCATGACGACGCCGCCGTGTTCAGCGCGCCAGCCAACAGCTTCGTCCGTTCGTTATGGACCAAGCTCATTGCGCGGATCCGCGTTCGACCAGCCGCCGAATTGTCTGCGGCATGCGTCGGACAGGCATGGTACGGCGTCGCGGATCCAATGCCATGTCTACCCCTCGACCACCAGCCGGTAGCCGACGCCGGCCTCGGTCGCGATCAGCCGCGGCCGGGCCGGGTCGTCGCCCAGCTTCTGGCGCAGCTGCCCGACATAGACGCGCAGATACTGCATCGCGTCGATATGGGCCGGGCCCCAGACCTCGCGCAGGATCTTCTGGTGCGTCACCACCCGGCCGTGATGGGCGGCCAGCAGGCGCAGGATCTCGAACTCCTTTTTCGACAGCCGGATCTCCCGCCCCTCGAACCGCACCCGGCGGTGCGGCACGTCGACGGTCAGCGGCCCGGCCTCGATCACCGCCTCGGCCGCCTCGTCCTCCTGCCCGCCGCGGCGCAGGGCGGCGCGCAGCCGGGCGGTCAGCTCGGCGATGCCGAAGGGCTTGGTGACGTAGTCGTTGGCGCCGCGGTCCAGCGCCTCGACCTTCTCGGCCTCGCCGGCGCGGACCGACAGCACGACCACCGGCACCGCCGACAGCTCGCGGATCCGGCTCAGCACCTGCTGGCCGTCGATGTCGGGCAGGCCGAGGTCGAGGATCACCAGGTCCGGCCGGTCCTGCACCACCCGCTCCAGCCCCTCGGTGCCGCCCGCCGCCTCGATCGGGGCATAGCCGTCGGCGGCCAGGCTGATCTTGAGGAAGCGACGGATCTGCGGCTCGTCGTCGATGATCAGGATGCGCGGCGGCCGCGTTTCGGAGGGCATCATAACGACAGTCCGAAATATTGATCCGTCATGGCGAGCCCCGAAGGGGCGTGGCCATCCAGGGGCCGGTGCGAGCGGCCCTGGATGGCCACGTCGCTGCGCTCCTCGCCATGACGGGGGAAAAAGCGGAGAGGAGTGGCAATCCCGAGCGTTCGCATCACATCCCCATCGAAATGCCGCGCAGCGCCGGCGCCGCGAGGTCCGGTGGGAAGGTCACGGTGAAGACGGCGCCACGCCGGTCGCCGCGGTTGCCGGCGGTGACTCGCCCGCCCATGGTCTCGACGAAGCCGCGGCAGATGGCGAGGCCGAGGCCGGTGCCGGCCTGGGCGCTGTCGCCGTGGTGGATGCGGTGGAACTTGTCGAAGATCGCCTCCAGCTTGTCCTCCGGGATGCCGTCGCCCTCGTCCAGCACCCGCAGCACCAGCCCCTTCTCCTCCCGCGCCGAGACGGTGATGGCAGTGCCGGCCGGCGCGTATTTGGCAGCGTTGTCGATCAGGTTGACCAGCACCTGCTCCAGCAGGATCGGGTCGAGCAGGTACAGCGGCAGGGCCGGCGCGATGTCCAGCACCAGCCGGTGCCGGACGACCAGCGCGGCGCAGCGTTCCGCCGCCGCGCCCACCACCTCGGCCACCTCGGTCGCCTCCAGCCGCGGCTGCAGCACGCCGGATTCGAGCCGGGTCATGTCCAGCAGGTTGCCGACGAAGCGGTTCAGCCGCTCGGCCTCGTCCTCCGCCGTCTCCATCAGCTCGAACCGCGCCGCCGGGTCCAGCGCTGCGTCGTGGCGGCGCAGACTGGAGATGGCGCCGATGATGGAGGCCAGCGGCGTGCGCAGGTCGTGGCTGATCGAGGTCAGCAGCGCGGCGCGCAGCCGCTCCGTCTCCGCCACCACGCGGACCTCGTCGACATCCTTGGCCAGGCGCACCCGCTCGATCGCCACCGCCGCCTGGTCCATCAGCGAGTCCAAGAGGCGCTGGTCGTCGGGGCTGAGCAGCGGGCCGGGCTGCTCGCGGTCGATGCCGACCACGCCGATCTGGCCGGAGGCGGTGCGCCAGGGCAGGAACAGCCATTTGCCTCCGGGCAGCGTATCGGCCCCCCGCCCCGCCGGCCGGTCATTGGCCCAGCTCCATTGCGCGGCCGCCCGCTCCGCCTCCTCGATCCGGTCCTCCGGCGGATAGCCGGCCACCACCTGCAGCGACCCGTCCTGCGGCATCAGCACGACCACGCGCAGCTTCAGCATCGACGCGATCTGGTAGGCCGCGGCCCAGAGCAGGTCGTCGGCCGAGGCGATCGCCGCCAGCTTGCGACTGAACCCGAACAGCTCCGCCGTCGCCCGGGCCCGCGCCGCGGCACCGCGGGCCTGCAGCCGGGCCCGGCTCTGCAGGTTCGAGGTGACGACCGCGACCACCAGGAAGAACACCAGCGTGGTGACGTTCGAGGGGTCGGCGATGACCAAGCTGTACAGCGGCGGCAGGAAGAAGAAGTTGACCGCGAAGACGCTGAGCAGCGAGGCGAAGATCGACGGCCCCAGCCCGTAGCGCGCGGCGCAGAACAGCACCGGGATCAGGAACACCAGCGCGATGCTGTTGGTGGTAGCGACGAAGGCGACCAGATGGGCGGCGGCGGTGGTGGCCGCAACGCCGACCGCGGCGACCAGGTACGGCCGCAGGTCGAGGCCGGCATCGGCCGGGCGGGTCTGGATCCGCTCCTCGCCGGGCTGGGCCTCCTCCCCCGCCATGACATGGACCGAGATCGACCCCGATTTGCGCAGGAGATCGTGCACCACCGAGCCGTGCAGCATCTCGAACCAGCGCGACCGGTCCGATTTGCCGATGACGATCTGGGTGATGTTGTTGCGCCGGGCGTAGGTCAGGATCTCGGCGACGATGTCGTTGGCCGGGAGGGTGACGGTCTCGCCGCCCAGCTTCTCCGCCAGCAGCAGGGTGCGGGCGATGCGGTCGCGCTCGGCCTCCTCCAGCCGGTGGTGGCGCGACCCTTCGATATAGACTGCGGTCCAGCGCGCCCCCAGCCGGTCGGCGACGCGCCGGGCGTAGCGGACCAGCGCCTCGCCGTTGGGCGCCTCGCTGACGCAGACCATGATGCGCTCGCCGGCGGCCCAGGGGCCGGTGATGGCATGGGCCCGCATATAGCCCAGCATCTGGTCGTCGACCCGCTGGGCGGTGCGGCGCAGCGCCAGCTCGCGCAGCGCCGTCAGGTTGCCGGGCTTGAAGAAATGGTCGACCGCGCGCCGCGCCTGGTCGCGGATATAGACCTTGCCCTCGGCCAGCCGCTTCTGCAGGTCCTCGGGCGTCAGGTCGATCAGCTCGATCTCGTCGGCGCCGTCGATCCAGGCGTCGGGCACGGTCTCGCGCACCCGGATGCGGGTGATCTGGGCGACGACGTCGTTCAGGCTCTCGACATGCTGGATGTTCAGCGTGGTCCAGACGTCGATGCCGGCGGCCAGGATCTCCTCGACATCCTGGTAGCGCTTGTCGTGACGGCTGCCGGGGGCGTTGGTGTGGGCCAACTCGTCGACCAGCACCAGCGCCGGCTTGCGCGCCAGGATGGCGTCGAGGTCCATCTCTTCCAGCGCCCGGCCGCGATGCTCGGCGCGGCGGCGGGGGATGATCTCGAAGCCGCCGACCAGGGCCTGGGTCTCGACCCGGCCATGGGTCTCGACCACGCCGATGACGACGTCGAGCCCGTCGCGCCGCCGGGCGGCGCCCTGGGACAGCATCTCGTAGGTCTTGCCGACGCCGGGCGCCGCCCCGAGGAAGATCTTGAGGCGGCCGCGGGTTTTCGCGACCGCCTCGAGCAGAGCTTCCGGCGAGGGACGGCGATCGTCGTCGGATCGATCGGTCAGTGACATGGAGCCAGCAGACTACGGGGTCTTCAGCCCGTCCAGCGCCATGTTGAGTCGCAGCACGTTGACCCGCGGCTCGCCGATGATGCCGAGCAGCCGGCCGGAGGTCGCGGCCTCCACCGCCTGGCGCACCTGGTCCGGCGGCAGGCCGCGGGCGGCGGCGACCCGGGCGACCTGCAGCGCGGCATTGGCCGGGCTGATGTCCGGATCGAGACCCGAGGCCGAGCTGGTGACCATGTCCGCCGGCGGGTTGGTGATGCCCTGCGCCGCCAGCGCGTCGACATCGCCCTTCACCCGGTCGGCCAGCGCCTGGCTGGTCGGGCCGAGGTTGGAGCCGGCCGAGTTGGCGGCGTTGTAGGGCTGCGCGATCGACTTGCTCGGGTCGTTCGGGTCGGTGCCCGAGGTCGCCGAGATCCGGCCGTGGAAGTACTTGTCGCTGGTGAAGTCCTGGCCGATCAGCGACGAGCCGATGACGGTGCCGTCGTCACGCTTGATCAAGCTGCCGTTCGCCTGGCCGGGCAGCAGCCCCTGGGTGATGCCGGTCATGGCGAAGGGATAGGCGATGCCGGTGAGGATCGTCAGCAGGACGACCATCACCAAGGCGGGGCGGATCTGGTTCAGCATAATGGCCTCACGCCAGGCCGAGGGCGGTGACGATCAGGTCGATCGCCTTGATCCCGACGAACGGGATGATGATGCCGCCCAGGCCGTAGATCAGAAGGTTGCGCCGCAGCAGGCTGGCCGCGCTCAGCGCCCGGTAGCGGACGCCGCGCAGCGCCAGCGGGATCAGCGCGATGATGATCAGCGCGTTGAAGATGATCGCCGACAGGATCGCGCTCTGCGGCGAGTGCAGATCCATGACGTTGAGCACCCCGAGCTGCGGGTAGAAGGCCAGGAACATCGCCGGGATGATGGCGAAGTACTTGGCCACGTCGTTGGCGATCGAGAAGGTGGTCAGGGCGCCGCGGGTGATCAGCAGCTGCTTGCCGATGCCCACCACCTCGATCAGCTTGGTCGGGTCGCTGTCGAGGTCGACCATGTTGCCGGCCTCGCGCGCCGCCACCGTGCCGGTCTGCATCGCCACGCCGACATCGGCTTGTGCGAGCGCCGGCGCGTCGTTGGTGCCGTCGCCGCACATGGCGACCAGCCGGCCCTTGCCCTGCTCCTCGCGGATCAGCGCCAGCTTGGCCTCCGGCGTCGCCTGGGCCAGGAAGTCGTCGACCCCCGCCTCGGCCGCGATCGCCGCGGCGGTCAGCGGGTTGTCGCCGGTGATCATGACCGTGCGGATGCCCATCCGCCGCAGCTCGGCGAAGCGCTCGCGGATGCCGCCCTTGACCACGTCCTTCAGATAGATGACGCCGAGCGGCTTGCCGTCCTTGGCCACGGCCAGCGGCGTGCCGCCGGCCTTGGCGATGCGCTCTGTGATCTGGTCCAGCTCCTTCGGCATGGCCAGGCGCGGGTTGCCGGCGACCTCGCGGACATGGGCGATGACGGCGTCGACCGCGCCCTTGCGGATGACCGAGCCCTCGATGTCCACGCCGCTCATCCGCGTCTGCGCGGTGAAGGGCACGAAATGGGCGTGCATGCGGCCGACCTCGCGGGCGCGCAGCCCGTACTTCTCCTTGGCCAGCACCACGACCGAGCGGCCTTCCGGCGTCTCGTCGCTGAGCGAGGAGAGCTGGGCGGCGTCCGCCAGCTCGGCGTCGGTGACGCCGGGCAGCGGCACGAACTCGGTCGCCAGGCGGTTGCCCAGCGTGATGGTGCCGGTCTTGTCGAGCAGCAGCGTGTCGACGTCGCCGGCGGCCTCGACCGCGCGGCCGGACATGGCCAGCACGTTGAAGCGCACCAGCCGGTCCATGCCGGCGATGCCGATCGCCGACAGCAGGGCGCCGATCGTGGTCGGGATCAGGGTGACGAACAGCGCCACCAGCACCACCACCGAGATCGACCCGCTGGCATAGGCGGCGAAGCTGGGGATGGTGACCGTGGCGAAAACGAAGACGATCGACAGGCCGGCCAGCAGGATGTTCAGCGCGATCTCGTTCGGCGTCTTCTGGCGCGAAGCCCCTTCGACCAGCGCGATCATGCGGTCGAGGAAGGTCGAGCCCTGAGCCGCGGTGATGCGCACCTTGACCCAGTCCGACAGCACCCGGGTGCCGCCGGTGACGGCCGACCGGTCGCCGCCGGACTCACGGATCACCGGGGCGGATTCGCCGGTGATCGCGCTTTCGTCGACCGAGGCAATGCCCTCGATCACCTCACCGTCGGAGGGGATCAGGTCGCCGGCCTCGACCAGCACCAGGTCGCCCTGGCGCAGGGAGAGCGCCGGCACCGGCTCGGTGTCGCGGCCGGTCGCATCGCGCAGCCGCTTGGCCACGGTGTCGGTCCGGGTGCGCCGCAGGCTTTCGGCCTGCGCCTTGCCGCGGCCCTCGGCCACCGCCTCGGCGAAGTTCGCGAACAGCACGGTGAACCAGAGCCAGAGCACGATCTGGATGGTGAAGCCGATGCCGGCGGCGCCGGTGGCGATGTCGCGCAGCAGCAGCACCGTGGTCAGGGCCGCGACGACCTCGACCACGAACATCACCGGGCTGCGCCACATCACGCGCGGGTCGAGCTTGCGGATCGCGTCGAACGCGGCCGGGCCCATGATCTTGGCGTCGAACAGCGACGCCGGGGAGTTGGAAGTCTTCATGACCGAATGTCCGATCAGAACAGGGTGCCGGCGGCGGAGGCGAGCTGGTCCACGATCGGACCCAGCGCCAGGGCCGGGAAGAAGGTCAGGCCGCCCATGATCAGCACGACGCCGATCAACAGGCCGACGAAGAGCGGCCCGGTGGTCGGGAAGGTGCCGGAGGATGGCGGCAGGCTGCGCTTGGCGGCGAGCGACCCGGCGACGGCCAGCATCGGCACGATCATCAGGAAGCGGCCGATCAGCATCGCGAAGCCGAGGGTGATCGTATAGAACAGCGAGGTCGCGGTCAGGCCGCCGAAAGCCGAGCCGTTGTTCGCCGTGCCCGAGGTGTAGGCGTACAGCACCTCGGTGAAGCCGTGCGGCCCCGGGTTGAGGATGCCGGCCAGCCCGGCTTCGGTCGACAGCGCCAGAGCGGTGAAGCCCAGCATCGAGGCCGGCAGGATCAGCAGGGCCAGCATGGTCATCTTGACCTCCTTGGCCTCGATCTTCTTGCCGACATATTCCGGCGTGCGGCCGACCATCAGCCCGGCGACGAAGATCGCCTCGACGACGAACAGCAGCATGCCGTAGAGGCCGGCGCCGACGCCGCCGATGACGACCTCGCCCAGCATCATGTTGATCAGCGGCATCATGCCGCCGAGCGCGGTGAAGCTGTCATGCTGGGCGATGATCGCGCCGCAGGAGGCGGCGGTGGTGATCACCGCGAACAGGGCCGACAAGGCCTCGCCGAAGCGGACCTCCTTGCCCTCCATGTTGCCCAGCGTGGTGTCGACGCCGAGCGAGGCCAGCAGATGGCCGCCGCCGGCTTCCTGCCAATAGGCGATGAAGACGCCGGCGAGGAACAGCGTGCCCATGGCGGCGAAGATCGCCCAGCCCTGGCGCTCATTGCCGACCATGCGGCCGAAGACGTTGGTCAGCGCGGCGCCGATCGCGAAGATCAGCACCATCTGCACCAGGTTCGACAGCGCGGTCGGGTTCTCGTAGGGATGGGCGGAGTTGGCGTTGAAGAAGCCGCCGCCATTGGTGCCCAGCATCTTGATCGCCAGCTGCGAGGCCACCGGCCCCTGGGCGATGGTCTGGTGCGCGCCTTCCAGCGTGGTGGCGTCGACATAGTCGCCGAAATTCTGCGGCACGCCCTGCCAGACGAAGAAGATCGTGGCGACGATGCAGATCGGCAGCAGCACGTAGAGGACGCAGCGGGTCAGGTCGACCCAGAAATTGCCGATGGTCTGGGACGACCGCCGGGCGAAGCCGCGCACCAGGGCAATGGCCAGCGCGATGCCGACCGCGGCGGAGGCGAAGTTCTGCACCGTCAGCCCGGCCATCTGCACCAGGTAGCCCATGGTGCTTTCGCCGCCATAGGACTGCCAGTTGGTGTTGGTGACGAAGCTGACCGCGGTGTTGAAGGCGAGGCCTTCCGGCACCGCCGACATGCCGGCGGGGTTCAGCGGCAGCACGTCCTGGAAGCGCTGCAGTGCGTACAGCACGACGACGCTGACCAGGCTGAAGATCAGCATGCCGAAGGCATAGCCGGTCCAGTGCTGCTCACGGTCCTCGCGCACGCCGGCGGCGGCATAGAACAGCCGCTCGACCGGGCGCAGGACGGGGGAGAGGAAGGTGCGCTCGCCCGCGAAGACCCGGGTCATGTAGCCGCCGAGCGGACGCACGAGGAGGATGACGATCGCGCAGTAGAGCGCGATCTGGATCCAGCCGTTGAGAGTCATGGCTGTCTCAGCTTTCCTGGCTCAGAATTTTTCGGGTCGGACCAGGGCATAGACGAGGTAGCCGAGCAGAAGCACGGATACGGCGCCGCCGAGGATGAGGTCGAATGTCATCGCGTCCTCTAGAGCCGGTCGCACAGCAGCACGTAGCCCAGGCCGACGGCGAAGAACGCCGCGGCCAGGGCGAGCATCAGAACGTCGAGCACGAAGTCTCCTTTCCGCAGATGGCCTGCGGACTCGTGTGATCGGCGCGGATCAGACACCCGCAGCGCATAAGAATTCGATCGGGATTTCCGCTATGCTGGCCGGGGCAATGGGCCGGGCTTGGGAGACGACGGATGATGACGGGCGGATGCCTGTGCGGGGCGGTGCGCTACGAGGTGGCGGCCGATCCCGTCTACACCGGACATTGCCATTGCCGGTCGTGCCAGCGCGCCAGCGGCGCCGGCCACTCCACCTATGTCGGGGTGCCGCGGGCGGCCCTGACCGTCCGCGGCGAGATCCGCAGCTATGCCGCGACCGGCGGCAGCGGGCTGCAGGCCCTGCGCCATTTCTGCCCGGTCTGCGGCAGCCAGCTCTTCGGCACCGCCGAGATGGATCCCGGCACGGCCACGCTCTATGCCGGGTCGCTGGACGATCCGTCGGCGATCCGGCCGGACGACGCGATCAACGTCCGCAGCCGCCAGCCCTGGGACCGGATCGCCGGTGGCCTGCCGGAATTCGACGGCATGCCGCCCGGAGCCGGCGGCGCGTAGCGTTCCTCAGCCGGCGATCGAACGGATGACCTGCGCCGGATTTCCGCCGACCAGGCTGTTCGGCGGAACGTCCCTGGTGACGACCGAGCCCGCCGCGACGACCGAATTCTCCCCGATCGTCACGCCGCCGATGACGATCGCGCCGGCGGCGATCCAGACATTCCTCTCGATCACGATCGGCTTGGCGACGACGCAGCTGCGCCGCTGTGCCGGCTCGATCGGATGGCCGGACGTGATCAGGCTCACATTCGGCCCGATCATCACGTCGTCGGCAATGTCGAGCCCGCCCAGGTCGTAGAAGGTGCAGTTCTGATTGATGAAGACATTGCGCCCGACGCTGATATCGGTCCCGCCGGTCGTGAAGAACGGCGGGATCAACAGAAAGCTGTCGTCGACCGTCTTGCCGATCAGATCGCCGAACAGGGCCCGGATCTGAGCCGCATCGTCGAACGTCAGGCGGTTGAGCGCGGCGGTGAGCGCCATCGCCCGCTTGACGCTCGCCGTCATGGCCGCCGATTCCGGCGTTCGCCTGGGAATGATCCTGGTGCGGTCGTCACTCGCCATGTGTTGTTTCCGTCCGCGTGCAGCCTGTCAGGCGAGGGTGAGGTAGATCTCGGCCTCGATCACCCATTCCGCGCCGGCCTTGCGCCATTTGGCGGTGTAGGTGCCGGATGCGAGGGGCAGGCCGCCGGCGACGCCCTGCCAATGGCCGTGCTCGAGGGCGATGGGCTCGACCGGCGAGACCAGGATGGTGTCGGGGGTGCGGGTGTAGATCGTGCGCATGGACGCGGCGAATTCGCGCTCCCAGGCTTCGAGCTGGGCCTTGCGGCCGGAGATGACGGCGCTGTCAGTGCCCGCGACGAGAATGGCGGCCGGCGCCAGGAGAGGACCGATGGCCTTCAGATCCGCCCCGGCCAGGGCACGATTGAAGGCCTCGCGTCGCCGGCGGATGGCGTGGTCGGCAGCATCGGTCATCTCAAGGCTTTCGGCAGGGGATCGAGCGCAGGATATTGCCTCCGCGCGCGACGGGGGTCGACGTCCCAGTTTGCGTTGCCGGATCACGCCTTCGAGGCCGCGAAAACCGCCAGCTGAGCGTCGAAAGCGCGCTTGTATGCAGGCCGCGCTTCGCCCCGGGCGACATAGGCCAAGAGGTTCGGGTACTCCTCCAGGATATCCGATCCCTGCAGCCGGCGGAGCACCGTCACCATCAGCAGGTCACCGGCGCTGAACGCACCATCGAGCCAGTCGGCATCGCCAAGGTGCCGGGACAGGTCGCCCAGCCGCTTGCGGATGCTGTTCTCGAGGAACCGCAGGCGCTGCTCGTACCAGGGCTCGTCGCGTTCGAGGATCCTGACCAGGGAGCGGTCGAAGATCGGCGGCTCCACCGTGTCGAGCGCGGCGAACATCCACGCGACCGCGCGCGCCCGGGCATTCGCATCGTCCGGCAGCAGGCCCCCATGGCGCTCGGCGATATGGAACACGATCGCCCCCGACTCGAACAAGGCGAGATCGCCTTCCTCATAGGTCGGGATCTGCCCGAAAGGCTGGAGGCCGAGATGCGCGGGTTCCCGCATCGCCTTGAACGAAAGCAGACGAACATCGTAGGGCCGGCCCGCTTCTTCGAGCGCCCAGCGAACGCGCATGTCCCGCGCCAGCCCCTTGCCGCGATCGGGCGAGCGTTCAAAGGCGGTAATGGTGATGGCCATCGTCGTTCTCCAAGTCTTGCCTGTCTTGAAGACGATCGGCCGGACGAGAGTCCGACATCCCATGGTGGGATGTCCGCGATCAGAGTCCCGCCGGCGGCCGGGCCGCCCAGACCAGGCCGTGCCAGGGCGTGCCGTCATAGGTCGCGGTGAAGTCGCGCGACGGATCGCGCCGCAGGCCCAGCCGCCCCATCACCGCCTGCGACCGCAGGTTGTCGGGCGCGGTGCAGGCCAGGATCTCGCCGAAGCCGAGCCGGCCGAACCCGTCCTGCAGCGCCGCCGCCGCGGCCTCGGTGGCGTAGCCCTGCCCCCAGGCGCGGCGCATCAGCCGCCAGCCGATCTCGACACCCGGGCCGAGCGGATGATCCGGCTCGAGCGGCATGATCCCGGCATAGCCGAGGACCTCCTCCGACAGGCTCTCGACCGCCCAGCGGCAGAAGCCGTGCCGGTCGAAGGCGGCGCGGTAGCGGTCGAGCTTGGCGTCGCTGCGCGCCCGATCCAGCGGCCCGCCGAGGTCGCGCATCACCTCGGGGTCGGCGGCGAGGGCGGCGAAGGCGTCGCGATCCGCCTCCCGCCAGGGCCGCAGCCGGAGTCGCGGCGTCAGCAGGATCATCGCTGGCCTCAGCGCCGGCTGTCGGGATCGAATTCCAGCCCGTCGCCGACCTCGTCCAGGCTCAGCAGCGGGCCGCGCGCCAGCGTCTCCCAACGCGTCTTCTCCGCGTCGCTCTCGATCGAGCCCACGGTCCGCTTCGCCCGTCGCGTCAGGTAGTTGACGCTGAGGCCCTCGATCTCGCCGCTGCCGCGGTTGGTGTCGGTCCGGTCGTAGCCGATCAGCTCGAACCGGCCGGTCTGCCAGCGGAAGGTCCAGGTCATGTTCGACATCCCCCACGAGCCGGCGCTGGCGAAGACGCCGAGCCGCAGGCGCAGCGTGCCGCGGGCGACCTCGAGGCCGCTGGCGGCGACGGAGTCGAAGGGGTCGTCCATGACCGGGTCGGTGCGGCGCGGGATCAGGGCGTGGTTCTCCAGCACCAGATCGTAGCCGTCGCCCGACACCCGGGCGAAGGCGGCGGCGAGGATGCGCGGATTGGTGTCCAGCGACTTCACGCCGAGCCCGTCCGGATTGGCCACCACATTCTTCGGGTCGGTCGCGTGCAGGACGAAGGCGAGGTCGGCCTTGCCGTCGCCGTTCAGGTCGCCCCTGGCCTGCGCCTCCAGCTGCCAGCCCGGCGGCACGAAGCCCTCGGCCGAGGCCGCCTCGCGAGGCAGCGCGGGATAGGTCACGGCAGGGATGGCCAGTTCCTGCGCGGCGGCGCAGGACAGGCCGGCGAGCAGAGCGACGATGGACAAAGCGATCTTCAAGGCGAATCCCCCTCCGGACACGATCGGCTCCAGAGACACCAGGCTTCGGGCTTTGTCATGGCAGCGCCGAGCCCCGCAGCCGGTCCAGCGCCAGCACGGCGCCGCCGGCCACCAGGCCCCAGAAGGCGGCGCCGATGCCGAACAGGGAGAGGCCGGAGACGGTGGTGACGAAGGTGACGACCGCCGGCAGCCGCTCCTCCTCCCGCGCCAGCGCGGTCGACAGGGCGCCGCCGAGGCTGCCGAGCAGCGCGAGGCCGGCCACCGCCTGGATCAGCAGCGGCGGCGAGGCGGCGATGAAGGCGGCGGCGAAGCCGGCGAACAGGCCGAGCCCGACATAGACGGCCCCGGCCACCACCGCCGCCGGCCAGCGCCGCGCCGGGTCGGGATGGGCCTCGGCCGAGGCGCACAGCGCCGCGGTGATCGCCGACAGGTTGACCGCGTGGCCGCCGAACAGCGCCGTCAGGGCGCTGGTCGCACCGGTGGCCACGAACAGCGGCCCCACCGGCGGCCGGTAGCCGTTGGCGTTCAGCACCGCCAGGCCGGGCACGTTCTGCGACGCCATGGTGACGATGAACAGCGGCACGGCGATGCCGATCAGCGCCCCGGTGGAGAAGGCAGGCGCGATGAAGACCGGCTCCGGCCACAGACGGGCGAAGGCCTCGGGCGACACGGCAGTGGTCAAGCCGATCAGCGCCACCGCCGTGACGACGGCGGCGGGCACGGCGTAGAGCCGGGCGAAGCGCCAGGTCAGCGCCCAGACCAGGATGACCGGCAGGGCCAGCATCGGCATGGATCCCACGGCTCTGGCCGGCGCCAGGCAGAGATCGAGCAGCACCCCGGCCAGCATGGCGCTGGCCAGCGGCGTCGGGATCGCGGTGACCAGCCGGCCGAAGGGACGCCACAGCCCGGCGGCGACCACCAGGGCAGCCGCGACCAGGAAGGCGCCGACCGCGGCCGCGAAACCGCCCGCCGGCATGCCGGTCGCGACCAGCAGCGCGGCGCCGGGGGTCGACCAGGCGATGCTGATCGGCAGCTTCGAGCGCCAGGACAGCAGGATCGCCAGCAGCCCCTGGCCGATGCAGACCGCGAGCAGCCCGGAGGCCGCCTGGGCCGGGCTGGCGCCGGCCGCCGTCAGGCCCTGCAGCACCACGGTGAAGGCGCTGGCGAAGCCGACGATGGCGGCCAGCAGCCCGGCCGCGACCGGCTGCAGCGCCGAGCCGCCGCGCGGCGCCAGGTCCGCACCGCTTGGCGCGTCGTCGAAGGAGGTGTCGGTCCGCATCGCCGGGCCTCTGCAGTGGGCCGGGGCAGACCTGCCGCCCGGCGGCCCGGAAGCTAAAGCCAGTCGGCCCGGTCCGAAACAGATCAATTGTTTGGATACAACCGCCGGCTACTGCGCGATCGCCGGCCGGTCCGGCTCCGAACCGTCGCAATAGATCCGGTTGCGGCCGCCCATCTTGGCGGAATAGAGCGCCTTGTCCGCCCGCGCATAGAGGCTGGCGGCCGTGTCGTCGGATCGGCCCTCCGCCAGCCCGGCGGAGAAGGTGTAGGCGACGTCCGGCCGGTCGGCGAACGGCCGGGCGGTGCGGACGACGGCCAGCATCCTCTCGACCAGCAGGGCCGCCTGCCCGATCGGCGTGCGCGGCAGGACCAGGACGAACTCCTCTCCGCCGACCCGGCCGAAGCAGTCGGACCGCCGGATCATGCCGGAGATCCGCTGGGCGAAGTCGCGCAGGATGAGGTCCCCGGCCTGGTGGCCGTACCGGTCGTTGACCAGCTTGAAATTGTCGATGTCCAGCAGGCCGATGCAGCCGGGGACGCCGGCCTTGGACGGCGGCCGGCGGAGCATCTCCTCGATCCGCTCGGTGACGAAGCGGCGGTTGGCGATGCCGGTCAGCTCGTCCGTGTAGGATGTCTTGACGGCGAAGTCCCGGTCCTGGCGCACGGCCCGATCCTCGGCCCGCAGGCCGGTGATGTCGCTGGCGATGCAAAGCATCCAGCCGTCGCCGCGGACGCTTTCCGTCATCCACAGCCAGCGGCCGTCGACCAGATCGGTCTCATAGGCCCGGAAGCCGGTCTTGCCACGGCGGGACTGCGTCGAGATCAGCCAGGCCTCGAAATCCTTCGCCCGGATCACCGAGCCCCGGCCGGCATCATGATTCCGGCGCATGATCTCGGACCAGAGCGGCGTCTCGGTCTCGTCGAGAAAGAAGGCGGCCCGGAAGGCCGGGTTGGCATAGCGCAGCCGGTCGAACTCGTCATAGGCAGCAACCAGAACCGACGTCCCATCGAACATCTGAACGAGGGTTTTGAGAACGCTGTCCATAATACCCCATCATGACCCAGATCCGGGTGCGGGGCGAGTACCGTCGAGTCTTGCGGATACGGCTTGCGGCGGAGGACGGCGAGGAGGATCGTAGGATGAGACTCGATGCCATCGAACGGCGATGGTGGCGGTCAGGGGGAGTATGAATCATGCGGCATCCGGCAGTGGCGTTGCTTTCGATGATCGTGGCCGGCATCGCCCTGGCCGCCTGCTCGTCCCCGGAGGTCCCGGGGGATAACTTCAACCTGTCGATTCACAACCCGACGCCCTCGGCCCAGTCCCGGACCCAGCCGACCGCCGCTCCCGGCGAGGATCCCTACAACCGGACCGTGCCGCTGCCCTGAGGTTTCTGGGCTGTAACGAAAACCGAGTCCACGTCACCCGGGGGGGCGCCTCGAATGCGGCTTTGCAGCGCAGGCGATCGCAGAAGGCGAATCTGGTTTCCATCTCCGCACCATAACAGTCTCATCCGAGGAGTTTGAGCCATGCGGGGTCCGGCACTCACAATCCTTCCGCTGGTTCTGGCCGGCCTGATCCTGGCCTCCTGCTCCACGCCCGTCATCCCGGGCGACAAGGTCAACCTCCAGGTCCGCGACCCGACGACCACGGTTGAGAGCCAGGACGATCCGAACGCGGAGCCCGGCGTGAATTCCGACAATCCGATCGTTCCGCAGCCCTGAGAGACCGTTTGGAATGCGCTGGTGTGAGTCGGATGGCGGTGGTTTCGAGAACCGGCGCGCAGCGGACGTTTGGGTCCGTGAGCACCGGAAGCTTCGAGTCCGCCGTCAGGCGGCCGCACCAGTGGCATTTCCAAACGGGCTCTGAGGCCGGTCACTCCATCCGGCGGCGGAACATCCATGCGGCCGCGCTGAGCGTCACCAGGGCGATCAGCGCCAGCGGCACGGTGTTGCGCAGCATCTCCTCGACCGGCAGCCCCTTCAGGAACACGCCGCGGACGATGATGATGAAATAGCGCAGCGGGTCGAGATAAGTCACCGGCTGCAGCCAGCCCGGCATGTTCTCGATCGGCGTGGCGAAGCCGCCCATCAGCGTCGCCGGGATCATGAACATGAAGGATCCGAGGATCGCCTGCTGCTGCGTCGCCGACAGCGCGGAGATGAACAGACCGATCCCGATCAGGGCCAGCAGGTAGAAGAACACGCCGGCATAGAACATGCCCAGCGACCCGCGCAGCGGCAAGCCGAACCAGACCACCGCCGCCAGCAGGTAGAAGCTGCAATGGGCGAAGCCGATCAGCAGCGACGGGATGGTCTTGCCCAGCAGGATCTCATGCACCCGAAGCGGCGACACCAGCAGCTGGTCGAAGGTGCCGAGCTCCCGCTCGCGCGCGATGGTCAGGCCGGTGACGATCAGCCCGATCAGCACCGCGATCACGGCGATCAGGTTCGGCACCATGAACCACTGCGTGTCCAGCGCCGGGTTGAACCAGAAGCGCGGCACCGCCGCATCCGGCTGGTCGGCGACGCCGCTGGGGCTGGCGGCGTCGGCGGCCATGCCGGCGACGATCTGCGACAGGTAGTTGCCGGCGAGCTGCGAGGCGTTGGAGCGGCGGCCGTCGAGGATGACCTGGACATCGGCCGGCCGGCCGGCGGCGACGTCGCGCGAGAAGCCGGGCCCGATCTGCACCGCCACCAGCACCTGCTGCCGGTCGATCGCCCGGCGCAGCGCCTCCGGCGTGTCGACCGGGACGATCATGCGGAAGGTCGGCGTACCCTCGACCCGCCGCACCAGCTCCTGGCTCCAGGCGCCGCGGTCGCGGTCGAGCAGCGCGATGTCGACGTTCTTCACCTCCATCGTCGCGGCATAGGCGAAGACGAAGAGCTGGATGATCGGCGGCACGATCAGGATCATCCGGCCGCGCGGGTCGCGCAGCACGGCCAGCAGCTCCTTGACGATCAAAGCCTTCAGGCGGCGCCACATGTCAGGCCAGCCTCTTCCGGGTCAGCCGCGCCGCCAGGGCCAACAGGACGGCACCCTCGAGCAGCAGCACGGCCATGTTGCGCAGGTACAAGGGCCAGATGTCCCCGGCCAGGAACACGGTCTGCAGCGCCGGCACGTAGTAGCGCGCCGGCAGGATGGTGGTGAGCCACTGGATCGGTTGCGGCATCGAGCTGATCTCGAACAGGAAGCCCGACAGCAGGAAGGCCGGCAGGAAGCCCGCGACCAGTGCCAGCTGCGAGGCCAGGAACTGGTTCTTGGTGGCGGAGGAGATGATCAGCCCCAGCCCCAGCGCCGGGCACAGGAAGGCGGCGGAGACCAGGTAGAGGGCCCCGACCGAGCCGCGGAACGGCACCCCGAACAGGAACACGGCAACGACGGTGCACAGGGTCAGCGACGCCAGGCCGAGCAGGAAATACGGCAGCACCTTGCCGGCCAGCAGCTCCACCGCGGTCACCGGCGTCGCCATCATCGCCTCCATCGTGCCGCGCTCCCACTCCCGCGCCACCACCAGGGCGGTCAGCAGCGTGCCGATCATGGTCATGACGATGGCGATGGCGCCGGGCACCAGCGTGTTGCGGCTGACCAGCTCCTGGTTGAACCAGACGCGCTGCTCGACATCGATCATCGGTGCGCCGTCGGCGCCCTGGCCTGCGGCCCGCTGCGCCCGCCAGCTCGACAGCGCGCCCTGGGCATAGGCCATGACGAAGTTCGCGGTGTTCGGGTCGGTGCCGTCGACCAGGATCTGGATCTGCGGCGTCCCGCCCGGCCGCGCCGCCTCGGCGGCGAAGGTCGCCGGGATCACGATGATGCCCTTGACCCGGTTGGTCACCAGGTCCTCGGCGAATTGCCGCCGGTCGGTGCCGATGCGGGCGTCGAAATAGCGCGAGGCCTGGAAGCTGGCGGCAAGGTCGCGCGCCTCCGGCCCCGGGCTTTCCACCGCGACGCCGACCTTGGTGTGGTCGGCGTCGAGCGACAGGGCGTAGCCGAACAGGAACAGCAGCAGCACCGGCAGCACCACGGCGATCAGCAGGCTGGACGGGTCGCGCAGGATCTGCCGGCTCTCCTTGCGCAGCAGCGCCCCGAACCGGCGCAGGCGGTCGGCGCGGGAGATGGCTGGGGCCTCGGGGACGGCGGCGGCGGTCATGCCTCATCTCCGAAATACGCTTCAGGCGTATTTTCTAGTGACGAGAAATGCGCTCCCGGCGTATATACCCTTGCGTGGATATCGACTTCGATCCCGCCAAGAACGCCGCCAACATAGCCCTCCGCGGCCTCGACTTCGCGGATGCTGCCCTGATGTGGCGGCAGGGGCCGGTGGTCGAAATCGAAGACGACCGGAGCGACTACGGCGAGCTTCGCGTCATCGCGATCGGGCGGATGCGAGGCCGGGTCTGCGTTGCGGTCTACACCGATCGTGACTCGATCCGCCGGATCATCAGCTTCCGCAAGGCCAACAGGAGAGAAACCAATGCCTACCAAGCGTGGGCGGCCCAGCAAGAGTGACTGGGTTCGCGTCGACGCCACGACGGACGAAGAGATCGCGGCCCAGATCGCCACCGATCCAGACACGGCGCCCGACATGGCCGACGCCATCGCCGCCCGGACCGGGCGGGCGGATCCGCCGGAGATCGACGTCGCCACGACGCGCCGGCGCCTCGGCCTGACACAGCAGGCCTTCGCCGATCGCATCGGCGTCGGCAAGCAGTTGGTCGCGGATTGGGAACAGCACCGGAAACGCCCGAGCGGCCCGGCCCGATCGCTGCTGGTGATCGTCGACCGGCTCGGCTGGCAGGCGCTGAACGCGATCCGGTGAGCGGAAGGGCCCATCACGCCGCCTCCTGCTTCGCATCCGAGGCCTCGACCAGGGCGATGAAGGCGTCCTCCATGGTCGGGTCGGGCCGGTCCTTGCCCGCCACCCCGGCCTTCAGCTCGTCCGGCGAGCCCAGCGCGATCGAGCGGCCGCGATAGATCAGCGAGATCCGGTCGCAGTATTCGGCCTCCTCCATGAAATGGGTGGTGACCAGCACGGTCACCCCCTTCTCGACCAGGCCGTTGATATGGGTCCAGAACTCGCGCCGGCTGATCGGGTCGACGCCGGAGGTCGGCTCGTCCAGAAACAGCACCTCGGGCTCGTGCATCACGGCGCAGGCCAGCGCCAGGCGCTGCTTGAAGCCGAGCGGCAGGGTGCCGGCCGAGCGCGCCAGCACGTCACCGAGCGCGAAGATCTCGGTCATCAGCCCGATCTGCCGCCGCGCCCGGCGCCGGTCGAGGCCATAGACCCCGGCGAAGAAATCGAGGTTCTGGGCGACGCTGAGATCGCCGTAGAGCGAGAATTTCTGGGCCATGTAGCCCAGCCGGTTGCGCGCCTCGGCGCTGTCGCGGCGCAGGTCGAAGCCAGCCACCCGCCCCTCCCCCGCCGTCGGCTTCAGCAGGCCGCACAGCATCTTGAAGGTGGTCGACTTGCCGGCGCCGTTGGGGCCGAGCAGGCCGAAGATCTCGCCGCGCGGGATGTCGAAGCTGATGTCGGCCGCGGCGGTGAAGTCGCCGAAGCGCTTGGTCAGGCCGCGTGCCTCGATCACCGGCCCGTCGCGCGGCGGCAGCGTCTCGCGCGCCTCGGCCAGCTTCGACCGGCCGCCGGGGCCGCCGCCGAGGATGTCGACGAAGGCATCCTCGAAGCGCGGCGCCGCCGGGCCGATCTTCGCGGCCGGGCCGGCCTTCTGCGGCGGCGTCGGGGGCTGCGCCACATCCTTGGCGACCAGCCGGATCGCGGTGCCCTGGATCACGCCGTCGATCACGCCGGGCTGGTCCAACACCGCGGCCAGCACCTGCCGCCGCCGCCCATCGACCCCGGTCAGCCGGAACACCCGGCCCTCGACCCGCCGGGTCAGCCCGCCCGGCTCGCCCTCGTAGAGCAGCTGGCCTTCGTTCAGCAGCAGCACCCGGTCGCATTTCTCGGCCTCGTCGAGATAGGCGGTCGACCAGACCACGCCGATGCCCTCGCGGGTCAGGTCCTGCACCATGCCCCACAGCTCGCGCCGCGAGATCGGGTCGACGCCGACGCCCGGCTCGTCCAGCAGCAAGAGGCGCGGCTTGCGCAAGAGGGCGCAGCCGAGGCCGAGCTTCTGCTTCATGCCGCCGGACAGCTTGCCGGCCAGGCGGCCGGTGAAGCGCTTCAGGTCGGTGAAGGTCAGGATCTCGTCATAGACCGCCGGCCGTTCCGCCTGCGGCAAGGCGCGGAGATCGGCGTAGAGGTCGAGATTCTCCTGCACCGTCAGGTCCTCATACAGGCCGAAACGCTGCGGCATGTAGCCGATCGCGGCCTGGATCGGTCCCGGCTCGGCCCGGCTGTCATGGCCGAGCACGGTCAGCGTGCCCTCCTCGGGCCACATGAGCGCGGTCATCAGCCGGATCAGCGTGGTCTTGCCCGCCCCGTCCGGCCCGACCAGCCCGGTGATCCGGCCGCCGCCGATCGCCGCGCTGACGGCATCGAGCGCCGGCTTGCCGGGCCCGAAGCGCTTGGTGACGCCGTCGATGCGGACCAGGTCTGCAGGAGCCGGAGTTGGGTTGGGTGTGCTGGTCGGCATGCCCCTATCCCCGAGCTGCCCGTGCCATCGGGGCGCGTTGCCTCTCCCGCAAGCGGGAGAGGCAATCGGATCGCTCCCCGAAGATCAGCGAATGCGTTGGAGCGAAGGCCATCTCATCCCCCCTTCGGCACACGCACGGTGACCGGCATGCCCTGGCGCAAGGCCGGGTCGGCGTCGTCGACGATGATGCGCAGGCGGTAGACCAGGTCGGTGCGCAGCTCCGGCGTCTGCACCGTCTTGGGCGTGAACTCGGCGACCGGCGAGACGAAGCCGATGCGGGCGCGGTACGGTCGGTCCGGCCTGGTGTCGGTGACCACCTCGACCATCAGCCCCGGATGGACCCGGCCGAGATCGGGCTCCGCGACATAGGCGCGGATCCAGACCGGCTTGGTCAGCGACAGCACATAGGCGACGCTGCTGGGCGCCATGATCGCCCCCGGCTCCGCCACGCGCGACAGGATGATGCCGTCGGCCGGGGCGCTCAGCGTCGCGTCGGCCAGCGAGGTCTCGGCGGTGGCGAGGTCGGCCTGGGCGGCGGCGAGGTTGGCCCGGCCGGCGGCGATGTCCTCGGCCCGGTTGCCCTCCAGCAGCAGCTCCAGCGCCTGCCGGTCCGACTCCAGCCGGGCCCGGGCCATGTCGCGGTCGGCCTGGTTCTGGTCCAGCGTCGATTGCGGGGCGTTGCCGCTCTGGCGCAGCTGCTGGGTGCGGTCGAAGGCCAGCTTGGCGTTCTCCAGATCGGCTTCGCGTTCCGCCACCGTGGCGCGGGCCTGGGCGATCTCCGCGGCTCGCGGGCCGGCCACCAGCTTGTCGAGATCCGCCTGGCGCGCCCCGACGCTGGCCTTGGCCGCGGCGAGGCTGTCCTGGAACGGCCGGTCGTCGAGCCGCGCCAGCACCTGGCCGGCGGTCACCGCCTCGCCCTCCTCCAGCTTCATCTCGACCAGCCGGCCGGAGACGCGGAAGCCGAGCTCGGCCTGGCGAATGTCGACATTGCCGTAGAGGGTCAGCGTGTCGCCCTGCCCCTGGCGCCAGCCCAGCCGGCCAGGCAGGTCGAACCACCAGCCGGCGGCGACCGCGGCCGCGACCAGGACGAGGATGGCGATGCGGATCTTCATGGCTGCTTCTCCGCCGCCAGGCCGCGCAGATAGATGTCGAGATGCCGGTCGATGAAAACGGCGAGGTCGAAGTTCTCGTCCTGGCGGACGAAGGTGGTGCCCCAGATCACCGCCATCAGCAGCGGCGCGATCATCAGCCGGGCCGCATCCACGGGATCGACCGGCCGGATCTCACCCGCGGCGATGCCGCGCTCGATCAGGCCGGAGACGACGCCCAGCATCCGGTCGATCACGGTCTGGCGCCAGAACTGCGCCAGCTCCGGGAATTGCGGGGATTCGGCGATGATCAGGCGCGGGAACTGCAGCAGCGAGGACCCGGCCATGGTGCCGGTGATCGCCCGCAGCAGCCGCGGCAGGATCTCCAGCACCGGGGCGCCGGGCTGCGCCGTCTCGCCGATCAACCGCTCGACATTGGGCAGCACCGCCTGGCGCACCAGCGCCTCGAACACCGCCTGCTTGCTGGGGAAGTAGAGATAGACCGTGCCCTTGCTGACCCCGGCGCGGGCGGCAATGTCGTCGATCCGCGTCGCGGCGAAGCCCCGCTCCACGAACAGCTCGAACGCCGCCTCCAGCAGCTCCGCCGGCCGCGCCTCCTTGCGCCGTCTCCGCACCGCCTGGGCCATGACCGGTCCGCTCGCCTTCGTTAATGACTGACCAGTCAGTTATTAGCGAAAGACCGACAGGAGTCAAGGACGGCTGCCCGGATCTGGGCCACAACCGCGAGGCACGCCACACTGTGACGATTGGATGTATATGGAGGCGATCTATTGACAGATAGGACTAAATCATCTCAAGATCACAGTCTCTACTCACCAAATTATTGAATTTGTTTTGCTCTCCATATCTAAATGGTTGTGTTTATTTTGCAATTTCGCGCAATTATCTAAAATTTGAACATTCCGAACGAAGTTGTAGTCGATGCCTTGATCTGGATTCTGCAACACTTGCACAATGCAAATGCTGGAGGAAATTCATGACATCCAACGATCTATTCGTCGAGATCGATTGTGAGAGCGGTCTTCAGAAAGGTCGCCTGAACCTGTGCTATCGGGTCGAGGGCGCTCCGTCGCATCCGCCCGTTCTGATGATCATGGGCCTGAACTCCCAGCTGATCTATTGGCCGCAGCCGCTCGTCGACACGATCGTGGCCGCGGGCTATCGGGTCATCCGCTTCGACAATCGCGACAGCGGCCGGACGGAATGGGTGGGGAACGCGCCCTTCGCCTATACCCTGGGCAACATGGCCAAGGACGCCACCCGGTTGCTGGATCACCTCAATATCGACAAGGCCCATATCGTGGGGGCATCGATGGGCGGCATGATCACGCAACGGCTGGCGATCGATCATCCCGCGCGGGCGCGCAGCGTGTGCTCGATCATGAGCACCACCGGCAACCCGGAGGTCGGCGGCGCCGAGGAGGGCGTCTATGACGAGCTGGCGAAGCCGCTCCCGTCCGACCCGGAGGAGGCGATCGAGCAGGTCTATCAGCTGTTCAAGCTGATCGGCTCGAAGACATATGCCGAAGAGGAGGAGCCGAACCGCCGGGCGCTCGCCAGGGCGGGATATGAGCGGTCGCTCGGCCACCCCGGGGGCGGCCTCCGTCAGGTCGCCGCGATCCTTGGCGCACTCGATCGCACAGAAGCGCTCAAGGGCGTGACCGTCCCGGCTCTCGTGATCCATGGCAACGAGGACGCGCTCATCAACATCTCCGGTGGCCACGCCACGCACAAGGAGATCCCGGGGGCCGTATGGTACGGGCATCCCGAGAATGGTGCCGAAGGCATGGGGCATGACCTGCCGCTGCCGCTCCTCGACGGGATTGCGGCCGGGATCCTCGCTCACCTCAAGCGGGGGTAGCGGAACGCTGGAGATACGCGCCTCGCCATGACGGCGAAGGATCCGGCGAGCACCACTGCGCTCTAAACACATTGTGCAGTTGTATTAATCTGCAATCTTGTTCATGGTATGTTCCATGAGCAAGACGCAGACCGATTCGACCACGAAGACCCCGCCCGCTTCCGAGGAGGAGCGGGCGGCGGATCTGTGCGTGCTGTCGGAGCTGGTCGAGATCCAGATGTCGATCGCCCGG
>NZ_VCCH02000047.1 GCF_005938675.2 Mycobacterium sp. KBS0706
GGCGCGAAGCGACGGGAGGGTGAGGGGGTTGGGCCTCGCAGTGGACGCCGGCCCTATCTCTGCGGCCCCCTTGGCAGTAGGAACCGGTCCACCGCTTGTGCAAAGCCGTCGGCATCGTTGCCGGCGGTGACGACATGGGCCAGCGCCTTGACCTCGTCGATGGCGTTGCCCATGGCGATCGACAGGCCGGCGGCCTTGAACATCGGCACGTCGTTGGCGGCGTCGCCGATCACCGCGACCTCCGCCGGGTCCACCCCCGCCGCCGCGGCGATGCGGCCGACCGCATGGCCCTTGTCCGCCTCGGGGTGGTTGATGTCGAGATAGTAGCGCTGCGACCGCGCGGCGATGGCGCTGCCGCCCAGCAGGCTCCGCAGCTCGGCCTCGCAGCGGGCCAGCCCCTCGAAATCACCGGAGGCGCCGACGATCTTGCCGGCGCGCGCCAGATAGGGGTCGAGATCGGCGACGATGGTCGGCTCGAACCCCACCGTGCGCCGCTCCAGCGGCACATACTCCCCGTCCGGATCGGTCCCGATCCACTGGTTGTCGGCGAACACCCAGACATCGGCGCCGAAGCGGCGCAACGTCTCCAGCGCGATCCGCGCCGCCGGCTCCGGCACCGTCAGCGCCGACACCACGCTCATGTCGGGCCGGAAGATGGTGCCGCCGTTGAAGCCGCCCAGCGGCAGGGCCAGATCCAGTTGCCGGATCAGCCCCGACAGGCCGCGCGGCGGCCGGCTGGAGACGATCGAGAAGCCGATGCCGGCCTCGCCCAGCCGGCGCACCGCCGCCACCGACGCCGGCGTCACCACCTTGTCCGGGTCGGCCAGCGTGCCGTCGACATCGGAGATCAGCAGGGCGATGCGCCCGGCCGGGGCGGTCACCTCAGCGGCAGCCATTGGAACCCGTCCCGGGCCAGCAGCTCGTCGGCGCAGGCCGGGCCGTCGCTGCCGGCGTGATACAGGTCCGGCGGGGTGGTCAGCCCGGCCCACAGCTTCTGGATCGCCTGCACCTCGGCCCAGCCGGCCTCGATGTTGTCGGCGCGCTGGAACAGGGTCGGGTCGCCGGTCAGGCAGTCATAGATCAGCGTCTCGTATCCGGTCTGCGGCTCCGCCTTGAAGTTCTCGGAATAGCGGAAGTTCATCTCGACCTGGCCCAGCCGCATCTCGCGCCCCGGCACCTTGGCGGCGAAGCGCAGCGAGATGCCTTCGTTCGGCTGGATGCTGATCACCAGCAGGTTCGGCGTCGGGGCGTTGACTGCGTCGCGGAACAGCACCGCCGGCGCCCGCTTGAACTGGATCGCGACCTCGGTCCGCCGCACCGCCAGCGACTTGCCGGTGCGCAGGTAGAAGGGCACGCCGGACCAGCGCCAGTTGTCGATCGCCAGCTTCATCGCGACATAGGTCTCGGTGCGGCTGTCCGGCGCCACATCCGGCTCCTGCCGGTAGGCGGCGCGGGGCTTGCCCAGCACCGTGCCGGCGCCGTACTGGCCGCGCACCACAACCTTGGCCGCCTCCTCGGGCGTCAGGTTGCGCAGCGCCTCGACCACCTTGGCCTTCTCGGTGCGAACGGCGTCGGCGTCGAAGGAGTTCGGCGCCTCCATCGCGGTCATGGCCAGGAGCTGGAACAGGTGGTTCGGCACCATGTCGCGCAGCGCCCCGGTGCCGTCGTAGAAGCGGCCGCGCCGCTCCACCCCCACCGTCTCGGCTGCGGTGATCTGCACATGCTCGATATGGTCGCGGTCCCAGATCGGCTCGAAGATGCCGTTGCCGAACCGGAAGGCCATGATGTTCTGGACCGTCTCCTTCCCGAGATAATGATCGATCCGGTAGATCTGCTTCTCGGTGGCGACGGCCAGCAGCTTGGCGTTCAGGTCCCGCGCCGAGGCCAGGTCGGTGCCGAACGGCTTCTCCACCACCACGCGGCGGAAGGCGCTGTCGCTCTCGTCCAGCAGGCCCGCGGTCGACAGCGCGGCGGCGATCGGGGCGAAGAAGCGCGGCGCCACCGCCAGATAGAACACGGCATTGGACGTGCCGGTCGCCCGCTGCCGCTCGGCCAGATGCTCCGCCAGCCTCTGGAAGGTGCCGGGATCGGCGAAGTCGCCGGTCAGGTAGTGGATGCCGGCGGCCAGGCGGTCCCAGGCGGCTTCGTCGATGGCGCCTTCGACGCCGATCGTGTGCAGGGCCTGGCCCAGGGTCTCGCGGAAGCCCTCGTCATTGTTCTCCACCCGGTCGACGCCGAGGATCTCGAAGCCGGAATCCAGCAGCCCCTCGCGCTCCAGATGGTACAAGGCGGGGGTCAGCAGGCGCCCGGTGAGATCCCCCGAGGCGCCGAAGATGACGAAGGTGCAGGGCGGCGCGGCGGGGGTGCCGGCCGGCTTCGCGGGGGAGGGCGAGATCATCGCAGCCATGGCTCAGCCGCCCGCCGGCCGTTCGATATGGCCGCCGAACTTGTTGCGCATCGCCGACAGCAGCTTCTCGCCGAAGGTGTGCTCCTGGCGTGAGCGGAAGCGGACATAGAGCGCGGTCGACAGCACGTCGGCCGGCACCGCCTCCTCCAGCGCCGCCATGATCGTCCAGCGGCCCTCGCCGGAATCGGCGACCGACCCGGTGTAGTTCGACAGGGTCTCGTTCTCGGCCAGGGCGATGGCGCTGAGGTCGAGCAGCCAGGAGGAGACGACGCTGCCGCGGCGCCACACCTCGGCGATGTCGGCCATGTCCAGGCTGTAGCGCTCGGCCTCCGGCAGCTCGGTCGAATCCTTGTTCTTCAGGATGTCGAAGCCCTCGGCATAGGCCTGCATCAGCCCGTATTCGATGCCGTTGTGCACCATCTTGACGAAGTGCCCGGCGCCGGCCGGCCCGGCATGGATGTAGCCGCTCTCGGCGCGCGGGTCGCGGCCGTCGCGGCCCGGCGTCCGCTCCACCGTGCCCAGCCCCGGCGCCAGCGCCGCGAAGATCGGGTCGAGATGGTCGACCGCGGCCTTGGTGCCGCCGATCATCATGCAGTAGCCGCGCTCCAGCCCCCAGACGCCGCCGGAGGTGCCGACGTCGACATAGTGCAGGTCCTTCGGCTCCAGCGCCGCGGCGCGACGGATGTCGTCCTTGTAGAAGCTGTTGCCGCCGTCGATGATGATGTCGCCGGGGCTCAGCAGGCCGGCCAGCGCCGTCACCGTGTCCTCGGTCGGCGCCCCGGCGGGCAGCATCACCCAGACCGCGCGCGGCGCCGTCAGCCCGGCCACCAGCCCCGCGAGATCCCCCGCCGGCTTCGCCCCGTCCGTCGCCAGCGCCTTGACCGCTTCGGCGCTGCGGTCGAAGACCACGCACTCATGGCCGGCCCGCATCAGCCGCCGCGCGATATTGCCGCCCATGCGGCCGAGTCCGATCACCCCGAGCTGCATTTCCGTCGATCCTCTCGTTTTCTTCCGGTGCGGTGGTGCTAGCGTAGAACCCGTAAACGCGCCGATGGTGCGCCCGTGCCGCGCCGGTTTCGAGTCTGAATGACGGGGGATGCGGCGATCGGGCGCCGAGGGAGGGTACGCAATGGATCGAAACGAGCAGCCGCCGGGCGCCCCCGGCGGGCCGGCGCGGTGGACCTCCAGCGCCAAATCGGGGGTCGGCACCGCCCTCTCCGGCACCAGCCGGGTCTGGTTCACCCTCAGCCACGGCATCCTGAACGAGATCTACTTCCCGCGAATCGACACCGCCTGCGTCCGCGACCTCGGCCTGATCGTCACCGGCCCGGACGGGTATTTCGCCGAGGAGAAGCGCGACGCGCGCTCGGACACCCGGATGATCGAGGCCGGGGTGCCGGCCTTCCGGATGGTCAACACGGCGCTGGACGGACGCTGGCGGATCGAGAAGTCGGTGCTGGCCGATCCACGCGGCCCGGTGCTGCTGCAGGAGATCGTTTTCACCCCGCGGCAGGACGAGCCGGCCGGCCACCGGCTGTTCGCCCTGCTGGCGCCGCACCTGGTCAATGCCGGCGCCGACAACACCGGCTGGGTCGACGACTACAAGGGCACGCCGATGCTGTTCGCCCGCGGCACCGACGGCGTGTCGTTGGCGCTGGCCGTCTCGGTGCCCTGGCGTGCCCGCTCGGTCGGCTATGTCGGCGCTTCGGACGGCTGGCAGCAGCTGTCGCAGCGGGGCGAGCTGAACCCGGCCTGGCGCCGGGCCGAAGCCGGCAACATCGCCCTGGCCGGGGAGATCGACCTGGCGGCAGCCCCCGGCGGCCGCGTCCTGCTGGCGCTCGGCTTCGGCGAGCGGCCGGAGGAGGCGGCGCACCACGCCCTGGCCGGCCTGCAGAACGGCTTCGCCGATGCGCACGACCTCTATGTCGAGGGCTGGCGGGCCTGGCAGTCCCGGCTGCTGCCGCTGGACGGCATCGCCGGCTCCGCGGCCACGGCCTACCGCACCAGCACCGCGGTGCTGGCCAGCCACCAGACCATCGAGTTCCCCGGCGCCGCCATCGCCTCGCTGTCGATCCCCTGGGGCTTCCACAAGGGCGACGAGGATCTCGGCGGCTACCACCTGGTCTGGCCGCGCGACCTGGTCGAGACCGCGGGCGGCTTCCTCGCGGCCGGCGCGGTCACCGAGGCCAAGGCGATCCTCGGCTATCTGCAGGCGATCCAGGAGGCGGACGGCCACTGGTCGCAGAATGTCTGGCTCGACGGCACCCCCTATTGGAACGGGGTGCAGATGGACGAATGCGCCTTCCCGATCCTGCTGGCCGACATGCTGCGGCGCGAGGGCGCGCTGACCGGGGACGAGCTGGCCCGGTTCGCGCCGATGGTGCGGCGCGCCGCCGGCTTCATTCTGCGCAACGGCCCGGTCACCGGCCAGGACCGGTGGGAGGAGGATGCCGGCTACTCGCCCTTCACCCTGGCGGTCGAGATCGCGGCGCTGCTCGCCGCGGCCGACATCCTTGAACCCTCGGGCGCCGAGGAAGCGCGCTGGCTGCGCGAGACCGCCGACATCTGGAACGACGAGGTCGAGCGCTGGACCTTCGCCGAGGGCACCGCGATCTGCAGCCAGCTCGGCCTCAAGGGCTACTATGTCCGCATCGCCCCGGCCGATGCGGCGGACGCCGCCTCGCCGCTCGACGGCTTTGTGCCGGTGAAGAACCGGCCGCCGGGAGACGACGCCCGGCGCGCGGCACTGCTGATCAGTCCCGACGCGCTGGCCCTGGTGCGCTTCGGCCTGCGCGCCGTGGACGACCCGCGCATCGTCGACACGGTCAAGGCCATCGACGCGGTGCTGAAGGCCGAGCTGCCGCAAGGCCCGGTCTGGTACCGCTACAACGATGACGGCTATGGCGAGCATGCCGACGGCGCGCCATTCGACGGCACCGGCATCGGCCGGGCCTGGCCGCTCCTGACCGGCGAGCGGGCGCATTACGAGCTGGCGGCCGGCCGAGTCGATCTGGCTCAGGCGCTGCTGGCCACGCTGGAGCGGTCGGCCGGGGAGGGCGGGCTGCTGCCGGAGCAGGTGTGGGATTCCGACGACGTGCCGCAGCGCGAGCTGTTCCGCGGCCGTCCCTCGGGCAGCGCCATGCCGCTGGTCTGGGCGCATTCCGAGCACATCAAGCTGCTGCGGTCGTTGCGTGACGGACGGGTGTTCGACCTGCCACCGCAGCCGGTGCAGCGCTACCAGATCGACAAGGTCACCTCGCCGGCCCGGTGCTGGCGCTTCAACCAGAAGCGGCGGGCCTTGCCGGCCGGCAAGGTCCTGCGGCTCGAACTGCCGGCGGCGGCCACGGTGCACTGGACCCTGGACGATTGGGGCACGATCCGCGACGACGCGACGGAAGCGACCCCCTTCGGCCTGCACGCTCTCGATCTGCCGACCGCATCGGCGCCGCCCGGCACCCGGATCCGCTTCACCTTCCAGTGGCGCGACACCGGGCGGTGGGAGGGCGCCGATTTCCTGGTGCTGGTCGACGGCGAGACCGGCATCGCCGCCGGCCACGCGGCCGCCGGCGCGGTTGGCGGAGGTTGACGCCGCCGGACATAGCCCGACATGGTGATGGGGCCGACCAAGGAGGAACGCGCGTGAAGCCTGGCATCCTGGCGATCGATGTGGGGGGCACGGGGCTCAAGGCCGCCGTGATCGACGACCGCGGCAAGATGCGGTCGGACCGGCAGCGGGTGCCGACGCCGCATCCCTGCCCGCCGAAGCTGTTCCTCGACACCATCGCGGCGCTGGTCAAGCCCCTGCCGGAATTCGACCGCATCGCCGTCGGCTTCCCCGGCGTGGTCCGCGACGGCCGGGTGATCACCGCCCCCAATCTCGGCACCGAGGACTGGGCCGGCTTCGCCCTGGCTCCGGCCCTGTCGAAGCGGCTGGGCGGTGCGCCGGTGCGCATGGTCAACGACGCCGAGATGCAGGGCTTGGCCCTGGTCGACGGCAGCGGGCTGGAACTGGTGGTCACCCTCGGCACCGGCGTCGGAACGGCGCTGCTCCATGACGGCGTGCCGGCGCCGCATCTGGAGCTGGCGCACCACCCGTTGTCCAAGGGCGGCAAGACCTATGACGAGTATCTCGGCAACGTCGCCTACGAGAAGATCGGCAAGAAGCGCTGGAACCGGCGCGTGAAGCGGATGCTGGAGGTGTTGGAGATCCTGCTGCATCCAGACCGGATTCACATCAGCGGCGGCAACGCCAAACGCATCGACTTCACCCTGCCGAAGGGCGTCACCATCGCCTCGAACGATGCCGGGATCGAGGGCGGTGCCGTGCTGTGGCGCAAGCCGGGGGGCCTGCGCAAGCCGGCGGCCAAGCGCCCGGCGGCGCGGCGGGCGGCCGACCGGTCCTGACAGGCTTGGGCTAATTCTGCGCCGGCTGGGTTGAGCCGGCGGCAAGCGCAGCACTTCGTCACGCGCCGCCGGTGATGACGCGCAGCGATCCGGGCGCCGCGCCGCTCCTACGAGCCAATCGCGATCGAAAAGGTCCGCCAGCGCGCGGTATGCCGATACGGGGATCTGATCGAAGCCGTCACTGCTGCCGTTAAAGAACTCGGCAAGACGGAGGTCGACGGCCGCGGCGTCACCGACGTGCAGGCCGAACTGAGCCAGGTCTTCGGCCACCGATCCTTGCCGTGGAAGATAGGCATCGACCGAACGCAGCTGCGGGCTCGCCGCGGGCAGCCGCACCAGGACGACGCGTGTCACCGAGGGTTGGGCTCGATCTGTGCGTTCCTGGTGCCGGGCCCAGCCTATCGCGTGTCCTGGCGGCTCGCTCCCCAGACTGCCGGCGGATCCCCGGCCTGGATCCCGAGCGATGTCCGTGGCGCCGGCTCGAAGGATAGGGCGTCAACCGACGCCGCGATAAGATCCCTGAGGCCCGTATCGTCGACCAGCTGCAGCGCGATCTCTGGCGTCACCCATCGCGCCTCGCGCTCCTGGCTCTCCCGCCATGTGTCCTCCTGGCGCTTGACCATAAGGGCAAACACCCGGACCTCGCATGGAGCCGAGACGCCATCGCCGTCCAGCCATTTGTCGTAGACGAAGCTGCCGATCGGCTTCTCCGATACCTTGCCTCGCACGCCGGCCTCCTCGAAGGCCTCCTGGGCGGCCGATCGGGCGGGCTTCTTGCCCTTGATCTTCCACCCTTTCGGGACGATCCAGCGTCCCGTTCTCCGTGTCGTGACCAGAAGGATCTCCAGCGACCCATCCGTCCGGAAGCGATAGGGCAGCGCCCCATATTGGCGGCGAGGCGCTTTCGGCTTGATCGTCTCACCCACCGGCCGGACCCCCGGTCGTCGTCGATTGCAAATCCATCATCAAATCCTGACTGTGCGCCGCCATACCAGCGGAGGTATGAGCTCGATCCGGGCCGGGGCCGCGCGGGCGGCGCCGCGTCCCGATGCCAGATCAACGGCGTGGTGGGCGATATCGTCCACCGGATGGTCGAAGGTGGTCAGCTGGTATGACATCCAGCCGGCCTGCATGACGTTGTCGAAGCCGATCACCGACACGTCTTCCGGCACCCGCAACCCGAATTCGTGCCGGGCCGCGTCGATCAGGCCGAAGGCGGTCGCGTCGTTGACGCAGAACACCGCGTCGGACCGATCTCCCGCCGCAAACAGCCGGTGCGCGGCGCCGACACCGTTGGCGTAGCTGGTCATCTGCCCCAGCCGGACCACGGCGGGCTCGATGCCGATCCCGCGGGCGGCCGCGACGAAGGCGTCCGCTCGGGCGGACAGGCTGGGCGTGCCCAGCTCGGTCGTGACCACGGCCGGCCGGCGGCATCCGGCCCGGAGGAACAGGTTCAGCGCCGTCCGCGCCGCCCCGGCATTGTCGAGCAGGATGTTGTCCGGGCCGACGATGCGGTCGTCGCGGCTGATCAGGATCAGCCGCTGCCCGTTGTCGAGGCATTCGCGCACGATCGACTGGGCCGGCGTGCCCGACATCACGATGGTGGCGTCGGCGCGGTAGTTAAGGGCGCGGCGCAGCGTCGTGGCGACGTCGTCCGAAGGACCGCCGACGCACAGCAGCACCGCCACCTTGCCGGCCTCCTGCAGCTTTTCGGTGATCGCTCGCGTCAGCCGCGACGGCTGCGCCGCGTCGATGTCCGCCACCACCAGGCAGACGATCCCGGTTTCCTGCCGCGACACGCCGCGGGCCAGGTGGTTGACGTGGTAGCCCAGCGCCTCGGCTGCGGCCAGGACGCGCTGCCGCGTATCCTCCGATACGCTGGCACCCGGGGTGAAGGTGCGGGACACCGCCGAGCGCGACACGCCCGCCAGCTCGGCCACGGCGCGGGCGCGGACGAAGCGCCGGGAAGCGAGATCCTCCGCCGGCGGCGAAGTCTCCGGTGGCGTGCTGTCGCGGCCGGGCATGCCGGGCTGCTCCTCCATTCGAATGGCGCGATCATAAGCAGTTTGCAACCATGTGCAAACGGATCTGTGCGATTGAAGCGCGATAACAATTACAAAGCGCCATGTATCGGGGACCGCGAGGGCTATCATCCGTCACAAATTTGTCATTGACGAAGCGCGATCGATCGAACAGCATTTGCACACGGTTGCAACAAAATGCTGGGGAGGTTGACGGTGCCCATGACATCGAAGATGGCTGCCCTGTCGGGCGCGACGATCGCGCTGGTCGCTGGTTTGATCATGCACTCCGAGCCCGCCCGAGCCGAAGGCTCGGTCGTGGTCTATTGCGGCGTGAACGAGGAGTGGTGCCGGGCCGCGGCCGGCGCCTTCCAGGAGAAGACCGGCATCCATGTCGACATGACGCGGCAGAGCGCCGGCGAGATCTTCGCCCGCCTGCGGGCCGAGAAGGACAATCCGCGCGGAGACATCTGGTATGGCGGCACCGGCGATCCGCATCTTCAGGCGGCGACCGACGGGCTGACCGAGCCCTACAAATCGCCGCTGGTCGGCCAGCTGCGGGACTGGGCGCAGGACCAGGCCAAGCGTTCCGGCGACCGCACCGTCGGGCTGTATCTCGGCGTGCTCGGCTTCGGCTACAACGAGCAGGAGCTGAAGGACCGGAACCTGACCGCCCCGGCCTGCTGGTCCGACCTGCTGAAGCCGGAACTCGAGGGCGAGGTCCAGATGGCCGACCCGAATTCCTCCGGCACCGCCTGGACCATGCTGGCGACCATCGTCCAGCTGATGGGCGAGGACAAGGCCTTCGAATACTTGGTCGGCCTGAACAAGAACATCGACCAGTACACCAGCGCCGGCGCGGCGCCGGCCCAGGCGGTGGGCCGCGGCGAGACCATCGTCGGCATCGCCTTCCAGCACGATCTGATCAACGCGGCCAAGCAGTCGCCGGCGGTGAAGGTGGTGTCGCCGTGCGAGGGCACCGGCTACGAGATCGGGTCGATGAGCCTGATCAAGGGTGCCCGGCACATGGACGAGGCGAAGAAATTCTACGACTGGGCGCTGACGCCCGAGGCGCAGGCGATCGCCGCCAAGAACGGCAGCTTCCAGGTGCCGTCGAACACCGCCTCCGCGATACCGCCGGAATCGCCGGACACCAGCAACATCAAGCTGATCCACTACGACTTCGAGAAATACGGCTCCTCCGCCGAGCGCACGCGACTGCTGTCGCGCTGGACCAAGGACGTGAAGAACGGCGGCTGAGGTGGCGGCGACGGGACTCAGGAAAGGGGCGGTCGCGGCGCGGCTTTCGGGCGCGCGGCTGTGCCTGCTGCTCGGCTGGGCGTCGGTGCTGGTGCTGCCCTGGTATGGGATCGAGGGCGGGCTGGTCCGGGCGCTGACCGAGGGAGGGGCGCCGGCGGTGGTCGAAGCCGTCGGGGGCAGCCCCTGGCTGGCCGGCCTGCTGCCGCCGCTGCTGCTGGCCAGCCTGGCCGAGCTGCGGCGGCGGCCGCGCCTGCTGGCCTGGGCCGGGGCGGGGGGCATCGCCTGGACCTTGCTGCAGGGCTTCGCCATCGACCGGCAGGGCTGGGCCATCGTGGATCTCGGCAGCCTGTCCGGCTGGGCCGCGGCGCAGCCGGCGCTGGGCTGGGGCGCGCTCGGCTTCCTGGTGGCGATGGCGCTGCTGGCCGCGCATGGCCTGGCCCGGCAGGGCTGGTGCAAGGGCGACGCCTTCACCGTCGGCGCGCTGGTCATCGTCTGCGGCTCGATCCTGATCTTCGTCGGCTATCCGGTGCTCTGCGTCCTGCTGTCGGCGTTCAAGGACAATCAGGGGCAGGTCGACCTGCCGATGTTCGCCGACAAGCTGACCGATTCCTCGATCTGGGGCCTGGCCTGCCTGTCTGGCGGGCGCAGCTGCGGCGTGGCCTGGAACTCGCTCGCCCAGGCCACGCTGGTCGGCGTGCTCAGCACGCTCTTGGGCCTCGCCTTCGCGCTGGTGGCCCAGCGCACCCGCTTCCCGTTCCCGCGCCTGTTCAAGGTGCTGGCGGTGCTGCCGGTGATCACGCCGCCCTTCGTCATCGGCTTGGCGCTGATCCTGCTGTTCGGCCGCGCCGGCATGGTGACGACGCTGCTGAACGACTGGTTCGGCCTGCCGCGCAGCCGCTGGCTGTACGGCATGCCGGGTCTGACCATCGCCCAGCTGCTGGCCTTCACCCCGATCTCCTACCTGGTGCTGCTGGGCGTGCTGCAGGGCGTCAGCCCGAGCATGGAGGAGGCGTCGCAGACCCTGCGCAGCGGCCCGTGGCGCACCTTCCGCCACGTCACCTGGCCGCTGATCCGGCCGGGCTTGGCCAACGCCTTCTTGATCGCCTTCATCGAAAGCCTGGCGGATTTCGGCAACCCGATGATGATCGGCGGCAATTTTCGCGTGCTGTCGACCAGCGTCTACTTCGCCGTGGTCGGCGCGGCGCAGGACCAGGGCCAGGCCGCGGTGCTGGCGATCGTGCTGCTGAGCTTCAGCCTGTCCGCCTTCGTGCTGCAGCGGCTGTGGATCGGGCGGAAGAGCTACGTCACCGTCGCCGGCAAGGGCGATTCCGGGCTGCCGGGCCCGCTGCCCAAGGCATTGCGAATTCTGTGCTACGCCGTGGTGCTGCCCTGGATCGTGCTGACCGTCGCGGTCTACGGCATCATCATGATCGGCGGCTTCGTCAGCGCCATCGGCAGCGACAACGCCCTGACGCTGAAGCACTTCCTGACCGCCTTCGCCATCGGCGACAGCGACCATGGCTGGTACTTGGCCGGGTCGGCCTGGAACTCGCTGATCACGACGCTCGAGGTCGCGCTGCTGGCCATGGTGCCGACCGCGGCGCTGGGCATCCTGACCGCCTATCTGCTGAACCGGCAGAGCTTCGCCGGCCGCGGCGCCTTCGAGTTCCTGACCATGATGAGCTTCGCCATCCCCGGCACGGTGATCGGCATCAGCTACATCCTGGCCTTCAACAGCGGTCCGATCGAGCTGACGGGCACGGCAATGATCATGATCATCGCCTTCGTGTTCCGGAACATGCCGGTCGGCATCCGCGCCGGGCTGGCCAATCTCAGCCAGATCGACCGCAGCCTGGACGAAGCGTCGCTAACGCTGGGCGCGCGCTCTGCCACCACGCTGCGGCGGGTGATCCTGCCGATCCTGCGGCCGGCGGTTGCGACCTCACTGGTCTATGCCTTCGTCCGGGCGATCACCAGCGTCAGCGCGGTGATCTTCCTGGTCAGCGGCGAGTTCAACCTCGCCACCGTCTACATCGTCGGTCGGGCCGAGTTCGGCGAATACGGTCTGGCGATCGTCTATTCCGCCGTGCTGATCACCATCATGGTCCTGGCGCTGATGGCGATCCAGGCCCTGGTCGGCGAACGGCGGATCGGCCGTCGGTCCGCGGCGGCCCCGGCAACCCGCAACCGCCAATCCGTGGTGCAGGCGTGACAAGCAATCTCAACCTGATCGACCCCGCCGCGGCACGGTCCGCCGCCGGCCTCCCGGCGGTCGAGTTTCGCGCCGTCAGCAAGCGCTACGGGCCGGTGACCGCGGTCGACCGCGTCGGCTTCGCGATCGAGCGCGGCACGCTGGTGACCCTGCTGGGCCCGTCCGGGTGCGGCAAGACCACGACGCTGCGCCTGGTCGCCGGGCTGGAGCTGGCGACCGAGGGCCGGATCCTGATCGACGGCGAGGACGTCTCCCACCGCTCCGCCGCCGAGCGCGACGTCAGCATGGTGTTCCAGTCCTATGCGCTGTTTCCGCACATGACGGTGATGCAGAACGTCTGCTACGGCCTGCGCGCCTCCGGCCTGCCGCAGGCCAGGGCTGAGGCGATGGCGGCGGAGAAGCTGGCGGCGGTCGGCCTGTCGGGCTTCGAGCGGCGGCTGCCCAGCGAGCTGTCGGGCGGCCAGCAGCAACGGGTCGCGGTCGCCCGCGCCATCGTGCTGGAGCCGAAGGTGCTGCTGTTCGACGAGCCGCTCTCCAACCTCGACGCCAAGCTGCGGCGCCGGGTGCGCGAGGACATCCGCGGGCTGCAACAGTCGCTCGGCCTCACCGTCGTCTACGTCACCCATGACCAGGAGGAGGCGCTGGCCGTCTCCGACCGCATCGTGGTGATGCATTCGGCCCGGATCGTGCAGGACGGCACGCCGCGCGACCTGTACGAGCGGCCGGCGAACCGCTTCATCGCCGACTTCATCGGCAACGCCAACCTGCTGCCGGCGACGCTGCAGCGGCGCGACGGGGCCGTGGCGCGGATCCAGTTCGGCGGAGTGGCCCTGTCCCTGCCGCATCGCGACCTGCCGGTCGGCCCTGTCGAGGTCGCGGTGCGGCCCCAGGCGGTGCGGCTGCGCCCCGGCGGACCGCAGCCCGGCGAACTGGCCGGCACGATCCGCAAGGCCGCCTATCTCGGCAGCCATATGGAGTATCAGGTGGAGTTATCGGAAATCGGAGCCGAGGCCTTCGTCATCGACGGCAATGTCGGCGAGCCCTTCGCCCCCGGCGTGGCGGTGGGCGTCGCGATCCCGGCGGACGGCGCCGCCCTGGTGCCGGCGGGGGAGGCAGCCTGATGCACGAGCTGGACGAACGCCAGGCCTTCGGCCTGGATCTGGCCCTGCGCGCCGGTGCCCTGGCGCTCGGCATGCGCCGCACTTTGGCACCGATCGAGGCGAAGAGCGCGATCGACTTCTGCACCGAGGCCGACCGGGCCGTGGAGCAGCTGGTGCGTGGCGAGATCGCCCAGCGCTTCGGCGATGCGGTGATCGGCGAGGAATATGGCGGCGAGGCGGCCGACCGGGTCTGGGTGGTCGACCCGATCGACGGCACCGCGGGCTATATCCACGGCTCCGGCCGCTGGTGTGTGTCATTGGCCTATGTCCAGGACGGCGAGATCGAGATCGGCATCCTCTACGCCCCGGCGGACGACCGGCTGTTCGTCGCCCGGCGCGGCCAGGGCGCCACGCTGAACGGCCGGCCGATCCGGGTCAGCGGCCTGGCGCATGGTGCGGCGCCGCTGGTCGAGGTCGGCTGGTCCGAGCGCCGACCGCTGGCGGCCTACTGCACCCTGCTGCAGCGGCTGACCGAAGCCGGCATCGAGTTCCGTCGCCATGGCTCCGGCGCGCTCGGCCTGGCCGAGGTCGCCTGCGGCCTGAACGACGGCTATGCCGAGCTGCACATCAACGCCTGGGACGCGCTCGCCGGCCTGCTGCTGGTGCGCGAGGCCGGCGGCTGGACCAACGACTTCCTGGCGGATGACGGGTTGCGTCAAGGCAACCTGCTGCTCGCGGCAACCCCTGCGCTGGGCGACCGGTTGGCGACGATGACCCAGGACCTGCATCGCATTGACGAACGGCCCGCCACCCGGGCGGGCTGACACCGACTGCCGACTGATCCGGGCCATCTCCGGCCCGGTCGACTCGGGTCGTCGTCCGCGGGGCGCGATGGCGGCTTGGCGCACGCCACCTGATTCGATGTGTTTCCAAGCATGAAAAGACAGCTACGCCGTCCGATACGCGGTGATGTTGCTTTTCATCGATCTAAAAATATGCCTCACTCTCGATCAAACGAGGCAGGGGGGCGTCATGGCGCGGCCGCATGGGCACGGACGGGTGCTGACATCGAGCGATTTCGGGGCGACCACGGTCTATGCCTGCGGTCTCGACCAGCGCTTCAGCTACTGCGCCTATGTGCCGGAGGATTACGACGAGGACGGCACCGACCGTTGGCCCCTGGCGGTGGTCGTGCACGGCACCGAGCGCGGCATGCAGAGGTACCGCGACGGCTTCGCCGATTTCGCCGAGCGCCACGGGGTGATCGTGCTGGCGCCGCTGTTTCCGGTCGGCATCACCGAGCCGGGCGACCTGTCCAGCTACAAGATGCTGCGCGCCGGTGACCTGCATTACGACGCGGTGCTGCTGGCCATGATCGCCGAAACCCAGGCCCGCTACCGGATCGAGGGCGACCGGGTGCTGATGTACGGCTTCTCCGGCGGCGGCCACTTCACCCACCGCTTCCTCTATCTGCATCCGGAGCGGCTGCTGGGCGCCTCGATCGGCGCGCCCGGCGTCGTCACTTTGCTCGACTTCGAGCACGACTGGTGGGTCGGGGTGCGGAACTTCGAGGCGGTGTTCGGCAAGGAGCTCGACCTCGACGCCATCCGCCGGGTGCCGGTGCACATGGTGATCGGCGGCGACGACACCGAGACCTGGGAGATCACGATCAAGCCGGGCGATGCCTGGTGGATGCCTGGGGCGGACATGGCCGGCGCCAACCGCCAGGACCGGATGCGGTCGCTGCGCCGCAGCTTGGAGTCGCAGGGCGTGGCGGTGCAGCAGGACACCATCCCCGGCATCGGCCATGACGACCGCCAGTTGCTGGGCGCGGTGAAGAGTTTCTTCGGGGAGGTGCTCGCGCGGCGACGAGCGGCCTGAGGTTCGAGAGACAACAACAACAGGGGGCAATGATGAAGGCGTTGTTCGGCGGGCTCGCGCTCGCCCTGGTCCTGGCTGCCGGTGCCGTGGCGGCGCAGGACGCGCCGCGCGACGGCGGCACCATCACCGTGGCGCTGAACGCGGATATCCGCAGCAGTGACCCCGGCATCAACCGCGACGGCAACACCGACACGGTGATGCAGCATGTGGTCGAATCCCTGGTCGGCTACCGCGAGGACCTGACGGTCGGCCCGGCCCTGGCGGAGTCCTGGATGGTCAGCGATGACGGCCGCACCTACGACTTCAGGATCCGCAAAGGCGCGCTGTTCCACAACGGCAAGCCGGTCACCTCGGCCGAGGTGAAATGGAGCTGGGACCGGCGCTGGGCGACCGACAGCTGGAGCTGCCGGCCGGTGTTCGACGGCACCGCCGGGCTGAAGGTCGAGGCGGTGGAGACGCCGGACCCGCAGACGATCCGCTTCCGCTTGGCCCAGCCGAACGCCCTGTTCCTGGCGCAGCTCGCCAATGTCCAGTGCTTCGCCACCGGCACGATCAGCCCCGACAGCCTCAACCCGGACGGCAGCTGGAACGCGCCGGTTGGCACCGGCCCGTACAAGCTGGCCTCCTGGAAGCGCGGCGAGGCGGTGGTGCTGCAGCGCTTCGCCGACTACAGGCCGCTGTCCGAGGCCGGCAGCGGCTATGCCGGCGCCCGCATCGCCCATGCCGACACCATCCGCTTCCAGATCGTGCCCGACCCGGCGACGGCGGAGGCGGCGCTGGCCACCGGCGGGGTCGACCTGCTGCCCAGCCTGGCGCCGGGACAGATCGACCAGGTCAAGGCCAGCGGCGGCACGGTCGAGACCGCCCAGGGCCTCGGCTGGTCGGTGATCCTGGTCCAGACCGCCGATCCGCTGCTGTCCGACATCCGCATCCGTCAGGCCATCGCCCATGCCATCGACCTGAAGCAAATTGCCCAGGCGCGGACCTACGGCCTGGCCGAGGCCAACCCCTCCGCCGTGGCCCGCAGCAGCACCTTCTTCGACGACGGCTTCCTCGGCTGGCCGGCCTATGATCCGGCCAAGGCGCAGGCGCTGCTGCAGGAGGCCGGCTACAAGGGCCAGCCGATCACCATCCAGACCAACAAGCGCTATGACGGCATGTACGACAACGCCGTGCTGGTCCACGCGATGCTGGCCGCGGCCGGGATCGATGCGCGGCTGGAGGTGCTGGACTGGGCGACCCAGCTCGACAACTACACCGCCGGCAAGTTCCAGCTGCAGTCCTTCTCCTTCTCGGCCCGGCTCGACCCGTCGCTGCTGTACGGCATCCTGATCGGCAGCAAGGCCAAGACCCCGTCCCGGCAATGGGACGACCCGAAGGCGGCGGAGCTTCTGGCCCAGTCGATCCGCACCGAGGACCCCGCCAGGCGCAAGGAGGCGCTGCAGCAGCTGCACGCGCTGGCGGCGCAGCAGTTGCCGATCATCGGCCTCTATTACGATCCGGCGGTCGATGCGGTCGGGCCGAAGCTGAGGGGCTACAAGCCCTGGGCAGCCGACAAGCCGCGGCTGTGGGGCGCCTGGAAGGCGGAGTAGGGATCAGAAGCCGCGGCTGCCCGCCAGCATGCCATGCACGCTGTAGGTCATGAGCGCCAGCAGCGCCGTCAGGCCGAGATACAGCACGCCGTACTCGATCCGGGCGTCCAGCGGCGCGTTGTAATAGGCCCGCGCCTCGGGGCTGTTCGGGTCGTGGCGCCAGGCCTTCAGCACCTGCGGCGCCGCAAACAGCGCCACCAGCAGCAGCACCGGGCTGGGCCGCCACAACAGCAGGCCCAGCATGATCGGCGCGCCGAGCAGCCAGACCCGCGGCGACAGGATCGCCGTGATCCGGCCACCATCCAGCGGCGAGACGGGCAGCAGGTTGAGCAGGTTCAGGAAGAAGCCGGAATAGGCCACGGCCAGCAGCAGCCGGCTGTCCACCTCGCGAGCCCAGAAATACACGGCGAAGGCGCCGAGCGTGCCGAGGAACGGGCCGGCGAAGGCGACATAGGCTTCGGTCTCGACATTCATCGGCTGCTCCTTCAGCTGGATCCAGGCGCCGACGAAGGGGATGAAGGTCGGCGCCCCGACATTCAGCCCGCGCCGCTTGGCCGCGATGTAGTGCCCCATCTCGTGCACCAGCAGCATCAGCACGAAGCCGGCGGCATAGCCCCAGCCGAACACGAAGGCGTAGGTCACCAGCGACAGCAGCATGGTGCCGCCGGTCAGCGCCAAGGGACCGAATTTCAGGCCGCCGACCAGCAGCAGAAGCATCTTGATCATGCTGGGTGCCGATGTCCTTTAGGAGACGTTGCCGTCGCGCGGCTTGCGCCGGAACAGCCTGGCCAGGGCGACGCCGAAGACGCCGAAGCCGATGACGAACACCTTGGCGAATTTCAGCACGAAGGCGCCGATGATGGCGATCAGCCCCAGCTTCTTCGCCGCCACGCCCGCCACCAGCGCCGCCAGCCCGTATTCGGCGACCTTGTCAGTCCCTTCGGTGAAGTCCTCATAGCGCTTGCCGGGGCTGTAGCTGATCGCGCCGAGCAACTCGCGGGCGTACTTCTTGTCGCTCTCGATCGTCGCCGTCGAGGCCACCAGGTTCAGTCCGAAATAGCCCTCGCGTCCCAGCGCATAGGTCTTGTAATTCGCCGTGCCCTGGTCCTGCGGGTTGTTGGTCTCGACCACCTTGGCGGACCAGACCAGGCGATGGGTCCCGGCATCGTATTGCGGCACCTCGATCCAGCCGGTCACGGCCAGGGGCGGGAAGCCGCGGGCGATCCGGTCCTGGTTCTCGGCCTCGGTGCCGTCCTTCAGGCTGGTCAGCAGCTCGTCGGCGTTCCAGTCCTTGGCGTCGTCGTCGCGGATATAGCCTTCCTCGGTGTAGTCGATCGACGCCGACCAGTTCTCGTCGCTGAGCGGGAAGATCAGGCCGATCAGCGTCGGGCTGGCGCTGTTCCCCGAGGCGCGCAGCAGGCGGGCCGATTCCTGCTTCGGCACGAAGGCATAGCCTTCGGGCAGGGCCAGCGTGCCCTGGTCGATCAGCGGAATGCCGACCGGCCCGCGTTGGACCACCTTCCTCACCGCGTCCCAGGCGGCATCCTGCTCCGCCTGAATCGTGGCGGCCTGATCGGCCGGAGACGGCGTCGCCGGCGGCGTCTGCGCGGCGGCGGTGCCGGCCAGGGCCAGCGTCAGCGCGATCGCGAGCCCGCGATGCGACAGGCCGAAACTCATGATGATCTTCCCCTCCCCTGTCCCACGGCCCCCGCCGCATGGGAACATCATCATAAGCGCCCAAGATGGCAGCAATTTGAAGCGAATTCCGGTGTCGGCCGGCGGCGCTCAGTCCTCGCCGGGGCTGCCGCGCATCCGCTTCACCGACGACCGCTTGCTCTTGGAATCGAGCCGCCGGATCTTGCTGCCCAGCGTCGCCCGGGTCGGCCGGCGCGTCTTCGGCGCCACCGCGGCGCGCTGGAACAGCTCGACCAGCCGGGCCACCGCCTCGGCCCGGTTGCGCTCCTGGCTGCGATGTTCGCGGGCGGTGATCACCAGCACGCCGTCCTTGGTCAGGCGCTGCCCGGCCAGGGTCTCCAGCCGCGCCCGCATGTCGTCCGGCATCCCGGCGCGGTCGATCGGGTAGCGCAGCTGCACCGCGGTCGCGACCTTGTTGACGTTCTGCCCGCCCGGGCCGGAAGCGAGGATGAAGCTCTCCTCGAAGTCGCGCTCATCCAGCGCGATGCGGGCGGTGATGCGGATCATGGCCGGGACCCTCGCACGGCCGGGCGCGCTTGTCATGCTCCCGCCGCTGTGCCATCCCGGTCGGGGGAGGAGTTCCGTCCGATGACCATCAGGCTGAGGCATATCGAGGCGCTGCAGGCGGTGCAGAAGGCCGGGTCGATCACCGGCGCGGCCGAGCTGTTGAACGTCTCCCAGCCGGCGGTCAGCAAGCTCTTGCGCCATGCCGAGGACCAGCTGGGCCTGCGGCTGTTCGAGCGGGTGAAGGGCAAGCTGGTGCCGACCCGCGAGGCCAAGCTGCTCGAGGTCGAGATCGACCGCACCTTCGCCGGGCTGGAGCGGATCTCCAGCATCGCCGCCAACCTCCGGCGCGGGCGCGAGGGCCATGTCCGCATCGCCTGCCTGCCCAGCCTCGGCTTCGGCTTCATGACCGAGCAGATGGCGTCGTTCCACCGCCGCCACCCCGGCGTCAGCTTCGACCTGCGCACCCATCACACCCGCGAGATCCTGGAGCTGATCGCGACCAACAGCCTCGACCTCGCCATCGCCTACGAGCCGGTGCTGCCGCCGGGCATGCGCAAGATCGCGATCGGCACGTCGCGGCTGGTGCATCTGTCGACCGCGCCGCTCGGGCCGGGCGAGGCGGCTGAGATCACGCTCGACCGGATCGACGTGGAGACCTTGATCGGCGTCGACCCCGACACCTCGATGGGCGCCACCCTGTCCGACGCCTTCGACCGCGCCGGCATCCGCTACGCCCCGAGGAACCTGATCCAGACCTACTACCTGGCGCTGCCGCTGGTGCGCTACGGCGCCGGCTCGGCGATCGTCGACGAGCACACCGCCCAGGCCTGGGCGGTGCCCGACGTCACCGCCCGCGCCATCGTGCCGGAGATCACGCTGCCGATCACGGCGCTGCACCACGAGAACTATCCGCTGTCGCAGGCGGCGCACCTGTTCCTCGACCACCTGACCGGCAAGCCGACGCAGCGCACCCGCAGCGCCAGGCGATAACGCCCGGTGCGGAGCCCATAACCGACCGGAATTTGACAGCCGCCGGGGCGGCGGGCATCACCGGAGGATCCGTTCCGCTTCCGCACAGGACGATCATGGCCAAGCCCGTCATCGGAGTGACCCTGGATGCCGAGGAGCCGGGCGGCTACTCCTCCTCGCCCTGGTACGCGCTGCGGCAGAACTACTGCGGGTCACTGGCGGAGTACGGCGCGGTGCCGCTGGCGCTGCCGCATCTGGTCGACGCGGCCGACCGCTATCTCGACCTGTGCGACGGCATCGTCGTCACCGGCGGCGGCTTCGACGTCGACCCCGCACTCTGGGGCGCCGGCTCGGTGCACGAGACGGTGAAGACCAAGCCGGTGCGCACCCAGTTCGAATGGGCGCTGGTCAAGGGTGCGGTGGCGCGGAACAAGCCGGTGCTCGGCATCTGCGGCGGCGAGCAGCTGCTGGCGGCGGTGCTGGGCGGCACGCTGGTGCAGCACATCCCGGCCGAGATCGACAACGCGCTCGACCACAGCCCGGAGCGGAAGATCCACGACCCGGCCGGCTGGAAGGCGGCGCATGAGGTCGAGGTCGCGCCCGGCACGCTCTTGGCCCGCATCACCGGCGCGGCGCGCTTCGGCGTCAACAGTTCGCACCACCAGGCGGTGAAGGCGGCAGGGCCGGCGCTGATCGTCTCCGGCGTCGCTCCCGACGGGGTGGTCGAGGCGGTGGAGCATCCCGGGCAGCGCTTCTGCCTCGGCGTGCAATGGCACCCCGAGTATCTGCGCAGCGACGCCGACCGCGCCGTGCTCGCCGCCTTCGTCGCCGCCTGCGCCGTCTGATGGACATGCTGATTCAGGACCTGCTGGACGAGTTCGAGGGCGAGGTCAGGCCCGAGGATTTCGGCCTGACGTTCCGGCTCTATCCCAGCCGGCTGCGCGACGGCTCGGCGGACCGCTATTCCGACGGGTCGGTCTTCGGCTATCGCGACGAGGTCGCGGTCTATCCGGCCAGCACCTGCAAGAGCTTCTATCTGGTCGCCTTCCAGCACTGGTTCGAGGCGGGGCGGCTGCAGCCGGACGAGGAGGATCTGCGCGCCCTGTCCGCGATGATCCGCCAGTCCAGCAACGACGCCACGACCTACCTGTTCGGCCGCATGACCGGCACCACGCCGGGCGGCCCGCTGCCGGCGGCGGAGATGGCGGCCTGGTGGGAGAAGCGCCAGGCGATCCATCGCTGGTTCGAAAGTTGGGGCTGGCCGGAGTTCGACCGGCTGCGGCTGTGGCACAGCACCTACGAAGATTCGCCCTATGGCCGCGAGAAGGCGGCGCGGGCGCATGGCGGCAACCTGATCGCCCCGCGCGCGGCGGCGGCGCTGCTGCACGGCATCGTCGCCGGCCAGCTGGTCTCGCCCGCCGCCTGCGGCCGGATGCTGGACCTGCTCGACCGCGAGCCGGAGCGCGACCCGGAGCGGCTGCCTCCGGGCTATGAGGACCAGGTCCGCGGCTTCCTGGGCGACGCGCTGCCGCGGGACGTGCGGCTGTGGTCGAAGGCCGGCTGGACCGGCGAGACCCGGCACGACATGGCCTATTGGGAAGCACCGTCCGGCCGCAGCCTCGTCGCCGCGGTGTACACCACCGGCCCGCACATGGCGCAGCACCGGCGGTTCCTGCCGGCGGTCGGGGCCTGGCTGCACACGCTGCTCGAAGGATAGGGATCCGCATGCCGCCCGTCTGGCACGATGATGACCGCTCGCCGAACTACGCCCATCTGGCGGCGCCCTTCGCCGACACCGTCTTCACCGCGGAGGCCGGCGCCCTCGACCACCTGTGCCGCCTGTCCCGCTTCCGGCCCCGCGGGGCGAGGATCCTGTTCGGGCTGCGCGGCTGCGTCCTGGCTGAGCCGGACTCCGCCGGTCGGTGGTCCGAGGCGCTGCAGCTGCGCGAGGCCCGGCCGGACCATCACGCGCCGCGCTGCGTCCTCGGGGTCTGGGACCGGCCGGCGGGTCGGCTGATCGCCTGGCCCGGCTCGACCGTCCCGAACGCACACTACATGCGTCGCCAGGCCGAGGCGCCGGACAAGCGCATCGCCAACATGCTGGCGCCGGGGCTGCACCCTTACGTTATCGGCCCGCATATCCCCCCCGGCCGGCCGGCGGAGGAGGGGGCGTTCCAGCTCGACCGCACGGTCGAGGTGCCGGTGTGGCGCTCGGCCGACGGCGCCGGCTACGATCTGAGCGGCCGTTTCGACATCTGCGCGCCGGAGGACAACATCCACGCCGCCGGCTGGCCGGGCGACGGCATCGAGTTCTCCTCGGCCGGCTGCCAGACCCTGCCGGGCCGGCACCTGCCGCCGGCCGACCCGACCGGCGACTACGCCGCCTTCCGCGCGGCGGCCGGCCTCGCCCCCAGCCCGGACCTGGCCGAGACCGGCCTGGCCTTCGACGACCTTCTGGTGGCCGGCCGGCATCTGCGCCTGATGGCGGAGCAGGCCCCGGGCCTGGCCCGGCTGATGCCGGGATCGAGCGGTCCCGAGGTGCGGCTGCTGCAGGATGCCTTCATCAGCCTCGGACTGATCCCGGATTGGGGCTTCACCGCCGGGGTGTTCAACGGCTTCACCGCCAAGGCGCTCTACGACTGGCAGGCGGCGTCCGGCCGCGTCGCGGACGGGGTGCTGCGGCCGCGGGAGGCGGAGGCGCTGGGCTTCCGGCTCGGCTGAGCGACAGGGGTTCCCGTCGACGCTTCGGCATCTAATTTCATCGGAAACCGATGAGATCTCCGATGAAGGCGCTGCAGTTCCTGGCTGTGGTGCTCACGGCCCTGGCGCTGGTCCCGGGCGGCGCGCACCTGCTGGTCATGCCGAACAAGCTGGGCCTGGATGAGGCCGCCTATTTCTCCGTCCAGGAGATCTATCGCGGCTGGGCCCTGCTCGGCATCGTCCTGGTGGCGGCCCTTGCGGCCGATCTCGCCTTGGTCATCGGGGCGCGGCATCAGCCGGTGCCGTTCCGGCTGGCCCTGGCCGGCGTCATCTGCCTCGCCGCCACCCTCGCGGTGTTCTTCCTGTGGACCTATCCTGCCAACCAGGCCACGGCGGACTGGACCGCCGTGCCGGATGACTGGGCGGCGCTGCGGCGGCAATGGGAATACTCCCACGCCGCCAACGCGCTGCTGACCCTCGCCGCTCTGTGCCTGGTCACGCTGTCCGTGCTGCGCTGGCGGCCCGGCTAGGGCGTTCCGGTCAGATTGCCCAGGACGTCGAGGAATTCCTGCGGCGACATGCGGCGCAGCCTGTCCCGTGCCGTCCGGAAATACGGCTTGCCGCCCCAGAGGCTTTGATCGCCGATGATGTAGAAGCCCCGCTTGGCCCGGGTCGCGGCGACATTCAGCAAATTGGGTTTCGACGATGCCCAACTGGCGCTGTTGGCATGGGCATGGTCTGCACCGAGCACCATCAGCACCAAGACCTCCTCCTTGCCCTGGAAGGTATGGACCGTGCCGATGCGTTCCTTGCACCAGCTGGCGAGATCCTTACGTTTGGGGACGGCCAGACCGAGCGGGTCGAGCCGCGCTTTCCAGCGGTCGATGTCGGTGATCTGCCGCGTCAGGGCCTGCTTGACGCTGCGGAACGGCGAGATGAGGTAGAGAGGCGGCAGCGCCCCGCGGTTCTGTCGATAGAGATCCAGCACGGCTTGGACTGCGACCTCGATCTGCTCGGGAACCACCTGCCTGCCCTCCCGGACCGGGCCCGCGACATCGACCCACCCTGTGTATCCATCCTCATCCGGACGGGTGGCGAAGATCATCTTGCCGCCATAGGCGATGGCGTTCGCGATATCGAACATGGTCCTGGCGCAGCGCCGGTGGACACGCAAGGGGCTGCCGATCCAGATGCTTTCGTCCCGGTCGTTTGCGGGAACCGTCGCCCCGAACGGATTCGCTCGATCGGCGAGCTGCTGCACCGAGACGCGGTTGGGCGCATATTGCCCCTCCTGGACCGCCGCGATGCCGTCCGATAAAGCCTCGATCAGGCGGGCGGGGACCGTATACACGGGCTCGATCTGCAGCGGATCGCCCACGACCACCGCGCGCCTGGCCCGCCACAACGCACCGACCGCCGCCTGAGGCGGGGCCTGGCCGGCTTCGTCGATGAACAGCCAGCCGATGTCGCCTGGCCCCAGATCCTGGAACTGGCGGCCGAAGGACGCGAAGGTCGAGGACACGACCGGGACGACCATGAACAGGCTCTGCCAGATCAGCCTGGCGTGGTCGGCGTCGATCGGGCGCGCGCCCTTCAGCATCCGGCTGATCGCGGTCAGATTGCCGCCGAAGCCATGCCCGCCTTTGTCCTTATGTCTGCCCGCCTCCGCCAGCCACGCCTCGTGCAGGACGAGCGCGGCGCTGAACAGGCTCGACCGCAGCTCGGCAAGGCGGTCGTCATGCCAGAGCCCTCTCTCCTGGACCGTCTCCTTTTCCAGATCCGCCAGTTCCGAGAGTCCCAGGCGGTCTCGCAGGTCTTCCCAGCGATCGCGCTTGCGTGACTGCTGCGCTTCCACCGCATCGAGCGTCGATTGGGCCGCGGCGAGCGCCTCCGTGGCTGTGGTGAGCGTCGCGGAAGCGGAGGCCGACTGCGCTTCCAGAACCCGCAGGCGTCTCCGGTGGGTCAGCTGCTCTTCTGCATTGGCCCGGCGGCTCTCCCGGATGGCCCGATGTTTGGACCGGTGGAACAGCCAGGCCAGGAAACCAGGCGCCTGCCGGTCGATCAGCCGTTCCTCCTCGGCGAGATCGGCCAGCCTGTGGGAGCATTGTGCGAGCTCGGCCTCGATCGTGGCGAGCCTCGTCGTGGCGGCCTGCTGCGCCGTCCCCGCCGCTTCGGCCTTCGCCGCCGCGGCGGCCAGGAGGTCCGTGCCATCCGACGACAGCATCTCGGCCGCGATGTCGGCTTGTTCGGCCAACGCCGCGATCTGCGTCGATACGGCCTGATCCGCCTCGCGGAACGATTGGGCAGCCGCGGCGAAGGACGGGCCGTCATAGGCGTCGATCCATTCGCGGATGGTCGCGACCGGGTCTCGCAAGGCGGGCTTGCGGCCCCGCTGCTCCGCCCTGAAGAACACCCGATCCGCAAAATCCCGGCGGTTGGCGAACTTGCCCAGGGCGCATGAGATCAAGCCCCAGGGCGCGTCATCGGGATCGGCGGGTTCCTTGAACCTTCCGTCTCCCTGCTGGACCACGACCTTGTGAGCCACCGGCCGCAGATAGCTGGTGCTCCGCCAGCCCTCGCCGAGCGCCTTTCGCTTCGGCAGGTCCTTCGAGACGTTCTCGACCGCCGTGTTGTTGGACGAGCCGACCACCATCTCGTGGCCGACGAGATCGGGAGACAGCTGGCGGATCCAGGCCGGATCATCCGACCGCGCGAAGGCCACGCGGATCGAGGCGTCGATCAGGGTGGCCGCAACCGTCTCGAGGCCGGCCAGGGCCCGCGCCCGGCGGACCATGATCTCGGCGATGATGTCGCCGAGCAGAGTGGTCTTGCCGGTGCCTGGCGGACCGTTGACCGAGAACACGCCGTCTGCCTTGGGGCGTTCGAGAACGGCATTGATCGCGAATTGCTGCATCAGGCTCATCGCCTGCCCCGGCGTCCGCAACCAGCGTCCCGAAGGCAGGCGGTGCGGATGCAGCATGTCCAGGATCGCCCGGCGTCCTTTCCCGGAGTAAAGATCGATCCGCTCCGAAGCAGGCGGATCGAGATAGGCGACCAGGGCAGCCGGGACCTCGCCTCGGCGCAGGGCGGCCATCGCCCGCTCCAGGTCCAGGATGTAGAAGCTGTTCAGGATGTCGATCTCGGGATCTGTGGCGGCGCTCTCGTCGTCGTCGCCATCGGCCGGTTGTTCACCGGCTTCGGAGTGCTCCGGGATGGTCTGATCCGCCGCTCGGTGAGATGGCCCCGAGCTCTCCGACGTCCTTTTCTTCCGTGTCATCACTTGCAGCGCGGCGGCTTGGGAGTGCCTGGGGGCAAAGCCGGTCCAGTCCTGGAGCAGTCCGATGAGAGCGACGAGGTCGGATCCGCTCAGCCCCGGCCTCTCCTTGTCGCCCGCTGCCAGAAGCCGCCTGGTCTCGGCACCGCGCAGACGCTCACCAAGGTCGGCGAAGGCATCGGCGCGGTTCTGGTCCGTCAGGGCGTCCCATTCGTCATGGTTGGCGCGTCCGATCGCCCAGGGCACCGTCGACACCGAGACCGAGTCGAGATCCGGCACGCCGCCCGGCGTCAGCTTCAGCCGGGCGAAGCAGGTGTCGCCCTCGGTGTCGGCGCGTTCGGCATCCTCGTTTTCCTCGGTGCCGGCGATCGCGTCGATGCGGAGGCGTTTCGCGAGCTGGTCGATTTCCGCCTTGGCGAAGACCCCGAGATAGAGATTGAATCCGGCGATCTCCTCGGTCTCGCCGATGGCGACATCCCACAGCTCCACCGAAGTCTTATCGGCCAGGCCGGCCGAAACGACCTCGATACACTCACCTCTCTTCTCTTCGGTGACCTGCCTGAGATCGAAGGGAATGAAGAACTCGATCCTGTGCCAGTAAGCCAGAATGTCGAGAAGCTTCCCGGTCTCGGCTTCGGGCATGGCTCGCCTCCGCTGCAGAAATGGCTCAGGGGCGTCGGCGTGCCGTCGCCGTCCTCACTGCCCGCCGCTCTTCAGCACCAGCGGCGACAGGTCGGTGATCTGGTCCTTCACCGCCGCGGCCAGCTCGGCCGGGCAGGCGGTGCCGACGCCGGACAGGCTGCACAGGCGCAGGTCGTCGATGTCGGCGCCGCCTTCGGCGATCTGCGCCGAAGACAGCGGCAGATGCGCCTTGTCGTAGGCGGCGAGGGGCCAGACCCGGCGGGCGACGTAGATCGCCTCGCGGCCGACCGCGATGTGCAGCAACTGCATCTCGCCCTGCCCGTCACTGGCGCGTTTGGTGCAGCCGAGCGCGGTGCGGACGGTGCCGGCTGGGTCGGTCCGGACGTGGCCCTGGATCACGTCGTCGCAATCCTGCTTCATCGCCTCGACGCTGTCCCGGATGAACTCGGCCGGATCGCTGTTGCCCAGCCCGCCGATGCGGGTCACGGCGATGCTGCCTTCGCCGGACTGCGCCGGATCGGTCTTGCGCCACTCGACCACTGTGGTGCTGCCCTCGGTGCCGGCGAAGCTGCGGGACCAGCCGGCCGGCAAGGTCAGAGCCAGGATCTCGCCATTGCCGCCGGGCAGGACCAGCGTGCTGCCCGTCTCTGCCGCCGCCGTGCCGGAAACGGTCAGCGCCGCGAGCAGCGCCAGCGTCGCGCCTCGAACCATCATCTTCATACGCCTGTCTATTGTCCCGCCTCGGCGGCGGGGACGACGAAGCTGTCCATCACCCGCTTCTCGCCGGAATGCTCGAAGGCGATGGTCAGCTTGTCGCTGTCGACGCTGCGGACCTCGCCATAGCCGAACTTCTGGTGGAACACCCGGTCGCCGACGCCGAAGGCGCGGGCCGGGCGCGGTCGGGCATGCACTTCATAGCCGCTGCCTTCGATCACCGTCGGGCCCCGACGCATGAAGCCGCCCTGCGGCGGTGCCGTCCACAGCCGGGTCGGCGCCGCCTCGGCGAAGCGGCCATAGCCGGTGTCGCCGAAGCCGGTCTCGGAGGTGACCTCGACATGGGCGTCCGGCAGCTCGCCGATAAAGCGCGAGGGCAGGGCCGTCTGCCACTGCCCGTGGATGCGCCGGTTGGCGGCGGCGGAGACATAGGCCCGGCGCTTGGCCCGGGTCAGGCCGACATAGGCCAGGCGCCGCTCCTCTTCCAAGGCCGCGATGCCACCGTCGTCCAGCGCGCGCTGGTTCGGGAACACCCCTTCCTCCCAGCCTGGCAGGAAGACATGGGCGAATTCCAGCCCTTTGGCAGCATGCAGGGTCATCAGCGTCGCCTGCTCACCGGTCTTGCCCGTCTCGTTCTCCATCACCAGGCTGACATGCTCGAGGAACGCCTGGAGGGTCTCGAAATCCTCCATGGCGTTGATCAGCTCCTTGAGGTTGTCCAGTCGGCCCGGGGCCTCGGGCGACTTGTCGGCCTGCCACATGGCAGTGTAGCCGCTCTCGTCCAGCACGGTCTGGGCCAGCTCGACCTGCGAGGCCTGCTCCGACAGGCGGCGCCAGCGCTCGAAATCGCCCATCAGGGCGCGCAGCGCGCCGCGCGGCTTCGGTTTCAGCTCGTCGGTCTCGATCAGCCGCAGCGTCGCCTCGGTCAGCGCCACGCCCTGGGCGCGGGCGACCGTGTGCAGCAGTTGGACGGTGGCGTCACCCAGGCCGCGCTTCGGCACATTGACGATGCGCTCGAAGGCCAGATCGTCATCCGGCTGCGCCACCACGCGCAGATAGGCGATGGCGTCGCGGATCTCCTGCCGCTCGTAGAAGCGCGGGCCGCCGACGACGCGGTAGGGCAGGCCGAGGGTCAGGAACCGCTCCTCGAACTCGCGCATCTGGAAGCCGGCGCGGACCAGCACGGCGACCTCGTTCAGCGTCACCTGCTGGCGCTGCAGCCGCTCGATCTCGTCGCCGACCCAGCGCGCCTCCTCCTCGCCGTCCCAGACGCTGCGGACGATGACGGACTCGCCGCCCTCCGCCTCGGTGAACAGGGTCTTGCCCAGGCGCCCCTGGTTGTGCGCGATCAGCCCGCCGGCCGCGCCCAGGATGTGGCTGGTGGAGCGATAGTTCTGCTCCAGCCGGATCACCGCGGCGCCCGGGAAATCCTGCTCGAAGCGCAGGATGTTGCCGATCTCGGCGCCGCGCCAGGAGTAGATCGACTGGTCGTCGTCGCCGACGCAGCACAGGTTGCGGTGCTTCTGCGCCAGCAGGCGCAGCCAGAGATACTGCGAGACGTTGGTGTCCTGGTACTCGTCGACCAGGATATAGCGGAACCGGTCCTGGTAGTCGGCCAGCACCTCCGCATGCTCCTGGAAGATGGTCAGGTTGTGCAGCAGCAGGTCGCCGAAATCGCAGGCGTTCAGCGTTCGCAGCCGCTCCTGATAGGCGATGTACAGTTGCAGCATGCGGCCCTGCGCCACCTCGCCGGCATCGGCCGGCTTCAGCTTGGCCGGGGTCAGGCCGCGATCCTTCCAGCGCTCGATCACCCCCAGCAGCACCCGGGCCGGCCAGCGCTTCGAATCGATGTTGTCGGCCTCGATCAGCTGCTTGATCAGCCGGATCTGGTCGTCGGTGTCGAGGATCGAGAAGTTCGACCGCAGCCCGACCAGCTCGGCATGCCGGCGCAGGATGCGGGCGGCCAGAGCGTGGAAGGTGCCCATCCACCAGCCCTCGGTCGGGGTGCCGAGCAGGTGGGACACGCGCTCGCGCATCTCGCGGGCTGCGCGGTTGGTGAAGGTGACGGTCAGCACCTGACTCGGCCACGCCCGGCGGGTCGACAGGATATGGGCCAGGCGGGTGGTCAGCACCCGGGTCTTGCCGGTGCCGGCCCCGGCCAGCACCAGCACCGGGCCGTCGACGGTCTCGACCGCCTGGCGCTGCGCCGGGTTCAGATTCTGCAGATACGGCGGCTCGAAGCCGGCCGGCATGTTCCGGGAAAGTTCGACCATGCGTCTCCTATAGCATGACCGGGCTGCGTCGGAACCGTCGGCGTCCGGTTGACGCAGGCCGGAGGCACGTCGAGGATCGCCGCGACCCGAACCGAGAGCCCGCCATGACCGACCTCGTGATCCGCCCCGCCGAGCCCCGCGACGCCAAGGAGATCCTGGCGATGATCACCGAGCTGGCGGTGTTCGAGAAGGAGCCCGACGCGGTGCTGGCGACTGAGGCCGACCTGTTGCGCGACGGCTGGGGGCCGAACCCCAAATTCGAGGCGCTGATGGCCGAGCGCGGCGGCCAGGTGCTGGGCTTCGCCCTGTTCTTCTCCAGCTACTCGACCTGGGAGGGGCGGGAAGGGATCTATCTCGAAGACCTCTATGTCCGCGACACCGCCCGCGGTCTCGGCGTCGGCCGGGCGCTGATCGCCCGGATCGCGCAGCTGGTGGTGGCGCGCGGCGGCAAGCGGCTCGACCTCTCGGTGCTGACCTGGAATCCGGCGCGAGACGTCTATGAGCGGCTGGCCTTCGAGCACAAGTCGGACTGGACCGGCTACCGCCTCAGCGGCGAAGCGCTGGCGGCGTTGGCGAAGGTCGGCGGCTGAGATGGATCGTCAGGCCGCAGAGGCCGAGGGATAGCGGGCGGTGTCGCTGAGGCCCGAGATCAGCCAGCGGCCGTCCACCCGGGCCAGGCTGACGATGTTGGTGCCGCTGTGCCGGATCTCGCCGTCCACACGAAAATCATAGGCGCACCAGATGACCGCGATGTCGCCCTCGGTGCGGACAATCGGATCGTAGATCCGCTCCTCCAGCACCGAGGTGCCGTCCTTCGGAAAGATATCGAGCAGGGCGGCGATGGTCAGCTGCCGGACTTCGCCGTTGCTCACCCGCGTCATCATCCCGTCGGGCAGGACCATCTCGAGCAGCGAGGCCGGCCGGCGCTCCTGCATCCCGTTGAGAAAGGACTGGAATACGTCCAGCACCTCCTGCTCCTCGGCCGTCAGCTGCTGCGCCATGGCGCGTCTCCGATGATCCGTTGCAACGCTAGGCCAATGTGGTCGCGGGATTGCAGCGGAAAAGAGTTACAACGGACATGTTGGAAGCGGCCGCACGGCGCCAGCTACCGGTTCCGCTGCCGGAAATATTCCAGGATGATGCACAGGACCACCGGCACCAGGTTGAGCGCGACGATCGTCCCGGACAGCCCGGTGTCGAGATAGAAGCCGAGCGACACTGCCCCCCGGAACGGGTCCAGTCCGATGCCGTAGGACGGCGTGATCGACATCGACGAGACGCCGGCGAACAGCGTCACCGGAAGCCGCGCGATCATGTGGAAGTGATAGGCGACGCCGGCGGTGTACAGGATCGGGATCTGGCTGGCCTGGACCAGCAGCGACAGCCCATAGCCGAGGGCGCGGCGGTTCCACAGCAGGGCGCCGGCGGCGATGCATAGCAGCATCAGCAGCGCGGCGGCCCCCAGGACCAGCCACTGGGTCACGGCGATGATCGCCGCGGCGTCGCGATAGATCCGCTCGCCGATCTCGGTCAGGCCGGCAATCCCGCCGACGATCTGGATCACCGCGATGACGCGGTCGAGGGGGAGGACGGGACGCCGGCTGGGGCGGTCGGTGCTGGTCATCGCTTGCTCGGTTCAGGCTTCGGAGGCCGCAGGCCGGCCGGGCTATTCGCACAGCCCGATCGAGCCTTCGGCGCAGATCTTGGCGCCGTCGGTCCAGGTGGCGCCGGACAGGTCGGCGCCGCGGAACACGGTGCCGCGCAGCTCGGCCCCGGTCAGGGTGGCGCCGCGCAGCCTGGCGCCGACGAAGCGGGCATTGCGCAGGTCGCTCTTGCTGAGGTCGGCGCCGGTCAGGTCGGCATCGGTGAAGTCGGAGTTGCCGAGGCGCGCCGAATCCAGCTTGGCGCCCTTCAGGCTGGCGTTGATGAACTTGGCGCCATAGGCCTCGGCGCCGGTGAAGATCGCTTCGTCCAGCACCGCCCGGGTCAGGCTGACCTCGCGCAGCTGGGCGCCGGTCAGGTCGGCGCGGCTGAGCGGCCGTTCGTCCAGCAGGCAGCGCCGCCAGTTGACCCCCGGCCCGGCGGCGTCGGTGCAACCGGCCCATGCCGTCGCGGCCGGGCCGAGCAGCAGGGCGATGGACAGAGCGAGGGCCCGGGCGACTCGGGAGCCGAAGGATGCGACCGACATGGCCGGACAGTCTCCGATCCCCGGATTCAGCGCAAGAGCGCCGGAGTCACATCGATTTGCCGACCGGGCGGACGATCCGGCGCTGCCGCTCGCGGAAGGCGATGAACAGGCTGGAACCGACGATCACCGCGGTGCCCAGCAGCTCGATCGGGGTGGGGAACTCGCCCCAGGCCAGGAAGCCGAGGCCGAGGGCGAAGATCAGCGAGGCGTAGTCGAAGGGTGCGATCACCGAGGCCGGGGCCAGCTGATAGGCCTTGGTCATCAGGATCTGGGCGATGCCGCCCAGGACGCCGACCGCGACCAGGATCGGGATGTCGATCAGGTCCGGCCAGACCCCGACGAAGGGCAGTGTGGCGGCGCCGGCGATCGCTCCCGACAGGGTGAAGTAGAACACGATGGTGACGTTCGATTCGGTGTCCGCCATCTTCCGGATCGAGACCATGGCGAAGGCGGTGGCCAGCGCTCCGCCCAGAGCCACGAGCGCGCCGAGCGAGACGCCGGTGGCAGGGGTGGGATGCACCACCAGCAGCACGCCGACGAAGCCGATCACCACCGCGCTCCAGCGATAGATCCGCACCGTCTCGCCAAGCAGCGGGATGGCCAGGATGGTGATGAACATCGGCGCGGCGTAGCCCAGCGCCGTGGCGGTCGCCAGCGGCAGCATGCTCAGCGCAGTGAAGCCGCAGAACATTGAGACAAGGCCGGAGCCGGAACGGCGCAGATGGCCGCCCAGCCGCTCGGTCTTCAGCACCCGGAAGCCGCCGAGGCGATGCACCAGCCACAGCACCGGGATCATGGCGAAGAAGCTGCGGACGAAGACGATCTGGCCGACCGGATACTGGTCGCCGAGCTGCTTGATCAGCGCCGACATGCAGGTGAATAGCGCGGCCGAAGCCAGCTTGTAGCCGATGGCGGGCAGGAGCGAGGCTGGGGCCGCGTCACTCGCCCCTTTTTCGGCCTGGGAGATCGTCATCGGAAACGGGGCCCGTTGCGGCTCGATCGTTCCTCCACAGTTACGCCGGACGAATCGGCAGGGCCATGGACGATCGCGCCGGGTCTGCCATGCATAGCGCTGCCGGACAGGAAACCTGGGCTGGGTCCGTGAACCCAGCCCAGGCGACAATGCTTACTCGCCCGTCCAGCCCTTGTAGTCGTTGACGTTGTCGCGGGTGACGAGGGTCGAGGGGATCAGGGTCGGGTCCTGCGCCGGCTTCTGGCCGTTCAGCAGGCCGACACCCTCCTGCACTGCCTTGCGGGCCATGAAGAACGGGTCCTGGGCCGAGGAGGCCTGGACCAGGGTGTTGCCCTTCAGCGCGGCGACGATGTCCGGCGCGCCGTCGACCGAGGTGATGACGATGTCGCTGCGGCCGAGCTGCTTGGCCGCGAGGTCGGCGCCGATCGCGGTCGGGTCGTTGATGGCGAAGACGCCGTCGATCTTCTCGAACCGGGTCAGCAGGCTCTGCATCACCGCCAGGCCGCCGTCGCGCGAGCCCTTGGCGTCCTGGTCGCCGGACAGGATCTTCAGGTCCGGCAGCTTGTCCCAGACGTTGTGGCAGCCCTTGACCCGGTCGATCACGGCCGAGACCTGTGGGCCGTTGACGATCACCACGTTGCCCTTGTTGCCGAGCTTGTCGGCGATGTACTTGCAGGCGATCTCGCCGGCCTGGACGTTGTCGGTCGTCACCGTGGCGTCGGCGCCCTCAGCGGCCGTGTCGACCGCGACGACGATGATGCCGGCGGCCTGCGCTTTCTTGATCGCCGGCCCGATCGCCTTCGGGTCGCCGGGGTTGAGCAGGATCATGTCGACGCCGGCGGCGATGAAGTTGTCGATCTGGGTGAACTGCTTGCCCAGGTCGTAGTCGTAGCCGACGGCCTGGACCTCGACATCCGGGTTGGTCTTCTTCGCCTCGAACTCGGCACCCTTGGCCAGGGCGGTGAAGAACGGGTTGCCCATCGAGCCGAGCGAGACGCCGATCTTCTTGAGATCCTTGGCCTCGGCGGCGCCGACCGAAAGCGCCAGCGCGACGCCGGCGAGCAGGATGTGTTTCAGCACGTGGTTCCTCCCCTGGTCTGAGCGATGGAGCCGGCGGGGCGACCAGAGATCCCGCCGGCTTTTCCGGATGGTCGGAAACTCAGGTGCGGGCCGATCCCTGCAGGCGCAGCCGGTCGAGGGCGACGGCGCCGATGATGATCAGGCCCTTGATGATGTACTGCCAGACGTCTGGCATCCCGACCAGGATCAGCCCGTTCGACAGCACGGCGATGATCAGGGCGCCGACCAGCGTGCCCCAGATCGAGCCGATGCCGCCGACGAAGGAGGTGCCGCCCAGGATCACCGCGGCGATGGCGTCGAGCTCGTAGCTGACGCCGAGCTGGGTGCCGTTGGCGGCGTAGAGCCGGGCGGCCGACATCACGCCGCCGAGGCCGGCGAGCAGGCCGGAGGCGCCGTAGACGAACAGCAGCACCCGCCAGACCTTGATGCCGGACAGCCGCGCCGCATCCGGGTTGCCGCCGACCGAATAAATGTGCACGCCCAGGACCGTGCGCCGCAGCACCAGCCAGGACAGGACGATCACGAGGAAGGCGATGATCACCAGCCAGGGCACGCCGAACAGGGTAGCGTTGCCGATGAAGTCGAAGGGCAGGGACGGGTTGAACACGGTGGTGTCGTCGCCCAGCAGCCGGGCGATACCGCGCACCGCGGTCAGCGAGCCGAGGGTGACGATGAAGGGCGGCAGGCGCAGGAAGGCGATCAGCGCCCCGTTGGCCAGGCCGAAGACGAGGCCGGCGAGCAGGCCGAACAGGATGCCGAGCAGCCCGAGATCGGTGAGCAGGAACTGGCCCAGTCCGAAGGGGAGGCTGAGCGTGATGTCGGGGATCAGCGACCCGATGACCGCGATCATGGCGGCGGCGGCCAGGATCGAGCCGACCGACAGGTCGATGCCGCCGGTCAGGATGACGAAGGTCATGCCGGCGGCCAGGACGGTGTTGATCGAGGCCTGCTGCATCACGATCGAGGCGTTCTGCCAGGAGGCGAAGCGCCCGTTCATGGCGTAGAAGGCGATGCACAGCAGGACCAGCACCGGCAGCATGCCGACGGTCCGGATCAGGCCCTGGATCATCAGCCGGCGTTCGGCGTCGCGGTTGACGGCGGAGGTGGCGGCGTTGTCGGCCATGGTTGACGATCCCTTACTGGACGGTGGCGACAGGGGCGGTGATGCCGGTGGCGAGGGCCATGACCGCCTCCTGGGTCAGCGGGCGGCCGGAGGCGCCGCCGGCCTCGCCCTCGATCCGGCCCTCGCGCATCACCAAAGCGCGGTCGGCGATGCCGATCACCTCCGGCAGCTCCGAGGAGATGACGATGACGCCGATCCCGGCCTTCGCCAGCCCGTCGATGATGCGGTAGATCTCCGACTTGGCGCCGATGTCGACGCCGCGGGTCGGCTCGTCGAGGATCAGGATGCGCGGCTTGGTCTCCAGCAAGCGCGACAGCAGCACCTTCTGCTGGTTGCCGCCGGACAGCGCGCCGACCGTGACCTCGGGGTTGGCCACCCGGATCTTGAGCGCGGCGATGGCGTCTTTGGCACGGACCTTGGCCCGGGCACGGTCGAGCACGCCGCCGGTCTTCGCGTCGGTGCCGCAGACCACGAGGTTGATATTGTCCTGCACCGACATGTCGAGGAACAGGCCCTGGCCCTTGCGGTCCTCGGTCAGGTAGGCGATGCCGGCGGCGATGGCGTCGCCCGGCCCGTGGATCTGCAGCGGCTTGCCGTCGAGCGCCACCTCGCCGGCGGTCTTCGGTTCGGCGCCGAAGATCAGCCGCGCCAGCTCGGTGCGGCCGGACCCGACGAGGCCGGCGATGCCAAGCACCTCGCCCTCGTGCAGCTCAAAGCTGCAGCCGCGCACGCGGTTGCCGTCGGCGATGTCGCGGACTGCGAAGATCACCCGGCCGCGGCTCTGATGCGCATCGTGCTCCTTCTTGTAGAAGCCGGAGATGTCGCGCCCGACCATCATCTTGACCAGCGCCTCCGCCGACAGGCCGGCGCGGTCGAGCGTGCCGACATAGCTGCCGTCGCGCAGCACCGAGACGCGGTCGGACAGCTCGTAGATCTCCGACATCCGGTGGCTGATATAGATGATCGCCAGCCCCTCGGCCTTGAGCCGGCGGATCAGCTCGAACAGCCGGTCGGTCTCGCGTGCCGACAGCGCCGTGGTCGGCTCGTCCATCACCAGGATGCGGGCCTGGGCGTGGATGGCGCGGGCGATCTCGACCAGCTGGCGCTCGGCGATCGACAGGGTGCCGACCAGCGTGGTCGGGCGGAAGCCGGCGCCCAGCCGCTTCAGCACGTCCTCGCAGCCGGCCAGCATCGCCTTGCGGTCGACGAAGGGACCGGATGTCGGCTCGCGGCCGAGATAGATGTTCTCGGCCACGCTCAGATTGGGCGACAGGCTGAGCTCCTGGTAGATCACGGCGATGCCCAGTCGCTTGGCGGCCAGCGGCCCGTCGATCACGACCTCCCTGCCGTCCAGGCGGATGGTGCCGCCGGCATCGGCCTGGTAGGCGCCGGACAGCACCTTCATCAGGGTCGACTTGCCGGCGCCGTTCTCGCCCATCAGGGCGTGGATCTCGCCCGGATAGACGGTCAGGTCGACCCGGGCCAGCGCCTTCACCCCCGGGAAGGTCTTGGAGATGCCGTGCATCTCCAGGACCGGGGTGGGGCTAGTCTGCGACTGCAGCATGGTCGCGCCATCCTCTCTCGTCGGCGCTGCGGGTCAGGATCGAGGCCCGCGGCGAGAAGCTGAAGAACATCGGCAGGCTGGCGGCGCCGATGGCGCCGGCATCGCAGCCGAAGGAGCCATGCAGGAGGTGCGGCGGCTGGCTTGCCTCCGGCACGGTCGCGGCCAGCCGCGCCTGCAGCCGGCCGATCAGGGCGTCGATCAGCCCATCGTCGATATCGGCGTCGATGATCACGCTGCGCACCTCCAAGAGGGCGGCGGCGGACCAGATCGCGTCGGTCAGGGCGTCGACACAATCCCCGACCCATTCCGCCACCGGCGGCCGGCAGGCGGCGATCGCGGCCTTGAGGTCGGCGCGGCCATCGCCGGGCAGGCCGTGGAAGGCGAGGTGACGCGACAGCGCGTTCAGCGAGGCGCGGGTCAGCAGGATGTCGCGGCCGTCGGCGGCCGGCGGGGCGGAGGCGAGGCGCCCGGGCCCGACCGGCAGCAGCGCCACGTCGCCGGCATTGCCGGTCGGGCCGCGCAGGCAGTCGCCGCCCAGCACCACGCCGCCGCCGATGGCGGGGCCGATGAACAGGTACAGGAAGTCGTCGATGCTGCGGCCGATGCCGTAGAACAGCTCGGCCACGGCGGCGGCGGTGCCGTCGTTCTCGCCGAAGACGGCCAGGCCGGTCGCCGCCTCCAGCATCGCCGCGAAATCGGCCGTGTCCCAGGCGGCGAAAGCGGCCGGCGGCAGGTCGAGCTGGTGCAGCCAGGCGCCGAGATTGTAGGGCTGGGCCAGGCCGATGCCGGCCAGCTTCGGCCGGTCGGCGGGGGCCAGGACGGCCAGCAGCTCCTCGACGTCCTGGCGGGCGATGCGCAGCGCCTCGGCCGGGGCGGGCAGCAGCCCGTCATGGCTGCGGCGGGCGATCACGGCGCCGCCGAAATCGATCAGCACCGCCTCCATGCTGCGCCGGTCCAGCCGAACGCCGATGCCGTAGGCGCCCTTCGGCGCCAGCCGGTACAGGGTGGCGGGCTGGCCGCGGCCGCCGTCGTGGCGCTTGCCGAGCGAGGCGATCAGCCCGTCGTTCTCGAGCTGCGCGATGATGCCGCCGATCGCGGTGTTGGTCAGGTCGGCCAGCCGGGCCAGCTCGGCCTTCGACGCCTCGCCGGCGCGGCGCAGGGTCTGCAGCACCAGCCGCTCGTTGTAGCGGCGGAGCTGCACCGAATTCGTGCCGCGGCGGATGGCGGACCGTCGCACTTCCTTCCTCTCCTCCCGGGCCGATATTAATTGAACGTGATGGAATTAATCCCGATGAGCCGCCCGCGTCAAGGGACAGTTTCTCTCGTTCTTGCGTCGGGCTGCGACAGGAGCTTTCCGGTGACGGTCACGACTGTGGCGGGCCGCCAGAGCCGTCAACCGTAATATGAGGTCCGGTGGTCCGGCAACACCGGCGGCGGCGCGCTCGGCAGCCGCAAGCGGACATGCAGCCCGCCGAGCGTTCCAGGGTCCAGCCGGTCCACCGGCACATCCATGCGCCGGCACAGCTCGGCAACGATCGAGAGGCCGAGGCCGACCCCGTCGCCACCGGAGCGCCCGAGCCGCTGGAACCGCTCGAATGCGCGTTCGAACGCATCCGCCGACAGGCCGGGGCCGTCGTCTTCCACCAGCAGGTCGGTGGCGGCCGACTGGCCTCGGGCGACCGTGACAACGACCCGGCCCGGTGAGGCGGCGTATTTCACCGCATTCTCGACGAGGTTCCGCAACACGATCGCCAGCAGCTCGGGGTAAGCCGTGACGGCGGCTGACCGGGGCGAGTCCAGCGTGATCTCCACCGCGCGCTCGTTGGCCGATGGCACCAGGTCGGCGACGACGGACTGAACGAGCTCGACCAGATCGATGCGGCTTCCGGGGCACCGCGTGAGATCGATCGACTGCGACCGGGCGACGTCGAGGAGCTGCGCGACCAGCCGGCCCGCCCGGCTCGTCGCCTCCAGGATATTGGCGAAGCGCGGCTGGATGCGCTCGGGCACGTCGCCTTCGAGGGCTTCCACCTGTGCCCGGATCGCGGTCAGCGGGGTGCGCAGCTCGTGGGCCGCGTTCGACACGAAGTCACGCTCGTGTTCCAGCACCAGCTGCAGCCGCGCCATCAGGCCGTTGAGCGCGTGAGCGACCCCCTGCAGCTCGCTCGGGGCTTCCGCCTCGTCCAGCGGCGCGAGGTTCTCCTCGCTGCGGTCGCGGACCTGGTCGGCGAAGGCGCCGAGCGGCTTCAGCCCGGAGCGGATGCCGACAGTCATGGCGAACCTGACCAATGCCGCCGAGATCAGGACATAGCCCGCCACCAGGCCGGCCACCTGGAGAGAGGAGAAGAACGGCTCATAGGTGTCGACGCCGATCACCACCCGTGTGCCGGTGCGCTCGTCCTCGAAGCTGTCGATGGTCCGCGACTCGCCGCCGATATCGACCGCGCCCTTCGCGGGCAGGGCCAGCAGCTCGTCCGCCGGCAGGGGCTCCGAGGCATAGAGCAGCTGCCCGTTCCGGCTGATCACGATCAGGTAATCGTCGAGGTCGACTTTGAAGTCGGAGCTCTGTTGCGGCCTGAACAGTGGAAACACTGTCGGCGAAGCCGGTTGCGTCGAGGCGAAGGCCAGCATCAGCTCCGCCGTGTGGGTGGTCCGGCTATCGAACGATTCGTTGTACTCCAACGCGACCGCGGCCACGATCAGGAGAGATGCCGGCGCCCAGACCGCCGTGATCAGCCAGGCCAGTCGACGGTGCAGGCGCGCACGGATCGACGGCATGCTATTCCCTCGGCAGCATGTAGCCGACCCCGCGGATCGTCTGGATCAGGTCGGCGCCGAGCTTGCGGCGGATCTGCGAGACGAACACTTCCAGCGTGTTGCTCTCGGCCTCCCCGCCCCAGCCATAGAGGTGGTCCTCGAGGGTGTGCCGGGTGAGCACCCGCCCCTGGTTCTCGACGAACATCAGCAGCAGCGCGAACACCTTGGGCGTCAGCGTGATGCTTTCGCCGCCGCGCAGCACGGCGAAGGATGCGGGATCGATCCTCAGGTCCCGGTACTGCCGGACCTCTGAGCGGCGGTCGCCGCGGCGCCGGGCGATCGCGCGGCAGCGGGCCATCAGCTCCTCCATGGCGAAGGGCTTGACCAGATAGTCGTCGGCGCCCAGGTCGAGGCCGCGCACCCTGGTGTCCAGCTCGTAGCGGGCGCTCAGGATCAGGACGCGGAGACCGTGGCCGGCCGCCCGCTGCTCCCGCAGGATCTCGAGGCCGTCCCGGTCCGGCAGGCCGAGGTCGAGGATCATCAGGTCGAAGGCGTCCAGCTCGGTGATTCCGTCGAGGCCGGCGGCGTTCCTGAGCCAGTCGACGGTGATGCCGGACCGGGTCAGGCGTGCGCGAATGGCGTCGCCGATCAGCGGGTCGTCCTCGACAAGCAGGATGCGCATCATTCACTCCCGGCAGCTCGGGCGACAGCATCCCACCGGAACCTGAAACGAAGCTGAATCGCCGGCTTCGTCACGTTCAGGTCCGGTTCAGGTCCCGCTGGCAGGGTCGGCGCCGCATCCGACCCAACATAGGGCAAAAACAAGATGAGACGCGCATTCTTCGGCCGCGGGCTGTTCCCGGCGGCGATCCTTTGCGTCACTGCGGCGGTCCAGACGGCGGCGCGGAGCGCGGTGGCCCAGGACGAGCCTCCCGCGGAATGGTCGTTCACCCTTGGCGGCGGCGCCATGTATGCGCCGGACTACGAGGGATCCGACGACTACACGGTGATGCCGATGCCGTTCGTGGAGGTGTCCTGGCGGGACCGAATCCGGCTGTCGGGACTGGGGATCTACGCGACCCCGTTCGCGACCGACGGCCTGCGGTTCGACCTCGGCGTCAAGTACGAGTTCGGGCGCTACGAGGACGACAACGACGCCCTGAAGGGGCTCGGCGATCTCGAGGTCGGCGCGGTGGCGGTCGTCCGGTTCGGCTACGAGGCCGGTCCCGTGAACCTCGGCCTGGAGGTTGCCCGTGACCTGACCGGCGACCGCAACGGCCTGACGGCCACCGCCGAGGCGGAGTACGCGATTCAGCTCGACGACGTCCGGCTCAGCGTGACCCCGCACCTCACCTGGGCCGACGACGAGTACATGAGCAACAGCTTCGGCATCACCGCGGCGCAGGCCGCGCGATCCGCCCGCGGGCTCGCCGCCTATGACGCCGGCAGCGGACTGAAGGACGCCGGCATCAATCTCGGCATCGGATACATGATGACCGACTCGATCTACGTGATGGGCCAGGTCGGCTACAGCCGGCTGCTCGGCGACGCCGCCGACAGCCCGCTGGTCAGCAGCGAGGGCAGCGCCGACCAGCTCTCCGCAATGCTCGGTCTGTCCTACCGCTGGTAGCGGAGCGAGGGGGTGGCAGATGCACTCTTCGCTTCCCCCTTCCCCAAGCCTGCTGGACGACGGCTGGATCGAGGACCGGTGAGGTGAAATGGCTTCGTTTTTCTGTCGTGGCGGTCGACTGAAGCCCGGGCGGCTTCTGGTGTTCAGCGTTTGCGCGGCGGCTGCGGTGATCCTGGATTTCGGCGTCCTTGCCGAGGAAGCGGCAAGGACGGACCGGCAGCGGATGCTGCCGCCGATCGTCGTCGCCGAGGCCGTGGAGCGCAGGATCTGCGACCATGTTCTCGCGACCGGCTCGATCGAGGCCGTCGAGGAGATCCATGTCTCGCCGCTTGTGGACGGGCTGCCGATCCGGGCCTTGAAGGCCGATATCGGAGACCGGGTCGAACAGGGCAGCACGCTGGCCGTCCTCGACGACGACGCGCTGCTGCTGGAGAAGAGCCAGCTCGAGGCCGGATTCGCCAAGGCGGAGGCCGCGCTCACCCAGTTCCAGGCACAGCTCGTCGAAGCCAGGGCGAATGCGGAGGAGGCGGCGCGCGTCGCCCATCGCGCCGAGTTGCTTGCGGCCAACAAGACGGTCTCGCGGGCGGAGGTCGACCGGCTGAAGGCGCTGGCCATTGCCTCGGATGCCCGTCTCCGTTCGGCGGAGCAATCCGTGGGCATCGCGGCAGCGGATATCAAGCTGGCCCGCGCGCAGCTCGATGACATCGACCTGCGGCTCGTCCGCACAGCCGTCAGGGCTCCCGTCGGCGGCGTGATCTCCGCCAGGAATGCCAAGGTGGGCGGCGTCGTCGCCGGCGGCGGCCTGCCGCTTTACACGATCATCCGCGACGGCCTCATTGAGATGAAGGCCGACATTGCCGAAGCCGACCTCATCAAGCTCGCGGCCGGGCAGTCCGCAACGGTCAGGCTCTCCGGCAGCAGCACGACCGTCCAGGGGAAGATCCGCATGGTGAGGCCGACGGTCGATCCGCAGACGCGTCTCGGCACCGTCCACATCACTCTGGCGGATACGGCCGGGGTCCGGGCGGGCATGTATGCGAGCGCAACCATCATCGCCGAAGAGAGGCAGGCGGTCGTCCTGCCGCGGACGTCCGTCACATCGGCGGGCGGCGTGTCCACGGTCCGCAAGGTCGTAGACGGCGTCGTACGGCTGATGCCGGTGACGGTCGGCATCCAGGACGGGCCGTTCGTCGAGATCCTCTCGGGCATCGAGGCGGGGGAGCAAGCGGTGGCAAAAGCCGGCGCCTTCGTGCGCGACGGTGACCGGATCAATCCGGTCAAGCCGTTCACCAACTGACCGGAGTCGGGGCCATGAACCTCTCTGCCTGGTCGATCCGCAATCCGATCGCGCCGATCCTGGCGTTCCTCGTGCTCGTCGTGCTGGGCTGGCAGTCGTTCGACGCCTTGCCGATCACGCAATCCCCGAACATCGACATCCCGATCGTCTCGATCGTCGCCACGCAAAGCGGCGCCACACCGGTCGAACTCGAAACCCAGATCACCAAGCCGATCGAGGACGAGGTCGCCGGCATCTCCGGCGTCGATCATATCGAGTCGACGATCACCGACGGGCGTTCCTCGACGACCGTCACCTTCCGCCTGGAAGTGCCCGCCGCCCAGGCCGTGCAGGACGTCAAGGATGCGGTCGACCGGATCCGTGGCGATCTGCCAGCCTCGATCGACCCCCCGATCGTATCGAGAATCGAGTTCGAAGCTCAGGCGATCCAGACCTTCGCGGTCTCCTCACTCGGCATGTCGCTCGAGGAGCTGTCCTGGTTCGTCGACGATACGGTCCGCCGGGCCATCCAGGGTCTGCGGGGCGTCGGCCGCGTCGAGCGCCATGGCGGTTCCGATCGCGAGGTCCGTGTCGAACTCGATGCCGATCGCCTGGGCTCCTTCAGCATCACCGCGGCCGACGTCAACGGGCAACTCCGCCGGATGAACCTGGATCGCGGCTCCGGCCGCGGCCAGGTCGGCGGCAGCGAACAGGCGATCCGCATGCTGGGCGACACGCACGACGTGGCCAAGCTGGCCGACACGATGATCTGGCTGCCGAACGACCGCTTCGCCCGGCTGTCCGAACTCGGCCGGGTGGACGATGCCGTCGCAGAGCCGCAGTCCTTTTCCCGCTTCAACGGGGCTCCGGTCGTCACCTTTTCCGTGTCCCGGGCCAAGGGCGCCAGCGAGGTGAGCGTCGCCGAAATGGTGGCCAGGACGCTCGACGACATCCGCGCGAAGCACCCGGACGTCACCGTCGTGATGGTCGACGATGCGGTCTCCATCACCCGTGGAACCTACGAGGCCGCGCTGGACACCCTGATCGAGGGCGCGCTCCTCGCCGTCCTTGTCGTGTTGGTATTCCTGCGCAATTGGCGATCGACCCTGATCGGGGCGATCACCCTGCCGCTGTCGGCGGTTCCGACCTTCTGGATCATGGAGCTCCTCGGCTTCTCGCTGAATCAGGTCAGCCTGCTGGCCATCACGCTCGCGACGGGCATCCTCGTCGACGATGCGATCGTGGAGATCGAGAACATCGCGAGGCACATCCGGATGGGCAAGTCGCCCTACCGCGCCGCGATCGATGCCGCCGACGAGATCGGCCTCGCGGTGATCGCCACCACCTTCGCGCTGATCGCGGTCTTCCTGCCCGTCTCCTTCATGCCGGGCATCCCGGGCCAATACTTCATCCAGTTCGGGCTGACGGTCGCCGTCTCCGCCTTCTTCTCCCTCCTGGTCGCGCGCCTGATCACGCCGGTCATGGCGGCCTATCTGATGCGCCCGACGGATATCGGCGACGACCGCCATAGCCGGGACGACAGCGGCATCACGAGACGCTATACGGCCCTTCTCGGCGTTACGACCCGCTGGCGCTACACGACACTGCTCGCTGCCCTCGGCTGCCTGGGCGTTTCCGTGTATGTCCTGGCCCAGATTCCAGGCAGCTTCATGCCGCCGGAAGACGAGTCGCGCATCACCCTGGCGATCGAGCTGCCGCCGGGTGCGATGCTCGAGGATACGGACCGGACGGCGACGGCTCTCTACGACCGGATCAAGGATATCGATGGCGTCGAGAGCGTCCTGGTGCACGGCGGCGCTTCGCCGCGCGGCGATCCCGACCCGCGGCTCGCCACCGTCACCGTGCTTCTCGAACCGCTCGACCATTCGCTCTTCACCAAGGTCATGAACACCGTGGTGGGCTGGATTCGGGTGGCCGACCTCTACTTGCCGAAGCCGCCGTCGGCTGGCCGTACCAAGCCTCAATCGCGGATCGAAGCGGACATCCTGGATCGACTGCATTCGATCCCCGATATCCGCATCTTCAAGGTCAACGACGAGGGCACGCACGACCTGTCCTTCAACCTGCTGTCCGACAACGAGGCGGATCTGGACCAGGCGGTCGCAATTCTGGAGGCGAAGCTGCGCGGCGATCCGCTGCTGGTTGATGTCGGCACGGACGGTTCCCTGCCCCGGCCGGAGCTGCAGATCCGGCCGCGAGACGACCGGATGGCTCGCCTCGGCGTCATGCCGGAGCAGGTTTCCCAGGTCATCCGTGTCGCCACCATTGGCGACATCGACGAGCAGTTGACGAAGATCGCGCTCGACGGGCGGTTGATCCCGATCCGTGTGCAGCTCGACAGCGGCTTCCGCAGCGACATCGCCGCGATCCGCAACCTGAAGGTCGAGACCGGGTCCGGATCAACCGTTCCGCTGTCGAGTGTCGCCGACATCGAGTATTCGGAAGGACCGAGCTCGATCAGACGCCATGACCGTTATCGCGTCGTCGCGCTCGGCGCGAACCTGCCGGCCGGCGTTGCGCTCGAGACCGCGTCCGAACGCTTCAAGGCGCTCGCGGCCGAGGCCGACCTTCCTGCGACCGTCGAAGTCCTCGAAAGCGGCGATGCCGAGCTGCAGGCGGAGGTGCAGCAGAGCTTCGCCGACGCGATGATCCTGGCGCTGATGCTGGTGCTGGTCGTCCTGATCCTGCTCTTCAGGGACGCGGTACAGCCCTTCACCATCCTGTTCTCGCTGCCGCTCGCGATCGGCGGCGTCGCGGCGGGCCTGATCCTGACCCGGAACGCACTGTCGATGCCGGTGCTGATCGGCATCCTCATGCTGATGGGCGTCGTCAGCAAAAACGCGATCCTCCTCGTCGACTTCGGCGTCGAGAGGATGCGTGCCGGCATGGATCGCACGGCTGCGATCATCGAGGCCGGGCGCAAGCGGACGCGGCCGATCGTCATGACCTCGATCGCGATGTCCGCAGGCATGCTGCCCTCCGCGCTTGGCGTCGGCGAAGGCGGCTCGTTCCGCGCCCCGATGGCGATCGCCGTCATCGGCGGCATCGTTGTGTCGACGGTCCTGAGCCTCGTCGTCGTCCCCTCGCTTTTCCTGATCATGGACGACCTGTCGCGGTTGCTCGCCCGCATGTTCGGCTGCTGGGTCGGCAAGACGGACGAGGAGGAGCTGCCGCTCAGGATGCTGGAGGAAGAACGGTGCAGCACATTCGACCGCAAGCCGACCGGCCTCTGAACTGCTTCGGCTTTTCCGGAGAACTCAGCAGGCGGTGCAGCGGCGTGACCATTGAGTTCGCAGATGCAAACTCCGCCTACGCCGGCAGGTCGGCGACTCGCCACAGGCCCAGCGCCTTGTCGCGATAGGCGCCGCCTTCCTCGGTGCAGCCCTCGACGATGACGCGGTGCGGCGCCGGCAGGCTGAAGGGCGGGCGCTGCAGGTTCAGCGGCCGCCAGTCGCCGTCGGCGATGGCGCGGTTGCCCTGCAGCTCCAGGAAGGTGGTGGTCAGCAGCCAGGTCGCGCCGGAGCGGCGGAGATTGGCGAAGGCGGCGGCGATGCTTTCGGCCGAGAGATGCACCAGGCAGTCGCGGCACAGCACGACATCGGCCTGCGGCAGCGGATCGCGGGTCAGGTCCAGGCGCAGGAAGCGACGCCGGCCGGTCTCGCCGTAGCGCACGATGTTCTTGGCGACCAGGTCGGCGACGATGTCGCCGCCGATATAGGAGATGCCCTCCAGATCGGTCCGGCTCATCCAGCCGAAATCGCCGCAGGGCAGGTCGAGCAGCGAGGCGGCGCCGAGCTCGCGCAGCAAAGCCGGGATCGCCGTGCGCAGCGGGGCGGTGCCGTCCAGGCCGGAGCCGAGGCCCGAGCGCGATTCTTCGGCGCCCCAGACATTGTTGCGCCAGATGTAGTCGAAGGTGTCGGCCAGGCCCAGCCCGGCCAGCGCCCCGGTGTGCTGGCGGTAGACGCGCTGGGCCAGGGCCTGTGGCCGATCCGCGTCGGCGAGCGGCTTCGGCTCATCAGTCATGGCAAGGCCTCAGGCGGCGCAGGCCTCGGCGCGGCGCGGGCGGATGCCGAGGAAGCGGCAGATCGCCAGCGTCAGCTCGGCGCGGTTCAGGGTGTAGAAGTGGAACTCCTCCACTCCATGGGTCTGCAACTGGCGGCACTGCTCGACCGCGACCGAGGCGGCGACCAGCTGGCGCGTGTCCGGGGTTTCGTCCAGCCCTTCGAACAGCATCTCCAGCCAGTCCGGGACGGCGGCGCCGCAGGCGGTCGCGAACTCCTTGGTCCGGGCGAAGTTGGTGATCGGCAGGATGCCGGGCACGATCGGCAGGCCGATGCCGGCCGCGGCGGAGCGGTCGCGGAAACGCAGGAACGCCTCGGTGTCGAAGAAGAACTGGGTCAGCGCCCGGTCGGCGCCGGCATCGGCCTTGCGCTTCAGGTTGTCCAGGTCGAAATCGGCCGAAGGCGCCGCCGGATGCGTCTCCGGATAGGCCGCGACCGAGATGTCGAAATCGGCGATGCGGCGCAGCCCCGCCACCAGGTCGGCGGCATAGGCGTAGCCGTCCGGTCGCACCTCGTAGGGCGCGCCGCCGGGCGGGTCGCCGCGCAGCGCCACGATGCGGCGGATGCCGGCGGCCCACAGGGCGCGGGCGACGTCGTCGATCTCCTCACGCGAGGCACCGACGCAGGTCAAATGCGAGGCGGTGGGCAGGCCGCTGCCGTCCTGGATCTTGGTGACGATGCCGAAGGTGCGGTCGCGGGTGGTGCCGCCGGCGCCGTAGGTGACCGAGACGAAGTCCGGCGCCAGCGGCGCCAGGCGCGTCACCGTCTCCATCAGCGTCGCCTCCGCCGCCTCGCTCTTCGGCGGGAAGAACTCGAAGCTGACGATCGGGTCGCGGCGGGCTTCTGCCGATGCGTTCGCGGGAAAAATCGTCATGCTGCGGCCTTCCGTTGCGCCGCCCGCCTGGCGGGCCAGATGGTGACAGTCAGAGGGGCGCCGGGCAGATGCACCGGCGATTCGGTCTCGAAGCCGGCCCGCTGCAGCCAGCGGGCGAAGATGTCGTCGGGGAAACCGAGCCAGCGATGGGCGTGCTCGCTGCGCAGGTTCTCGACGTCGTGCGGCGCGAAATCGGCGACGACCAGCCGGCCGCCGGGGCGCAGCACCCGCGCCGCCTCGGCGATCGCCGCGGCCGGGTCCTCGAGATGATGCAGCACGTGGTGGACCAGCGCGACGTCGAAGGATTCTCCGGGCAGGGGCAGCTGGTACAGGTCGCCCTGCCGCACCTGGCAGCGGCGCTGCAGCCCGGCGCGCTCGATATTGGCCCGGGCCACCGACAGCATCTCGCGCGACAGGTCGATGCCGACCGCGCGCCGCACCCGCTCGCCGAGCAGGATCAGCATGCGGCCGCTGCCGGTGCCGAGGTCGAGCAGGTCGCCGATCTCGCCGGGCGGCAGCAGGTCGAGGATCGCCTGTTCGACCGCGCTGTCGGCGATGTGCAGGGTGCGGATGTCGTCCCAATGCGAGGCGTTGTCGCGGAAATAGCCGGCGGCGGCCTCGGCGCGCTGGCGCTTCACCGCTTCCAGCCGCTCCAGGTCCAGCCCGACGGTGGCGTCGGCGTCGGGGATCAGGTCGACCAGGCTGCGCGCCAGCTCGGCCACGGCGCCGCTCTCGGCCAGCCGGAAGAAGGCGAAAGTGCCCTCACGGAAGCGGTCCAAGAGGCCGGCCTCGGCCAGCAGCTTGAGGTGGCGCGACACGCGCGGCTGGCTCTGGCCCAGGATCTGCGTCAGGTCGGTGACCGACAGGTCGCCATGGGCGCACAGCATCAGGATCCGAAGCCGTGTCGGCTCGGCCGCCGCTTTCAGCCCCTGCAGCAGACGCTCCACGACCCTCAGGACTCCTGCTCGACACCGTTCATGAGAGCTACGATACCAAACTCTCAGCAAGACATAAACATGTCTTTATGTGTTCGTGCGAGGCGGCGGACCCGGCCGCCCTACAGCGCGCCCATCTCCGTCAGGTCCCGCCGCGCCTGCTCCGGCGATTCGAAGCGGATCGCGCGCATGCCGACGGCGCGGGCGCCAAGGACGTTGTCCGGGTTGTCGTCGATGAAGATGCAGTCGCGCAGGACCAGGCCGAAGCGGCTCTCCAGCAGCCGGTAGATCCGCGCATCCGGCTTCAGCAGCTTCTCATGGGCCGAGACGATGACGCCGTCGAACCAGCCCAGGAACGGCCATTTCGTCAGGGCCAGGGCGAACTTCTCGGCCGAGAAGTTGGTGATGGCATAGACCTTGTCGCCACGCTCCTTCAGCCCCTTCAGGATCTCGACCGTGCCCTCGATGACATGCGGCACCATCTCCTCCCAGCGCTCGTCGAAGGCGCGGATCAGGGGCTCGTGATGCGGGAACTCGGCGACCTTGGCGGCGATCGCCTCGGGGAAGGGCGTGCCGCCATCCATCGACAGGTTCCAGTCGTGGGTGCAGACTTCGGCCAGGAATGTTTCCATCGCCGCCTCGTCCGCGAACAGCTTGCGATAGAGATGCCGCGGGTTCCACTCGAGCAGCACGGCACCGATGTCGAAGACGACGGTGGGACGCGAGTCCGGGCGTGACGAGGACATGGCAACAGGCTCCGCTTCGGGCTATGTGGAGTCGCTGGTAGCACGCGGGGAAAGCCGACCCAAGCCATGAAGCTGCACACCTATTACCGCTCTTCCGCCGCCTATCGGGTCCGCATCGCCATGGCGCTGAAGGGGCTCGACTATGATTCGGTGTTCCACCATCTGCGCCGGGGCGAGCAGGCGGCCGAGCCCTACCGCTCGCTGAACCCGCAGAAGCTGGTGCCGGCGCTGGAGGGCGAGGGGGCGGTCATCACCCAGTCGCTGGCGATCATCGAGTATCTGGAGGAGACGCATCCGGCGCCGCCGCTGCTGCCGCCGGACCCGGCGGGTCGCGCCCGGGTGCGATCGATCGCGCTGTCGATCGCCTGCGAGATCCATCCGATCAACAACCTGCGCGTGCTGCGCTACCTGCGGACGCCGCTGGGTCATGACGAGGCGGCGATCGAGGCGTGGTACCGACATTGGGTGGCGGAGGGGCTCAGCGCGCTGGAGACCCAGCTGTCTCGGTCGCCCCAGACCGGTGCCTTCTGCCACGACTCGATGCCGACCATCGCCGATTGCTGCCTGATCCCGCAGCTCTACAACGCCCGCCGCTTCGACTGCGACCTCAACCCCTATCCGACGCTGCTCGGGATCGAGGAGCGGGCGGTGGCGCTGCCGGCCTTCGCCGAGGCGGCGCCGGAACGCCAGGGCGACGCGGAGGCGTGAGGTCGGCACCGGTGCGCCGGGGGGCGTGCCGAACGAGGACGAGGGGCCCATGACCACCGAGACGACCGACACCAGCCCGACCGCCTGGTTCCAGGAAATGTCGCCGCCTGAGCGGCGGACCTTCTGGGCCTGCTTCGCCGGCTGGGGCCTGGATGCGATGGACGTCCAGATCTACAGCTTCGTGATCCCGACCATCATCGCGCTGTGGAGCCTGACCAACGCCCAGGCCGGCCAGATCGCAACGGTGACGCTCCTGTGCTCCGCCGTCGGCGGCTGGGCCGCCGGCCTGCTGGCGGACCGCATCGGCCGGGTGCGGACGCTGCAGCTGACCATCCTGTGGTTCTCGGTCTTCACCTTCCTCAGCGGCTTCGCCCAGAGCTTCGAGCAGCTGCTGATCGCCCGCGCCCTGATGGGCTTCGGCTTCGGCGGCGAATGGGCGGCCGGCGCCGTGCTGATGGGCGAGGTGATCCGGGCCGAGCATCGCGGCAAGGCGGTGGGCACGGTGCAGTCGGGCTGGGCCATCGGCTGGGCCGTCGCGCTGATCGTCAAGACAATTCTGTTCCTGGCCTTCGACCCGTCCGTCGCCTGGCGCTACCTGTTCTTCATCGGCATCCTGCCCGCGATCCTGGTGTTCTTCCTGCGCCGCTTCGTCGACGAGCCGCCGGTGTTCGCCGAGACGCAGCGCCGGATCGCCGAGACCGGCGACCGGCCCGGGCTCCTGGAGATCTTCTCTGGCCCGGTCTTGAAGATCACCATCCTGACCTCGCTGCTGACCACCGGCGCGCAGGGCGGCTACTACGCCATCACCACCTGGCTGCCGACCTATCTCAAGGGCCAGGGGCTGTCCGACATCGGCAGCAGCGGCTACCTCGCCGTGGTCATCGCCGGGTCGTTCACGGGCTATCTCGTGGGAGCGTATCTCGCCGACCGGATCGGGCGGAAGATGCTGTTCTTCGTGTTCTCGGCCTGCGCCATCGTCATGGTCTTCGCCTATACCAGCCTCAATCTGAGTAACGAGGTGGTGCTGCTGCTGGGCTTCCCGCTCGGCTTCTTCGGTTCCGGCTATTTCAGCGGCGTCGGCGCCTTCCTGACCGAGCTGTTCCCGACCCGGGTGCGCGGCTCCGGCCAGGGCTTTGCCTACAATTTCGGCCGCGGCGTCGGCGCCCTGTTCCCGATGCTGGTCGGCACGCTCAGCGCCAGCATGCCACTGGGCCGGGCGATCGCGGTCTTCGCCATCGGCGCCTATGCCCTGCTGTTCATCGCGGCGCTGGCCCTGCCCGAGACCAAGGGGAAGACCCTGCATGCCGATGGCTGAGCCGCTGCCCACCGCGCCGCTGTGCCAGGCGCCGGACCCGGCGCCGCGGCCGCCGCGCCGAGTCACCCTGCCGGCCGGGGCCTGCGACACCCACGCCCATGTCATCGGCGGGCCGCCCGGCTATCCGCTGGTCGACAGCCGCAGCTACACCCCGCCCGAGGCGCCGCCGACGGCCTATCTCGGCATGCTCGACGCCGTCGGCATGGCCCGCGGCGTGCTGGTCCCGGTCAGCGTGCACGGCACCGACAACCGGCTGATGGTCGAGACGCTGGCGGCCAATCGCGACCGGCTGCGCGGCATCGCCGTGATCGGCGCGGATGCGCCCGACGCCGAGCTGGCGCGGCTGAAGGAGGCCGGCGTCGTTGGCCTGCGCCTCAACGTGCTGTTCGGCGGCGGTGTCGGCTTCGACCAGTTGGAGCGCCTCGGCGACCGCTGCCGCGAGCTCGGCTGGCACTTGCAGTTCCTGCTCGACACCCGGACCCTGCCGGAGCTGGCGCCGCGGCTGGAGCGGCTGCCGGTGCCCTTCGTCATCGACCATATGGGACATATGCCGGCTTCGGCCGGGATCGACCATCCCGGCTTCCAGGCGCTGCTGAGCCTGCTGCGGCGGGGCAGGGGCTGGGTCAAGCTGTCCGGCGCCTTCCGCGTCTCGACCGCCGGCCCGCCCTATGCCGACACCACGCCCTTCGCCCGCGCTTTGGTCGCGGCCGCGCCGGACCGGGTGGTCTGGGGCAGCGACTGGCCGCATGTCGCCCATCCCGGCACCATGCCGAATGTCGGCGACCTGCTCGACCTGCTGGCCGACTGGGTGCCCGACCCGGCCCAGCGCGACGCCGTCCTCGCCGCCAACCCGGCCCGCCTGTACGGGTTCGACTGAACCAGAGGGCACGCGACCGGCCGGGAACCGGTTGATACGGGCGTGATGGGGCAGCCCGGCAAGCCATGAAAGTCGCGACCTTCAACGTCAACGGCATCAACGGCCGTCTGCCGGTGCTGCTGCGCTGGCTGGCCGAGGCGGTGCCCGACATTGTCTGCCTGCAGGAGCTGAAGGCGCCGCAGGAGCGGTTCCCGATCGCCGCGATCCGCGCCGCCGGCTATGGCGCGATCTGGCATGGCCAGAAGGGCTGGAACGGCGTCGCCATCCTGGCGCGCGGCGCCGATCCGATCGAGACGCAGCGCGGCCTGCCGGGCGATCCCGACGACAGCCACAGCCGCTACATCGAGGCCGCCGTCGCCGGGATGCTGGTCGGCTGCCTGTACCTGCCGAACGGCAACCCGGCGCCCGGCCCGAAATTCGACTTCAAGCTGCGCTGGTTCGAGCGGCTGGGCGCCCGTGCCGCCGAACTGCTCGTCACCGGCGCTCCGGTCGTCCTGGCCGGCGACTTCAACGTCATGCCGACCGATCTCGACGTCTACAAGCCGGAGCGGTGGGTCGACGACGCGCTGTTCCGGCCCGAGGTGCGAGAGGCGTTCCACAGGCTGATGGCGCAGGGCTGGACCGACGCCTTGCGGAAGCGCCATCCCGGCGAGCGCATCTACACCTTCTGGGACTATTTCCGGAACGCCTATGCCCGCGACGCCGGCCTGAGGATCGATCATTTCCTCCTGAGCCCTGCGCTGGCCAAGCGGCTGAAGGCGGCTGGCGTCGACCGCCATGTCCGCGGCTGGGAGAAGGCCAGCGACCACGCGCCGACCTGGATCGATCTCAAGAAGACCCGGTAAGCTGCAATGCCAAGGGAGGGCGTCGCCGATGTGCAACGAGTACAGCTCGAAGGTGGGCGCCGCGGCCATCAACGAGGACTTCACGGCCGCGGGGATCGAACTTCGCGCCTCCGAGGGCGCGCCGAACCTCGAGGCTCGGGACAGCATCAAGATCACCGACACCGCCCCGATCATCCGCATGGTCGAGGGCGGTGCGGGCGACCTGGTGCAGCGGCGCTGGAGCTGGCCGGGGCCTGGCGGGCGGCCGGTCTACAACTTCCGGTCCGACGGCCGCGAATTCGCCACCGGCCGCTGCCTGATCATCGCCGACGGCTTCTACGAGTTCACCGACCCGGCGGACAAGGCGAAGAAGCGGAAGGACAAGTGGCGGTTCACCAGGGGAAGGCAGCCGTGGTTCTGCATCGCCGGGATCTGGCGGACCGCGCCCGATGTCGGCGAGGCCTTCACCATGCTGACCACGGCCCCCGGGCCGGACATCGCGCCCTATCACGACCGCCAGGTCGTCCTCCTGGACCGTGCCGACTGGGCCGCCTGGCTGGACCCCGCGGTGTCGGCGAAGACCCTGCTGCAGCCGCTGCCGGCGGGGAGCCTGACGGTCGAGCAGGTCGGCTAAGTTTCCAGCAGCACCGAGCCGCTGGTGCGGCCGGCCTCCAGCGCCCGGTGGGCCTCCGTCGCCTCGGCGAGCGGGTGGACGGCACCGATCAGCGGTCGCAGCCCGGCCTCGACCTCGGCCAGCACCTCGGCTGCGGCCCGGGGATAGGCCACGGAATCGGGCAGGTAGTGGCGCAGCACGCTGGGCCGGGCCAGGGCGATCGACCGCGCCGGCCCCAGCTCGCCGATATCGATCTTCGGCAGGCTGCCGCCGACCTGGCCGAGGCTGGCGATCAGGCCATAGGGCGCCATGGCGTCGAAGGTCCTGAGCAGCGTGTCGCCGCCGATTCCGTCGATCGCCATGTCGGCGCCGTGCCCACCGGTCGCCTCGCGCACGGCGGCGACGAAATCGGTCTCGCGGTACAGGATCGCGTGGTCGACGCCATGCGCCTTCGCCACCTCGGCCTTGCGGGCGTCGCCGACGGTGCCGATCACGGTGGCGCCGCGCCGCTTGGCCCATTGCGTCGCGATCACGCCCACGCCGCCGGCCGCTGCCTGGATCAGCACCGTGTCGCCGGGGCGCAGCGGCCGCACCCGCTCGAACAGCATATGCGCGGTCAGGCCGCGCACCAGCACCGCCGCGGCGACGTCGAAGCCGATGCCGTCGGGCAGGCGGATGGCGCGGTCGGCCGCCAGCAGGCGGCGCTCGGCATAGCTGCCGGCGGGCAGCCCGGCATAGGCGATGCGGTCGCCCTCGCGGAGACTGGTTACGCCCGGCCCGACCCGCTCGACCGTGCCTGCCCCTTCGACACCCAGCCCGGCGGGCAGGGCCGGCTGACCGTACAGCCCGGTGCGGTGGTAGATGTCGACGAAATTGACCCCGGAGAAGTGCTGCCGGACCAGGATCTCGCCCGGGCCGGGCTCGGCCAGGGTCACGGTGTCGAGCGACAGCGCCTCCGGCCCGCCGGTGGCGTGCAGGCGGATGGCGCGGGTGGTGATGGACATGCGGCCTCCTTGGTACGGTCAGCCGAAGATGGGTCCATGGCGATCCGTTCGGAAGTCCGGGAATTCGCACGGGATCCGTGCAAGACTGCACGGATGGAATGGGGTGACGTCCGCTACTTCCTCGCTTTGGCGCGGGCCGGATCGCTGTCCGCCGCGTCGCGCCGGCTGGGCGTCGAGCACACCACCGTGTCCCGCCGGGTCGATGCGCTGGAGTCGGCGCTGGGCACGCGGCTGTTCGACCGGCTGCCGCGCGGCTGGCGCCTGACGGCGGAGGGCGAACGGCTGGTCGAGGACGCGGCGAGGCTGGAGGAGGAGGCGCTGGCCTTCGCCCGTCGCGCCGCCGGCGATGCCGGCGTCGCCGGCCCGGTCACGCTCTCGGCCCCGCCCTTCCTGGCCAACCAGTTCCTGGCACCGCGGCTAGGACCGTTCCTGGCCGCCCATCCCGGCATCGTGCTGACCCTGGTCGGCGAGAAACGGGCGGCGCTGCTGGGCCAGCGTGAGGCCGACCTGGTGCTGCGCCTGTCGCGGCCGACGGAGCATGGCGCCGTGGCCCGCCGCGTCGGCACCATGGCCTTCGGCCTCTATACTGCGCCGTCCTATCTGGCAGGCCGGCGGCCGGAGGATTGGGTGTTCCTCGGCGACGACGAGTCCTCGGGCGAGCTGCCGCAGCATCGCTGGATGCTGGCCTTTGCCGGGCCGCGGCCGCTGGTGTTGCGCAGCAACGATATGACGACCCTGTTCCAGGCCGCCCGCGCCGGCACCGGCATCGCCGCCTTGCCCTGTTTCGTCGGCGAGGGTGATGCCGGCCTCACCTGTGTCGAGGCCGATCGCGACGGCATCGGCAGCCGCGAGATCTGGCTCGGCATCCATGAGGATCTCCGCCGTTCGCCTCGGCTGCGGCTGGCGATGGACGCGATCGCCGACATCTTCGCCCGCGAGCGCCGGCTCCTCGAGGGAGCCGGCGGATAGGCGCGATCAGGCCCCCGTCGCGGCCCGCAGCGCCTGGTCGAGGTCGGCGATGATGTCGCCGACCGATTCCAGGCCGATCGACAGGCGGATTACCTCCGGCCCGGCCCCGGCCGCCTTCAGCCCTTCCGGCGTCAACTGGCGGTGGGTGGTCGAGGCCGGGTGGATGATCAGCGATCGGGCGTCGCCGATATTGGCCAGGTGGCTCAAGAGCTCCACGCCCTCCACCACCTTCACGCCGGCATCGAAGCCGCCCTTGACCCCGAAGGTGAAGACGGCGCCGGCGCCGCGCGGCAGGTACCGCTTCGCCAGTTCATGGTACTTGGACGACGGCAGGCCGGCGTAGTTGACCCATTCCACCGCCGGGTGGGTGGACAGAAATTCCGCCACCTTCTGCGCATTCTCGATGTGCCGGTCCATGCGCAGCGACAGCGTCTCGATGCCGAGCAGGGTGAGGAAGGCGTTCAGCGGCTGCTGGTTGACGCCGAGGTCGCGCAGGCCGACGGCATGGCCGTAGAAGGTGTAGGCCAGGTCGCCGAAGGTCTCGTGGAAGCGCAGGCCGTGATAGCCTGGCTCCTCGCCGGTCAGGCCCTTGAACTTGTCGGACTGGGCCCAGTTGAAGCGGCCGGAATCCACGACAACGCCGCCGATCGAGGTGCCGTTGCCGGACAGGAACTTGGTGGTGGAGTGGACGACGATGTCGGCGCCGTGCTCGATCGGCCGGCACAGATAGGGCGTCGCCATGGTGTTGTCGACGATCAGCGGCACGCCCAGCTCGCGCGCCACCGCGGCGATCGCCTCCAGGTCGCTGACCACGCCGCCGGGATTCGCCAGGCTCTCGACGAAGATCGCCCTGGTCTTGTCGTTGGCGGCGCGGCGGATGGTGTCGGGATCGTCGACATCGACGAAATGGGTGGTCCAGCCGAAAGCACGCTTGAAGCTGTTGCCGAGCTGGTTGATCGACCCGCCATACAGCTTGTTGGCGGCGACGATCTCGGCCCCCGGCTCCATGAACGGGAACAGGGCCAAGAGCTGCGCGGCGTGGCCGGAGGCGGTGGCGGTGGCGCCGACCCCGCCCTCCAGCGAGGCCACCCGCTCCTCCAGCACCGACACGGTCGGGTTGGTCAGGCGGCTGTAGATGAAGCCCAGCTTCTGCAGGTTGAACAGCGACGCCGCGTGCTCGGCATCCTCGAACACATAGGAGGTGGTCTGGTAGATCGGCGTCTGCCGCGCCCCGGTGGTCGGGTCCGGCCGCGCGCCGGCATGGATCGCCAGCGTCTCGAAGCCCGGGCCGTTATTCTCGGACATGCTCGTCACCCTCGTTTCTGGATCTTCGACGAAATCACGCGCGACGAGGTGCCCATCCAGCTCAGCTCGCCGTTCAGCCGCGCCCATTCGATCTTCGGGCAGCGGTTCATCACCACCTGGATCCCGGCAGCCTCCGCCTTCGCCGCCGCGGCGTCGTTGCGCACGCCGAGCTGCATCCAGATCACCTTGGGCGGCACCGGCAGGGCCAGCGCCTCGTCCACCACACCTGCCGCGGCCTCGCTGTTGCGGAAGATGTCGACCATGTCGACCGGTTGCGGCACATCGGCCAGCCGGGCGAGGACCGTCTCCTTCAGGATGGCCTGGCCGGCGACGCCGGGATTGATCGGGATGACCTTGTAGCCCTTGCCCTGCAGATAGGTCATGGCGAAGTAGCTGGGCCGGTTCCAGTTCGGGCTGGCGCCAACCATGGCGATGGTCTTCACCCCGCGCAGGATGCCGCGCAGATAGGCGTCGTCGTAGCGCTCGTGATCCATGTCGATCTCAGCGTCCCTGCCAGACGGGCGGACGCTTCTCGATGAAGGCGTCGATGCCCTCCTCGGCGTCGCGGGCCAGCATATTCCGGGTCATGACCTCGCTCGCATACTCATAGGCGCTCTGCAGCCCCATCTCGGCCTGCTCGTAGAACGCCTCCTTGCCGAGGGCCAGGGTCAGCGGCGATTTCGCCGCGATCTGCCGGGCCAGGGCCATCGTCTCCTCGGCCAGCCCCCCGGGCGGCACCACCCGGTTGACCAGGCCCAGCTCGCGCGCCCGGTCGGCGGTCACGGCGTCGCCGGTCAGCAGCATCTCCATCGCCGGCTTGCGGCCGACGGCGCGCGACAGGGCGACCATGGGGGTGGAGCAGAACAGGCCGATATTCACCCCCGGCGTGGCGAAGCGCGCCTCGGCCGCGGCGACGGCCAGGTCGCAGCTGGCGACCAGCTGGCAGCCGGCCGCGGTCGCCATGCCCTGCACCTGGGCAATCACCGGCTTGGGCAGCCGGGTGATCGCCAGCATCAGGGCCGAGCATTGGGCGAAGATCCGCTCGTAATGCTCGCGGCCGGGATCGGCGCGCAGCTCCTTCAGGTCGTGGCCGGCGCAGAACACCGGCCCGGCGGCGGCCAGGATCACCACCTTGACCGACTCGTCCTGGCGGATCGCCTGCAGCTCGGTCTCCAGCGCCAGCATCAGCGCCAGTGACAGGGCGTTGCGCGCCGCCGGGCGGTTCAGGGTCAGCACGGCGACGCCGTCGGCATCCTGCCGCAGCAGCGGCGTCTCATCCGCCAAAGCAGCGGCGGGCAGCGGATCGGCGGACATGGCGTTTCCTCGGGTCCTGGCGGTGCGGCACGCACTCTACCCCGACGCCCGGCGGATGAAACAGCCACGATGTCTTTCCCGCGCCCGTGCGGAGACCCTTGCTTTGGCGAATGGCCTGCGGTGCGGAGCGAAACGCATGTGCGCCTGCGCGCGAACCGTATCCGGTTAACCATGGGAAGGGGAGATTCGCCATGACCACCACCTTTACCGCCATCCTCAACTCCAGCCAGGAGATCGGGACGGGCAGCACCGAAACCGCGACCGGGGTCGCGACACTCAGCCTCAACACGGCCGGAACGGCCCTGACCTATTCGGTTACGATCTCCGCCGGCATCGATTTCGGCGAGCTGATCGACGGCACCCCGCGAACCGCGGATCCGCAGGACGACGCCATCCTGATGCACATCCACGCCGCAGCCCGCGGGGCCAATGGCGGCGTCGTGTTCGACATCCTGCCGCTGGGTGGGACCGACGATGACGACGACCTGAAGATCGTCGAGAACGGCGACGGCTCGGTCACCATCAGCGGCGTCTGGGAAACCACCGACAGCGATCCGCTGCCGGGCAGCATGGTCACCGCGCTGCAGGCCGGGACCGGGCCGAACGACGTCCCGTTCTACTTCAACATCCACACGGCGCAGTTCGGCGGCGGCGCCATCCGCGGCCAATTGGTCACCCGCGCCAGCGAGAATGCCGACACCGTCAACGGCACCGCCGCCGCCGACGTCATCGACGGCTTCGGCGGCAACGACACGCTCACCGGAGGCGCCGGGGCGGACGTGCTCCGCGGCGGGGCCGGGGCCGATGTGCTGAACGGCGGCACCGACACCGACACGGCGAGCTATTACACCAGCGGCACCGGCATCCTGGTCAGCCTCGCCAGCGGCCTCGGCAGCGGCGGCGAGGCGCAGGGCGATACCCTGACCGGCATCGAGAACGTCTCCGGCAGCCAGGGCAGCGACAGCCTCTACGGCAATGCCGGCGCCAATGTCCTGCAAGGATGGAACGGCAACGACGTTCTCGTCGGCCGGGCGGGCAAGGACACGCTCACCGGGGGCGCCGGCACCGACCGTTTCGTCTATGTGGCGACCGCCGAGAGCGTGGTCGGCGCCAATGCCGACCGGATCGCCGATTTCAGCCACGCCCAGGGCGACCGCATCGACCTGTCGGGCATCGACGCCAATGCGGCCGTCGCCGGCAACCAGGCCTTCAACTTCATCGGCTCCGGCCTCTACACCGGCGTCGCCGGGCAACTCCGCTTCGCCGTTGCCGGCGGCGTAACCACCATCGCCGGCGATGTCAACGGCGACGGCGCCTCCGACTTCCACATCCAGCTCACCGGCGCCATCGGCCTCGTCGCCGGCGATTTCGTGCTGTAGCGCCTGGCGGCCGGGACGGCCCTGTCGGACGCCCCGGTCGTCTCCCCGTCGGGCAGAGGCTTGCGGCGGCCGGCGGGCTCGGCCCTACTGGCGGAAACCGGAGGGGAGGGCGGCGATGCAGCCGGCGATCGAGGCCGAGGTGGTGGAGGCGATCATCCGCGAGGGCGTGCCGCTGATCGGCGCCTTCGGGGTGACGGTCGCGGCGCTTGGGGCAGGCACGGCGACGCTGGTGATGCCCTGCCGCGAGGATTTCGTGCGGCCGGGCGGCACCATCACCGGCCCGGCCTTGTTCGGCCTGGCCGATGTCGCCCTCTACGCCGCGGTGCTCAGCCGGATCGGCCGGGTCGAGCTCGCGGTCACCACCTCGATGGCGATCAACTTCCTGCGCCGCCCGGCTTTGGTGCCGGTGATCGCCGAGGCCCGCCTGCTCAAGCTCGGCAAGCGCCTGGCCTATGGCGAGGTGCTGCTGTTCTCGGAAGGTGAGGACGAGCCGGTCGCCCACACCACCGGGACCTATTCGATCCCGCCGCGCCCCTAACCGGTACGCCAGTTATGGCAGGCCGCCACAATCCGGTCCTGAGGATTGCCATCTTCCGCCCGTCTTGTGGCCCCCTTTGCGCGTTCGCGTGATTTCGGGTGGGGCATTCGAGCATGTTGGCCGAAGCGGTTTCCGGTGCGGTCGAGCGGATCTATGACGCGGCCCTGCGGCCGGAGGGGTGGGCGGACGGGCTCGAAGCCGTGCGCGGGCTGGTCGGGGCCGACCATGCGGTGCTGCTGACCCAGGAGGCGGGAGGGCCGGCCGCCGGGCTTGGCGTCGGCGTCGATCGCGGGCCCCTGGACCGCTTCGCCGCGGCGGCCGGCGGCGGCGGCCCGGCGGAGGCTTGGCTGCGCTCGATTCCGGCGCAGCGGGCGGTGGCGTCGTCCAGCCTGGTGGCCGATGCCGACTTCCTGCGGACCGAGATGTACAACGAGATCGTCCGGCCGATGAACGGCTTCCGCGCCGGCGTCTTCGCCTGGCACGGCCGGATTCGGTCGCGCTATGTCGCCGTCTGCCGGCCGCCCAACGCCCCGGATTTCGCGCCGGTGGAGCTGCAGGCGCTGCAGCTGGTGATGCCGCATTTCGCGGCGGCTCAGCGCCTGCGCCGGCGGCTCGCCGCCAGCGAGCTGCTGGTGGCGGAGAGCCGGTCGGTGCTGGAGGCGCTGGACAGCGGCGCGATCCTGGTCGACAGCGACTGCCGGCCGCATTTCGTCAACCGGCGGGCGGCGGAGATCGCCCGGCGGCATCGCGGCC